>WGDC01000001.1 GCA_015493475.1 Deltaproteobacteria bacterium
CTCTGTAACGTGGTGGACGACATCCGGGACAGGATCACCCACATCATAAGGGGCCAGGACCACATGACAAACACCATAAAACAGATACTTCTCTACGAGGCACTTGGTGCAAAACCTCCTGTCTTTGCCCACATGCCCCTTACCCTGGATCTTCAAAAAAGAAAGATATCCAAGCGGACCCACGGAGAGGTGGTATCTGTGCAGTGGTACAGGAAGATGGGATTCATCCCCTGGGCCCTTGTGAACTACCTTGTGCTCCTTGGCTGGAACCCGGGAACCGACCAGGAAATCTTCACAAAGGAAGAGCTCATCCAGGCCTTTTCCCTTGAGCGCATAAACAAGGCCAACTCCATCTTCAACTACCGGAAGGGAGACCCGAAGTTCTTTACAGACCCGAAGGCCATCAGCATAAACGCCTGGTGGCTAAGACACCTCCCCATTGAAGAGATAGCAGAGATGATAAAGGAGGATTTCAAGAAAGAGGGCATCTGGGACGAGGCATATGAGGGCGAAAAACGGGAGTGGTTCCTTTCCACCCTGGACCTCATAAGGAGCAGGTTTCACACACTCAGGGACTTTGCAAGGCTTGGAAGGGCCTACTTTGCAGACGACTTTGAAATCGATCCGAAGGCGCTCAAGAAGAACATACTCAAGCATCCTGAGCTCAAGGAGCTTCTTCCCAGGCTTGGCGAGGCCCTTGAGAAGGTGGAGCCCTGGAACCTTGAAACCACGGAGGATGCGGTGCGGGCCTTTGCCAGTGAGGCGGGGGTTAAACCCGGGATAATAATAAACGGAATGAGAACGGTGATAACAGGTCAACTCAAGGGCCCTGGAATATTCGATGTCATGGTTGCCATTGGCAAAAAGCGGGTTATAAAAAGACTGAACGAGGCGCCCTCGCTATTTGATAATACCTGAACATAATCAAAAACTCTTGACTTGCCGCACAGTTGCCGTCTATCTTTAAAGTTAGGCTTTTATCTTTATCTCTTTTGCAGCGGAGGGGATTTGAGGACGTCCTACACAGGCAAAAATAGGCGGATCAGTAAAAAAAGGGAATATTCGAAGCGCCAGTACGTCAATGTCTTTCTTGGGATAACCATCATTCTTCTTGCCATCTGGACGGTGGCTGGGCCGTACGGCTTCTGGAAACTCCACAAAATGAAACAGTACCGCCAGGAGCTCTATACAGTGATTATCGCCGCCTCAAAAGAAAACACACTCATCAGGAATCAGATAAAGGCCTTTCACAGTAACAGAAAATTCCAGGAAGAGATGGTCAGGAAAAAACTTGGCTGGATCAGGCGGAACGAGCTTCTTTACCGGTTCATAGGTCAAGGAGGGAGTACGCAGAGATAACGGGTGTTTCCTCTGTTGCCATGATAACGGCCAAGAATATAGCGCTTTTCAAGGAATACCTTTCCTCTGGGCAGTGGGAAGAGGACTTTGATTACATGACTAAGGAAGGACAGGATGAAATGTTAGACCTGCTTGAATCACTTTTCGAGCTGTGCGAGCTTGCAGACGATATCCTCACAAGGAAACTGTATAGGAACATGAAGGGCGCATCTGAAACTGGCGATACCGGAAAATAGCGGACCCGCCTTAATAATCCGTTAAAGAATATGGGAATGATAAGAACGAAGACTTATATAAAATATGCCAGGATTAACCTCCAGGAAGCCGAGGCGGCGCTTTCTGCAAGCGAATCTGAAAAGTGCGCAAGAAAGGTCATTTTCTGTACTGATGCCCTCATAAAGGCGGTAGCAGCCGCCTTGCCCATGGTACGGGCTGATCTTTTCAAGATGCCGCTCAAGAAGTTTACCACCGTTCTCGAAGACCTTACAGATGACCCTCAAACGGCAGCCGGCATAGCACGGGCCATCTTCGAGGCAAGGAGACATGCTTCCATGGATAAAATCGACCGGATACGCGCCGAAAAGGCCATTGGACACGCGGGAATCGCCTTTACCGGCCTCCATGAGATTTTTACCTGACAAAGCGCTTCTTGCAGTCCTGCCGGCCCTTGCCCTTATTTGCCTGACAATTATTTCCGCCAAAAGGGCCTTCGCCCTCGATCCTTGGGAAATCATGGTGGTGGTGAACGACAACAGCGAGGAATCCACTGCGCTTGGACGCTACTACATTGAAAAAAGGCACGTCCCCAATACCAATCTTTTTCACGTAAGGTGCAGCGTCAAGGAAACCTTGACAAGGATGGCCTTTGAAAGGGATATCGCAACTCCTATCAAAAGGGCCCTTTTGCTTCCCCGTTTTTCAAAAAAGATCAGGTGTATTCTTCTCACATATGGCATTCCATTAAGGATATTGCCTGACAGGGAAGGAAACGGCCGGAACAGGAAAGGGCAACTTCCAATACCATGGACCGCCACGCGGTCTGCCGCAGTGGACTCAGAGCTTATGACCATCAGGCAGTACGGCAACTACCGACTTGAAGGATGGCTGCCCAACCCCTGGTTCATCGGCGGACGGCATGGGGATAAGATTTTCTCCCGCCTCTCGGGCATTATGATGGTTTCCAGAATAGATGGTCCTGATCTGAGGACTGCAAAAAGGATCATCAATGACGCCATCTTTGCCGAAGCACATGGGCTTTCTCGGAAGGCATGCCTTGACTGCCGGTATACTGAATCCGACAGGGCAAAAGGGAGGGACGCCTACCATGTCTTTGACAGGTGGATTTATGAAAGCGGCCTTTTCTTGAAATCAAAGGGCTTTGACACGGTAATAAACCAGGGTCCGGAACTTATCAGAAAAGGTGAGTGTAAAGATTGTGCCCTTTACTGCGGATGGTACAGCTTGGGAAAATACGAGAATGTCTTTGGCTGGGCAAAAGGGGCAATAGGTTACCATATTGCAAGCGCCGAGTGCGTAAGCCTGCATGGCAGCAACGAACAGTGGTGCAGAATGCTTCTGAAGAAGGGAGCAAGCGTTACCATTGGCCCCGTGTCGGAACCCTATGTCCAAGCCTTTCCACCTCCCAATCTCTTCTTCAGACTCCTGGTAGACAATGGCCTATGCATTGCCAGGGCATACCTCATGTCGTCTCCAATGCTTTCCTGGCAGATGATCCTCGTGGGTGACCCGCTTTACAGACCATTTCTAAGGTGCACCTTTTCAATGAATCGGAAATGAGAAAAACTGGGAAGTGCTGCTTGACTGGCTTGTCATTTTAAAAGTGACAAAATTTTGTTATTGCCAAGCACCCCAAAAAGAGTGTAAAAATAATATCAAATTCATAAACATCAACACCCCCTTTAGCATGGATCAAAAAAGCGAAAAGAGCACAGAAAAACGGCGCAAGGTCTTGATTTCCTTTCCGAGAAAACTGACCAGGGCCGGTCAAAGAATAGTCTGCCCAGAATGCGGTAACGATCATGACTTCTTCGAGGTCGCCCAAGAGGTTACCATTACCACCAAATACGTTCAGAACCCTGACGGGAGCTTTACGCCACAAAGCGACGAATCTACCGTACTCGGGGATGTAAACCTATATTGCGGAGAATGTTACGCAGACCTGTCGCGGTACTACAGACGCTTTGCGGAAATGATCTTCTGACAAGGTGCGATCCGCTACCATAATAACGACAAATTCCCAGTTCAAAAAGGCATACCCGAATATCAAAAAGGGAGATCTCGTGGCCTGCGTTCTCAACCTCAAGCCCCTCCAAGAGTACATTTACACTGACCTAACGGACCAGGGGGTAGTAATGTTTCCCCCGGCGATTTCACAGCTTGTGAGCAGGTCGAAATGTTTTCAGGCGCATATTTTTGGAGAAATAATGGTGCCAGAAACCAGGGTAATCGCAAACAGGCGGGATCTCATTACAGCCATGGACGACTATTCTCAAAAGGGGATTGGCAGGATCATCACCAAGCGCGACAGGGCAGACTGCGGACTTGGCATCAACAGATGGGCCGACTGCGAAGACCTTTTCAACCATATCGCCTTCAATCCCGACCCCGCTTGGCCCTTTGTACTCCAGCCCTTCATTCCAGGCGCAACAGACATAAGGGTCATCTGGATTGGCAACCACCACAGGGAAGCCTATTGGCGCAAGAACACGGCGGGCTTCAGGAACAATCTCCACTTTGGAGGCAGAAGCGGCGCACACAAGCTTACCAAAAGGGAACTCACAATTTGCAGACGTGCCATGGACAGGGGAAAATTTCCCTACGCCCATATCGATATCTTAAAAACGGGCGAAGGGGGGCTCTATCTTTCCGAAATCAGCCTATTCGGGGGCACTAAGGGGGCTACGATTGACTCGGCGCAGTGTGCGAGGATGAAAAGAATAGTGGAGGAGGAATTTCTTGACAGCTTTGTGGACAAAAAGAAATAAGTGGTCCGGCAAAGATCTTGAAACGCCGGATCAGGCAGGGACAACACATCAGCCAAGGGTGGGAAAGGGGCCGTATTGTATTCCAGCAATACTGTAAAACCAAGGCCGCCACAAATGAATCCCGATCAACAAATGAACAAGTCGTCCATGGAAGGACTCCAAAGGTCCCTTGGTTACACGTTTAAGGACAGAGATCTCCTTATTACCGCCCTTACCCACCGGTCATTCCTCCCTGAGACTGGAAGGCCGCTTCCTGACAACGAACGGCTTGAATTCCTCGGGGACGCGGTTCTTGAGCTTGCAATAAGCGACCTTCTCTTCAGGAGGTTTGGAGACACTTACAAGGAAGGGGACCTCACGAAGATGCGCGCGTACCTTGTCAGCGAGACGCGCCTTGTCTTCCTCGCCAGGACCATTGGACTGGGACGCTACTTATTCATGGGACGCGGTGAAGAGAAATGCGGCGGCAGAACCAGGCCATCTATTCTCGCAGACGCTTTCGAGGCCACCGTTGGGGCCATATACATAGATGGAGGCTTTCGTTCAGCTTACGGGTTTGTCAAGGAGCAGTTTGGTTCCCTTCTTGAATCGGCCCCCGAGAAGGGGCTCAAGATTGACTACAAAAGCAGGCTCCAGGAGATGATCCAAAAACATTACCATTGCCTTCCAGCCTATGAGCTTCTTGAAATCAACGGCCCCGACCATAACAGGCGGTTTAAGGTCGCTCTTTTCTTTGATAACAGGGAGATATCGCAAGGCAGCGGCAGGAGCAAAAAGGAGGCTGAACAGCAAGCGGCAAAGATTGCGCTTGAAAATCTCGAGGAACATCTGGAGGAAAATGGATTCGGATAATATGGATGAAAAAGGTAAGGGCTTCAAGTCCGGATTTGTAGGTATAATAGGGGCCCCGAACGTGGGCAAATCGACCCTGCTAAACGCCATCCTTGGTGAAAAAGTGGCGATCACCACACCCAAACCACAAACCACGAGGACCCAGGTCAGGGGAATACTAACCGGAGAAAACTTTCAGATCGTCTTTGTTGACACGCCTGGCATCCATCTCCCGAAAAAGCTACTCAACAGAAGACTTGTGGAAACAGCCGAAAAGGCGGTAGAGGATGTTGACGCATTGCTCTTTCTTGTGGACGTGACAAACAGGAGCAGGAAAGAGGAATTTGCCATAATCGAGCTCATCAAGAGGCTCAAGAAACAAGTAATACTGGTACTTAACAAGATAGACAAGGTAGCAAAGGACAATATTCTTCCCATAATGGACGAGATGAGCAAGATATATCCCTTCGAGGCCATTGTGCCAATCTCGGCCAAATACGCCGACGGTATAAACAGGCTACTTGAGGAAATACTTAAAATCCTTCCTGAAGGCCCGCAGTACTACGATGCCACCACCATTACGGACCAATCCATGGAGGACATAGTAGAAGAGCTTATCAGGGAGAAAATATTCCTCCTTGCCAAGCAGGAAGTACCTTACTCCACGGCAGTGAAGGTGGAGGAAATGAAATACGAGGGACAGTGTGTAAAGATACGCGCCGTCATCTTCGTGGAACGACTGTCCCAGAAGGGGATAATAATAGGGAACCAGGGCCAATTTATAAAGAAGGTAGGAACCTACGCAAGAATGGACCTGGAACACCTGTGGGGCAAAAAGGTTTTTCTTGATCTTTGGGTGAAGGTCCTAAAGGACTGGGCAAAGGACGAAAAGCAGCTTAGACGTTTGGGACTCAGCAAATGAGTGTCTACTTCCACGCCCGCGTGTAAAGATGTGCCATATCCGCCACATGAACCAGGCAGCCGGGGTGTGTCTAATAAGACACACAAATCATCCCACCCATAGCATCCGCATCAAAACCAACTGTTTTTACTATCTTTTATTTTGATCTTAAAGTGGCATGGCTTGTGCTTAATATCTTTTATCCACAGAAAACTTGAAACAAGACAGTCCACTTCAAAGCAGGCGTGAGAGAATATAAAAAATGAGACTCCAGCGGACATTAAAAAACCCGGTTTCAGTGCAGGGAATAGGTCTTCATTCCGGTAACAAGGTCTCGATGAAGGTAAATCCTGCAAAACCGGGCACAGGGCTTCTATTTAGACGAACAGACCTCCCCGGTAGGCCAGAAGTAGGCGCAACACTACATAATGTAATCAGCTGTTCGCATGCCACAACAATTGGCACGCAACACTTTCACATCTCCACCATAGAACACCTCATGGCGGCCTTTGCCGGCCTTGGAATTGACAACGCCACCATTGAAATAGACGGTCCAGAGGTTCCTGCAATGGATGGAAGTGCGGCCATTTTCGTCTTCCTCTTTCAGGATGCTGGTATCCAGGTCCAAGGAAGCCCGAGAAGATTCATGGAGGTAATACGCCCATTGAGCATTGGAGATGGTGACAAAAAAGTCACATTTCTCCCCCACAGTTCCTTCCACATAGAATTCTCCATAGATTTTCCTCATCCGGTCATCAAGGCACAGCGGTTTAAAGCGGAAATCACAGAAAAGACCTTTGCAAAACGTATAGCCAGGGCCAGGACATTCGGGTTTCTAAAGGAAGTGGAGATGCTTCACAAAAACGGGCTGGCCCTCGGGGCTTCCCTTGAGAATGCCGTGGTCATAGGTGAAGATTCCGTGTTAAATCAGGACGGCCTTAGATTTTCTGACGAGTTTGTGCGACACAAGGTGCTGGATATCATAGGCGATCTCTATCTCCTTGGAGCCCCTCTAAGGGCAAAGGTAATTGCACGGAAATCAGGCCATGCCCTCCACTGCAGGGCCATAAAACGGCTCATGGAGGCGGGGTCTTACGCCTGGAGATACGCGGATTCCCCAATTGAGGCAGCCACCATATCGAGATGGCACAGGGAGCTTACTCCTGCTGGAGCAGGCGCAGCGGTATAAATTTTCCGACATGAAAAGCCGGTTTCATAGAGGCGGGAGGTACCTTTGAACCGGCGACCATGGAGGGTTGGAGCAGGCAGGGGACTTTACAGTTCCCTGCTTTTTGTTTTAAGCCAAGACAGATTGTCCCTGTACACCTGCTCAACCTGCTCAAGGCTTAACCCAGCGCCCATGCCGACTGCCCTTGCATGTTCGGGGGTCATGAAGTCGCCGGGCGCGTGGCCGTCAGAGTTTATAACGAGGGACGCCCCTACGGAAAGGGCCGTCTTTAATACGTGGCCGTTTGTAAGGCTGTGACCTCTTCTTCCCGACAACTCGAGGCGTACTCCCTTTTGGCATGCCAGGCACGCTTCCTCTTGGCTTATCAAGCCTGGATGGGCAAGTATATCCACTTCTGCCTCAATTGCAGCGCGGTTGGTTCCTGGAATCACGGGCTCAACGATGGTCTCACCGTGACAGACCACTATTTCCGTCCCAAGGTCCCTTGCCATGGCCGTAAGTCGGGCTATCCTCGCGGGATGGACATGGGTAAGCTCAATGCCTAAAAGCAATTTCGTTTTACTGCTCGCATTTATAGGGCCTATCACCTTTTTCATCTCGGTAAGAACGAATTCAATATTCGATTCGTCTGCATGGTCGGTGATGCATACCGCCTCGTAACCCATGACTTCAAGCCTACGCACGAGCTCCGAGGGTAGAAGCTCCCCGTCGCTAAAAAGACTGTGGCAATGCAGATCAAACATCAACATGGCACCGCTCCGTTCCGGCTAAGTCGTTTTTCCAGTGAATGCCTTGTTTCAAGTTTTCAAAAAACACCCATTAAATGGTACCAGAAACTGATGAAAAGTCTAAGAAATTACTTAAGGATGGAGGAAGATACCGGCCTTTTACAGCATGTTTAACGCCTTCATGGCCGTCTCCACTGGTGAATAGTCACCCGGCTCGGTAAAGCCCTGTATCCTTGCAGCCTTATCAACGGCCACGTTTGGCCTTAAGCCCACCAGCTTAGATGCTATCCGCTTTCTCAATACAGGGTCCATGCCCTTACGGGCCGCCATTGGCCAGGCTGGCCACAGGCTCGTGCTACAACGGAGTTTGAAGTCCGGATATGTCCTGCTGTTTAAGATCGTAAACTGACTAAGCCGTATCTTCTTTTCCATAGCCATGGATTCGAGCTGACCGGTACGCACAAAGCCTGCGTCCATCACCCCATTAAGCACCGCGTAAACTACAAAGTCCTGATTGTTGAAAACCTTTATCCGGCAATCCTTCCTAACATCTAACCCGTACTTCATGAGCTCTGAGGCCTGGATCACAAACCCCCCTGCTGACTTTAGTGACACCACTCCTATCTTTTTACCCCTTAGCTGCGTGAGCCCTTTAATACGGGAATGGCGCCTGACAAATATCACTCCTCCCATATATGGGCCTCCGCGAATGTTTTTCACCGTAGCAAGAGGAATCACGCCGAATCTCTTCCTCAGTGAGACAAAAAATATCTGGTTTGCAAAAACCATGTCCACCTTGCCCTGGGAAACGTAAGACTCAAGCTGCGAAAAGGGAAGTGGCACTATCGTGAAAGCAGTACCAAGACCTTTTGACAAATATCGAGCCAAGGGATTCCAGCGATGGAAGGCTACCTCCGCCCCCCTTTTGGCGAGAATGCCTATTCTGATTGCCTTTTTAGCATAAGCAGTGCCAAGGAAGCATAAGAATAGGCTTACGCAGAAGACTATACTGACAGTTGACCTTTTCCCCCTACCCTTAAACATGTCCCTTTGCTCCAGGTGACATTATCATGTTCAAACTCCTGTCTCTTCTATTTGAGCTTGAAACGACTGATTTCCTTCTCGGCTTCCTCTGCCTTTGCAAGAAGATGTTCCATGGAGTTAAGGGCCAATCTGGCGCCCTTAGCATTATCCACGGCCACCTCTGCCGTCTCCTGCATAAGCTTGCGCAACGCCTCGCTCCTTTCCCTCTGAAGGGCCGTTCTGTCGGTAATCTTGGTGGAGTTGACCACGATCTTTCTGATGACCTCCACCGCCTGCTTGGTGCTAAGATTCCCCGTATTGGCAATGTCGACGATTGCCTCGCTGTACTTCAGCAACCCGCTTATGGCGTCTTCAACCCTCTGCCTTCTTTCCACCTGCCTTGTGGTCATGTCCACGATGTTTGAAGCTTGCTGCATGAGCTCGTCTGTATATGTAATGAGCTTGGTAATTTCTTCTGCCTGCTCCTGAGACTCATCAGCTATCCGGATAATCATATCATTACTTTTCTCTATGCGGTCAATTATGTTTTCGAGAGATTCGGCGCTCCTGTGCGTTAGATCCATACCTTCGGTGATATTGTTTGAAGTATCCTGGATAAGGGCAGTAATTTCCTTGGTTGACTCATGGGTCTTTTCAGCAAGCTTCCTGATCTCTTCTGCAACCACGGCAAAACCTCGGCCGTGTTCCCCTGCCCTTGCCGATTCGATGGCTGCATTCAGGGCGAGGAGGTTAGTCTGTTCGGCAATGTCAGAGATGAGGTCCACTATCTCCTTCATCCTTTCCGAACTCTGAGTAATAACCATCATACCCGTAACCGTCTCCTCCATAGACTGGCTTCCAGCCTTGGCGGTTTCCAGCACGTTCTGTGCCTGTCTCAGGGAATGGTTTGCCCGGTCCGCCATTTCATGAAGCTTCTCCGTCATTATTTTCAGTTCCTTGGCGGTTCTCGCTGAAGAATCAAGCTGTATCTTTGCGCTAGTCTGAACCTCTTCCGCGGTCTTTCCCATTTTTCCAACTATTTCCATGGCGCCCCTGGCCCCTTCCATATTCTTGTTGGAAACAGACACGATCTGGTCGCTATTTTTCGCAGTACCCTCAATAATCGTGGCGCCCTCAAGGGCGAGTTCAGCGGAGGATTCAGCGTGTTCAGCGACCTCACCGGCAGTCTCACCCATCTTTATGATTCTCTGCATGACCTGTTTAACCTGCTCCGCCTGAAGGCCCGCATTGTCCACTATCTTTTCAGATACGTCATGTACCTCCTTGCTTGCATGTCGAAAGGCTGTAGTTGCACTGGCAATCCTCCGGAAGGTAGTCTGCAGCGTCTTCAAAAAACCGTTCAGCGCCCTGCTCATGCCTCCGAACTCATCGTTACTGACAATTGGCAGCCTTATGGTAAGATCCATTTCCCTGGCCGCCCTGTTAAAGGAGTAGGCCGTGCCAACAACAGGCCTGACTATATTCTTGTCTATGAGGAATGCAAAAACAAGCAGGAACAGGAACATAAAACATATGGTCAGAAGCTGCTGCTTCATTATGTTATCAAGGACAGAAAAAAGGGTAGAAGTGGGAATCTCGACCACGGAGCTCCAGTGCAGGGGTAAGAGCCCGGAAATCCTGCCAACAGGACGAATGCACGCCAAGTAATGCTTATCCGCATCAATCTCCGTAATTCCACCCTTCTGCCTACTCAATGCCTGGCGCCCGATCTGGCCAATGGTCTTGTTGGTGAGTCCGTTTGCACTATGCCAGACTACACGTCCGTTATCGCTGAGAATGTAGGCGTTACCGCCCATGCGCTGCGTATTAGCTATGCCACTCATCAGCACATCTGAAAAGGCCCTCCAGTTGACAAAGCCCACAAGGCTACCCGATAATTTGCCTTCCGAGAATATGGGGGCAGTGAACACGGCTGCCCATCTAACTCCAGAACCGGAAGTGTAAGGCCGTCTTACAGGAGCGCTGAGGCTGCAATCGGCCGAGTCCACGAGATGGAACCATGGCTGCTTTCCAAGATTTTTCCCTATAAAAGCAGGATCACTACCTGATAGAACGCGCCCTCCCCTGTTGGTGACCACGATGACATCGTAATATGGATCCTGGCTCGTGAAACGGTTCAGAAATCTGTCTGTGCCTCCCTGGCCTCCTCCTATCTCCAGGGCAAGCTTGATTATATCAATGTTTGACAGGGTCTTTAAATTGTTGGCCCGATCCTTGAGAAACATCCTCACCGATGACGTAAGTGCTCTTGCTTCCGTGATAACTGTCTTTTGTCCATCCTTTTTAAGGGTGCTTTGCTGGGAAAAGTAAGTATATGCCTGGGTTGTTCCATAGGCCGCCATGAAAAACAGGATAGCGACGAGAACCTTGGTCCTGAGACTCCAGCTGCTGAACCGTTCTTTTCTTTTCATGAAATACCTCCCTTCTGAAAGTCTTTATCGGCAGTTTTTTAATTGAGGTAAATTTTTTTTTGGGGGGGGATCCTGGAGCTTTCATGTGGATTTGCATCATTTGAGTAAAGCCTCAGCCTTAAACCTTCGCACAAAATTATGATGCAGGTTAACCCATTCCCATTTTTTCTGAGTACAAATAATTTTAGATGAAAATTCAGCTGCGACTGGTCAAAAATGGGGGAAGGCATGATGCCGCTCTTATTGACACATCCCAAGCCTTCCAGTAAATTGGCTTGATTTCGACAAAATCAAGCTGGGTGTTTATCGGGTCGAGTATATGTTTGAAAATCTTAGCGACAGACTGGCCAGGGTTTTTAAGAAACTTAAGGGCCAGGGAACCCTTTCCAAGGAGGACATCGATCAGGGTCTCAGGGAGGTGCGTCTTGCCCTTCTTGAGGCAGATGTCCATTACAAGGTAGTAAAAGACTTTATAAAGAAGGTTAAGGAACGGGCCCTGGGACATGAGGTAATGGACAGTCTCACCCCTGGCCAGCAAGTGGTAAAGATCGTCCACGAGGAGCTCATAGGACTCCTTGGCACAGAGGGAGAAGGGCTTAACCTGGCTGGACGTCAGCCTGCGGTCATCGTCCTTGCGGGACTTCAGGGCTCAGGCAAGACCACAACTTCGGCAAAACTTGCAAGTTGGCTTCGCAAGAAAGGCAGAAAACCATATCTTGTACCAGCAGACATATACCGTCCAGCGGCCATAAAACAGCTTGAGACTCTGGCCCGCCAGATAGACTGCCCATGGTTTCCCACCGAGGAGGGCACCCCCCCTGCCGACATCGCCAGGCAGGCAACAGCCCAGGCAGAAATGCAGGGCCTTGACACAATCATAATAGACACGGCAGGGCGTCTTCACGTGGATGATGCCCTCATGGCAGAACTCAAGGCCATAAAGGAGCAGGTGGAGCCCCAGGAAATTTTGCTCGTTGCAGACGCCATGACAGGCCAGGATGCAGTAAACATTGCGGAAAGTTTCAACAAGGCGCTCTCCATTACCGGGGTGATACTTACCAAGATGGAGGGTGACGCCAGGGGCGGAGCAGCCCTTTCAATAAGGGCCGTGACATCCACGCCAATAAAATTCGTTGGTGTCGGCGAAAAGATAAATGCCCTTGAGGTCTTTCACCCAAAACGCATAGCGGACCGAATCCTTGGGATGGGAGACGTGCTCACCCTAATAGAAAAAGCCCAGGACACCTTAGACAGGGACAAGGCCCGGCAGTTCCAGGAGAAACTCAAAAAAAATACCTTTACCTTAGAAGACTTTCGCGACCAGCTTTGCCAGGTAAGGAAGCTTGGAAGCCTTGAACAGATAATGTCCATGATACCAGGCCTCAATAAAATGAAAAAGTTCAAGGGCATGATGCCCGATGAGAAAGAACTTGTAAAGATAGAGGCCATCATCAACTCCATGACTCCGGAAGAAAGACGCAAGTACACCATTATAAATGCGAGCAGGAGACGGCGCATCGCTAGAGGAAGCGGCACAAGGGTCCAGGACGTGAACCAGCTACTTAAAAACTATGCCGAGATGAACAAGATGCTCAAGAAATTCGGAAAGGGTGGCTTCAAAAAGATACCGAGGGGACTCTTTCCCTTCTGATAAGGCTTGCATCCTTGTAGTAGAATTAGTAATTAGGGACTTCCCAAAGGGAAGCAAAATGCATAAAATTTAGATTGGAGGAATAAATGGCAGTCAGAATTCGTTTATCACGAGGCGGACGCAAGAAGAAGCCTTTCTACCGTATTGTCGCGGCGTACTCGGAATCTCCGAGAGACGGACGTTTTTTAGAGGTGTTGGGTACTTACGATCCCTTAAAAGAGCCGGCCGAGATAAAACTCGACCACGAAAAAGTCAAGAAATGGATAGAGAAAGGGGCCAGGCCATCCGAGACCGTGCGTTCACTGTTTTCAAAGGCCGGATGCGCGGTTTAATTCCTGCCCTGTACCTGTAGCACTTGACGGCGGGTTATGTGGAGGTGAAAAAAATGAAGGACTTGATAGAACACATCGCAAAGGCTCTCGTTGATTATCCTGATCAGGTTGAAGTAAACGAAGTCGAGGGTCAGCAGACCTCTGTCATCGAGCTCAAGGTTGCCAAGGAAGACCTTGGCAAGATAATTGGCAAGCAGGGCAGAACGGCCCGGGCCATGAGGACCATCTTGAGCGCAGCCTCCACGAAATTGAAAAAACGGGCTGTTCTGGAAATACTTGAATGACCCGGGAGGTGAGGCCTTTTTGTTTGAAGGCCATCCTCTCCCATTATCTTGACAGATAAAAGAGGCCGACTGTTACAAACAGGCGGCCTCTTTTATCCCGGCTTACTCCCCCTCCCCAAAAAAGTAAATGGATGGACGGTTCATAACCATAGGTTACATAAAAAGGGCCGTAGGACTCAAGGGAGAAGTACTGGTAAGGGTATTTTCTGCCGTTGAAAACCTTACATGTCCTCGTTGCCTCTTTTTGAAGGCCGGTTCTGATTTCAAGAAACTTGGGATAGTCCGTTTCAGGATAAAAAGGCGAAAGGAAGCAGTTTGCCTCCTTGCAGGCGTAGATAACAGGAGCAAGGCTGAAAAGATGGTAGGATTCAAGATATTTCAACAAAAATCCCTTTTGCCCCGACTCCACGAAGGCGAATACTTCTGGTACGAGCTCGAAGGATTAAGGGTAAGGAATATGAATGGCGTGGACCTCGGCACTATCAACTGTATCATGGAGACGGGGGCGCATGATGTCTTGGTTGTAAGAAACAGATACAGAGAGATACTGGTCCCCATGGTGGAGGGTTTTATAAAGGATATTGACACCAGGGCCGGACTGTGCCTTGTGGAACTCCCCCCTGGGCTGTTGGAGGCTACCGGGAC
This sequence comes from Deltaproteobacteria bacterium, assembly GCA_015493475.1. Classification (GTDB taxonomy): domain Bacteria; phylum Desulfobacterota; class Dissulfuribacteria; order Dissulfuribacterales; family QOAL01; genus JAADCZ01. The sequence continues at coordinate 14,381 of WGDC01000001.1, forward strand.
TGCGCTAAAAAGGAAAAAGGATTGATATTCCACGTCATCTCCATATTCCCTGGTTATTTTGACTCGCCTCTCAGGCAAGGAGTAATCGGCAGGGCCATAAATAAAGGCATCATAAAGGTCAATCCCGTCGATCTCCGCACCTTCACGTCGGACCGGCATAAGACCACGGATGACCGTCCCTACGGAGGCGGAGCAGGGATGGTAATGATTCCCCAGCCTATAGCCAAGGCCATATTGTCAGTCAAAGGGGAACGAAATGATGTGCCGGTCATACTTTTTTCTCCTGCCGGGATACCCTTCAATCATGTAGTAGCCTCACATCTTGCGCGTAAAAAAGAGCTCATATTACTATGCGGCCGCTATGAAGGGGTGGACCAGAGAGTCATAGAACGTTTCGTGGACATGGAGTTGTCAATCGGAGACTATGTGATCACCGGTGGGGAACCTGCCGCCCTTGTGCTAATCGATGCTGTCGGAAGGCTCATACCTGGTGTCCTCGGGTGCAATGAATCCGCAGACAACGATTCCTTTGCTACAGGTATTCTCGAACATCCACATTACACTAGGCCGAGACGCTTCATGGGAATGGATGTACCGGAGGTTCTTTTGAGCGGAGACCACAAAAAAATAGGAGAATGGAGAAGGAAAAAGTCCATAGAAATCACCCTCAGGCGGAGGCCAGAACTTCTTGACAAGGCCTGTCTTTCTCCGGCCGATATCAAGCTCCTCGACGAACTAAAAAGGGATGCGGAGGCAAAATGAAGGCAGCCAAGCTGTATTTATCCTTAGTGCATTACCCTGTAATAAACCGGTCGGGAGAAAAGATCTGCTCTGCCATAACCAATCTTGATATCCACGACATTGCCCGCACATGCACTACTTATGGAACAGATGCCTTCTTCGTAGCAACTCCATCACCCGAGCAAAGGGCCCTTGCCAAAAAGGTAGTGCAGCACTGGATTACCGGGGTTGGAGCACAGTTTAACCCCGACCGTAAACGGGCCTTTGAACAGATTCGGGTGGCGGATTCGATAGGAGATGTCATATCGGCTATAGGTGTTCCGAGGGAAAAGATGGCAGTGCTCGCAACGTCCGCCCGTGAGACGGCAGGATGCATCGACTGGAAAAAGCTTGAAAAAATGGTGTACAATTCCAAGTTTGAATGTATATTACTGCTCTTTGGAACGGCCTCGGGGCTCCACGAAGAATGCTTAACGGAGTGTGATGGGATAATTTGCCCTGTTTACGGGCCCACCGACTATAATCACCTTTCCGTACGAAGTGCCGTTGCCATTACACTTGACAGAATTTCAGGAATCAGGAGGCAATAAAATGGATGTGATACGTCGTCTGGCCTTTGAAGAAATGAGAACGGACATCCCACCCTTCAAACCAGGAGATACGGTAAAGGTCCACGTAAAAATCAGGGAGACTGCGGAAAAGGAAAGGATCCAGGTTTTTGAGGGTGTTGTAATAAGCCGCAAGGGCAGCGGCATCTCTGAAACCTTCACAGTCAGGAAGATATCCTACGGGGTTGGCGTGGAAAGGATATTCCCTGTCAATTCCCCGAGGATAGAGAAGATAGAGATAGTCCAGAGCGGCCGCCACAACAGATCAAAGCTCTTCTACCTGCGTAACCTTCGTGGAAAGGCCATGAGGCAAAAAATCAGGAACAAAAGGACCATGTAACTTGACCAGGTCCCTGTTTGATCAGGATACACTTGATCCGGCGCATGGGGCCTGGCACTTTGAACATATACTTCAGGATCAGGGCCTTTGGCCAGCAGCCGGCGTGGACGAAGTAGGAAGGGGCTGCATAGCCGGCCCAGTAGTGGCTGCGGCAGTAATACTGCCACATGATATCTCCACGCAGGGGGTGACGGATTCTAAAAAACTTACAGGCACCCGGCGTGAAGAGCTGTCGCAGTTGATAGAAAAGGTTGCCATTGACATTTCCATTGCCGAGGTAGGCCCCGAAAGGATTGACAAGGTCAACATTCTCAGGGCAAGCCTTGAGGCCATGAAACTTGCTATAGAATCCCTGAAAACCCGTCCAAGGGCCGTTCTCATAGACGGAAACCAGCCGGTACCCGTTCAGATACCCCAAAAAAACATAATCAAGGGCGACAGCCGCTCATGCTCTATAGCCGCGGCCTCCATTGTTGCCAAGGTGTATAGAGACGGCCTTATGAAGGAATTTGGCCGCAGGTACCCCGTCTATCTCTTTGAAAAGCATAAGGGCTACGCCACAAGAGAGCACAGGGAACTGATAAAACGGTTCGGACCCTGCCCCATACACAGAAACAGCTTCAAGGGCGTATCGAAAGATGGCTGATCTCCTGCGCTTGAAAGGAAAGACCTTCGGTCACTCCTGCGAGGAACTGGCAGCCACATTCTTCAGACAACAGGGATATAACATCCTTGAAGTCAACTTCCGCGCAAGGTGTGGTGAGATAGACATAGTGGCTGAAAAAGACGGGTACATCGTCTTTATAGAGGTCAAGGCAAGGAAATCCACAAGGTACGGCCTCCCGCAGGAAGCGGTTACCCCGGCTAAACAGGCCGTTATCCGCAAAACAGCCACGGCTTTTCTGCAAAAAAGGAGCCTAATGGACAAGAAGGTCAGGTTCGACGTGCTCGCCATCACCTTTCCGAACAATGGCGGCCCGAGATTCAATCACATCCCCTTTGCCTTTTGAAAGGCCCTGGTCCTGCGCTTAACCCAAAAGAGCCCCATGCCTCCCCCAGTGGAAAGGATGTAAAAAAAATTTTCGCTTATTGAAGTGGCGGAGTTTTAATAATATTATTTGTGTATAATCGGGTTGTTCTGGCCGGCATGCCGCTGAAACACCTATGACCAACAGTCAACAGATGGAACATGTATGGAACCTACTGAAATATTAAAGAATTTTACCGGAATCCTGTCTATTGTAAACCCTATTGGCGCTATCCCCATCTTTATAGGCCTAACCTCAGACTGGACACAGAAGCAAAGAAACCGGACCGCCAATATCACGGCCCTTTCCACCAGTATTATACTCCTTATCTCGGCCTTTTTGGGAAACTATGTACTCAAGTTCTTTGGCATACGCCTGTCTTCCTTCCAGGTAGGCGGCGGCATACTGCTCCTTCTTATCGCCATATCCATGCTGCACGCGAAGGTAAGCCATGCAAAACATACACCCCAGGAAGCCCAGGAGGCCGAAGACATGGAATCCATAGGGGTCGTTCCACTATCAATGCCCCTCCTGGCGGGTCCCGGCTCCATCAGCACCGTGATACTCTACGCCCACTATGCACAGAAACTTCACGAAAAGGTGATCCTTGCAGGCATCATAATCTCCGTAGGCGCATTAGTATGGCTTTCGCTCCGCATGGCCGTGCCTATCGGCTCAAGGCTTGGAGCTACGGGCATAAACATAGCCGTACGTATACTGGGACTCATCCTTGCAGCCATTTCTGTCGAATTCATGGCAGCCGGGCTAAAGAGTCTCTTTCCTGTCCTCAGGTAACTGACGCATGATCTGTCGCCTCACAAGGGAAAAACTCTTTGGCATACTCTTCGAAGGCTTGCCCATAGGCTGTTTCTTAGTAAACAAGAAGTTTGAAATCATCGCCTTCAATAAATCTGCAGAAACACTGACGGGCTGGAAAAAGGAAGAGGTCATGGGGAAACCCTGTTCCGAGGTCATAAACAGCAACCTGTGTCATCAGTTTTGCCCCCTAAAGGAAGGAGCGCACACAAAAAAGAAATTCATTGCGAGGGAAGAAATCATAAAAGACCGGTTCGGAGAAGAGATCCCGGTCTGTTATTCAAGCTCTGCGGTATTTGACGAAAATGGCAATTTCGAAGCGGGCATAGAAATATTCAGGGAAAGGGGTGGTGACGAGAGGCTTCAGACCCTCCGCAACCACATAATATCCATTTTCGCCCACGACATCAAAACCCCGTGCAGCGTCACCGGGGCCCTTATAAACAGGATTCTTTCCGGAAAAGCAGGGCCCATCACGGATCAGCAAAGGGAGTACCTGGAATTCATCATAAAGGAAAACAAACAGGTGGAGCTCCTGATCAACAACCTGTTGGAGCTTCTGCACATTGAAAGGGGTGGCAGCCCGGCGGAAAAAAGTCCAACCGACATCCACTGCTTTATCAAGGACATGGTTGGGGAAATGAGGCCCAAGGCAGAGGCCAACGGGATTAACATCGCATATGACATCGACAAACGCATCAACAGACCGGTGTTGATAGACAAAATCCAAATGAAAAGGGTGCTCCAGAACCTCATTGACAATGCCATAAAATATTCAAGAAAAGGCGGCACCATCCATGTAAAGGCCGAGATACAGAACAACTGGCTCATCTTGAAGGTCCGGGACGAGGGTATAGGGATTCCAAAGGATGACCTTCCTCATATATTCGAGTACTTTTTCAGAGCGAAGAATTCCCCCAAGAAGGCTGAGGGCACAGGCCTTGGACTTGCCTCGGCAAGGGCCATAGTGGAATCAAGCGGAGGCCGGATCTGGGCAAAAAGCAAGGAAGGCGTCGGAACCACCTTTTTCATACGCCTGCCCATAGAACTAGACTCGTAAATCTTGTATTCCAAGCCAAGGGTGTCTGAAACATCCCCCAAAACGAGAATCGTGTTCACGGCGGCCCTGGAGGCAGAGTTGCCTTGCGGCTTCATAAAACGTTGCGGCTGGCCCGTGGTAACAGCAAGAAAACTTGGAGAACGAGTTTTTCCCTCCATTGATACGTCGCCGGTTAACGACTCGGTGGTTTTCGTCATAACGGGAGTTGGAAGGAAGAGAAGCCAGGAGGCTGCCCTCGCCATAGCGAGACACCTCAAACCTCTTGCCGTGGTCAATCTTGGCGGCTGTGGGCTGAATCTACATACCAATGAAAAACCGGCCCTAGCCTCCATGTTTGTAGCTTCCAGCACCCGTATAGGGAGCCAGGTTCTTGACTGTCCAGTAAAACTCCCATTTCCGCTTCCTCCCAATTTGCGTATGAAAGCCGTGGCAGTTCAGTCTGTAGAACGTCCGCTTTTAAGATATGACCCCTGCATCTTACCAGTGGTTGACATGGAGGCGGGCTTTGAACACAGGATTTTCAGAAAACATTCCATACCCTTTTACTGTGTAAAGGTATCAGCGGACCTCTGCTCAAGCTCGAGCAGGCAACAATTTGAGAACTGTCTTGAAGGGATACGCCGTTCCCTTGAAGGCCTCCTGTCCTTTCTTGATCCCTCCTCGCTGCCGGAAGACATATCTGTGGTTGTGCCTGTACATAACAGGCAGACTATGATGGAACGAGCCATCGCGTCCGTTGTGAACCAAAGCCACAAAGCCGCTGAAATAATCGTGGTTGATGACGCATCCACACCCATAGTAAGAGAAACCATGAACAGAGAAATGAGGCGGCATGTAAAGATAGTAACGCTTTCGGAAAGGGGAGGAGTGTCTGCTGCAAGGAATGCCGGCATTAGAAAGGCGTCATCGAAATGGATAGCACTTCTTGACTCTGACGATGAATGGACGAAGAAAAAACTCGAAAATCAACTCTCTTACCTGAGAAAAAGACCATTTTTCGAAACGGTGCAATGCGAAGAGATATGGATCAGGAAGGGCAAAAGGGTCAATAGGTGCAGCCGTCACCGAAAAGAACAAGGCTGGATATGGAAAAAGTGCGTAGAAATGTGCGCTATAAGTCCCTCCGGCGTACTCATAAGGAAGGATATCTTCAACAGGATCGGTTATTTTCAAGAGGAATTTCCTGCCTGTGAAGACTATGAAATATGGCTAAGACTGAGCAGGCATATGCCGGTGGGATTAAATCCAGAACCGGACCTGATAAAATATGGGGGGCATGACGACCAGCTATCAAGGCGTTACCCGGCCATGGACAGGTTCAGGGTAGCGGCCCTTTTAAAAGCCCTTGAGGCAGAATCGGATCCTGCTTACAGGGATATAATAGTAAAAGACATTAAGCGAAGACTGCTGATACTTTACAATGGCGCCAAAAAGAGAAACAAGACAGGTCCGGCATGGGCCTTCGAAGAGGTTCTATCCGAGGTCTCAAAAAACAGGGCAGTATCATGGAAAGACTATCCCATCCTTCTGAAAAAATATTTCTAATTGTCCCGGACCGGCTTGACCTTTCCCTCGATTTCTCGCAGATACTTGAGAAACTCGGCGTTGAGGACTCCTCCAACTTGATAAAAAGCCTTGACGAAAACTCCATACTCTCGCCCATCCTTACAGCCGGCTTCCAGGGCGGGGAGAAACCATTACTGGTAATCGATGGATTCAAGCGTCTTAGATGGGCACGCGGCAGAGGGCTTGCCCGGCTACCCGTCCTTCGGACCGGGATCATGGACAAGGAACGGCTAATCCTGTTTCTCCTTGCAAAATACTCAGGCGGCCTCAAGGGATGCGCAGCAAAGGCCCTTTTCCTTGACTACCTCGTCAGGGCAGGCTTCCATAGATCCCTGCTTACCGGCATGGCAATGGACGCCCTCGGCCTTGAGAAACATGGAGGCCTCCTTGATAGGTACCTGCGTGTGGCAGAGCTTCCCGGAGAGATTCTCAGGTTTTGCCATGAAAAGGATTTTTCTCTGAAAAAGTGCCTGAACCTTACATACCAGCCAAGGCAACTACTTGAAAAAATAATTGAATCAAGGCGAAGGATATCCCTGTCCGCAAGCCTCCTGTTGGAACTTTGCGACAATATCACGGACATAATGAGACGTGACCAAATAGACACGCATGAATTTTTTCAGCGCCAGGACGTTAAGGAGGTACTATGTACCAGGATGGACATCGGCCAGAGAACCAGGCTCTTCAGACAGCTTGTAATAAGGCTGCGATTCCCTGTGTTGACCCGTCTTCAGGACGAAGTAGGCAGGGTCAGCAGAGCATATTTTCATGACAGTCCATTTTCTGTCAGGTGGGATGAAACACTTGAAAACAGGAAAATTACCCTTTCCGTCACGCTTCGCGACTTATCCGAGCTCTCGGAGTTGAAAGAGGCCCTGTCAAGCAGTGAAACCGAAGAGGGACTTAAAAGACTCCTTTCGTACTTTTGAAAACATGAAATTTCGCAGTATCACCATTCATCCTAAGGTCAGAGACACGGAAATAGCCAAGAGGCTTGGCGGCACAGCCGCCGTGGGGCCAGGTCCAGGGCTTTCAGACTACAGGCAGGGGAAACGTCATCTCTTTGCGACCCCAAAGCGCGGTGAGCTTTTTCATGTCTGTGCGTCTCTCGATCCACGCTACGTCTGCTGCAGCACCCATGTCGTCTCGCAGATAAGCAACTGCCCCTTCGAGTGTACTTACTGCTTCCTGCAAAATTACCTAACGGATACCACCCTGACCGTGGTGGCCGACACACGGGCCATAATCAGGGAAATCATGCAGAAGACCTCAGAGCAGCCCTGGAGGCTTTTCAGGATCGGGACATGGGAACTTGGTGATAGCCTTGCAGTTCCTCCCCTTAACGAGGCAGCCATAGGACTTGTACGGGAATTCCGGAACTTGGACAACTGCATTCTGAAACTCAGAACGAAGGGCAGCGCCGTGGAACCACTGCTCGACGTCGACCACCAAGGTAAAACTGTAGTCTCCTGGACGGTGAATCCCCCGGAAATCATTCGCGGAGAGGAGATAGGCACCGCACCTTTGGAAGAAAGACTGCGCGCCATGGAACTTGTGTCGAGGGCGGGCTACCCGGTGGGACTCCATTTTGACCCCATGATCCTCTTTAAAGGCTGGGAAAAGGCGTACAGGAAGCTGGTCCGTTCCATCTTTTCGGCCATAGGCCCGGAAAACTGCATCTGGATATCCATCGGAAGCCTAAGGTTCAACCCGGAAATGAAGAAAAAGATCGAGAACAACTATCCTTTTTCGAGGATAACGGCTCAAGAGATGGTCCTTGGGGATGACAATAAGCTTCGCTATCTGCGTCCCGTCCGGGAAGAGATGTACTCTTTTTTACTGCAATGTATAAAAGAGGTGGGCTGCGGGGAATGTTTTACATACCTTTGCATGGAAAGATGGAACGTGTGGGAAAAGGTATTCGGACGGTCTCCGTTTTCAATTGGCCACTTGGATTACCTCATGGCGAGGTCGGTCCACGAAAGATTCCCTGAAACAGCCAAAAAGGCCCCTGAAAAAAAACTGTACCTTTCTCTGCGATATGGATGAAAATCCCGTATTCTAAAATAGGGGCCTTTTCCTGTTCCTGTGCCAGTTGAGTATGAGATTCCATGCCTCCTCGGCGCTGTCAGCAAAGGAAAATATGTTCAGGTCCCTTGCAGCGATACTCCCCTCCTCAACGAGGAAATCAAAATCGATCAGCCTGCTCCAATATCTCCTGCCTAGCATTACAATGGGCATGGGTTCCTGCTTGCGGGTCTGTACAAGGGTCAATGTCTCAAAAAGTTCATCGAGAGTGCCAAAACCGCCGGGATAAACCACGAGGGCCTTTGCCCTGTTCAGGAAATGCAGCTTCCTCATTGCAAAATAATGGAACTGAAAACAAAGTCCCGGGGTGATGTAAGGATTGGGGTACTGTTCATGGGGAAGCTTGATGTTAAGGCCGATGGACTTTGCGCCAACGTCGTAGGCACCGCGGTTTGCCGCTTCCATGATACCGGGGCCTCCTCCTGTCATGAGAATAACCCTGCAATCCTCCGGACCTCTTCCGCTTTTGCCCACAAGGCGGCCAAACTGTCTCGCATCATCGTAATAGACGCTCTTTTCAACCATCTTCTCCGCCACCGACAGCCTGCGAAGGAGACCATCAGATTCTCCATGGGACTCTATCTTCTTCTGGACCGCTTCGAGCTCCTTGAGGGCCGTGGCTTTCTCGAGAATCCTAGCACTGCCAAAAACCACAATGGTGTGCTCTACGCCGAGCTCCTGAAGCCTGAGTTCCACCTTTAGATAGTCGAGTTGGAGCCTAATGCCCCGTGCCCTACGGGACTTGATAAATTCCAGATCCTCCTCGGCCATGCGGTAGCTTGGGTCTTCCATTATCCTTTTTATAAGCTCCATGGCCTTGGGATCTTCTTCCCGGCGCTTTGGCTTCTGCCAGGGAAGCATGGTATCGTTTTGGCCCATGCCGGAATTCTGTTTCGTTTTTTTTGCCATGATTAACCTGTCAGTCCTTCTCCCCTTTTATGTCGCGGGAAAGCTCCAATAGTTCTATGCCTGATTCTTTCAGCATCTCCAGCGACATGTCGTCCGGATAGCCTTCCTCATAATATATGCGCCTTATGCCTGCATTTATAAGCATCTTGGTACAGATGGAACAGGGAAGATTGGTACAGTAAAGTACCGAATCCACAACGGCTATACCATGATAGGCCGCCTGGATAAGGACGTTCTGTTCAGCATGGAGGGCGCGGCAAAGCTCGTGCCTCTGACCTGACTTTATGCCGAGCTTCTCTCTTAGACATCCGATTTCAAGACAGTGTTTCAGACCAGCCGGGGCCCCATTATAACCTGTACTAAGGACCCTCTTGTCCTTTACCAGCACCGCCCCAACCTTTCTCCTGAGACAGGTGGAACGCCCGGCGACAAGCCTTGCTATGGACATGAAGTACTCGTCCCAGCTTGGCCTACTGTCACGCCCGGCGCGCCTGTTACCAGTCACTTTCTCACTCGTTCTTCGTGCAATCTTCCAGGCTTTGCTCGTACCTTTTGAGCCGGGATTCATATAATGGGAACCTGCTACAGATGTCCGACACCTTCTGCCTGATCCTCTTGGCCAGGTCCGCGTCATCCGGATTTAGAAGGAGATCGGCAATAAAACCGCCTACTTCCCTGATCTCGTCTTCCTTAAGGCCCCTCGTGGTTACGGCAGGGGTTCCTATGCGAATCCCGCTTGTAACACTCGGCGGCTGAGGATCAAAGGGTATGGTATTCTTATTTACAGTGATGCCCGCCCTCTCGAGTATCTTTTCCGCATCAGCCCCGGTAATGGCCTTGTCAGAAAGGTCCACAAGAATGAGATGGTTGTCAGTGCCCCCTGAAACCAGTCTGAACCCCCTGTCAATCAGGACCTGTGATAATATCTTTGCATTGGACACAATCCGCTGGCAGTAAAATTTGAACTCATCTCCAAGTGCCTCCTTGAAGGCGACCGCCTTGGCGGCAATAACCTGCATCAATGGGCCTCCCTGGATACCAGGAAATATCTGGCTGTTCAAGAGCCTTGAATACTTTTCGGTCGACAGGATGAAACCGCCCCGTGGCCCCCTGAGAGTCTTGTGGGTGGTTGATGTAACAAATTCCGCAAAAGGAACCGGAGAAGGGTGAATCCCTGCTGCCACGAGTCCGGAAATATGGGCCATGTCCACCATAAGGTAAGCCCCAACCTCATCTGCGATCATACGAAAGATGGAGAAATCGATACTCCGTGGATAGGAGCTGGCTCCAGCTACTATGAGTTTTGGCCTGTGTTTTCGGGCCAGTTCCGCCACCTGGTCGAAATCTATGATTTCGCTCTCCCTGTCTACACCGTAATGCACCACGTTGAACAGCCTACCGGAAAAACTTACAGGAGAACCGTGGGAAAGATGGCCTCCATGGGCGAGATTCATGGAGAGGATGGTGTCCCCAGGGTTGAGAACGGCGAAATAGACAGCCATGTTGGCCTGGCTGCCTGAATGAGGCTGGACGTTGGCATACTCGGATCCGAATAGCATGTTTAGACGGTCAATGGCAAGCTGTTCCACCACATCCACGTTTTCACAGCCGCCATAGTAACGTCTGCCAGGATAACCCTCGGCGTACTTGTTCATGAATACGCTTCCCTCGGCCTGCATGACCGCCTCGCTGGCAAAATTTTCCGAGGCTATCATCTCAAGCTGACCGGTCTGCCGCCCAATTTCCGCCCTAAGGGCATTGAATATCTGGTAATCAGTCTCGCACAGCTCTTTCATTTCCGCACCTGCATAAGAATATGGATCAGGAACACTCCTGCTCCTCGCTGTCTATCTGGCACAAGCGCCTCGAGTGCCTTCCTCCCTCAAAAGGGGTGGCAAGCCATACCTTAACCATCTCCATGGCAAGACCCGGCCCTGTTACCCTGCCTCCCATGCACAGAATGTTTGAATCGTTGTGCCTCCTGCTCATCTCCGCTGTAAAAAGGCCGTGGCAAAGGGTCGCCCTTATCCCCGGGGTCCTGTTGGCAGCAATGGACATGCCTATCCCGGTTCCACAAATCAGTATCCCCCTGTCGGCCTTTCCATCCCTGACAAGGCTAACCACCTTTTTGGCCTCCAATGGATAGTCTACCGACTCAAGGGAATAGCAGCCAACATCGTCCACTTCGTGCCCGAGCTCTCCAAGGAGTGGCTTAACGAGCTCCTTTAACTCAAAACCACCATGATCGGAACCAATAGCAATCTTCATAAGGATCACGCCCTCTTGAATATCAATACGCCGTTGGTACCACCAAAGCCGAAGGAGTTACTCATTGCGGTGTGAATATCCATCTTTCTCGCCTCGTTGGGCACGTAATCTAGGTCGCACTCGGGATCCGGATGCTCATAGTTGATGGTTGGAGGCACAACCCCGTCCTCTAAGGCCTTTACGCTAAATACGGCCTCAACCCCGCCTGCACCGCCGAGGAGATGGCCGGTCATGGACTTGGTGGAACTTACGGGGATCTTGTACGCATATTCACCAAATACTGCCTTTATGGCCTTTGTTTCGCAGCTGTCGTTTAGCGGAGTACTGGTACCGTGGGCATTTATATAGTCAATGTCCTGCGGTGTCATGCAAGCGTCCTTAAGCGCCTCCTTCATGGCCCGGGCCCCTCCCTCGCCGTCGTCGGGAGGCGCGGTCATGTGAAAAGCGTCGCCGCTCAGGCCGAACCCGCCGATTTCAGCCCTTATCCTTGCCCCACGTCTTTCCGCATGATCGAGGCTTTCAATAATCAGAATGCCGGCACCCTCACCGATGACAAAGCCATCACGGTCCCGCTCGAAGGGACGCGATGCCCTGTCAGGTTCTTCATTCCTTGTGGACAGGGCCTTGAGAGACGCAAATCCGGCCAGGGCAAGCTCGGTAATCACTGCCTCGGTGCCTCCGCAGAACATTATATCTGCCGCACCCCTTTGTATCTCTTTGAATGCCTGGCCAATGGCATGGGTGCCTGCCGCACACGCGGTGCAAACCACCGTGTTGGGGCCCTTGGCATTAAACAATATGGAAATCTGTCCTGACGCCATGTTTGGGATAGCCATAGGAATAAAAAAGGGACTCACCCGTCTCGGCCCTCTGTTGACCAAGATATCCCTGAAATATTCTATGGAGCTTAACCCGCCAAGACCGCAGCCTGTGATGACACCTATTCTCTCCGGGTCAGCGGTGCTGGAATCGAGGCCGGAATCCTCCCAGGCCTCCTTTGAAGCAACAATTGCATACTGAACAAATGGATCAAGCCTCTTTACGAGCTTTGCATTAATGAACCGTTCCGGCTCGAAATCCTTAACCTCGCCTGCAATGCGGCAGCTATAACCTTTGGTGTCAAATTTAGTGACCGGACCTATGCCCGATCTGCCGGATACTATATTATCCCAGCCCTCCTTGACCCCAATTCCTACCGGGGACACCAGACCAAGACCAGTCACAACAACCCTGCGGCTACAATCTTGTGCGCCCATAAAAGTCACTTTTCCTAATCCCTATTTTCCCATGTGCTGTTTCACATAATCTATGGTGTCCTGCACGGTCTGGAGCTTTTCGGCATCTTCGTCGGCTATTTCCATCCCATATTCCTCTTCCATGGCCATGACAAGCTCCACGAGATCAAGGCTGTCTGCACCGAGATCATCAGTGAACGATGCCTGGGGTACGACCTTCTCCTTCGGAACGCTAAGCTGGCTCGAGATTATCTCAATAATTTTTTCCTGAACATCCATTTTTGTTTCCTCCTGTATATCCTTATTGGCAGACAAGCCCGCCGTTAACATGCAAGGTATGCCCCGTTATGTAGGCGGCATCCTCAGACGCCAGAAAAGACACGGCTGCCGCGACCTCGTGGGGCTGCCCCATCCTGCCAAGTGGAATCTCTCCAATAAGGCGCTCCTTTATTTTATCGGGCAAAACCGCCGTCATGTCTGTTTCTATAAAACCAGGTGCTACAAGATTCACGGTAATGCCCCGGGAGGCCATCTCCTTGGCAACGGTCTTGGTTAAACCGGCAAGACCCGCCTTCGCAGCAGCGTAGTTGGCCTGCCCTGGGTTCCCAGAGACGCCGACAACTGAACCTATGTTAATGATCCTGCCCCACCTGGCCTTCATCATGGCCATGGCGCAGGCCTGCATACAGTTAAAGGCCCCCTTGAGATTAACTGAGACGACCTTATCCCAGTCCGACTCCTTCATCCTTGCAACAAGGGCGTCCCTTGTTATCCCTGCATTGTTTACAAGTATCTGGATAGGGCCGTTTTCCTTTATGAAACCCGATACCTTTTCCTTGACAGAAGATGCATCCGATACGTCAAAGGGAAGAAGTGAACCGCTTCCTCCCTGGGCCTCAACCCTGTCAAGGACTTCCATGGCTGCGTCCTCGTTTGACGCATAGTTTATGATTACGTGAGCACCATCCCCGGCAAGCTTGAGGCAAATGGCCCTTCCAATGCCCCTTGAGCCTCCCGTGATCAGTGCATTTTTTCCTTTCAGCCTTTTTTCACACATCCTTTATCCCGCGCTCCTCGCTAACTTTCCTTATCAGGGCAGGGAGCACCTCCCTAACATCCCCTACTATAGCATAGGTGGCAACATCGAATATGGGGGCATCCTTATCCTTGTTTATGGCTACAATGATGTCAGACCCCTGCATACCTACAAGATGCTGAATGGCTCCGCTTACGCCGCAGGCTATGTAGAGCCTCGGAGAAACCGTCACACCTGTTTGCCCGATTTGGTGATTTGCGGAGATCCACCCGGCCTCTGTCACAGCCCTCGTCGCACCAATGCCCGCATCAAGGCAGTGAGCCAGCCTTTCCACGAGATGCAGATTCTCCTTCTGCTCAAGTCCCCTTCCTGCAGTAACAACTATTTCCGCATCGGTAAGCCCGGGCCCGTCAGACTCCTCTGTAACCGACTCAACAACCTTGACCCTGTGCTCAAGAAGCTCAGCAGAAGGCTCAAACTCCACGATTTCTCCCTGCCTCGACTCATCAGGCTCCAGGGCCTTCAGGACATGAGGGCGTACCGTGGCCATCTGAGGCCTGTGTTCATCGCATATTATAGTGGCCATAAGATTCCCTCCAAAGGCGGGACGAGTCTGAAGGAGGTTCCTGCCTTCTTCCTCTATCTTAAGACCCGTGCAGTCGGCGGTAAGCCCTGTCTCGAGCATGGTGGCTACCTGGGGAATAAAAGCCCTGCCCATGGCGGTAGCACCAGCAAGGATAATCTCTGGCCGTTCTTTCCTTGCAAGATGGGAGACTATCTTTGAATACGCCTCGTCCACGAAGTTTGAAAGCCCTGGATGGTCCACCACTATTACCCTGTCTGCACCCCTTGCCACAAGATCAGGAGCCATCTCCTTCACCGCACTGCCGAGAACCACTGCCGTGACAGGCACAGAAAGCCTATCCGCAAGCTGGCGCGCCTTTCCCAGAAGTTCAAAGGTAACCGGAGCAAAACCGTTTCCCCTTACCTCTGCCACCACCCAGACGCCGCTCCATGCGCTAAAATCCTGCTTTTCCTTCCCGGGACCCTCCGATTCCATCTCCAGGGCCTCTTCCGGACATGTATCCACACAGGTACCGCACAAAGAACAAAGCTCCGGGTCCACTTTTGCCTTATCATCAAGAACGGTAATGGCCCCAAAGCTGCATACCTCTTCACATTCGCCGCAGCCAGTGCATTTTTCAATATCTACCTTCAGCATCAGATGATTCCCGCCTCTTTCAACCTCTCCACCAAGGCATCGGCCTGCTCTTCAGCTCCCCCTTCTATGAACTCGCGCCTCGCCTCAAACTTCGGGATAAATGTAGAGTAAACCTTTGTTGGAGAACCCGACAGGCCGATTTTGTCTAAGCTAGCATCGATGTCCGATGCGCTCCACAAGGGGACCTCGGCCTTTTTGGCCCTCATCTTTCCCTTAAGCGACGGCACTCTCGGCGTATTCAAGGAAGAAAGCACGGTAACAACCACGGGAAATTCCACCTCAACCACGTCGAAACCGTGCTCAGATATGCGTCTGATTCTGAGTCCCCTTTCCCCGTCTAGGATATCCATCTGGCTCGCGTACGTAACACATGGGAAGCGTAGTCGAACCGCAAGCCCGGGACCCACCTGGGCTGTATCGCCGTCAATAGCCTGTTTCCCGCAAAATACAACGTCCACGTCGCCGAGCTTTTTAATAGCCTGTGCAAGAGTGTAGGTGGTTGCAAGTGTGTCAGCCCCTGCAAAGGCCCTGTCAGACACAACCACGCCGCCATCCACGCCCATTGACATGGCCTCACGAATGGCTTCCTGGGCCTGGGGGGGACCCATTGTAACCGCTATCACCTTTCCACCAAGCTCGTCCTTCAGCGTAAGGGCAGCCTCGATGGCATGGTAGTCAAAGGGGTTAATAACGCTCTTTACGCCATCTCTTATGAGTGTCCCTGTCTTGTGATCCCACTTGACACTCTCCGCATCTGGGACCTGTTTTATGCAAACTACTATATCCATTTGTCCTATCTTCTTGCATACTCCTTGTTGAGGGCCTGACCTATGACGTTTCTTTGTATCTGATTGGTGCCCTCGTATATCTGGAGTATCTTTGCATCCCGCATCATCTTCTCCACAGGATAATCCTTCATGTACCCGTAACCGCCAAGTATCTGTACCGCATCTGTTGTCACCTTCATAGCTACATCTGTCGGAAACAGCTTCGCCATGGCGGATATCTTGGAAATGTCCTTTTCACCTGAGTCTATCGTGCGCGCCACAGAATAAACAAGCGCCCGCGCCGCCTCTATGTGGGTGGCCATGTCGGCAAGCATATGCTGTATAGCCTGAAATGATATGATTGGCTGCCCGAACTGGACGCGTTGACGCGCATAGGTGGCCGACTCGTCAAGGGCTGCCTGGGAAAGCCCCACGCCAATGGCACCGATTCCTGGACGGGCTAGGTCCAAAGTCTTCATGGCGATTATAAAACCAAGCCCCCTCCTGCCTAGCAACCTGTCCTTTGGGATGCGGCAGTCGTTGAACACGAGCTCCCTAGTGGCCGAGGCACGAAGCCCCATCTTCTTCTCCTTCTTACCAAAGGTGAAACCATCGTCTCCCTTTTCCAATATAAAGGCAGAAGCACCTCTGGCGCCCTTATTTTTATCCGTAAGCGCTATAATGGTGTAAATTTCCGCTTCTCCGCCGCTCGTAATCCACTGTTTTGTCCCGTTCAGCACCCAGTAGTCACCATCCTCAACGGCGGTCGTCTTTATGGCTGCCGCGTCACTGCCGGCTCCTGCCTCTGTAAGGCCAAAAGCTGCAAGCCTTGCACCAGAAGCAATATCAGGCAGGTACCTCTTTTTCTGCCCCTCTGTACCGTACATAACAATGGGATATCCACCAAGTGCGCTTGCAGCAAAAGTAGTTGTTACAGCGATACATCCATAGGCGAGCTGCTCTACTGCTATGCAGTTTTCAAAGCAGCCTCCCCCGAGACCTCCAAACTCTTCGGGAATATAGAGGCCGAACAGGTCCGCCTGAGCCAGGTCCTTCATGATGTCCCATGGAAACTCCTCGGTTTCATCGAGCCTTGCCCGAACAGGTATGATCTTTTCGTGCGCGATCTGCCTTGCCAGATCCACAATCATCTGCTGTTCTTCAGTGAGAAAATAGTTTACGTTTGACATTAAAAGCCCTCTCCTTCCTTTAAGAACTGCAAATTACCAGCTCATGGTGACACCAGCCCAGGTAAAACCGCCTCCGAAAGAAACCAGCAGCACCTTGTCCCCGGCCATCAGTCTGCCTTGCCGATTGGCCTCATCAAGGGCTATGGGTATACTCGCCGCTGAGGTATTACCATACTTGTGGATATTGATAAAGACCTTGTCCCTCGGCAAAGAAAGCCTTTCTCTCAGGTGTTCCAGTATCCTTATATTCGCCTGATGGGCTATGAGAAGATCTATCTCTTCCATGGACCATCCTGATGCATCAACCGCCTCTAAGGCTACCGATTCCAGGGCCTTTACCGCGTGCTTGAACACGTCTCTTCCCTGCATCTCTATGTATTGCCAACCCTTTTCAAGAATGGAAGCGTCAACCGGATGCGCAGTGCCAAGCCCTCTTATGGTAAGAAGTTCCCACAGGGTTCCATCCGCATGCAAACAGGTAGAGACAATGCCCCTTTCGCCTTCTCCACCTGTTACTACCGCCGCCCCTGCCCCGTCTGCAAAGAGCACACACGTGGTCCTGTCCCGCCAGTTGGTCCTTCTTGAAAGGACCTCGCTTCCTATGACCAAGACCTTCATGTCGGGCTCAGATCTCACGAACTTGTCTGCTATGGATAGCCCGTAAAGAAAACCGGAACATGTAGCTGATACATCCATGGCGCCTGCCTTTTTAGCACCCAAAGCCTGCTGCACAAGGCAGGCTACAGATGGCATAGGCA
Source organism: Deltaproteobacteria bacterium (assembly GCA_015493475.1). Classification (GTDB taxonomy): domain Bacteria; phylum Desulfobacterota; class Dissulfuribacteria; order Dissulfuribacterales; family QOAL01; genus JAADCZ01. The sequence goes on from WGDC01000001.1 coordinate 32,013, forward strand.
TGTCCGGGCTAAGCGTTCCCACTATTATCAGGCCGAGGTCATCAGGAGAAATCGTAGCCATTTTAAGGGCTGCCCTTGCTGCCCCTACGGCCAGATCAGAATTATTTTCTCCCTGCTCCACTATATGCCTTTCCTTTATGCCGGTCCTTGTAGTTATCCACTCGTCGCTGGTATCGATAATTTTCTCAAGGTCCTTGTTCGTTAGCACCTTTTCAGGCACACACGATCCGGTTCCCACGATTTTTGCCCTAATTGTCATGATTGAAAATTAAATAATCCTGAGAACGTCTTTGCGGTTCGACATCGAGGCCTCGAGTTTCTCGGCAAGCTTTAGGGATGCCAGATTGTAAGCCACACCTATGGCGTTCATAACAGCCTTTGGCTCCGAGCTTCCATGGCAAATTATCGCCGTCCCGCCAACGCCGAGCAGCGGCGCGCCACCATACTCCGCGTAGTCCACTCTCTTTTTGAACCTCTTGAAGGCCTTCTTTGCCAAACCGTAACCCATGGTAGCTAGCAGGTTCCCTTCTATCTCGTTTCTGAGCATTGCTATCACGGACTCTGCAAGACCCTCACTGAGTTTCAGACAGATATTGCCTACGAAGCCGTCGCACACAATTACGTCCACCTCTCCCCTGAAAACGTCCCTGCCCTCTACATTTCCACAAAAATTAAGATTACTGGTATCCAATAGATCGTAGGCCTTTTTTACCTGGGTATTTCCCTTACGTCCCTCCTCTCCTATGCTTAAAAGGCCTACCCTCGGACGTTCCTTTATCAGGAACTCCCTTACAAAAAGCGAGCCCATTATGCCGAACTGGAGGAGATGATGAGGCTTGCAATCTACGTTGGCCCCTACGTCTATCAGAAGGGCGGGTTCCCTAAGTGTGGGGATCAGGGTGGCAATGGCTGGCCTGACGCCCTTAATACGGCCAAGGATGAACATGGCCGTCGCAAGAGTCGCCCCTGAATTCCCGGCGCTCACAACACCTTGCGCCTTGCCGGCCCTGACGAGATCAAAGGCCACCCTTACAGAAGAATCCTTTTTGCGCCTCAAGGCGTCGGCGGGAGACTCAGCCATGCCGACCACCTCGGATGCGTGTTCAATCGTAATGGGCAGCTTCTCTATGGATGGAACAGTTGACAGCGCCTCTTCCAGGATATCCTTCTTTCCAACAAGGATTATCTCAGTCCCATGTTGCATAGCCGCCAACACCGCTCCCTTGACAAGGGGTAAAGGCCCCTTGTCACCGCCCATGGCATCAAGCGCAATAATCATATACCTTCCTATTCTACATTCTCTCCGGTAAATACCTTACCCTTGTAGGTTCCACAATGGGGACATATCCTGTGCGGGGCCTTTGGCTCTGCGCACTGGGGACACAAGGAAACAGCGGGTTTCTTAAGGGAATCGTGGGAACGCCTGTTACCCCTTCTTGCCCTCGATATTTTTCTTTTTGGAACAGCCATATTCTATTTTCCTCCATTTATAAAAAAATGTTTTATCGAGATACCTTTAACACGGCAAGTGCTGCAAACGGGCCATCATTTACCTGCCTTGAGCAACTGCACTGCGCTTCGTTCAAATTTATACCGCAACTTGGACATAGCCCCTTGCAACTTTCACTGCATAGCATACGCATGGGGAGCTGCAAGATTATCTGCTCCCTGAATATTTCCTCACCCCTTATCTCCCCATCCTCATACCAGTATACATCTACTTCGTCGTGTGAAAGCCGGTGATCCGTTTCAAGGCCCGCGCCAAAATCCTTTCTAGGCTGCAAAAGGTAAAAAAAGGAAGTTTCCACGTTCTTGTGAAACCTGCCAAGGCACCTATCGCATGTGAGAAGCACCCTGCTCTTAACCGACCCCCTGACCTCAATATTGTTACCGGACTTGTGAATCTCAAGACGGCCTTTGGTATTCCCGATCTTTACGAACCCATCTACTTCGGGAATGACATGAGAAAGCTCAGAGAAATTTAAATAAAGCCCCTCTTCAGGGACATCAGCTACCTGAATACGCGTTTCTATCTGCATGTTTTCGAGTTTTTGCCCCTTGGCAAAAAACAGCTATTCCGAGTTTTTTAGAAAAACCACAATATATGGATTGGGGCGTGATTGTCAAGTAACGAGTGACTCAAAACCTATCTTCTCGATGACAAGCGCGCAATTACTATTCCAATTTCGTAAAGAAAGTAGAGCGGCAGGCCCATTAACGCCATATTTATAACGTCAGGTGTAGGTGTAAGGATCGCCGCGAGTATAGCAATAATAAGAATAGCATAGCGCCTACCCTTTTTGAAAACGGAGTAAGAACAGACACCGAGCCTGCACAGGACAGTCATCACAAGGGGAAGCTCGAAGATCAAGCCAAAACCGAGGATAAAAAGACCCACGAAATTTACAAATTTTCCGACGCTGATAACTGGTTTTATGTGTTCCGACTGGTACCCAAGAAGAAAATTTATGCCAAATGGGAGGGTAATAAAAAAGCAAAATGCCGCACCCGCGTAAAAAAGCAACAGGGCTGTAGCCACAAGAAAGATACTGAAGGTTCGCGATATGCCAAAATTCCCAGCCAGGACCTGTGTAATCCTGAAAAGTATCCAGGGCATAAGCAAAATTATTGCCATAACACAGGCGATCTTCAGAAGGGATACGATCGGTTCCATGACACCGAAAAAGGCCAGTTTCTGATCAAGATGTAACTGGAAAAAGTAGAGGATATCAGGAGCAATCCAGTAGAATGCAAAGCTGAGGATCACAAAGGCTATGACGACCTCAAGGACAAAGCGCCTGAACATGTACAGGAAAACCGCAAGCTTTCTCGCTACAGATTCCTCGTCTTGAGAAGCGATTTGTACAGAACTATATCTAATCTGAGACCTGCTCATTTCTGTAACTCAACTTTCGGAACCAATTTTCATCCCTGATCTGAGTTGAAGATTTCTGGACAGCCATATAAGGATAGAACACGTTCAAGACAGCTTATGCAAAACTCCGTGTCCAAGATGTCTGAAATGCTCCATAATTGCACTTTTTTACTGTACCAGTCCAATGATTACGCATAATTGCATGAAATCTCCCGGCATGTGCAACTACGATATATACACCATTTTTCTTGTAAGGAGTATCAAGCTGCTTTTTAAAGCTTTTCTCCTCACTCTTGTTCTTGTCAAAGACAAGAGGAGCATTTTTTAAGAATTCTCTTGTCCATGGCCTTACTCGACCCGGATAAATTCCAAATCCTGAGGCTATCTGAATAGTGGTCTCCTCCTTGATAGCTGCCAGTGCTGCCTTCGCCTTAAACTTTGAACTGTACTTTTCTTTGCCATTTGCATTTCTCCTTTCACTGTTTTCCTGTTACTTCATACAACGAAAGCGAACAATACATGTTGTCGAAAAATTGGGACCACCTCAAATGATGCCAAAATTATATTTCTGACGAGATAGTTCCGATTTCTATATCATGAATCCGTAAAAGCAACATTCCACAAAATCAAAAGGAGGAGCTTAGTTGAAGTACAAGACATTCCATATAGCCTGTTTATCCTTGTTGAGCATTGTCCTGTTCCTGCTGCCCATTTCATCTTGCACAGGCAAGACCATGAAGGTGGGAGTGCTTGCTAAGAGGGGAAAGGCGAGGGCAATAAAGCAATGGAGCGCCCACATGACATATCTTGGCACTAAAACCGGGCAGCACTTCGTACTGGTCCCCCTGGCCTTCGATGAAATTTTCTCATCGGTTGCACTCAGAAAAATCGATTTTATCATTACGAATCCCGGTTTTTTCGTGGTGCTGAAAAAGAAATTCGGAGTAAGACCCATTGCGAGCCTGCTCAACTACAGGCAGGGCAAGCCACTTAATAAGTTCAGCGGCGTGATCTTTACTCGTGCGGGAAGCAGGATAAGATCCTGCCGGGATCTTCGCAACACCACCTTCATGTGTGTAAAAATGACTTCATTCGGTGGGGCGCAGATGGCGTTCAAATACCTCATAGACAAAGGAATTAACCCCTTCGAGGACTTAAAGGCCCTGAGAGAGGGGGGCACTCATGACGCAGTAGTATATGCAGTCAGAAACGGCGTGGTGGACGCCGGAACGGTAAGATCAGACACCTTAGAAAGGATGGCAGCAGAGGGCAAGATCAAGATGTCCGAATTCAAGATAATAAACCCCGCAAAAGACTCGTTTCCCTTTGTCCATACGACAGCGCTTTACCCTGAATGGCCCTTTGGAGTCCTGAGCCATACCGATCCAAGGGTGATCCAAAAGGTGAAAAAGGCCCTACTGAGCATGAAACCCACTGAACCGGCCGCACGCGCTGCGAAGATTGCCGGATGGTCGGAGCCGCTTGATTACAGAATAGTGGCACGGTGCCTGCAGAAGGTCAAAAACGCCCCATAGAAAATACTATGCAAAGGAAGGCTGTCTTCAAGGCACTTCCACCTGTTACATTTTGTACTTAAAGGCGCTGGGATCAAGTTCCTCAAGGATCTTGTTCCATGTATCCTCGTCTTTTTCCTCCCCAGAACCTGTTACCACGGTAGGCTGAGACCCCACCCCAGTCGAGGATTTCAGGACCTCCTCATTTACAAAGATGTCCGCCCCCGCCCTAAGCGCCAGGGCTACCGCATCACTCGGCCTTGAATCGACCCGAACGAGCTTATCCCCGGTGTCAAGCGTTATCTGTGCATAGTATGTATTGTCCTTTAGTTCCGTAACATCTATGCGAACAAGCCTCACCCCTGCTGCACTCAAAAGGTTTACGGCCAGATCGTGGGTCATGGGCCGGGCAAACTCCAACTTCTCCATCTCCGTGGCAATGGCTGTGGCCTCGAGCAGCCCTATCCATATTGGCAGGGTCCTTTCACCCTTATCTTCTTTCAATATTAGTATTGGGGAATTGGACTGGGGGTCCAAGGTTATGGCGTGAATTTTCATACGTATTGCCTTCATGGACTTAATACCTCATCAGTGTATGATTGTGCCAATCAGTGAATGGTGGCATGCCCTTTCAATGTAAACATTTACCAACCTTCCAACAAGGCCCTCTCTCCCTTCCATGTTCACCACATGGTTTCCCCTGGTCCTACCGGTCACCTTCGGGCCGGAACAAGACTCTATAAGAACCTTACATACAGAGCCCTGAAGCCGTCCATACTGCTCAAGCCCTATCTGGTTCTGCAGCTTTAAAAGCCTGGTAAGACGTCTCGATTTTACCTCCTCGGGCACCTTTTCCTGGAACCTTACCGCAGCGGTGCCGGGCCTTTCGGAATACTTGAAGGCAAAGGCCTGATCAAAACGCACCTCTTCCAACAGGGACATGGTCTGGCGAAAATCCTCCTCGGTTTCTCCAGGGAAACCCACTATGAGATCAGTGGTTATGGTGATATCAGGACAAACATTTCTCAGTTTTTTCACCTTCTCGAGATACTGCGCCCTGCTATATCGCCTTTTCATGCGTTTTAATATCCTGTCAGAGCCGGACTGGACGGGAAGATGCAGGTGTTCACAGAGGGTTGATAGGCTTCCGAAGCACCCTATCAACCGGTCTGAAATGTCCTTTGGATGACTCGTGGTAAAACGAAGCCTTATCCCTGGAAAGGCACGGTCGATCTCCAGGAGAAGAGAAGGAAAATCAACGCATTTACTCAGGTTCTTCCCATAGGAGTTTACGTTTTGACCGAGCAAGGTCACATCCTTGACTCCCTGCTCAACAAGGGAGCCTATTTCCCGCAAAATGTCTTCAACAGGCCTGCTAATTTCCCGCCCCCGCACGAGCGGCACGATGCAGTATGTACAGTAGTTATCACAGCCCTGCATTATGGTTACAAAGGCCCGCACGTCCCCTTTTCTCGGAAGGAGCGCATCGATGTATGGTATCTGGAAATCCCCTTGGAGACCCGTATCGTGGAGCCGGTCATTACCCCCTTGAAGCCTCTCCATGAGCATGGGTAACCTGTAAATACCCTGTGGGCCCACCACGAAATCCACCTGAGGCGCCCTTTGGAAGAGCTTGGCGCCAAGCTGCTGCGCAACGCAGCCAGCCACCCCTATTTTCAGGACTGGATTGGAACATTTGAACCTTTTCAGGCGTCCGAGCAGGCTGTAGAGCTTGTGCTCGGCCTTTTCCCGGATAGAGCACGTATTCACTATGATGAGGTCGGCCTGGTCCATGTAGGGAGTAAGGCAGTAGCTTGCCATGAGCATCTGGGCCATACGCTGGGAGTCATATTCATTCATCTGACAGCCGAAGGTAACTATATGCAGCCTGCCAGGGGCAGAACTCCATGGGAGTTTATCGTTTTCTCTCACCAGGCTTTTCATGCTAATTGAACCTCAGGAAATCGGGAATTGATACAAACGGGTCTTCCAGCCCCCTTTTGTCTTGTCGGTAACCCCAATTATAATCCCTTCCCGCGTCATTGACACTCCGCACAGGGTACCCCTGAGACCGGAATCGGCTCTGAAAAACTCGTAACCGCCTGACAATGGAAAATAGAACAGGCCGTTGAGACCCTTTCCCTTTTCTTCGGGAATGACACCGTTAAAAAGTATCCCGCGGCCCAGGATCAAAAAATCCGCCTTTGCGGGCCCGCAGCATGGCCTGTCTGCCACCACTGGGAAAAGCGATGTCCACTGGTGGGAACCGTTGGCATAGACCTTGAAAAAACCGTCAAAGCTTACATAGAAAAGTGTGCATGTACCGTTTACAGACTGGGCATCCGTGCTTGCTATGCTGAAATCGTTTGGAAACTCCTGCTGTTCCAAATATTCAATCCCGCTGTCGGTAGGCTTCAAGGAAAATACACGCTGGCCCCTGAAACGTTCCTTTTCATATTCCTGCCCCATAAGCTCGGGGCCGGCCTGCCCGCATCGAGTTCGCGCAAAGGAAAGCCACAGGTTTATCTCGTCCTGGACCAGGTGCAGCCGCCCGGCCCTGTAACTGAAAAGCTTCGATGTAAGGCCAGCGCCTTTTATGGCAACGTTAATCACAATCCATCCCCTTGAAAATGAAAGGCCACAGGGACATTCAAAATCGCCGAACCGGTAAAATTCCGCCCGGCCCCTGCGCCTGTATGGAGCCACTCCTACCTCGTTTTCCATCAGGTAGACAATCTCCTCCTGCCCGTCGCCGTCCAAGTCTGCCACTGCCACCTGAAGTACCTTTCCATTAAGCGTGCCCACGACTTTGGCCCTGGAAAAATCAAAAGAAAAGGGGGCCGGGGCCACCCTTGTTTCTATCAGGCTTGGCCTTTTCTCTGCCTTCTCCATAACGCTTTCCCCGGCAGAAGGTACCTTGTACACGGAAAACTCCTCCATGTCTGGACCGTAAACGTGAAGCGAGTCGTCCTGAAGGTCAAACATAAGGTCTATGCCAAAGGCCTCCATGGAACTTTTTGTCGGCACTGGCACCGGACCGCTTGACGGCTCTACCCAGTCGAGGTTTGGAAGAAGCTTGCGAAGGGAATAGCTGGAAAAAACAGGGGAGACGAGCCTTCCATCTATGAAGAGAGCCGCCCTCATACCTGTAAATCTCATGGCCTCCAAGCGGGGAGGCAACTTGCGGGAGCTCGAATAGACGGTACAGGCAGAGGAAGCGGGCGTGACCCGTGTAACCCTGCACTTTCCAACAACCTTGTCCTGGTAACCCAACACCCTTTTAGTGCCGGGCACATAAATAGGCATTCCCTTATCCACAAGGGCAAAAAGGTCTCCCGGCCTTACGCTCGAACGAGATCCCCTATCAAGGACGAACTGTTCCTCGCCGCTCTTCATAGCCATAGCAATGACGGGGCGAAAATCCACGGCGAGCTGCCTGAGCTGCTGAGCAGCCCCTGCATCAACCGGGCAATGCGCAATCAACGCGAAAACGAGAAAAAAGAGGACGCGCCGTAGTTTTACGGGGCAAACAGGGGCTGTCCGTTCCGGTGGGCTTTTATATGCAGCCATAGAAATAAGGGTCCAAGAGAAACAGATTGAGACTCCTGAAAATCTGTCTTTTTTATCCAATGACTTAGTTATATTTGCGAAAAAAACGGTCAAACACCTTGAACATTTCACACTTTTCCGCTCAAGCAGGGCTTGATCTCGAAAAAGGTGCTTTTCTAATGTCTCCAGTTGCCACAGAGTATCCTGAGCGAAAATTTAACAGCCAATATAACAAGACGGGGAAAAAAGGAAACAAAAAGGTATATGGGGATGGGTAATAAAAAAGGCCCCTCATCTTGCGGAATCAGGGCCTTGAACTGACAAGTTTCGCAACGCCTACACACAACCGGTGGGCTTTGGAAGTCCAGCCATCTTGCAGGCTCCCTTGCCTGGTCCTGAGGGAAAAAGCTCGTATATCTTCTTAAGGGGGTAACCCGTGGTCTTGGAAAGAATCCTGACCATGGGAGCAATTCCATTCTTCTTGAAATAGTCCTGGAGGACCTCGATAACCTTCTTGTGATCCTCGGTCAGCTCGCTGATACCCTCCTGCTCCATGACGTATTCTACCCAGTTTTCATCCCACTGCTCCATTCCCTTTGTAAGAAAACCGTCTTCATCGACTTCATAAGCCTTGCCTTTGTACTCTATAGTTGCCATATTGCCCTCCTTTTGGATTATTCTCTTATGTATGTCATGGCATATCGAGACAGTTTCTTACTATAACCAAATATCTTTGTCAAGGCTCGTTAATTTTTTTTCAAGTTTGCGAAACGAAAAAAAATACTGTTATTTAAAGAGGTTATAACGAACAAAATCACCAGAGTGGGGTTTTTTTGAATAGTTATTCATTTTTTTCACAATCAAGGATAAGAGAGTTTAGCCCTGCCCTTGAAGGGCCTTAAGATGTTCCCTGGCCCACTCTATGGAGGGATCGATTTCCAAGGCCATCCTATACCACTTAATGGCGGCAGGTATCAACCCGAGCTTCCTTAGGTTACTGCCTATGTTTGCATAGTCCACGGCGGAGCCTGGATCGATAGATATGACCTTCTCGAAACACTCGATTGCATCGGTGTACCTGCCCATTTCGTACAGGCACGTGCCAAGTATGTTATGGATCTCCTTGAGCCGAGGATCAAGCCCCCTTGCAATCTCAAGCTGTTTCGCCGCATCTTCCAGCCTTCCAAGCTGGCGTAAACAGTTCCCGAGGTTACAGTAAAGGCTTGCAAGCTCACTGTCCGGGGGAGAAAGGGAAAGGGCCGCTTGGTATCTCTTAAGGGCAGAAGAGATATCGCCCATAGACTCAAGCAGATGTCCCATGTAAAACTCGATCTCGAATCTGCCTGGATAGGCCGCCTTCAGCCTTTCCAGCACCCCGGATGCACTTGCGGGAGCGAGATAGCCGCCGGATGCCGCAACGCGCGCCATGTGAAACGGGAGGTCTATACCGAGAGTACGGTTGCGGAAATGGCTACCGGGAATCATGGCGTACACAACAGGAATGCATAGATCCCGACAAGTTACCTCTGCAATATAAACCGGGAGATCCGCCCTGCCGAGGGCACCGGCCAGAAGCTCCACCTCCCCCCTGAAATTCCGGGAAGAACAGTCAGGAAGCTCGGCAAGACGTGTCACAGCGCCTGATTTAACAACGTAATCCGCCTCTTCCAGGGTGGCGAACTTTGGCAGGCCGCTTTCAATGTACTTACCGTCCGTATCAAAATCACCGGCGAGCTGCGCAATTTCGGTAATGGCCCTGATGGCCGCCCTTTCCGGGCTTGTGGAGGTGCCGGCCGTATAGACTATCTCGCTTCTGTCGGGATAGGTGGAAGGGTCCCATGCGATGGCTCCAACGGTGGGAATGCCTGTGCCGAGAGAAAAATCCTTAAGCAACAACTCTACGCCGTTTGCTTTAAACCTTTCAATGAGTTCAACGAGCAGCCCATCCCTTATGCTCTGCTGATCTATAGTGGGGGTCCTGATCCTTCCATAGGTTATGAGGGAACAGACATGACGCTCCACCACCTCGCAAATCGCCTGGACCGCCGCCTCCTCAAGGCTGTTGCCTGCCGCAGAGCCGTTGTATTCAAAAATAGGCCACATCCAGGAAAAAGGGACCCGGCAAGGGACGTTTAACATTGCATCAAGCCCCTCAGCCCATCCTATGGGGAATTCATGGAGTAGTTGGCTTTCCGTGTCACCAAGGCGTTCCTTAAGGTGAATGGCCTTCAGCAGGTGCTCTGGCGGAAAGCCATCCTCGCCTGTTTCTCCGCACGAGGCAACGTCAAGGGAGGCATCCTGCAAAAAGCGGAAAAAGCTGTACCGCTCCGCAATCTCCATAACAGCGCTGGCCTTGGCCTGGGCCTCTGTAACGCCCTTCCCCATCTGCTTCATGGTTCCGGTAACCGCTGCTGCCTCGGGGGAATAGCGGCTCACATAAACGGGAATGCCAAGCCTGCCCTTGTCCACCCTTTTGACCTCCATCAGGACCGGCACAGACATGGAAGAAAACCTTTCAATCACCCATTCCAGGGTCTGTGTGGGTGTCCTGACCTTGTCAAAGGACAGACCTGACTCTTTAAATGAATCACATAGCCTCATCTACTACTTTGTTGTAAGGAATGTACCTGGAACCCCGCTATTCCTGCTTGTACTTCTCGCAAACGGCTTCAATTATTTCCTCAGCCCTGAACCAGTCCTCCTGATCTGCTCCCGGCTCCATGCCCCTGCGTTCATACAACGTATGGGCCACCGCGGCAACCCATTTTTGCCGGCCTTCCTCGCAGGCATGGTCAACGAAACGGATTCTCGTCATCCCACGGCCCGGCGCCCCCTGTATCTGAAGCCCGGCCACAGGATTAGCGGCCTCATCGTCACTTATGAGATAAATTGCCCTCGGAACCTCCACTGCATGAGCAAGATGCACAAGATTATCGGGGTCGGTGGTTCCCAAAAATATCTCTACCCTCCTTCCCCTTTCATCATAATCTATTCCAAGCAGCGGCATTCCGGGCTCTCCAAGTATGAAATCGTCACCTATCTGAACCACCGCAGTCCTGTATTGATTCATCCTATTAAAATCTTTAATAAAACTTTCCCATTCCTTTTTCAAAATCCGTGTTTTTTTCTCGGCCATCTCGTGTACCTCCCTTGCACTTGGATAAAAGTAAGCTAAACACTCCCCACTATTGTGTCAAAAGCCGGAGACGAATTCCCCTTGCCGACGCAGCCTGAAAAAACACGGGGTTTCAAGGAGGCTACTGCCTGAGAACAGCAATGCGCCTTAGGTACTCTAAGGTCATAGAATCTGCCCCAGAACCAAGAAAATCGTAAAGGGGACCCTGGAAAAGCAGCCTTCCACCACGCCTCCCTCCACCCGGACCAAGATCAATAATCCAGTCCGACCCCGCTATCATGGAGAGATTGTGCTCTACAACGACTACCGTGTTGCCGAGCCCGGCAAGCCTTGTCAGGCAAGCAGAAAGCCTTTGCACATCCTCCATGTGGAGGCCGACACTCGGCTCATCGAGAAGGTACAGCCTTGCCTGGGTAACGGTCTTGGACAGCTCCTTTGCTATCTTGAGTCTCTGGGCCTCGCCTCCCGAAAGGGACGGGCTTGGCTGGCCAAGGCGCAGGTAGCATAGCCCGAGGTCTTTCATCACCATGAGTCCCCTCTTTATGGCAGGAACGGTGCCGAAAAATTCAAGGGCCTCGGAAACGGTCATATCAAGAATCTGGCTTATGTCCCGTGATTTCCACCGTATGGACAGGACCTCTTGTCTGAATCTTTTGCCGAGGCAGACAGGACACTTGACATAAACGTCTGGAAGTATGCCGAGTCTTTGCCTTAGCTGACCTTGGCCCCTGCATTCGGGACATGCCCCCTGTGTCGTGTTAAAGGAAAAGTGCGAGGGGCCAAACCCCCTTACCCGTGCGGCCGGCGTACATGAAAAAAGCTTGCGGATATAGGAAAATATCCCAATGAACGTGGCCGGACAGGACCTCGGCGTCCTGCCAATAGGACCGTGGTCAACGTAAAGAGCACCACTTACCGCCTCGGCTCTTCTTATTCCTTTGATACATAAAACATCCCCTTCCACTGCCCCCTGTAACGCCTCCATGAGGCTGGTTTTCCCGGAGCCGGATACTCCGGTGAATACGGTTACCGCGCCAATGGGTATCATGGCGTCGATGGCCGAAAGGTTATGCCTGCTTACACCACGGAGCTCGAGAAAATCCGTGTCGGACCCAAGCCTCCTGCTTCTCTCAATGACGGCCTTTCCATGCCTTAATCCCCTTGCGGTCCTCGATTCGGGATGTTTCAAAAGCCCCTCCACGTCGCCCGAGTAAATCACCCTCCCCCCCTGACTTCCTCCCCCGGGACCAAGATCCACCACGAAATCAGCATGGAGGATAGTCTCTTCATCATGCTCTACAACTATCACGCTGTTGCCCCTGCGTGACAGGTCCTTGAGAATATGGACAAGACGCCGGTTGTCAGAAGGATGCAGGCCTATAGTCGGCTCATCAAGTACAACGGTAATACCCGTAAGACTCGATGCGCTTTGTGAGGCAAGGCTGACCCTCTGGGCCTCTCCACCTGAAAGGCTGTCCCCCGACCTGTCCAGGCCGAGATACCCGAGGCCCAGTTCAGACATCAGCCTGAGCCTCTCCATGACCTGGCCGGTGAGCATCATAAGCAGATCTTTCCTTTCCACCTGGAACTTCTTCACAGAACGCCAGTCCTCAAGACGCCCCATAGCCTCGTCCACCTCCATCCTGAAAAACGACGCAATATCAAGGCCGTTTATTTGCCAGGACAGGGCATATTTGGAAAGCCTTGCCCCCATGCATACAGAACAGGCGTCTTCATTGCCATTCCTGCCAGTTCCGAGACATGCCGGGCATCTGCCCACCTTGCTATGAAAGGAAAAGAGAAGGGGATCCGGATCCTCCAAGGACACATGGCACTCGGGGCAGAAGTACCTGATGCTGAACCACCTCTTTCCAACACCGGGGAAGAGACAAAATACAGTACCCCGCCCAGCCCTGACAGCCGCAGACAGGACCTGTCTAAACTCCTTAACGGAGACGCCTTCTCTGAAAGGTCCCCAGACCCAGGAGACATCGTGTTCCGTGTACATAGAGATAGACAGCTCCTGGCCACGTTGAAAGAGCCTGTCATCCACAAGCACGAAATCCGCCCCGGCAGCAAACCCCATTTCAACCTCCCGCCGGTGCCTGCCTTTTCTGTGACGAACACGGGGCGCCCCGATGTAGAAGGCATCTGCGCCAAGAAGCCTCTCAATCCCCTTTTCTATCTGGTCCATGTTCGCATGGCCCATGGGCATGGAGCACTCGGGACAGACAGGACTCGAGCAATGGGCATAAAGGAGCCTCATGTAATGGGCCGTCTCCGATAGAGTCGCCACCGTTGACATGGGGCTTCCTCTGCAAGCCCTCTGTTCTATGGCAACCGATGGGCTTAGTCCCCTAACCTCGTCTGCGTCAACCCTTTCATGAAGCCTCACGAACTGCTTCATGTAGGAAGGGAGGCTTTCCATGTAGCGCCTCTGGGCTTCCTTATAAATGAGGTCAAATGCCATGGACGATTTACCGGATCCGGAAACCCCAGTCACTACAACGAGCCTGTTCCTTGGTATCTTGATGTCTATGTTTTTGAGGTTATGATGCCTTGCCCCCTTTATCTCGATAACATTACCAGACTGCCCCCTGCCTTTTCTCTCCATCTTCCCTGCTTGGCACTGCCCGTCCCTTCCTGAGCCGCCGTATTCCCGAATGGCCCGGGCTGTTGGCGTATCCTCATTGAGAAGCCATTCAGGGCTACCCTGAAAGAGCAGGTAACCGCCATTATCTCCACCCCCTGGGCCAAGCTCAATAACCTGGTCGGATGAAAGAATGGTCGAGAGATCATGCTCCACCACCACCACGGTATGGCCGTGACGACAAAGGCCCCTTACCTGCCTTATAAGGCCCTGCACCTCGGTATGGTAAAGCCCCATGGTCGGTTCATCAAGAATGAACAGGCACCTGCCTTTCCCAGAAATGAGGTGCCTTGCTATCTTAAGCCTTTGGGAATCACCTGCGGAAAGGGTGTTAAGGGGCTGGCCGAGAAGCAGATGGCCAAGGCCGAGTTCAAGGGCAGGGCCAAGGATCTTTGCCACCGCCCTTTGGCTGCCAAGGGCACCCGCCACCTCGGAAAGGGTCATCTCAAGCCACTCGTTCATATTTTTACCCTTCAGCCTTATCTCAAGTGCCCTATCAGAAAACCTTCTTCCCTTACAGTCGGCGCAAGGCACCATGACATCGGGCAAAAACTGCATGTCAAGAAGCTCGTAACCCTGCCCGCCGCAGCTCTGGCACCTGCCTCCAACAACATTGAGAGAAAAATAGCCGGGCCTGAGCCCGAGGGATATCGCCTTCCGGGTTTTGGAAAAGAGCCTCCTAAGCGGATCAAGGATCTTGAGATAGGTTCCCGGACAACCTCGCGGGGTTCTCGAGGCAGGCTCCTGATCTATAAAGACCACAGAGTCAAATGGCTCGGGTATGATTATGGACTTAAACCTCCCGGGCTCGGAACAGGGCCGCCCCATCATCCTTAAAAGCCCCCTGTAGATGCACTGCTCAACGAGGGTGGACTTTCCAGAGCCGGACACCCCGCAGACGCACGTCACCATCCCCATCGGGATTCGGCACGTTATGTCTTTCAGGTTATTCTCGGTAAGCCCCCTGATCTCAAGAAAACTCGGGGAACCATCCATTGGCCGTCTCCCCTTGATAGCTACTGCATGAGGCGGCTCCAGCGTGTCTTGGGAAGGATGGCCCTCCGCAACCACGCGGCCTCCGTGCCTCCCGGACCCAGGACCCAGGTGGATAATCCTGTTTGCGCACCGGGCCATTAAGGGATCGTTCTCTGTCATCAGAACGGTATTGCCTGATTTCCTCAAGCCCTCAATTACTTCCCTTACGCCCTTAACGTCTGCGGGGTGAAGCCCAGAAGAAGGCTCATCTATACAATAAAGGGTCGCGGAAAGATTTGCGGATACGCCCTTTGCGATACAGAGCCGGGAAAGCTCCCCGCCCGAAAGGGTGCGCGAGCGCCTGTGAAGGGCAAGGTAGCCAAGGCCCGCCTGCCTTATTAAGGAAAGCCTCCTTTCAAGGTCTTGGAGCAGGGAACGGGAGGCCTCATCAAGACCCTCCCGTTCCCCGAGCCCCCTGCACCATTTAAGGGCGTCATGGACACTTAGCGCATAAAACCCGGCTATACTCAACCCTGAAAGCCTGTAGGACAGGGCCTCCTCGTTAAACCTAGCCCCCTTGCAGGAAGGACAAATATTGTATGCCCTGTATCTTGAAAGCAGAATTCGTATGTGGGCCTTGTATCTTTTTGATTCAAGCCGGCGAAAAATCTCCCTTACGCCGTACCACTCCTCCTTTCCAAAGAGGATGGCGTCTCTGTCCTGCTGGGAAAGCTCCCTCCAGGGCCTCGTGGCATCCATGCCCCACTTGCTACAGCAGGCGAGGAGAAACTCCTTTTCATCCTCCCAGTTTTCAAGGGGTCTTATTGCCCCTTCAATGACAGAGAGTGACTTGTCAGGAATCACTATGTCATAATCTATGTCCATTACCCTTCCGAAACCGCTACATGATGGGCACGCCCCCTCTACGGAATTGAACGAAAAAAGAAGCATTCCCGGAGGTTTCTTTTCGGTCCCGCACTCCGGACATACAGCCCCTTCGTGAAAGGCCCTTGTCTCCACCTTTCCGCCATCCGCGGGGAACACCGCGTACAGACTCCCGCCCGAAAGGCTGAAGGCGGTCTCAACCGCCTCCTTGACCCGCTGAATAGAAAGGGATTTAAGGGATAGTCTTTCAATAATCACGTAATGATTCTTGTGATCCGAAAGCCGCCGTACATCTACCTCGGACCCGTCCACCACACGGCCGTCCACAAGAATGCGCCTGTAGCCTTCCCCCACGAGGTCGTCGAGACGCTGAGCCCCTGCCTCTATACAGATGTAGCCGCAGGTGAAACCATTGCAGGCCGCCTCCTTGAAACAGTCAAACACGTCCTTTGGGCCGCACCGTCTTACCGGCACCCGGCAGCGTGTACAATAACCCGTGGCGTTTCTGAAAAAGAGCATCCTTGCCGGAAAGCTTACCTCGGAAAGAGTGGCCACTGTTGACCGGGAATTTCTCACCGGGTTGGACTGACCCACACCTATGGCAGCGGGAAGATTTTCCACCCGCCGTACCCTCGGCCTCGGTAGCCTTTCTAGAAACTGGCGCACATAGGGAGAAAAGGTCTCCATGAACTGTCTCTGGGCCTCACAGTAAATGGTGTCAAAGACAAGCGAGGACTTTCCTGAGCCGGAAGGACCGCAGAATGCGCAAATGGAACCAGCCTCTATCTCAAGGTCGACGTCCTTCAGGTTGTGCTCCATGGCTCCGCTGATAATTAGGGCCTTCATGGGAAAAGAAGATAAGACATGCTGGATTTTCCTCAAGGCCCGGCAGGCGCGCAAGCGTTCGATGGCAGCTCCGAAACCTTTATGTAAAAGTGATTGCATGATAAGCTTACGTCTATTCCCGTCAAAAAGGAGAAAACTCATGGGCATGACCGGCCTGTCGCATCTATTGTCGCCTTCAAGGATAGCAGTGTTCTCAAGTTCCCAGATTGACCAAAGATTTGAAAAAAGGCTCTTCCAGAACATCATCTCCTCCGGTTTCCGGGGGCCAATCTATCCCATCGACATAGAAAGGGAGGCGGTATGCGGGATCCCCGCCCACCGGACCATAAAGGCCATAAAGAAGAGGCCGGACCTGGCGCTTGTCACAGGGTCACCGGACTTGGTACCGGGGGTCCTCGAAGAGTGCGGCAAGGCGGAAATACCTGCCGCCATCATATTTTCGATGGATTTCAGGCACAGGACTGCGGACAGTAAAAAGATCGCATCGAGGATAAAGGATATTTGCAAGGACTACAACATCCGGTGCATAGGCCCAAATTCCCTCGGAATCATAAGACCGGGCAATAACATAAATATCAGCGTGAGTCTCAAGGCGCCGCCAAGGGGAAAGGTGGCCTTCCTGTCCCAGAGTTCCACGCTTGCAGCCTCCATTCTCGACTATGCGGCGTCCAAGCACGTGGGGATGAGCACCTTCGTGTCCCTTGGGGCACAACTTGATGTCGACTTTTCAGACATCATCGACTTCCTGGCCATGGACCCGGAAACGAGGGGAATCATCCTCTACCTCGAATCCATAAAAAACGGCCGCAAATTCATCAGCGCAAGCCGCTCCTTTACCCGGACAAAGCCCATGGTGGTAATTAAGGGGGGCAGGTTTGAACAATCAAGACTCGTCTCCTTCAGCCGCATGGGCTCCCTTGCCGGCGAGGACATGGTTTACGATGCTGTGTTCAAAAGGGCGGGCATGGTCAGGGTGAAAGACGTGCTCGAGCTTTTCAACACCTCCGAGGCCCTTTCAAAACAGCCCGCTCCCAAGGGTAACCACCTCGCAATAGTCACCAACGCCGGAGGGCCGGCCGTTCTGGCGATAGATGTCCTCATAAAAAAGGGCGGGCACCTTGCCACCCTGGAAAAGGAAACCGTTGACAGGATAAAAAAGGCCCTTCCTCCCACGGCCCCTGTTTCAAACCCTGTTGACTGCCTGTCTGACGCCTCGGCCTCGAGATTTTCAGACGTGATAGACGCCCTTCTCCAGGATGATACCTCGGACGGGGTCCTCGTGATAGTGACGCCCCAGCCCTACACGGAACCTGGCGATACGGCCCAGACGCTTATAGGGCTTTCCCGCAGGCATCCCTACAAAACCATCCTTGCATGCTGGATGGGCAGTGAAGACATGGACCGGGCAAGGAAGATCCTTAACGAGAATGGGATACCCACCTTCGTAGCCCCGGAACAGGCGGTCAAGAGCTTCCTTTACATGTACGAATACGAGGCCAACAGGCAGATGCTGTCCCAGACACCTTCCAACATCCTCGTGGATTTTCATCCGGACAAGGAAAGGGCCCTTTCCATCTTCAAATCCGTTGCAAAGGACGGAAGGCTGTTCTTGCTTGAGCGGGAGACTAAGCAGGTACTCGAGGCCTACGGCATCGAAACCACTCCCATGGCCCTGGCAAGGAGTCCGGAAGAGGCCCTCAAGATTGCGAGGAAAACTGGATTTCCCGTGGCTCTCAAGATAGAATCCCCGGACGTTCCCAACAAGAGCAAGGCGGGAGGGGTAAGACTGCACCTTTTGGAGGAGGATGTGAAAAAGGCGTTCCGGGAACTCAAGACCAACCTCAAGAAGTACATGCCTAATGCCGATTTTCACGGTTGCACTGTGGAACCTATGATACTTGGCATGGGGTACGAATTCGCAATGGGCGCCCAGAAAGACCCTACCTTCGGCTCGGTAATAGTCTTCGGGCTGGGGGGCCAGCTCCTCGAGGCGGAAAAGGACTACGCGGTAGGCCTCCCGCCGCTTAACCAGGCAGTTGCAAGGCGCCTTATGCAAGACACAAGGATATGCAAGTACTTATCGGAGGAACAGGACGGCCTCGAGATGATGGAAATCTTAGAAAAGGCACTGGTGCGTTTCTCCATACTCGTGGCAGACTTTTCGTTCATCAAGGAGATAGAAATCAACTCCTTTTTCCTTGAAAAGCAACGGGGTGTGTGCCTTGACGGAAGGATCGTGCTCGAAGAAGAAGTACTCGAAGGTGTACGGGTTGGCCAGGGAAGTACCTGCCCGGAACACCTGGTAATATGCCCGTATCCCTGCCAGTACATAGACACCATGAAGCTGAAGGAGGGAACCCCTTACACCATCCGCCCCATCAAGCCGGAGGATGAACCCCTCATGGCTGAACTCTTTTCCACCTTCTCCGAGCAAACCATCATCAACAGATTCTTTCAGCTAAAGAAGAGCCTCACCCACGATGAATTGGCGAGATATTGCCAAGTGGATTATGATAGGGAAATCGCCCTCGTGGCGGTATTAGAATCCCAGGACAGGGAACGGATAATCGGCGTATGCAGGCTAACCATAATGCCTGACGGGGAAAACGCCGAGCTTGCAGTGGTAATAGGAGACCCATGGCAGGGACACGGCATCGGGAAGGCCCTCATGGCCAAGACCATTGAAGTGGCAAGGGAAAAGGGCCTGAAAAATATCTGGATGGATGTTTTGAGAGACAACAACCCCATGAAAGGCCTCGCCAGGAAATTTGGCTTTAAGCTCGCGGAGTCCGAGGATCCGGATATCCTGCGCTTTGTCCTAGGGAACCTTTGACGGGTAGCCGTGTCCGTCGTGGGAATAAACGAAAAAACTGGCACCTGCTGACGGTTTTCCAACACATCCGCGAGAGGTAAAAGATATATGGCACAGTTCAAGCAGATAAACATGATATATTCAGACCGGTTCCTGGACCATGACACCGGGGGACAGGACCATCCAGAATCCCCGGAGAGGCTGACGCGGATCATTAACCACCTGCGCAAGGGCCCGCTCAAGGACTCCCTGAATTTTACGGAGCCTTCGTCTTCAGGTACCGCAGATATTCTCCCAGTCCATTCACGTGAATACCTGCTTCGCTTTGAAGAGGCGTGCCTTTCTGGCAGAGAAACCTTTGGCCACTCTGACAACAGGATATGCTACGACACATATGAGGTGGCCCTTCTCGCGGCAGGCGCCAGCGAAATGGCCGTGGATATCGCAGAGGAAGCAACGGGCCAGGTGATCTTCAGCCTTGCACGCCCCCCGGGGCACCATGCGGAAGCCGCCCTCCCCCTCGGCTTCTGCTTCCTCAACAACGTGGCCATTGCAGCAAGATACTGGCAGAGGAAATACGCGAGGAAGCGAATCTTTATCATGGATTTCGACGCCCACCATGGAAATGGTATCCAGGAAACCTTCGACGAGGATCCAAAGGTGTTCTATGCTAGCATCCACGAACATCCCACCTTCAGTTTTCCTGGTACTGGATACGAGGAGGACACGGGCAGCGGCGCCGGCGAGGGATTCACCATGAATATGGCCCTGCCTCCGGGTGCCGCGGAATCTCTTGTGCTTAAGACCCTCAAGGAGAGAGTAGAGCCAGCCATGGAACAGTTCCAGCCTGACTGCATTATCGCTGCGGCTGGCTTTGACGGCCACGAGGCCGATGACATGTCAGGACTTGCCTACTCAACCTCGCTCTTTGGCCACATAGGCTCGTTTCTCGCCGTCTTGGCTGATAGGGTATGCCAAGGCAGGTTGATCAGCATACTTGAAGGCGGGTACAACCTTGACTTCCTCGGCCCCTCGGTGGAGATGTACCTTGGCGGTCTTGCAGTAAAAATCTAAATCAGAGGTAAAAATTATGTTCGTTACCGGCTACATGACAAAAGGGCCCATCACGGTTTCTCCTGAAACCCTTGTTCCCGATGCGAGGAAGATACTCAAGGAAAACGGCTTCAGGCACTTGCCCGTGACAGGCCGAGACGGAGAACTGCTTGGCATGGTCACAGACAGGGATATCAGGTCTGCCTTCCCGTCCTCCATTCTTGGAGATAGCGAGAGGAAAAAGATACTGGACCAGGTCAACCAATCACCTGTAAGCTCCATCATGAGCACCACGATTTCATGCCTGAACCTGAGATCTACCATAGACGACGCGCTCATCCTCCTTGAAAAACAGAACGTGGGAGCACTGCCAGTGGTGGACGACGCAAATAAGGTGATCGGCATATTCTCCGTGAGGGACCTGATGGGCGCCTACGGCGAGCTTTTCGGCCTCCACGAAAAGGGAAGCACCCTCATAAGTATCATGGACAAGAAACAGGGTGCCATCAACAAAGCCTTGAGGGTGCTTAACGAAAAGGGCATCCCCTTCGCCAGGGTTATAAGGGCATACCATCCGCTCGAAGACGAAAAGCTGCACCCGGTCATACACGTTAGGGTTCAAACCATGAATCTGCCAGCCGTGAAAAAAGCCATGAAACAGGCAGGCCTCGAGGTACTGTAAGGGCCATTATGAAGGTATTCATAGCGGGAACTGACACTGGTGTCGGAAAGACCTATGTCACGACGGCCGTCAGTTCTCTGCTCCTCAGGCAGGGGCTCCATGTCGGGGTCATGAAGTGGGTGGGAACCGGTGGCAAGACTATCAACCCGGACATCACCTATGTAATTGAGAAGACAGGCATGGCCCGTCTAGTACCAGGCTCACGGCTTTCAGTGTCCTGCCCCTACAATTTCTCCTTCCCAGCCTCTCCGCACCTTTCAGCAACCCTTGAAGGCAGGAAGATAGACCCAGATTACCTCATGGAAAAGACCAAAGAGGTGGAAAACGAATGCGACGTGGTCATAGTCGAGGGTGTAGGCGGCCTCATGGTTCCGCTTACAGAGGAAATCCTCATAGTGGATCTCGTAGAGGCCAGCCGGTGCCCTGTCATCCTCGTTTCACGAAGCGGCCTTGGAACAATAAATCATACACTGCTGTCGATTGACCTCATCAGAAGAAAGGGCATTGAACTTTACGGCGTGGTTATGAATCGGGCCGGATACGAAGGCAAAAAGGACGAGACGGACGAAAAGATAGTCAGGGACAACTGTTTAATCATTTCAAAACTTACGAAGGCAGCGGTTTACGGCCCGATTCCCTATGGAGCCGAGCCAGTCTCGGAAATGGCTGCGAGTGTTGTTGATCCCCTTTCAAAAAGGATACTAAGGAGGATCAAGTGAAGGAAAGCCGATCCGCCGGAGCAGGGCGTCTAAGCATAGTTGGCCTTGGCCCCGGTGAAACCCAGTGGATGTGCCGCCCCGCTCTTGAGGCAATAAGGGACGCGGAGGTGGTCTGCGGATACAAGACATACCTGGAGCTTATCGAAGCAATAATCGGGCCACGACAGGAGATAGTCCAAACGGGCATGAACAGGGAAAAGGACAGGTGCCAAAAGGCAATAGAGCGCGCCCTTGCCGGTAAACGCGTCGCTCTCGTCTGTAGCGGGGACCCGGGAATCTACGCACTTTCCGGCCTTGTCTTCGAGATACTTAAAAAGATGGACATAACGAGCGAGAGGCTAAGGGTGGACGTAATCCCCGGTATTCCAGCCCTCAGTGCCTGTGCAGCCCTTCTTGGCGCACCACTCATGCACGATTTTTCCGTGATCAGCCTGAGCGACCTTCTGACACCCTGGCAAACAATAGAAAGGCGCATAGAATCTGCCGCCGCCGCAGATTTTGTCACCGTATTTTACAACCCCAGGAGCAGAAAACGCCGAGACCACCTTTCAATGGCCCTCAAGATCATTTCAAGATACCGGGACGGTAATACTCCTGTAGGAATAGTTACCAAAGCCATGAGGCCAGGGCAGAAGGTTGCCATAACCACCTTATCGGAAATTTCCTTGTCCGGGCCTGATGGCTGGAATATAGGGATGCAGTCTCTTGTAATTGTCGGGAACTCCCAGAGCTTCATTTCGAACGGCCGAATCGTGACACCGAGGGGATATGAAGTATAGACTGGTCCCTTTCACTATCATTGCGGCCCTTGTCATTGTGCAGGCATTGGTTGAAACGGCGGCCTTGCCTCAGGTGAATACAGCCGAAAAGGGAATAAAGCAGCCGGGACAGTGCGGTAACGAAACCGCCATCACCCTGTCAGGGGTGTATTCCCCATACTCGGTCCACCTTATAAAGGCTGAGGTTTCCGGTCATGTCGTCAAAATAAACGCCAGGGAAGGACAGATACTCAATGCCGGAGTGCCCATCATGGAAATAGACTGTTCCTCCCTTGAAAAAGAGCTTGGAAGCTTAGAGGACGTGCTTAACGCCCTTATATCAGAGAGGAAACTGCTACTTCAGGATCTCGAGCTGGCCAGGAAAAAATACGAAAGGTACCTCAAGCTCAAGAAGGAAGGCCACATAGAGCAGCAGCTCGTGGAAGACATAGAGACCCAAGTCATTTCTGCCGAAAGAGCCGTTATCGGAAACAGGCAAAGCCAAGCGGAGACAAAGCGTGCCATTGCCGAGATAAAAGACAAAATAAAAAAATCAAGGCCCCGTTTTGACAAACCCCTCTACGTCTCCCAAAACTTCAAGGAGGTTTACGAAACAGTGGTCCCGGGTGAAAATCTTTCGCGGCTCCTTGACGTATCGCGGGCCAAGATACACATCATACTTTCGCTGTCATGTTTCAAGAAGCTCGAAACATCCCTGAGGACGCACAGGCCCTTGGCCTTCTCCATCCTGCTGCCGGGTGGCGAACAAATCAAGGCCAGTGGAAGGGCAGAAAAACTCAAGGTGGACCCTGACAACAGCTACCTCTACAGCTACGGTTTTGACCTTGTGTTTGCCCCCATCAAGGGGCTTTTGTGGGGCCAGGTGGTGCGCATCAAGATAGAGCTGTAGCTGCTGTCTCATGAGGATTTCCTCGGACAAAAAAGGCATCCCGGCCTATCTCGTAGGCTTTTTCGTAGACAGGCGGCCTCTTGCCCACACCCTTACCCTGCTCTTCGTGCTCACCGGCATAATCGCCTATTTCCAACTTCCCCAAGAACTCTTTCCCCCCATTCCCACCAACAAGATAGAGGTAAACGCCTACTATCAGGGCACCTCTGCCAATACCTTTGACGACATCGTTACGAGCAGGATAGAGGACGAGGTCCAGAACATCGAGGGTGTCAAGCTCGTTGAATCTGTAACGAGAGAAGGTTCATGTCTCATCACCATTACCCTTGACGATTCCACCCCGGTGGAAGACACGCTTTTCAAGGTAAGGGATGCCATTGACCGGGTAAAGCCCGATTTTCCTGAAGACATGGACGACCCAACGGTGGTCAGGAAGATAGAAAAGTATCCCCTTCTCACCCTGTCAATAAGCGGTGCCCCTGAAGAAAAACTTCAGGACATAGCAGATGATATCAGGAAGGAAGTGGAGAGGATTCCGGACATCTCAAAGGCCACCATCAACGGAAAGGCCAAGAGGGAGGTGCACATATACCTTAAAAACGACGTGCTTGAGGCCCTTGGCATTTCCCCCTTTCAGGTCAAGGAGCTCATCCGTTCCTGGGTAAACAACAGCCCCCTTGGAGAGATAAAGGAGACGGGAAACCACATATTTATTACGACTCCGGGGGGGAGGCCCTCCCTGTCCTTCTGGAATTCCTTGATCCTTCATACAGGAGGAAAAAAGCTGTTCCTGTCAAGTATTGCAGACGTGCGCCTTGAGCTTTCCGAGGTAAAGAGCCTTTCACATTTCAACGGAAAGCGGAACATTTCCCTTACCATCTTCAAGACAGCAAAGGGGTCTTCCATTTACCTGTCAAACAAAATCAGGAAGTTGGTTAAGGAGTGGAAGAAACGCTACAAGGGCCTTGACTTCTCGGTCTACAGCGACCTTTCCGTTTACATACGAAACAGGCTAAACACGGTCAAATCCTCTGCCGTTGTAGGGCTTATCCTGGTAACCATCTCCCTTTACCTCTTCCTGAACCTGAGGGTATCCATAACGGTGCTCCTTGGAATCCCCACTGCCTTTCTCATATCCTTTGTATACCTTTACTACAGGGGCGAGACCATAAACATGCTCTCTCTCTTCTCCTTTCTCATGGCCCTTGGAATGGTGGTAGATGACGCCATAGTCATTGGAGAAAACATCTACAGGAAGATGGAAGCTGGCCTTTCCCACAAGGAGGCCGCAATAGAGGGGACCGCAGAGGTGTTCTGGCCAGTGTGCGCAGCAACCTTCACCACTGTTGCCGCCTTTCTTCCCCTCCTCATGGTGGGTGGAGATATTGGAAAGTTCCTGAAAATAATCCCGGTATTCGTGAGCACAGCACTTCTCGCCTCCCTTGTAGAGGCGCTCTTCATCCTGCCGGTTCACGCAGTAGAGCTTTACAGGACAGGAGTGGGCAGAAGCCCTTTTTCAAACTGGGAGCCACTTAGAAGTGCGTATTCGGCCCTTCTTGGAAGGCTGATTGACCACAAACGTGCCGCCATTTCAGGGGCGCTCCTTGTATTTGTTCTCGCCATCCTTGCAATGAAGTTATTCCTCACCTTTACCCTTCTTCCCCAATTTGATGCGGACCAGATATACATAAGGGGCAAGCTTGCCTCACGCTACGGCATTGAGGATACGGAAAAGGTGGTCTCTGTCATAGAAAAGAGGGTGAAGGAGTGTTTGCCACCTGAAGATCTCGACTCCATTGCCACACACATCGGCACATCATTTAACGACAAGATGGAATTTGACGTGGGAGAGGACCTCTTCCAGATATTTGTAAACCTTGAAAAGCCTGCGCCGCAGAACTTTCTTGAGCGCTTTGTCTATCCTGTAATAATGTTTGGCACCTATACCTTTGGCACAAGGAAACATACGGCAATGGAGCTTGTTAAGGTAATCGAGGACCACCTGAAAGACATAAAGATACAGCATCTTACTGTCACAAAGCCAAAGGCGGGAATTGTCCGGGCAGACATAGAGGTATCATTTTCCTATCCGGGAAAGGATAAGGATCTTGCCTTAAAGAAGATGGTAAAGGCGGCGAAGCTCTTGGAAGAGGCGCTCTCAGAGATAAATGGGGTTGAAAACATTGCGGACAACTACGACCCTGGAAAGATCGAGCTTGAACTTCATCTTAACAGGAGGGGAAGGGAGCTTGGATTTTCTGAGGCCTCCTTGGCATCTGCCCTCATTCCCTATTATCTCAACATAAAGACGGCCCGCATCATGAAGGATGTCAACAGGGATGTTGTGGTAAGGACCTACCTCCAGGACCGAAAGGACCTTTCAAGGTTTTTGAAGCTAAGGCTCGAGGTGCCTGGAACGAAACGCCTTGTCTACATAACAGACATCTGCAAAATAGTGCCAAAGAGGGGACTTTCAAGGATATGGAAGGAAAACGGCGTGCGCCAGATAACGGTCACTGCATCAATTGACACAAAGATCAACACAAGCCGCCAGATCATGGACCTTCTCAGGCCAACCTTTATGAAAATAAAGAAACTCGGGGTCATAACGGAGATAAAGGGGGAAGAGAAGGTGGCTGGCCGGACCCTCAGGGACCTTGCCCTTGCAGGCACAGTGGCCATTCTTGGCATACTCATTGTGCTTCTTCTCCAGTTCAACTCCTTTGGCGACTCCTTTATAGTGCTTGTCTCTGTGCCCTTTGCCTTTGTTGGAGTAATTGCCGGACATATCATAATGGGAAAGCACATATCCATCACATCCCTGCTCGGCTTCGTTGGCCTTTCAGGTGTTGCCGTAAACGACGCCATCATCATGGTGGACTTCTTAAAAAGACATCTCAAGGAAAACCCGGCCATGGACTTTTTCCTGAAGGCCGCGGCCATCAGGCTAAGGCCAATAATCCTTACATCTGTAACCACCATCCTTAGCCTTACCCCTCTCATCTTCTTTGCCACAGGCCAGGCAATGATACTCTCCCCCATGGCCATATCCTTTGGCTACGGCCTCCTTGCTGCAACCATTGGCAATCTCTTCCTTGTTCCCACTCTCTACTGCCTGGTACACAGAGTCAGGTTCGCCCAGGGGGAGAAGTAGCCTTCCGGTTTTGAATCTGTTGCCATTTAAGGTAGAGTTGTCCTTCCCATGAAGAATGTAACTGCGAAAAGAAAACAAGTATCAAGCCCGTTTCTTCCCGCCACAAGGAAGGAGATGGAACAGAGGGGATGGGAAAGGCCCGATATAGTGGTCGTTACAGGAGACTCTTACGTTGACCACCCCTCCTTTGGTGTGGCCTTAATAGGAAGGTGGCTTGAGGCCTTTGGCTACCGCGTGGCCATCCTCTCACAGCCAAGATACCAGGATGAGACGGATTTCAAACGCTTTGGAAGGCCAAGGCTCTTTTTGGGCATCACCTCCGGGAACCTCGACTCCATAGTTTCAAACTACACGGGAAACGCCCGGGTGAGGAAAAGGGACGCCTACAGCCCCTACGGGGACCCATATTTTCCAGGCCTAAGAACAAAGGGCAACAGGAGGCGGCCTGACAGGGCCGTCATGGTCTATGCAAACCTTGCAAGAAGGGCATATCCAGGGGTTCCAATAGTGCTTGGAGGCATTGAGGCATCCCTCAGGAGGTTCATCCACTACGATTACCAGCAGGAAAGGCTGAGAGGCTCGGTCCTTACGGATTCAAAGGCGGACATCCTGGTCTATGGAATGGGTGAGCGCGCCTGCCTTGAGATAGCAAGACGCATTGAAAAGGGGCGGGAACTTTCCGGGATTGATGGCACATGCACAAGGCTAAGCCCAAAAGAGAAGCTGCCAGAAGGGTGCCTTTCCCTTCCTTCCTGGGACGACATAACCAAAAACAAGGCACTTTTTCTAGATGCAGAGCTTCAAATAGACAAAAGTGCAAGGAGTGGCACGGCCACTCCCCTTGTCCAGGCCCAGAAGGGAGGCATGTTGGTTTTGCAAAACCCGCCGGCAAGGCCCATTACGGGTAAGGAAATGGATTTTCTGTACGAGCTTCCCTTTACCCGCCGACCACATCCGGCCTTTAAAAGGGTGCCCGCCTGGGAGATGATAAAGGACTCCATAACGGTTGTCAGGGGCTGCTTTGGAAACTGCTCCTTTTGCGCAATTGCCAGGCACCAGGGGCCTGTTGTGACCTCAAGGAGCAAAAAGTCTGTTCTCAGGGAGGTGGAGAGGATTTCAAAAGACAGCTCCTTTTCTGGCACCATAACAGACCTTGGCGGCCCCACTGCAAACCTATATGGAGTTTCGTGCAAACTGAATAAGAACTGCCGCAAAAGGGACTGCCTCTTTCCAAAGGTGTGCAAAAACCTTGAGACAAACGAAGAGGGGATGAGGGGCCTTTTGAAGGCAGTGGCAGGGCATCCGGCCGTAAAGCGGGTCTTCATCTCATCTGGTCTAAGAATGGAGCTTCTTCTTAGGACCCCAAGGCTCCTTGAGGACATACTCAAAAACTACACCCCCGGTGCACTGAAGATAGCTCCTGAGCATACCGAGGAGGAGGTGCTCATGCTGATGCACAAACCAGGGGCGCTTGTGCTTGAAGAGTTTATTGAAAAGGCAAGGCATGTATTAAGAAGGCTTGGGAAACAAAGGGAAATCACCGCCTATTTCATGACATCTCACCCGGGCTGCACACTTTCCCACATGGAGGCCATGAAGAAAAAACTCAAAAGGCTAAGGCTCCCTGTCAGGCAGTTTCAGGACTTTACCCCCACTCCAGGCACCATATCAACTGCCATGTATGTTACAGGCCTTGACAGGTACCACAAAAGGCCCATCTTTGTGGCCAGAAAAAGGGGGGAAAGGATGGCACAAAGAAGAATCCTGGAGTCTGTCATGAAAGAGACAAAGAGCGAAAAGACGGATGTTCAGTCACAGGGTAAAAATAGGAAAACTTGAGGTATCCCCTCCCCTTTTCCTTGCACCAATGGCAGGCCTTACCCACAGCGGCCTGAGACAGCTCATTTTGGATTTTGGAGGTGTTGGCCTCCTTTCAACCGAGATGCTTTCCGCCTCAAGCCTTCCCCAGGAAAACCCCTCCATATCCCCATACCTTTTTAGGGCCCAAAGGGAACGCCCCATGAGCTATCAGCTCCTTGTCTACAGTGCCAGACATGTGGAAAAGGCAGTGGAGAAAATAGAGGAACTTGGCGCAGACGCCGTGGACATAAACCTTGGCTGTGGCGCACCAAAGGTGGTGAAGAAGGGAGGTGGAGTCGCCCTATCAAGAGACGTGAAAAGACTCCGCGAGATAGTCTCGAAAGTAAAAGAGACCACGGCTCTTCCTGTTACGGTAAAGATAAGGCTTGGGCCAAGAACGGATGTTAAGGCATTTGAGGACAGGTGCCGCATCCTTGAAGACCTTGGCATTGACGCACTTTACGTCCATGCACGTTTTGACAAGGAACCATTTGCAAGGCCACCAAGGTGGGAGATTGCGGCAAGCGCCAAAAGGGCGCTTTCCATCCCTGTCATCATTAACGGTGGCATCTTTTCCATAGAGGACGCAAAAAGATGCCTTGAGATTACCGGCGCAGACGGGATCATGATAGGAAGGGGTGCGGCCATCAGGCCTTGGATATTCAGGCAGATAAAAGAAACCCTATTTGATGGAAAGGGTGACTTTGATGCCTCAAAAGTCAACCTGCTGGAGGTATGGCTAAGGTTTTTTGACTATCTCGAGGGGCTTTTTCTGCCAGAAAGACGCCTTGGAAGGCTAAAGGAGTTTACCCACTACTTCTCACAAAACTACGCCTTTGGAAACAGGTTTGCCATGGCGGTCCAACGCTCCAGGACCATGGAGGAGGCAAGATCACGGGCAATGGAATTTTTCGAAAAAAACGAGACGCCTCGAGTCCTTGCATAATGGCATTTGAAAACACCCTGGGGCCTTCTTATTTGTTATGGTATATCGTAAGCATAGTGAAAAGGTTCAGCCAGACTGGTACCATTGTTTCAGTTACATGCCAGGCCTTATTAATAGAAACCAGCGGACTGGGTACTAAATGCCCATAGGGAGGCTGACGAAAAAAAGATACCAGGGAGTATAAAAAACTCGAACACAAGATATTGTCCTATGCAAAAAAGATGGGCATGGAGAAGTACGTGGACTTCGAGCCTAAATATGACATGTATTTCCATTCAAGGTTTTTTGAGGACACCAGACGGGCACAGGAGTTCATTGACGAATTTGAAAACGACTGTTTCTGGGAAGAGCTTATCAATAGACTTGCTGAAAGGGACTTTCTTGAATCCTTTTCAGAAAAGGAAATAAAGGAGATGGATCCATATACACGCCTTGAAAGGCTTCTTGAACTTTCCGAAAAGTACTCAGATGAATTTGAGAAAAACGGGCTGAAGAATATCTTAGTCAAAAAGGCCAGCTAGTCTGTCATACCAGTAACCCCCTCTGTGCCTGCCCAGGATTGTCGGCCTTAGACACTATCTTTATTCCTTCTAAGATGCCTTTTCATCATCCAGGTGGCCTTTTTCTCTATATCCCTGAAGAGCCTTCTGTCCTTCCTGATGTCAAAGCCGATTTCACCGCAGTAGCTGTCCAAAAGGTGGACAATCTCCTCCTCAGAAAGGACCAGCCTTGATGAAAAAAGAAGCTGGGCAATGTCCTTCATGGCCCAGCGCCTTCTCAGGTTTTTCTGGATGACAACCCTTTGAAGATCAATGAGAAATGGCACCATGTCTGGAAGTTTCACGAAAAAGTGAAGCAGGTAGAGGTCCTGGTGGGCAAATCCCTTCTTGTGCATCCTGGCAGCGTAGGCGCCTATCTTTTCTATAAGACTTAGCCGCTCGCTGGGAGAAAGCCTTGAGCCCTCATCCAGAAGCCTTGAGGCCCTTTCATAGTTCTTGAGCCCCAGGGTAACGCAAAAGGTGTTCCTGCCCGCCCTTCCTGCTGCCACCGGAATCAGGGTTGGAAGCATGTTTTTGTGGAAAAGGACCAGGGCCCTCCATTCGTGAAGGCCGTCATGATGCTCCCATTTAAGGGAAAAAAGCCCCTTGAGTCTGGAAGATAAGGAAAGCGGCCTGTATTTCTTGATGAAAAACTCAACACCTTCACCCTGCCCCCTTTTGAGGAAAAACCTGCCTGTCCTTCTTTCAGGAACTTCCGCCTTTACCGGCTCATCATCCATGTCCCAAAAGGAAAAGGGGCTTAAAAGGCCGTTTTCTTCAAGGATACCGAGAAAGTCCTCGTTGATTACAAGGCTTCCATCTTCCAGGAATTTCCCCCTGATTTTCACTTATCCCTCAGCCTTAATGGACTTTATCTTCTCCTCCACGAATTCTGAAAGATCGAGGGGTGCAGTCATTGGTCTGCCGCTTTGATCATAAAACCTTCCGTCCTTTAGGACGATCCTTCCGTCTGAAAATGCCTTGAGGGTCTCGACAATGAGAGGAAGCTCCCTGATCTCTCCCTCCTCTCTTATTTTCCTGAAAAGGGCAAGATCCTCTCCCAACTCCCCTTTAATGTATTCTATTGAATGTTTGGCCCTCAGTCTTTCAAACTCCGCCCAAGGCTTTTCCCATCCCCTTCCCTTTATGTTAAAGGCAAAAAAGGTGACAGCAGGCCCTTTGTCCAGCTCAGGCGTTACAAGGTGCATCATGGCCCCTGTCCGTTCCGCACCCTGCTCAAGAAGCTGCCAGATTACCTCCTGCCACGTACCGGCAGGCCCACCGGGAAGGGCAGGATGAAGGTTAATTGCCGAAATCTTTTGGCATATCTCAGGGCTCAGGACCCACATATAGCCGGCAAGTATTGCAAGGGGGCACCCAAAGGGCTCAATGCTTTTGTATAACTCCTCATGGTAACGGGTGCGCCATTTGGCCCTGTCACGTTTCCTTAATTCAGGCTCGAATTCAAGGGCGGAAAACCGTACCAGGGGTATACATCTTTTTTCTGCGACTCTTGCGATCTCATCGCTGAAGGGGCCTTCACCTTCCCTTCTCGAAAGGAAGAGGTAGCAAAAACAGCCATTTATCTCCCCTTCCCTTACGGCCTCGAAAACCGTGTTAAACAGGTTTACCGCCGCCTCATCCCTGCCTGTTGTCCACCAACCGAAGCGAAAATCTTTCATGGTTCACCCCTACACCAAAAGTATGTCTAAAAAAACAACCTCAAATTAAAGGAACTAACCTGCCCTGTGATGCAAAACAATAGCAGCCCTACAAACCAGAGGCAAAAGATTCCTCTTTCAATGGATAACAGGTGATAAAAAAATTTGAACCTTTTTCACCCCACTGGGTACCAATAACAAAAAGGACTTGAAACAAAAAAAGAAAGGAGGAGAAAGAATTATGAGAAACAAAAAGTCTTCGGTCATTATTTTAACCATCCTTTTCCTGATAGTGACCGTTACCTGTGCGGCATACGCGGGGAAAAAGGAAATGAACATTAAACCACCCAAAACCACCTTTGACAGAAACATCCAAAACATGGTTAGGCCCCCCAGGCCAGACCTCATTGTGACAGACATTAAGGCCAAGGACGATCCTAAGGGCTGTTTTTTGCAGGTCACCTTGAAAAACAATGGACCAGGTAAAATCCCTGAGACCTACTACCATAAACCGCCAAGGGTGGCCATCCAGATGTATAATGGCAATAATCCCTGGGGAGGAATAGTCCTTTTTGGTTTTGACCCTTATAAGAAAGTACAAAATCCCGGTGGGATGGCAACTTGGGACTGGTTTCCCGGAGCCCAGAACCTGAGACTGCATCCAGGCTATTACACCATCAAGGTGGTGGCAGATAGTAACCACGAACTTGCAGAGGCGAATGAAAACAATAATTCCCTGGCGAGAAAGGTCTCATGCGGTTGCAATGTCAGGCTACCAAAACCAGTGATAAGATATAGCAATAGGGACTCCAAGGGCAGGGTCTATATTCCTGTTGTAAACTGGGCAAGCTTCCCAAATGAACTCTTTCAGCCTGCTCCATATCTGCCGCCTTGTGGACTGAACAAGAACTCCTCAAGGACCTGGGTGAACATCTATGATGCGCAGACCAACCAGCGGCTTTATGGTTTCTGTGCCCTAGGCCATAGCAAGAATCTACAGGGTATTTGGTTCATGCCCCCTTCCAACGCCAAAGTAAAGGCCGTTTACGTCGAGATTAAAGACAGGGCCTGCGGCCGTAGTCAACGCTCAAACGTGGTAAATATATCCAAGTCCATGGGCATGGTAAAAATACGCTAATCCTAAAGTAAGTGCCGAGCCTGCCACTCTAAGCCAGTCAGGATCGGCACTTTTTTGTAAAATTTGAAACATCCTCCCTTCCCACACTCTGCTTGTGAATAATTTATTGACAAAACCAACCTGCTCCATTAAAAACAGAATCTGTACATGAATCATTATTCACAAAATAGAAGAAAGGAGGAGCGAGAAATGCACACCACCAAGGTGTTGTCAGTACTGTTTGCGCTGCTTTTCGGCTTGGCTGTAGCTGGTCTCGCAGCGGCAGGGGAGGGTCCGGAGGTTATAACGCTAAAGGCCAAGAAGGGAGACATCACTTTCCCGCATCACAAGCACCAAAAGATTACAAAGTGCGGTGAATGTCACCATGGACCAAACCATTCCCCATACAAGCCAGGTATGAAGATCCAGACCTGCGACAAGTGCCACAACAAGGACTTCCCCAACAAGAAGCTTAACAGCGTTATGAAGGCCCTGCACAAAAATTGCCGCGGCTGCCACAAAAAGCACAAGGCAGAGGGTGCACCAACAAAGTGCAGCGGCTGCCACAAAAAGAAATAACAAGGCAAAAAAACACAAGGAGGCAGGGCGTGCGCTCTCAAGGCAGGCCAGTTCCCCTATTTGCTTGGAACAAATTACTTTCAGAATCCTGATGCTGATCCCGCTCAAAATACCAGCCTTGGCATATTCCGTCTTTCAACAACAGCCCTTCTCCTTTTACGGGAAGAAAACACACAATCCAAACACAAGGAGTACTTGCAGCCACGGGAGAGGAGACTGGCCATCTGCGGGACATGAAGTAAAAAAGGTTACTCACTTTTCTGTTGCAATTTATTCGTCTTTGTATTATGTAGGGACCTCAAATTTTGATCCGTAGCATATTTTCCCGGCCCATGCTGTCACCGCGGTGCTGACAGAGGAGGGTTCAATGTTCATTTAAGCCCGGAATGGCTCACCTGACGAGTTAAAACCGGGCGAGGGATGATAGTACGCTTTTTTCTTCTTTATGTCACAAACTACGAAAAAACAGGGAGAGCATGTTTCATGAAGGTCACTAAAATGGTGTTCTTGGTCCTGGGTATGGTGGCGTCAGCCGCTCTTTTGGCTAATGGTATCGGACAGGCAAAATCCGAACAGGCAGCGGAGGCATCTCGGAAATGTGTAATCCGCAAGCAGCCGCCGAAGGAGGTCATTTGGGACAAGCCAAACAAGGCCGTTTTTAATCATGCCTACCATGTAGATGAGGTGGGCCTTGAATGCACCGACTGTCATAACCGCCTCTTTACCAAAAAAATAGGAGCCGCCTTAGGCAGAAAGGACTTCAACATGGACTCTTTCGCTAAGGGGAAATACTGCGGAGCGTGCCATAACGGCGAGGAGGCATTTAATGCCCAAACCGAGTGCGATGCCTGCCACTTCGCGCCCAAAACGAGAATTGTGTTCACCAAACCGGTCAAGGCCGTGGTCTTTGAACACAAGATCCACGTGGGCAAGGCCAAGATAAAGTGCGAGACCTGCCATAAGAAGGTCTTTATCATGAGAAAAGCTGTCTTTGCCCACCTTAAGCCCGTGGAAACCGGAAGCATAGAGCTGAAGGACAGATACCTTGAAAAGCTGCACAAGAGGTTTTGTGGAACGTGCCATGACTCCCACAGGGCCTTTGGTTTTGCCACAAGGTGTACTGTCTGTCATATCGGGGTCAAGGGGTACACGCTTCTCAACAAGGAGGGCAAGCTCCCGGAAGACCATCAATAGTTAAGAGCGAGAAGCCGGTTCTCAGCCATAAGGTAAGGAAATGATTCCATAACACTAACATAAGTAACGGGAGAGGAAATACCTATGAGCGAAGTGGAAATAAGCATTTCGGAAAAATGGGGTTACAACGGCCTTGCGGCCATAAAAGAAGCCAGCACGGCCTACAAGATGGCCATGGGGTTTTTCGCGCTGCTGTTCTTGGTAGGCCTAGCCTTCGGCCTTCACGGGTTTTTCGTTGGCTACAGGCATGTTTACGGGGTTACGCGGGAGATAGCGTGGGGACTCCTCATCTCCACATACATCTTTTGTGTCGTTACCTCCACGGGTCTTTGCATAGTGTCATCGTTTGGCCACGTCTTTGGCAACGTGGCATTCATGCCCATTGCAAAAAGGGCGGTATTCATGTCCATAGTGTTTCTTGTCGGGGGATTCTGCATCATATTCTTTGACCTGGAAAACCCCTTCAGACTGTTTATATGGAACGTGGTTTCACCGAACCTGCGCTCTAACATGTGGTGGATGGGAACCCTGTACGGTGCCTACATGGTATTCATGATGCTGGAGTACTACTGCCTGCTCAACCAGAACCACTCGGTATCGAGAATAATGGGCTTCTTGGGCCTCGCCGTTGGTATAGCGGCGCACAGCAACCTCGGGGGCATCTTTGGCATGCTGCACGGCAGGCCATTCTGGTATGGTCCCTACCTTCCCATCTATTTCATATTTTCCGCTGCAATGTCAGGAGGCTGCGCCATTCTCTTCTTCACCACCCTCGGGGCAAGATTCAACCCGGAAGTAATGAACGAAACCATGCAGCGGGCGGTAAAGGCCATCACCCTTCTCACCATCTACTTTATTGTGGTTATCATGTTTTTCACCCTTTGGAAGATTATCACTGGACTCGTGTCAGAGGGAAAGGCACCGGTCATCGAATCCTTTCTCTATGGCAAATACGCGGTCAACTTCTGGTTCTTCGAGGTCTTTCTCGGGATGATCCTGCCCCTTGCCCTCTTAATCATTTCAAAGGGCAGGAAATACAACCTAATAATGTGGGTTACCGGCATCCAGATGATAGGAATCTTCTTCATGCGCTATGACATCGTGATACCTGGCCAGATGGTTCCTGTATACCACTCCCTCGGGGTAGTGGAGGCCTCCCATCTGCTGAGTTATACGCCGTCGTGGCACGAGATAATGATATCCATCTACGGGGTATCCTTTGTGGCCTTGTTATACCTGGCCGGAGAAAGGTTGTTTAACAGCCACCAGCTCCAAAAACACGAAATCGTTCCAGAAGGGGCGTACGTGTGCCCAGGTTGTGGCGCTATCCACTATATGAAGGAGGGCGAGACGATAGAAGAGGCCATGAAACGTCACCACGGCGGTTGGTAAGAACTTGGCGCCTATTGACACAGACAAATCATGTTAGAGGATACCTTTGAACTTTCAGGAGGCATTTGGATATGCGGATTCACGGAATAAAATTCGATGATACGAAAAACGAGGGCACGGGATCGGTTACCAAGATGGAAAGGAGAAAATTCCTTAAAATGGGCTTTGCCATAGCAGGCGTCTTTGCTGGAGGCAAAATACTTGGCCTGACCTCCATCGTGGGCTCGGCAAGGGCCTCTGACGGCATCGAGGTGGAGGCCTACCCTTACAGCCCCCATTACAGCATGGTGGTGCGCCAGGCAATATGCATAGACTGCGAGCGTTGCGTGGATGCCTGCAAGAAGACCAACCATGTACCGGATTACGGTTACAGGACGCGCATACTCACGAAAAAATACGAGGGCAAGTGGGACAAGGCCGTGGAGTTTATCCCGGTCCTGTGCAACCATTGCAACAATCCCCCCTGCGTCAGGGGATGTCCCACAAAGGCCACCTACAAGGACCCCATAACAGGTATCGTACGAATGAACAGCAAGAAGTGCATTGGATGCAAGACATGCATACTTGCCTGCCCCTATGACGCCAGGTACTTCTGTGAAGAAAAGCGTGCGATAGACAAGTGTGATTTCTGCTGGGACGAGAGACTGTCAAAGGGAGAGAAGCTCACTGCCTGTGCCGCTGCCTGTCCCACAGGGGCAAGGACCTTCGGCAATATCGCGGACCCTGATGACATAGTGTACAAGCTAGTCCACCAGGCCGAGGAGGTGGTGTGGGTCCTGCGCCCGGAAGATAACACCAAGCCCAATGTATTCTACATGAAGGGGACCATCGGATCGGTGGAAAGGATACTCAAGGGTACCAAGTACCGATACTTTGACCCCACCAAGATCTGATATCCCCTCATAAAACGTCCCCTCTTTAAGAAAGGCAATTGGCAGCGAGAAAAGGTCCGGTTGCCTTTCTTGCCTCGCCTTCCGTATGGCAAACAGCCCGCCGTAAGCCCGCCCCCTGTCTGCCACTGTTTTCTGATAGAACCAGGAATTACCTTTGCGCCACCGGCTCAAGAGAGCTATTCTCCATATAGAAATCCAGCAGTGTCCCTGTACAGGGGACTTACGGTAGGTTTTGCGGGGAAGGGCTGGCTATGCCCGTTCCGCTATTTATGACAATGAGCTTGAACAAAAAAGATATTCTCCTAACAATACGTATTCAATGTCTTTGTTCACTATTTGTTTTTTTGCAAAATATTATATTAATAGTGAAAAATTTCCCTTGACATATTTGCGCTAATTCGTTATCAAATTCACAATGAATTATCATTCATTTTTCACCATGACCTAACTTCTTGCTTAAACTGCCGGGTGGGAGGAGGCCATATTGCAGTGGCCATTTCTTGGATCATTATTGAAAAGGATAAGCGACATGAAAAGAGATGCATGGAAAGGGAAAGGGTTTCTAAAAGGACTCTTCTTGATTTTGCTCCTCGGGCTGACCATAGATAGCCACAACGCGCTCGCCATGACCAACGAGGAATGCCTCGAATGTCACAGTGACGAAGGAATCACTCGGGAGGCGGATGACAGCTCGGTTTACGTAAACCCTGATGTCTTCGCCAAGTCGGTACATGGGGGAGAAGATTGCATGTCATGCCACACGGACGCAAAGGGTGAGGATGAGCATCCACCGCACCTAAAGAAGGTACAATGTTCCATGTGCCATGAGGACATAGCCAAAACATTTGATGGGATCATTCACGGCAAGGCGCATGGGGACAAGAAGCAGACTGCCCCAAGTTGCAAGAGCTGCCACGGAACCCATGATATCCTTCCCCCGGATGATCCAGCCTCAAAGGTATACATACTAAACATACCGGCCACGTGCAGCAGGTGCCACTGGAAGGAAAAGGCCGGCGGGGGAAAGGGTACACTTCCCAAAAACGCCATGAACATCCACGGCAAGGCAATAGAGGGAGGGATCACGGTTGCTGCGGTTTGTACCACGTGCCACGGATCCCACGATGTAGTCGCCTACACAAACCCCGCTTCTCCGGTAAGCTATAAAAAACTGAAGAAAACCTGCACGAGGTGCCACGCAGGCCTTCCTGCCATCCATAAAAATGTCATAAAGCCTTCCATATGGGTGAAGGACCCAGCCAAGATTCCCCTTTGCATCCAGTGCCACCTGCCTCACGGAAAGAGGAAGTTAAAGTACCCCCAGGTCTTCACGGATGACTACTGCCTAAAATGTCACAGCAACCCGAACCTTATAAGGCCGGACAGGAAAGGAGGGATTGACAGCCTTTACGTAGATACGGATGAATACGACGAATTTGCCGGGACGATGCACAAGAAAAAGGGCCTCACCTGCGTCATGTGTCATCCCAAGATGGACAGGGAAGAAAACCCCGTGTGCAAGAACGCGGGGCCAGTGGACTGCTCCACGTGTCACGCTGATGTCTTCAATGACTACCTGCACAGTGTACACGGCATAAAACGTTCCGGCGAACTCGATCCCAACGCACCTTCTTGCGTGGATTGTCACGGTAAACATGCCATCCTGGCAAAGGACAACCCGGACTCCCTAATAAATCCCATAAACATCCCGAGACTTTGCGCTTCCTGCCATGCCAAAGGGGAAAAGGCATCCATAAGGCGCGGAGAAGGCGTGGACGTGGTCTCTACATACCTGAAGAGCGTTCACGGAGACGGGTTGGAAAACGGCGGGCTGGTGGTTTCTGCCTCCTGCGTGGATTGTCACGGCGGCCACAAAATCCTCCCCTCTTCCAACCCCAAGTCAACCGTGAACAAGGGCAACATCCGCCAAACCTGCGAAAAATGCCACTACGGCGTGGGAATAAA
Source organism: Deltaproteobacteria bacterium (assembly GCA_015493475.1). Classification (GTDB taxonomy): domain Bacteria; phylum Desulfobacterota; class Dissulfuribacteria; order Dissulfuribacterales; family QOAL01; genus JAADCZ01. Next base: position 70,677 of record WGDC01000001.1, read on the forward strand.
ACTGGCCCAATCGGTCCACAATCCTCCTTTCGGTGCGGACAAGTCCCTTTTCCCTGCCTGTACCGACTGCCACACGTCGCATGAGATTTTGAGAGGCACGGATCCAAACTACAGGAGGCATGAAATCCAGGCATGCGCAAAGTGCCATCCAGAGGAGGCGGAAACCTACCTCGAAAGCTACCACGGAAAGGCTGCGTTTCTCGTGGGTGGCGAAAGAGTTGCCCATTGTTCAGACTGCCACGGCAGCCACGACATTCTTGCGGTGACAGACCCACTGTCCACCCTTTCCGGTGAGAATGCGGTAAAGACATGCCGAAAGTGCCATCCAAAGGCAAACCTGAGCTTTACCACGTACAGGACCCACGCCTCGCACTGGGACAAGGAAAAGAACCCGGACATGTACTACTCCTTCATCGCCATGACCTCCCTGCTGCTTGGAACCTTCGCGATTTTCGGCATTCACACCATCCTCTGGATACCGCGTTCGTTGAAGGAGAGATTGAAAATGAAAAAAGACTCCGATGCATAACACCGGAAGCGTATAAAAGGGAGGTTTAAATGAACAGCGGCGAAACTATATACGTTCAGAGGTTTAACGCCTTTGCCAGGATACTTCACTTTTTCGTTATAATAAGTTTCCTCACCCTGGCCCTCACGGGAATGTGCCTCAAGTTCTCCACGGAGTCATGGGCACAATGGACAGCTTCCATGTTTGGCAGTTTCAGGGTACTGGGCGTGCTTCACCGCATTGCCGCGGTAATAACCTTTGGATACTTTTTCGGCCATTTCATCCTGGTCTACCATAACTACCGGAAAAGCGGGAAGCCCCTTTTGAGATTCATAATCGACGAAAACACCGGAATGGTTCCAAACCTGAGGGACCTCCAGGAGATAGGTCAGACCATCAAGTGGTTTCTCGGCAAGGGGCCGCGGCCTGCATACGGACGCTGGACTTACTGGGAGAAGTTTGACTACCTCGCAGTGTTCTGGGGTGTTGCGGTCATCGGATTCACAGGACTATGCCTGTGGTTCCCGGTATTTGCCACTCGCTATCTTCCAGGATGGTTTCTCAACATCGCCACCATTGTTCACAGTGACGAGGCGCTGCTTGCTACAGGCTTCATCTTCACCATACATTTCTACAATACCCACCTGAGGCCAGAAAAATTCCCCCTTGACAAGGTGATTTTTACCGGGGTGGTAACCCTAGATGAACTGAAGCATGAAAGGCCCCGCGAATACGAGACCCTTGTAAGGGAAGGACGCTTAGACGAGGTTATCACGGATCCGCCTCCGAGGTGGCTAGTGATATTCGCATACGTCTTTGGGCTCTCTGCGGTTACCATAGGCCTGTCCCTCATATTCACCATATTTTTCACCCTGCTGAAATACGGGTTGAGATAAAGCAAAACGGGATCGCACCTTGAAAATGGTATACCTCAGACAACTTGACAACCCCCAGCGCCGGGAATACAGCGTCCTAACAAATGGTAACAGCCAATGAACAGTAACGTGCCCTTAAAAAGAAGACTTGCCATATACGCCACGGAAATATTGATGGTGCTCCTTTTGATCTTAATGTTACGAAATTTCGTAAGCGCCATCTACTATAGCGTAAAGACCAGCACCGCAGAGATACAACGGTATTACGAGAAAGGGATAACAGACGCCACTGAGTTGAGCAAGAAAGGCAACATTCTTGAACCGGTACGGGATATCGCGAATCCCCTTCTGCTAAGGATGTACGAAAAGGGATTCCGGGACGGCATAGACTCGACAAGAAACGAAAGGAGTAAACATGAGAAGGGGTAATCTAATAATAGGGCTGATGATTTCTTTTCTCTCGGGTGCTTATCTGTCATCCGGAATCTCGGTGGCATCAACCATCCTCGACATACCTGCCATAGGCGCGGATAAGCTTAAACACGAGCTCTACGAAGGGCCTCCCATGGTGTGCGCCAACGCGCTAAGCCCCATTGAATTCCAGGACCTGACCATTAGGGGATCAGTGAACATCCCGTCGAGCAGGGTAAAGGACAATCCAAACCTCCCGGAGGACAAGGGAGAGCTCCTGGTCTTTTTCTGCAAGGGCCTCCCTACGTGACTTAAAAGCCACGAAGCCGCCAGGAAGGCGGTTAAACTTGGCTTTACCAACGTAAAGGTCTATTCCAAGGGCCTCCCGGACTGGATACGGAGAAGATACCCCGTGATCCGTATGGTCAACTATCCCAAGGTTCGCATTCCCCTTATCCATCCTTCGCAGGTCATGAAGAAACTCAACGAGCTTACTATCCTCGACATAGGTGGCGAGGAGCTCAATAAGATAGGGCAGTTCAAGAGGGGCAATGTTATTCACATCCCCATGGACGATCTCGAAGACGACTACAACAAGCTACCCAAGGACAGGACCCTGGTGATCACCGACGTAATGGGAAAGCAGGAACAGATCGCCGGGAGGTTCCTGTGGATGAAAGGATACAGAAAACTCTTGGCCATGAAGGGGGGTGGCCGCGCCTGGTTTGATACCGTGCGGGTACTGAAAAGAATCCAGACAGAGGAAGCTCCTATCGGAACAAAAAAGTTTAAAGAAACGGAAAAACAGGTGAAAGAAAAGATAAAGGCCGAGCCGAAAGAGAAGAAGAAGAAGAACAGGTCAGCACCATGGTAAGGCTTCAAGGTCATAGACTTAGTAACCCGCACTGATTGCCCGAAAAATGATACGGGCCATGGGGAAAACTCCAGGCTGTTATAGTCAATCGCGCTTCATGGGGCTTAATCTAGAGACCCTACCCGCCCCATGAAGCGTTTACTTTTAATGCTTGATGCCGTGCCATCTTTCCATTCCTTCGGGCAGGGCAGACAACGGCCATGTGCCCTGCTTCACGGGCCTACCCAAACAGACAGATAAAAAACTCGAAGCAAGTAGATGAGAAATATCAAGCTTACCATCACATACAACGGCACCGGGTTTCACGGATGGCAAAGCCAGCATAGGGTAAGAACCGTGCAGGCCTGCATAGAAGAAGCCATTTCCACCATGACGGGAGAGAAGGTAAAACTCCTGGGCTCAGGCCGTACCGACGCTGGGGTTCACGCCATCTGCCAAGTGGCAAACTTCCTTACAAATTCAAAAATTCCCGTCCGGGGCATGGAAAAGGGGCTGAACAGTCTGCTTCTAGAAGACGTGGCCATCATTTCCGCAACGGAGGTCCCGTTGCAGTTTCATGCAAGGAAAAGCGCCAAGGGCAAGACCTACCGATACCGGATAGTTAAAAGCGACAAGAGGCTCCCACTATTGCACAGGAAGGCATGGATTACACGGCGAACCCTGAAACTTGCCTCCATGCAGGAGGTGGCAAGCTTACTGCTTGGGACACACGACTTTTCTTCCTTCATGGCTGCAGGTTCAAGCGTCTCTACAACCATACGCACAATCAACACGATAGAAGTAAGACAGACCCTATGCCCCGAGTACCTGCCCTGTGAATTCGAAGAGTACCAGATCGAGATAAATGCCAACGGTTTCCTCAGATACATGGTAAGAAACATAACGGCCCTTTTAAAAGAGGTGGGCTGCGGACGTCTTTCTTCCCGGGACGCTAGCGCCATTGTCAAGGCACGGAACAGGGCTGCCTCTCCCCCAACCGCCCCTGCATGGGGCCTATATCTCGTCAAGGTTGACTATTGACCTGGCATTACGGCTCCTTTCCGCATGTCTGAAGTCATTGGCCAAACGTGGACGGAAAGGTGTGAAAAACCGCCGTGCAACCGTTTTAATCCTTGCCAAAAGTGGTTGTGCAAAGCGCCCCTCTTTAGTAAAAGTCAATATATCTTCATCAACCTTCAGGAGGAGCCAATGAGCTGGAGCACACCGCTTGCAGAAAGAGTAATAAACCTTAAGCCGTCCCCTACCCTTGCCGTTGACGCCAAGGCAAAGGCCTTGAAGGCCCAAGGGGCGGACATTGTGAACCTGTCTGCCGGAGAGCCGGACTTCGACACGCCTGGCCATATCAAGGATGCGGCTATAAAGGCCATAAGACAGGGCTTTACCAAGTACACGCCTGTTGCAGGAATCGTGGAACTGCGCCAAGCCATCATCGACAAGCTCAAAAGGGACTACCACATTGAATACAAAACAGATGAGGTGGTGGTATCTACCGGCGGCAAGCAGGGGCTATACAACTGTTTCCAGGCGATACTCGATCCGGGCCACGAGGTCATCATACCGGTTCCGTACTGGGTTTCCTACCCGGCCATGGTGGAGCTTGCAGGAGGACGGCCGGTGTTTTTGCCATCAGAGGCGAAAAACGACTTCGATATCGATATGGACAGGCTTTGCTCCCTCGTCAATAACAGAACAAGGGCCCTGATAATCAACAGCCCCTCGAACCCCACGGGCGCTGTTTACAGTAGCTCCACCCTCAGGGCCATTGGACAGATGGCGGTGGAAAAGGGTATCTACGTGATTACGGATGACATTTACGACGAAATAAGATTCGATGGCAAGGGACCTGAAAATCCCGTCTCCCTCTTTGAGGAGGCGAGAGAACACGTGATTATTGCAAACGGCGTGTCTAAAACCTACGCAATGACAGGATGGAGAATAGGCTACCTTGCAGGGCCGCAGCCGGTCATAAAAGCCGCCACCAAGATCCAGAGCCAGAGCACATCCAACCCCAACTCGGTCGCCCAGAAGGCGGCCCATGCCGCCCTTTCAGGCCCGCAGGAATGCGTAACGGATATGGTGAAGGCATTCAGGGAAAGACGCGATTTCATGGTTGAAAGGCTGAACAGCATTCCCGGCATACGGTGTAACGTGCCCCAGGGTGCCTTTTACGTATTCCCGGATGTATCCTCGTTTCTTGGCAAGTCAGCGGACGGTTTCGAGATAAAGGGCTCTCTCGAGCTTGCAGACTACCTCCTTGAAAAGGCCAAGGTTGCCTGCGTACCCGGCATTGCCTTTGGAGACGACAGGTTCATAAGATTTTCCTATGCGACAAGCAAGGAGCAAATAGATGAGGGGCTTAACAGGATAGAAGCTGCCCTTGGAAACCTTTCCTGACAGGTTTCTTCAGCCACTTGGACAACATGCTCATGAACAAGGCCCTCGGGACGGGCCTTGCCCCGAAACGCTTCAGGTGCCCTGTTTCGACCTGGCAGTCAATGAGCCGGAGGCCTCTTTGCCTGAAGTTTCGCACGAAATGCACAAAGGCGACCTTTGATGCCTCCTTTTCCCCGGAGAACATGCTCTCACCGTAAAACACGCTCCCGAGAAACACGCCGTAAAGGCCCCCAACAAGGACGCCTTTCCGCCAGGCCTCCACGCTCAGGCCGTAGCCGAGCTCATGGAGCGCAGTGTAGGCATGGAGCATGTCCCTGTTTATCCAGGTTCCTTCCCCTCGCCTGCGCCTGATCTGGCCGCACGCCTCCATAACCTCATTGAAGGCAAGATTGCACGTGATGCGGAAACGATTCTGTCTGATCACCCTTTCAAGGCGCCGGGGCACGTGGAGTTCCTCTGGGAACAGAACAAGCCGGGGGTCTGGAGACCACCAGAGTAAAGGCTCACCCTCGTTATACCAGGGGAAGATGCCCGCACTGTACGCGTTCAAAAGCCTGTTGACAGATAGGTCCCCTCCCACGGCGAGAAGCCCGTCTGACCTTGCAAGCTCCACTGGCGGAAATTCCGGGCTGTGGTCATCAAGCAGAAAAACTGGCATAAGACCAAAATAGCCCCTTTACCTGTAGTGGCAAAGGGGCCATGGAAAACAATATCTGTAAAAGGGCCTATAGCCCCGTGGGAAACTTTGGCAGGTCCCTGAGGGCCTCTTCTATCTTGTCCTCAGGATACTCGTAGTCCTTGAGCCTGCCCTCGAGATAATCGTCGTATGCTGCGAGATCGAAATGGCCATGGCCGCTGAAACAGCAGATTATGGCCTTTTCTTCCCCCTCTTCCCTGCACCTGACCGCCTCGTCTATCCACCCGCGCAGGGCATGTGATGTCTCTGGGGCCGGAATAATGCCCTCGGTCCTGGCAAAAAGCACAGCGGCCTCGAACACGGGGTTCTGAGTATAGGCCCGGGGTAACACCACCCCGTTCTTCACCAGGTTACAAAGTATCGGGGCATCTCCATGGTACCTGAGCCCTCCCGCGTGAATTCCCGGTGGTTCAAAGGTGTGGCCGAGGGTGTACATGAGCATCAGTGGAGTCATTCCCGCCGTGTCACCGTAGTCATACTGGTAAAGCCCCTTGGTAAGCGTAGGACAAGACTTTGGCTCCACCGCCACTATCTTGATGTCCTTCTTCCCACTGATCTTGTCCTTGACAAATGGAAGGATCATGCCACCGAAGTTGGACCCTCCACCCACACACCCCACTATTATATCCGGGTTTTCCCCGGCGAGTTCAAGCTGTTTCCTCGTCTCGAGGCCAATCACGGTCTGGTGGAGCAAAACGTGATTCAGAACACTTCCAAGGGCATAATTGGTGTCTTCGTGGGTAGCAGCGTCCTCCACCGCCTCAGAAATCGCGATTCCGAGGCTTCCCATGGCTTCTGGGTTTTTCTCAAGGATCGCCCTGCCTGCATTTGTGCGGTCCGTAGGCGACGGATATACCTCGCCTCCCCAGACATGCATGAGTATTCTACGGTAAGGTTTCTGGTTGTAGCTCACTTTTACCATGTAAACCGTGCAGTGCATGTCAAAAAGCCCGCACGCGAAGGAAAGCGCGCTTCCCCATTGGCCGGCCCCTGTTTCGGTGGTGAGCTTGTTAATGCCAGCCTTCTTGTTGTAATAGGCCTGGGCGACCGCAGTATTTGGCTTGTGGCTCCCCGGTGGACTGACCCCTTCGTACTTGAAATACATCCTTGCCGGGGTTCGCAGGGCCTTTTCAAGCCGCCTGGCCCTGATAAGCGGGCTCGGCCTCCACAGCCTGTATATGTCCCGGACCTCTCCCGGTATCTCGATCCAGCTTTCCTGGCTCACCTCCTGCATGATCAGCTCATCCGGGAATATCGGTTTCAAGTCATCAGGCGTCACGGGCTTACCCGTGGCAGGATTCAGCGGCGGGGCCAGAGGCTCCGGCAGATCGGGAAGAACATTATACCACGCCTCTGGCAGGTCCTTTTCATCAAGTTGAATCTTATAGCTGTCTGACATTTTACAATTTTCTCCTGTTCCGTTCTGTGAATTCCATCTAACATCCGATACTAAAATATGTAAATCAGCTTAAACCAGACGTTTTGCTTTTCAGAGTCGTTCTTCACTGCAAACTCGTGCTGGTACCTCAGCGTCGCCATGAAATTCTTATGCTGATACATAAAACCGGGGCCCAGGGCCGCCGCCCTGGACTTGTAATCCTCTATGTCCTTCAACGCCTTTTTAAAAGGGGAAGGCAAGTCCCCGAGATCGTCAAAATCATCCGAGGTGGTCTGCTGATAAAAGTACCCATTGACGCCAAAACGAAAATAATCGGTAAGTCCCCAGGAAACATTGAAATCGAAGTGAAATTCCTGACCGGGAGTCCTGTCAACACGAACTGGAGGACCCGGCTCGTAGTCGTCCTGATGGGTGTTGAAATCGTACATGATTTTTATAGAGGTCTCGAGCTGCGGCATTGGGAAATAGGTTACGGCAAGAACCGGCTCGAAGGTCCAAAAATTTCTGCCAACCGATGCAATATTGCCCTTATCCTCATTGTACAATGGAAAGTATATGTCTGCGGCAGATACCGCAACATGGAGCCTGCCCTGCTCAAGGTGCCACCCGAGAAGCATGGGCGAATAGATAACGTAGAGTGCGTTGAAATCAGAATAGTGGCTCTTCAGGCCTGAACCAACGGGAGCGTTGAAATCCAAGTCCTTGTTAATGGCGCCGAAAAAAAGATGCTGGCCATAATTTGCCCCAAACAGCCTTTGCTTGGATATCCAAATGAGCCTAATGATGTCTCCGCCCACGTCCGCATCATCGAGCAGGTGAGTATCGTCCCCGTGGTCATCCTTGAGCTTGCCTGCATGGCCGTAATAGGCATAGTTGATGAGAGCAAGCCCTGGCGGCGGCATCACGGCCACCATGAAGGCCTCGGCGCCATTGGGGTACGCATGACCACCGCCGGCCAGCGAAGCCGAGACCCATATAAACAACAACCACAAGGTGCCAAGAACGACTGAAAAAAATCCTTTTTTCCCCATTATTTTATCTCCCTTCCCTCAGTAA
>WGDC01000002.1 GCA_015493475.1 Deltaproteobacteria bacterium
TATGGGTGTTTGGAGGTGCCCCAAACTCGGTTGAGCACGAGCAGAATATCTTGCTATTGGTCTTTAACTGAACGTGTACCTCAAGGCCGATGACTGCCTCAAAATCCATGGAGTACTCCCCTTCCGGCAATGAATATTACTCTGGCTTTTTTAATAATGGGCAAAGGCTAACACCTTTTGAATAAGCCTTCAAGAAAACCTGTCACTGCAAAATTTTTCATTTTAAAACCTTACTTTTAGGCATAAGATCATTATAATCATTAAAAGAGACCCTTCATCTGGAGGCCCAATTGAAAACGGCCAGGAAAACATCAAAAAGTGAAGGTAGAAAAACGAGGCTGATAATAGACAGCCTGGTAAAACATTGGCTGTTTATGGGCTCACTTGCTGGCCTTGTGGCCTCAAGCCTCTACCTCGAACAAACTCCCCATTTTTCTCCAAATGATTTCTCTATACTTTTTCTCCTCTTCTCCCTTTTTGTAACGGTAAAGGGACTTGAGGTCAGCGGAACCCTTGAAAACATGGCAGTAAGGCTTGAAAAGGGAAAATATGTTGCACTAAAGCTCACCCTGGTCACCTTTTTCCTGTCCATGGTGTTTACCAACGATGCGGCTCTCGTTGTCATGGTTCCAATCACCCTGGCCATTGAGCTTACAAACAGGACGTGGCTTATGATACTCGAAGCCCTGGCAGCAAACGCTGGTTCTGCCCTTACTCCCTTTGGCAACCCCCAAAACCTCTTTATATTCTGGCATTTTGACCTTGGCCCCATGGAATTTATTAAGGTGATGCTTCCCTTCTCTCTGCTCTTTCTGTGCATGCTCTCAGCTACTGCCCTCTTTCTAGACAGAAAAGCCCATGAGGTATCTAAAGGAAAATCCGCACCTGTTAACCTCAAAAAGGGGACGGTCTTCCTCTTTTCCACCCTTGTGGTAATACTGGCCATTCTTAAAATCATTCCAGCCTTCTCGGCGGCGGCGGTTATCCTGCTACTTCCCTTTCTTGAGCCTTCCTGCCTTAAAGTGGACTACGGGCTCCTTTTAACCATACTTTGCTTCATGGGGATATCTGAAAACTTCAAGGCCATATTCCAGACCACCATTGAACACTCAAGGCATGTCTTTCTTCTTTCTGCCCTAAGCAGCCAGGTAATCAGCAACGTGCCGGCAGCACTTCTGTTCGCAAAGTTTACCACCAACTGGAAGGCCCTTCTTTGGGGCACAAACGTGGGCGGCTTCGGAGGGCTTATAGGCTCACTTGCAAACCTTATAGCCTACAAGATTTACATATCTTCAAAGAAAGAGGCAGGAATCAAGGACTTTACATTAAAATTTATGGCAGCAAACTACGCATGCTTTCTTATTGGAGCGGCGGTCTTTTACGTTTTAAGAAAGTATCTTTAGACGCGTCAAAAAGTTAGGGGGCGAAGCCTAAGCAACCTGGTGACAATGTGGCCTGTTAGGTCAAAGACCCTGTGGCTGTTGTCAATAATTACTGAGTCCGCCGTGATCTTTATTGAGGAAGACCTGGCAATAAGCCTCTCAGATTTTCTTGAAAGTACGCCTTCCCCTTTAAGGCCCGCCTCCTTGAGCCATGAATTTACCTGCCTGCAAAATGTCCCGCTATTTGAATAGGGGGCATCAAGGAAAACACGGATGTATCCAGGCCGGTGACGCCTGAACACGCCTTCCATCATTTGCCAGGCGCTTAACGTCCTGCTTCCGGGCCTGAACCTCCTGAAAACACCGCTTACGTCCCTTATGAAGCCGTCGTCACACCTTATTACCGGAAGCCCTTTCATGGCGTTTTCAAGTGTGATGAAACAGTTGTATCCGTCCAGCAGAACGTCTTCACCCTCTATCTCACGCAGCAAAACCCTTTTGGACCTTCGATTTCTGGCCACGTCCCTGGGCATCACTGCCCTGAAAAGCATGTGGCGAAGGACCTTTGAAAGCTGGTAGTGGTTACCCACAAAGGCTATTGCCGTTTTGCGCTTGTAACCCCGTCCAAGGAGCAAGCGCAGGTCCCTTGCAGCCTTCTTAAGAAGCAGAAGCTCCGTTTGGTTGGGCCAAAGGGTGCCCTTTTGCTTACTCCCTGCCAATTATTTCCCACAGGGCCTTTTTACCACTATTTCCACCCGCCTGTTCCTGGCCCTGTGCTCCTCGGTATCATTTGGCACAATGGGCCTCCTCTTGCCATAACCAATGACCTTTATTGCACTTGAAGGAATGCCCTTTGCCACAAGATAGCTGGCAACCGCCTGCGCCCTTTGCCGGGAAAGCCTGTCGTTATAGGCATCTGAGCCTATGTTGTCCGTATGCCCCTCCACAATTATTTTTTCATAGGCCGTGCCCCTTAAAAGCCCCAGGACAGAATCCAGGACCTCTATTGCCTGGGGCTTCAGGCTGTAGCTGTTAAAATCAAAAAGTATCTTGCTTCCCATGGAAAGCCTGGTCTGGCATCTTTCCTCCTTCATGCTGACAGGCGCATACTGCCTGATGTCAAATGGTATCTTTCTGCCGTTTTTGACCAGAGATAGGACAAGGGCAACATAGTAGCGGGGCCCTTGGAAATATTGAACTTCCACGGAATGAAGCCCCTTTTCGAGGAATATCTGGCCCGTTTCCTCCCTGGGCGGGTGAATCCCGTCGTTATCTATAACCACCCTGTTGTCTATGATGAGACGCGAACCGTCGTCACTTAAGAGGGAGAAGGTATAGGTGCCGGGTTTGGATATGAATATCTTCCCCTTGTAATCTATTGCGAACCACTCGAAGCGGTCGGTGATGCCAGGAAAGCCCTTGTCGAACCTCTGGGGCTTTATGTCAAGAATTGCGTTGTAGATCCTTCCCACTGGGGCAAGCCTTGAAAAATCCGGAAGGCGGCTTGTGCCACTTGGAAGATAGTAGATTGCGCCCTGAAATATGAAGGGGTTTTTCCTTGTGGAGCCAAAGGCGCTACCCTGGACCGCTTGAGGAGGCCTGGCTGTGCTTTTACTGTAAAGCCTTCTAATTTCGCCTGCAGAAAGCGCTCTCTTGTAGATGCGAAGCTCGTCAATGGCCCCCTTGAAGTCAGGATCGTTGAAACACCAGTTGGAATGGGCAATAAAGTTTCTTGAACGGGCCACGTTGGCAACCCCGTTTCCTGTTTTTTCTGCCTTTAAGCTTCCGTTTATGTAGAGTTTCATCTTGCGGGTCTTGTTGTCTATGGTTGCGCAGTAATGGCGCCACTCGCCGTTTACTATGCCGGGGTAAGAAAGCCTGCCCACTGTCCTGTTATAACTTCCGTCCGTGTTCACCCAGCTTTCGATTTCTATCCTGTTTGTGTTGCCAATTCGGCCAAAGACCACATTATATCCGCCATTTTCGCCGTTTGAACGGCCCAAGTCCACGATCTTTTCATAGGATCTTGGTTCTTCAAACTTTGCCCAGGCGCAAATGGTTATGCCTTTTTCCCAAATGCTTCCAAGGGCTGGCAGGCTTATGAAATCACCCCCTGGCCTTCCGCAGCCGTTATTGTGATCCACACTGTTAAAATAAAGGGAGCGAACCTGAAGCCCGCCTATGCACATGGGAGAGCCGTAGATCACCCCGTCAAGGCCGTTTCCGCTTTGATCCTTGGCCCTGCAATTGTCAAAGTTGTAATAAAGAACAAGATCGCCAGATGACCACATCCCACTACCCTGGCCTGCCTCCTCGATACAGCCCTTTAAGGCCCTCACCCTTGCGTCCCGTTCGTTGTAAAAGGATACCTGCCAGAAGGATGTGTACATGGGAGCAGGAAGCGGATCTCTCAGGGTGTAATCAAATGGATAATCACCTGGCCCCTGGGCATTGAAGCCCAGGTTGATGAGTCTGTAGGTGTTCCATGTATTGTCCCTGATGTCTATCTGGGATGTCACAGGCCCTGGCCTTGAGACATGAACCGTGCCATTAAAGAGTATTCCTCCAGGGACCTTTGACGTGTCAAAGGTCTTTATCCATATCAACCTGTTTGGCTGCGGGCCGTAGCCTTCCTGATGGAAGTAGAAGGCCCCGTCATTATAGGCCATGTGAGTCCCGCCTGCGTCCTCAAACTGGAAGTAAAAGAGTCGCGGGCCCTTTTGAAAGGCCTTTAAATACCTGCTGTTGGTTGAATCTACAGGCCCACGCCACCCATGCCAGTGGGTCTTTACCAAAAACTTAATCCTGTCTCCGGGCCTCAACCCTTCAATCTTTATGGGTGCCCCTGTTGGTGGATGTGGCCCTGCAAATTCAACCAGAAATATCGGTTTGCCATTGTTTACCTGGTAATAAATCCTGGAGCATGCCGCAGCATCAAACCAATCCATCTTGAAATACCAGGGCCTTGATACGTCATCTATTGTAATGACGCCTGAAATGGGCCTGCTTGCCACTGAAGGAGCAGGATTAGGGACCTGCCCCGTGACCTTTTGGATCTGTTCAACTGTTTTTTGAAACGCATCCAGATCAAAACCTGCCACGGCTGGTACGGACAGAAAATTTATTAACAAGGGAATAAGCGATATCAGGGTCAAAAAAATTCTCATTTTGTGCCTCATAGGGAACTAAAGGCAGTTTTGGCATTTGGATAGTTGGGGATGGAAAGGGTGAATTTTGACAAGGGGATATGTATTTTTTTGACAAACCCTACAAAATAAAGATAAAAATAAGGCACTAATTCCGCACATATGCTGAATTTACATTTAGACATCCGTACTGTTTTTGTCAATAAGAAGGCCTCTGTCCATATAAACGGGTAAATGCCCACCTCTCGGCACGCACTTACCACGCCAGTCACCTTCTTAAAGGGTATGTATTCAAGATGAAAGAGGCTTGCCGAGACAAGAAGAGTCTTAAGGCCGAGGTCATTCAGCTCCCAAAGCATGGAGACGGCCCTGGCTTTACTTGTGTACCATGAGGAGTTGGTCTCTACATACTCTATGGAAACGCCCGTCTTTCTTGCAACTACCAAGACCTCCTTTAACCTTTCAAAGTTCAGAAAGGGCTCGCCACCTCCTATGTGTACGGACTTATAGCCAAGACGCCTACAGGTCTCAAGGGCCCTTTCAGCAGTTGCCGCATCCATGTACTCCTTGGGCCAGTGGGGGCTGGAGTTGTACAGACAGTGCCTGCAGGAGGAGGTGCAGAAGTAGTTGGTAATTATCCCGCCTGAGATGAGGTATTTAATGGACAGTGTGTTCACGGCCTGTCCTCTAATCTTTATAATATTTTTGGTTCTTCGACGTTTCATGTGGATTTTAGGAAATGGCCCAGTGGTGCTCCAATGAGGTAAATCATGGTAATGAAGGTTTGGACATTCCTGTATCCACGGGCTCTGGCTCTTGCAGCCTGGAATAGACCGTTCATTCCTTCAA
>WGDC01000003.1 GCA_015493475.1 Deltaproteobacteria bacterium
ACCTACCGAGCTACTGTCCCAACCCTTTCAGTGTGGGCTCAGATAATGTTGGCAGTGGTCCTTGCCTTTTTGGGTTATTTTCTTGGAGTGCGTAGGAGAGTTTGGTAGGGGGCATGCTGCTTTTAGCCCCATAGGCCTTGCTCTTGGGGAAAATAGTTGTTTCTTTTGAATCTCAAGGGAAGCCTGGGGAGAGTACTTGACGAGAAGGTCTTTTTTTAGAAACGGGTTGGCAGCCTTGGCCTCGGCCCTTGTTGCGTATCCCCTGTTCTCTTTTTGGAACAGCCAGAGGTTTCGTCCTCCTGTTGAAAGGCGTATATCAAGAGCGCTTAAACCGGGTGAATTTGTCATAGAGCCCGAGTTCGTCCTGTTTCAGACAGACGCCGGTCCCTATGCTGTTTCAAGGACCTGTACCCATCTTGGATGCAGGATAAACTACATAGAAGCAAAATCCATATTCTTATGCCCGTGTCACCAGAGCCGTTTCAAGAAAAGCGGGGCCTACATCTCAGGGCCTGCAAGGAAGGATTTGCCAAGGTTCCCGGTCAAGGTGCTTGAAAACGAGGCAGGATACGTGGTTTATATTCCAAGATGAAGACCTTATCCTACGGACAAATAGCAGGGGCATTCCTGCTGTTGTCCATCCTGAGTGGGTTCGTTGTGGCCTACCAGTACGAACCGGCCACGCCCTTTGTATCGGTGGTGGCAATAGACGCCATACTGCCCTTCGGATTTTTCTGGCGGTCCCTTCATTTCTGGACAAGCCAGGCCTTTGTAGTGCTTCTTTTTCTGCATGTGCTTGATGCTGGGAAGGAGGTGGGCCGGGGACTTTCCCTCCCACGGATGAAATGGCACTGGATGTTGATCTCGTTTTCAGCGCCGGTGGCAATATATGATCTTTTCTCAGGTTACGTTCTTCGCTACGACGCCACCGGCCGGGCCGCAGGGGCTGTGGCGGAGCACCTTTTCTTGAAGATTCCCGTGGCGGGGCGCCTCCTGGATAAGGTGTTGATGAATATTTCGGGCGATGGCCTGAACAGGTTGTATGCAGTACATATACTTGCCGGCTTTTTCTGTTGGCTCATGGGCACGTGGTATCATACCAAAAGGGTAAGGATAAGCTATGGCGCCTTCTCGCTTGCACTATCCGCAGGGGTGATTTGCTGTTTTCTGGTAAGGGCGCCCATTGATCTTCCCTCTGCCCATGCTCATCTCATAAAGGGTCCCTGGTTCTTCCTCGGAATACAAGAGCTTCTAAGATACTTTGCCCCGCTCTTGGCTGGCGTGGTTTTTCCGGCTATACCTATTGCGGTGCTTTTGCTTTTTCCGTGGATCAGGAACAGCCGGTCCCTCTACCTCGTGATTCTTTTGTGGACTTTTGCATATTCAGGGGTTAGCCTGATATCGCTTCTCAGGTCAGCAGGTTGATATGGATCAGGTCGCACTCGCCTCTATAATATCCTTTGTACTCATCATTACCGGTGTTGCCGGACTGCTTCTTCCAACTCTGCCGGGGGCCTTGATGATATGGCTCGGAATCGTGGCCTTCGCCTTCCTCGATCCAAACGTCCATTGGCCCCTGAGTTTTTTTGTTGCCGAGGGACTTCTTGCCTTTTCCACCTACGTAATAGATTACCTTTCCACCATCTGGGGGGTTAAGAAGTTCAATGGTACAAAGGCGGGGGCCATAGGCGCGGTCCTGGGAATGCTCTTGGTCTTCGTGGTAGGGCCTCCGGGAATCATCATAGGCCCATTCATCGGCGCGATAATCGGCGAGTTGTTATCCGGTGGTGAGCTCAGGCAGGCCCTTACCTCTGGTTTTGGCTCCTTCGTGGGGTTTATTGTTGCAGCATTTCTCCGGCTGCTTATATGCGGTATCATGATAAGCTGGTTTCTCTACAAGGTTATCTCTGCCGGCTCCGTCAACCTGCCTTTCTGAGCGGATTCTAACGGCGGAGCCATGCTGATTCGCCGGTCTTGCAAGGGAACAAGTTTTTCTCCCATATCCGTTAATGGAAGTTCCTCAATTACCGATAAAAAAACTGAATCCATTCAGGACCACAGCAACAAAGAAAGGAGAACTTCTTGTGGATGCGAAAATAATTAACCCCTTCCTCGAGGCGGCGATAAATGTTCTCAAGACCATGGCGATGGTAGAGGCAAAGCCAGGGAAGCCATTTCTGAAAAAGGACTCTACCGCCATGGGAGATGTATCCGGAATTATCGGAATTACCGGGGATGCCCAGGGTTCAATGTCACTGTCCTTCGAGTCTCCTTGTATCTGCGCAATAGTTACAAACCTCTTTGGGATGCCCGTGACCGAGTTGAACGATGAGGTGAAGGATGCGGTAGGCGAGATGACAAATATGATTTGCGGGGATGCCCGCAGGCGTCTCGAAGGGATAGGGGTGACTTTGCAGGCCGGAACCCCTACGGTGGTTGCAGGGCACAAGCATTCCATACGCCACATACATACCGGGCCATGCCTCGCGGTGCCCTTTGAAACGCCAAACGGAATGTTCGTGGTAGAGGTGGCGTTTAACGATTAGTCTCCTGCCTGTTATAAAAGCGCTTTCTGTATCTCTTCCTTGATTTTCCTTGCGCTTTCTGCCGGATTTTTACTCGTGGTTATGGGTCTTCCGATTACGAGGAAATCCGCACCGGCCTTTATGGCGGCATAAGGGGTCTCTGTTCTCTTTTGATCATCAGACAGTCCGGCAAGAAGTCCTGACGGTCTTATGCCCGGTGTTACAATGAACATGCGGTTCCCGACCAGTTTTCTCACGGCCCGGGCTTCAAGGGGGGAGCAGACCACCCCCCGGCATCCGGCTTTCTTAGCCTGAGCCGCTCTCATTTCAACGAGCCTCCCCATTGACAGCGGTGAGCGTACCTCTTTTAATTCTTCGTTGCCGAGACTCGTAAGGACGGTTACGGCCAGTACGGAATAGTCTTTTGCGCCGAGAACTGCGGCATCGAGTATATTATTGTTCCCGTGCACTGTTGCGAAGGTGATATTCCTCCTGTTTAGCTGCCGGCAGGCAAGCTCTACCGTTTTTGGTATGTCGTAGAACTTGAGGTCAAGCATGATTCTGTGCCCCCGGCCTGCAATCCAGTCCACCATGGGAAATCCCTCTGCCAGAAAAAGCTGAAGGCCTACCTTGAAAAAACGTGTTTCACCTTCGAGTTCCCGAACAAGCCGCCTTGCACGTTCTCCGTTCTCAACGTCGAGGGCCACGATTATTCTTTCATCCATGCCGATTTTGTTCCTCTTCATTTCTTGTCCTCTTTTTTTGATTCGGGATTCGGGGTAGATTGTCCCACGTCAACGCTAATGGACAATAGCAGGTAGGAGCTGATGAAAAAAGAATTAAGTATTAGGCTTTCCAGGGTAAGGAAGGCACTGGCCGCTATGGATCTCGATGCAGTGCTTATTACCTGCCCGGAAAACAGGTATTATCTGAGCGGTTTTAAGGCGGGGGATACGGGCCTTGCCGAGTCAAGCGGATGTCTCCTTATAACGAGGAGTGAAAACCTGCTTCTTACTGACGGTCGCTATATTGAACAGGCCGGGAAGGAGGCGCCTCTTTTCAGTGTCGCGCCGTATAAAAAGGGGGCGCCGCCCCTGTTAAGGCGGCTTTTCCGGGATCTTGGCATAGACAGGTGCGGCTACGAACCCTCCTTTATATCCTGTGCCATGTATAGGCGGATAAAGAAGGCGGTATACCCTGCTTCCCTGGTGGATTTTGGGAACCTCGTCTTCAGGATGAGGTCCCGGAAGGAACCGTGGGAGATTGAAAGGATAGAGGCTGCCGAGCAGGTGGCCGAGGAGGTATTTGAAGAGGCCGTGTCTTCCCTGAGACCGGGAATGACCGAAAAGGATGTGGCCTTTAAAATACTAAAAGGGCTTCACATCAAGGCTGACGGGCCTTCCTTTTCCCCTATAGTGGCCTCTGGACCAAATAGCGCGCTTCCCCACGCTGTCCCGACAAACAGGAAGATAAGGCAAGGAGAACCTATAGTGATCGACCTGGGAGCCCGTCTTGATGGTTACTGTTCTGACATGACGCGGACCATGTTTATCGGGCAGCCTGACGATTTTACTATGCATATCTACTCGGTTGTAAAGGAGGCCCAGGAGGTAGCAGAGGCCTTCATAGGGGAGGGCGTAACCGGAAAGGATGCGGACGGAGTCGCGAGGGACGTGATAAAGAGGCACGGCCTTGGAAAATATTTTTGTCATGGCCTCGGCCACGGGGTAGGTGTCGCCATACATGAAGAGCCGGTCCTGTCTTTCAGGAACAGGAAACGTCTCAGGAGCGGCATGGTGGTGACCGTAGAGCCTGGCGTCTACGTGCCCGGTAGGGGAGGAGTCAGGCTTGAAAACATGGGAGTTGTGGACGAGGGCGGCCTGAGGATCATTACCTCAAAGAAATGGTACTATGACTTTGGCCCATGATAGAGATACGGAGCTCAGCCTGACGGAGCACCTTGCAGAGCTAAGGACAAGGCTAATTCGCTCAATAGCCGCGGTTGTGGTGGGTTTTTGTATCGCCTACGCCTTTATAGAGCCTATCTTCGCCATGCTTTCAAGGCCGCTTGAAAAGGTGCTGCCGCCTGGCACAAGCCTTATCTTCACCTCTTATCCAGAGGCCTTTTTCACGTATCTCAAGCTTGCGCTCACCTGCGGGATTTTCATTGCAAGCCCCTTCATTCTTTACGAGATATGGGCCTTTGTGGCCCCTGGACTCTACGAACACGAAAAGAAATGGGCGTTGCCTTTTATTGTCTTTTCAAGCCTGTTTTTCGTGGGGGGGGCGCTTTTTGGTTATATCGTGGTTTTTCCGGCCGCATTCAATTTTCTGGCAAGCTACGCAGGGCGCGATTTGAAGCTTCTGCCAAGTGTCAGCGAGTATTTCAGCCTCGTTATAAAGCTTCTCCTTGGCTTTGGGGCCGCCTTCGAACTGCCCATATTCATGGTATTCATGGCGCTTATAGGCGTAATAGATGCGAGGATGCTGAGTAAAAACAGAAAATATGCCATCCTCGTGATCTTCATACTCGCCGCGATACTTACACCCACGCCCGACGTGGTAAACCAGTGTCTCCTTGCGGCTCCGTTGCTGCTACTCTACGAAATAAGCATCTTCCTTGTGGCCCTTATTGGCAAAAGGAGAGGATCTCCTTGATGACGGTAGCGTTGTAATCATTCTCTATTCCCCAGATTCTTGACTGAAAGAGGGCGTTTTGGGCGATTTTTTCGTGGTCTTTCCCTGGTATGTCAAGTTCAGAGAGAGTTCTTGGGCATTCTACCTCTGAAAGCCACCTGCCAAAGGCATCAGCCGCCTCAAGGGCGGTGTCCTTCTCGTTACCCTTGTCCTTGCAGCCAAGACACCTCATGCCAAACTGCGCCACCTTTTTCGTATCCCTGAAGGTGGCCTTCCATTTCATCCATCCTGGAAGCAGTGCGGCCAGGCCTGCACCATGGGGTACTCCGTAAATGGCGCTCAAAGAATGCTCTATAAGGTGCACAGGGAACGGGTGATTACCTACGCCGGCGCGAGTTATTCCGTTAAGGGCGAGGGTTGCCGCCCACATGAGGGCCGCCCTTTCCTGATAATTGTCTGGCTTCTCCATGCATCCTCCCGTTGCGTGCATGAGAGTTCGGATAAGACCCTCCGCAATTTCGTCCTGCACCGGCGTGAATGGGTCAGGGCTGTTAAAGTAAGGTTCAAGCACGTGGCAGACGGCATCCACCCCGCCGTAAGCCGTATAGTTTCTCGGCACTGAAAAGGTGAGCTCCGGGGCGAGAAAGGAGATCCGAGGATAGGTAAATGGCGAGCCAGCCGCCAGCTTGTATCCGCTTTTTTCGTTGGTTATCACCATGAAGCCGTTCATCTCTGAGCCTGAGGCGGCAAGGGTGGGAATGCATATAACGGGCAAGGCATCCTTTATTTCCCTTTTCCCCTCAAAGACCTCCCAGATGTCCCCATTCAGCCTTGCGCCCGCTGCAATGGCCTTTGCCGTATCCATGACGCTTCCGCCTCCGAGGGCGACTATGAAGCAGACTCTTTCCCCGCAAGCCATCTCTGTCCCTTCCCGTACCTTGGAAAGAACGGGGTTTGCCTTGACGCCCGAAAGGTCGAAAACCGTGATACCCTCCGTTTCAAGCCCTGCCTTCACCAAGTCGTAAGAGCCGGTCCGCCTGGCGCTTTCACTTCCGGTTACAAGAATGCATTTTTCTCCAAGCGTTCTAACCTCGCCTCCAAGCCTGCCAAGTATTCCTTTCCCGAATATGATCTTGGTTGGATTACAAAATTCAAAGTTCTCCATAAATGACATGCCTCCACTGTAGGGTGTTGATATTGTGAAAATATCATGCCTATCAAGATGAGATCAAGAACCAACCCGTGCTCTCCAATAACAGCAGGGGGTATGAGCGGGCACGGAATAAAGCAGGTGTTGCCTTCATGGCCAAAAGACTGAAAAACTACAAAAAACGGCATCTTCAGGAAAAAATTACCAAATGGTCTTGGCTCCTGGCGTAGGCCGGTCTAATATCGTTTAAAGGGAGATATTTTTTTGAACCTTTAATCCTTTATATAGAACCAAGTAAATAATAAGAGATTGACCATGGCAGATTTTGAGGCCTTGATAGGTCGAATAGCACTGAATGACAGGGAGGCCTTTGCTCAATTGTACAACGCCTTAAACCGCAGGGTCTACTTTTATATCCTTGGAATAGTCAAGGACGAGTCGGCTGCACAGGACATACTTGCCGACACCTTTACAGAGGTGTGGAAAAGCGCATCAAGGTTTGAGGGCAGGTCAAAGGCATTGACATGGATAATCGGTATTGCAAGGAACCTATCGTTGAAGTTTTTCAATAAGGCCAGGAGGTTCGAAGACATTGACGACCATCCTGAGCTGTCAAATGGCAAGGCTGATGAATTTACAGACAGGTTTGCGGATACGGAATATTTGAAGGCGGGGCTTGAAAGGCTGTCATGGAAACACAGGGAAGTGCTGCACCTGGCATTCTTTGAGGGGTTTTCCTACGATGAGATTTCAAGAATTCTCTCCATACCTGTGAATACGGTTAAGACAAGGGTGTTCCACGCCAAGAAGGCGTTAAGGTGGATATTGACCAAGGAATTGGCAAATGGATAAAAAGAGCGATAAGTGTATGGATATTATAGAAAGGTATTTTTCCGGAGACCTGGGCGAACAGGGACATAAATTGCTGCAGGAATGCCTTGATAAGGACGATAGACTGATGACGGAGTTTCAGGAAGGACAGCAGATCAAGGCAGCCTTTGAGGCGATGGAAAGGGATGTCTCGTTTCCCTCAGAGGAGGTGTTCGAGAGAATTTGCGACCGTACCGGCGCAAATACGGCTGATGCGAACACCAAGGGTTCTCTCGGGCCACGGCGCGGTTTTTTTGACTGGCTCGGCGGGCTTTTCAAATCCCCCGGCCTGGCCTGGGGGCTGTGCGCGGCCCAGGCCGCCGTGTTCGTTTTTGCCTTTTTCGTGCTTGGCAGTGGCAGGCCCCATTTTGAGACCATGTCCTCATCACAGGTTATTCAGCAGAGGCCTGTGTATAATGTGATTTTCAGGGGTGATGTACGCCTTAGTGATCTTATCCAATTCCTTGAAAAACACCATATGAAGATCATTAACGGCCCCTTGGGCAAGGGACTGTTTGTTGTCGAGATGAAGAAGGGTAAGGCCATATCGGGGCCTGAGAAATCAAGGTTCCTGGAGTTTATGCAGCCAGCCTACTAATACTAAATTATAGAGGGCACTTAAAAGGGAAACCAGATAAATGGCATCGAAACCCGCCTGGATAATTTTTCTTTTCGGCCTTTTTTTCTTTTGCGCAGAAACCTCTACCCTTGCTGGCGAGATCCAGTTTCTGAGTCCCAACATGGACAAGGAAATCGTTGGAAAGAGACCGCAGTTCAAGTGGAAATATCCAACTGGCGCGCCTCCTTCGGATGTCATGGTGCTGCTTGATGGAGTGGATGTAACCGAGCTTGTCAGTTGCAGTGGTGCGGTCTGCTCCTTTGCCCCTGTCCAGCCACTCGCGGCGGGAGAGCATGCGCTCGAATTCAGCTGGACCGCAAGGAAGGGCGCGCCAGGTTTTGCAACCTTCAGCTTTTCGTCCCGTCAGTCACGACTTTTCAAGGAGGACTATTCAAGCAATTCCGGAGGCGTAAACTATCAGATGGCGATTCACAAGGATGATGCCCCAAACGAGCCATACTCCAGGCTTGATGGTTCCTTGAGGACGGAAAACAAGCTTGCAGCAGGGCACTGGACATTTTCAGCCTCGGGGCAATTGCGGTACGTGGACCAGGATCACCCTGTCGAGCCACCGGAGCAGAAGGGATTCGATGTCATTAATTTCCTCCTTGAATCCGTTTATGAAAAGGGGGCGTTCAGGATGGACTCCCAGCTTGGCGATATCATTGTTACGGAATCTGAAAACACCATAAATAACTATGCAAGGAAAGGTGGGCAGGTTTTTTTCAATTACCACAACCTGGCCCTGCACCTGTTTTCCACCAATACCGCCCAGTACTATGGTCTTAACGGGGGCCTTGGTGTGGATATAGACCCAAACGACAAGATCTACGGCATATCTGGTGGAGTAACCTTCTGGAACGACCATATAAGCCTTCGTTCTCTTTATGCAAAGGGGGGTGAGGAGGGCAGTTCCTTTGGAGTATCCACCGTATCCGAAAGACAAAGGGGCAAGGTCACTGGTTTTATACTTGATTCCAACTGGTTCGATTCTATGATGAGCATCAGGGGAGAATACGACATCTCCGATTATGACAGTAGCTCTGCAGACGAGTTTGGCTATGAAAGTGACAAGGCCTACAAGGCCGCCTTTTCCTGGGATGAGGCAAATTACGGGTTTTCAGGGGTCTATGAATACATGGGGCCTGATTACGAAGTCATTGGCAACCAGGGACTTCCCAAGAACAGGCAGGGATTCTCCCTTAGCAGCTGGTTGTCATTAACGGACAACCGTTTTGAGTTTCTTTTCTCCCGTTACCATGACAATGTGGAGAATGACGATTTGTATCCCACTGTTTACAATTATCAGGCGGGAGTCAGGTATTCGTTCAACAGGTATCCAAGTCTGCCCCTTTCCCTTTTTTATCAAAAGACCATTCAGAACAGCAAGGACGAGCCTGAATATACCCCGGCAGTGTATTTTGACACCGACAACCTGGGAGCTGACGTTTCATGGCTTGCCGGCAGATGGAACTTCAATCTCCACGCGGAATATTCTTACCAAAATGACAAGGAGCATGTGTCAGGGGATACGGCCACGATAACCGTTACCTTTGCTCCAGGTTTTACAGGCACATATTTCAGGATAAATCCAAGCCTGAGCTACAATAAATCCATAAGCCACCTGAGCAATGTCGAGACAGATACGTACATGGCGAACTGGGACATGGAGTGGCAGATAAGCGAGCGTATCACTTGGTCTTGCGCGGGAAATTATAACCTGACCGAGGCCGATGACAATTCTGTGGACCAGCAAAACCTTGACATCCATTCCAGGCTGGCCTTCAGACTGCTCAGGGACTGGATGCATATTGTCGAGGAGCCCACAGTGGGCCTGCGCGGTAGATACTTTTGGCAGGACGACCGGGTTTCCGGTGATACCGAGGATTCCTTTGTGCTTATGGTTGATTTTACAACCAGCCTGAATTTCGCATTTTAGGAGGGGTCATGAAAAGACTTTTCTCTCTCGGATTGATATCTCTGTTATTTTTCTCGTTCTTTCATCCTGTCAAGGCCCTGGCAATTTCTCTGAATGTCCATCCCAACCCGGCAAATACCGGCCAGCCTGTCAACGTGGATGTCGCAGCGAGGTTCCTATTTCCCCCACCCATCGGGGCAAACTCCACACCGGGGGTCAATTGTGAGATAATGATAGACTACGGAGATGGAAACAGGGGAAGGGCCGGTACGTGCAGAAGCACTAACTGCAATCTGTCGCTAACGCACATTTATGCGAACCCGGGGAGGTATCTTGTCGTTGCAGGGATTGGCAAGGTCTGCAACACTCGATCCGTTGGTCCATATATGGAGCGTCAAATAGTTACCATAAACTGTCGGCCCCTTTTCTTTGTCTCCCCGTCAAGGCTTCCAAGCGCAAGCCTTGGAAGGCCTTACAGCTACCAGCTGTCAACGGAAGGCGGAGAGCCTCGGGTAAGCTATTCCTTCGCAGGCGGCAGGCTTCCAACCGGCCTTTCGTTAACTATGGACGGGCTTTTAAGCGGCAGGCCAGGGACAACCGGCACCTATTCCTTCACGGTAATGGTATCGGATTCATGCCCTCATGGTTCCCAGCGTGTTCAGAAAAATTTTACTATAGAGGTAAAGGCGCCTCCCCCACCCCCTCCTCCCCCGGTTGTCACCTGTCCGGCGCTATCAATCACGACGGGACAGGTTCTGGAAGCTGGCGAGGTGAACAGGTCCTATTCAGGCCGCATCGCCTATTCCGGTGGCAGTCCTCCTGTCACGTTATCCTTGTCCGGTGGCAGGCTTCCAAGGGGAATTTCCTTTTCAGGACAGGGCATGCTTTCAGGTGTCCCAAAGGAGGCGGGCAGGTTCGTTTTTTCCGTAAGGGCGACAGATGCCTGTCCAAAAGGTTCCCAGGTTGCAACAAGGCGATTTACGCTCAACATAAAGAAGGCCCCGGTAAAGCCCAAGAAGCGGAATCTTTCCGTTTCGGTGTCCCCAAAACAGGTGGTCATCCCGAGGGGCCTGGCCTCTACACTTAATCTGGCCTACGCATTTTCGGGAGAGAGCGACATAGATACCGTTTTGGATTCCAGCCAGGGCGTATTTTTATCAAAGGGCCGGAACCTCGGCACTGTTTATAGCTCCCTGCGGGTGCGAGTACACGGTGGCCACGCCTCGGTAACTGAACAGGTTACCGTACCCGTGTCAGTGCTCAGGAGAGCGGAAAAGCTTGGTATAAATAGATTCACTTACACGAGGGTTTTCCGAAACGGGGAATTCAGCCTTTCCGCATCCGTTTACATTGTGGTTACCACGGAGGCGGCTTCACCCTTCAGGATCTCACGTATTCAGCTCTACTTTGGTAACAAGAGGGCCGAGACAACGGTTGACATGGGACAAGAGCCACCCGAGCTTTTTGCGGAAATACGCTATCTTGGCACTGGTCTGCTGAAGGGGTACTGGGAGGTTGATGGAAGGCCTCTTGCGGACGTGTTCAGGCACATCACCTATGGCAGGAGCGTGGTGCTGCAACTTCCGTCCACGGCCGTAATGCCTACCTTTGAGCCTGGCGTACACCGGGTAAGGTTTGTAATAACTAACCCCGAAGTTGATTTTAACATGCCTGAGGCCGTCTACTTCGTGACGACAGAGTCGTACAGGGTGAAGAGAATCCGTCTTAAAAGCCCGGCCATGAACGCAAGGATATCCCTCGACGACATGACCTTCAGGTGGCAGGGTCCGGGTGGAGACACCTTTGCATATTTCATCGAGTTCAGGGGGTCGAGGGACGGGAAACCTCTATTTTCCGCTTACGTAAAGTCGGAGAGTTACACGGTGCCATCACGTATAGCCGTAAGGTATTTTGCCTCACTGACGGATGTCTACTGGCAGGTAAGGGGCTTTGCCCGGGACGGGAAGCTTATCGGGAAAAGTCCCCTCTGGAAATTCATCATTGATAAGAAGGGGACCTATGTACCTGGCCAGGTGGTTCTCGTATGGGAGAAAGATGAAAAAAGCGATATTGTAACGCGGCTTGAAAAAAGGCTTGGTATCCGGCTTCTTTACAAGTACAGGCTTACAGTTCTTGGGCGTATATGCGGTGTGTTTTCCACGGAGGGCCAAAACGTGGACGAGGTGCTCGAAAAGGCAGGCAAGTTGCCCTTTGTTAGGCACGCCGGTCCCAACTACATATTCCAGTTGTTTAGTGATCCTCTGGTGAAAAGGCAGTGGATCTATGACATACTGGACCTGTCAAGGCTGAAAAGTCTTCGCAGCAGAAGAAAGATAACAGTGGCGGTTATAGATACCGGTGTGGATACCACTCACCCCGATCTTAAGGGAGGGGTGGTAGAGAAGAAAAATTTTATTCACGATGAATCATACCAGCCTGAAATACATGGTACAGCGGTGGCGGGAGTTATCGGGGCGAGGCAAAACGGCATGGGCATAGAGGGGATAGCGCCTATTACCCCTTTGCTGGCTCTCCGGGCCTGCCGGCAGATCAGAAATGGTGCTCCGGCTGGACAGTGTTTTTCGAGTTCCATAGCAAGGGCACTGAATTACGCCATTGAGCATGGAGCGGGAGTAGTAAATATGAGCCTCGGCGCCTATGCCGACGACGGGATCATCATGGCCCTGATCCGTCAGGGTCACAAGAGAGGAGTGCGTTTTGTGGCGCCCGTGGGTAATAGACCCGGTTTGGACAAGCTGCCTTTCCCTGCAAGGCTTGATGACGTATTGTCCGTTGGAGGGGTGATAGAAAACGGCCGTTTGTTTCCAGGGCCAAGGGTATGCGCCATGGCTGACGTGATTGTGCCTTGCCAGAATATCTTCACCACGGTTCCGGGCGGGCATTATAATTTTCTTAGCGGTACATCCATGGCCTCGGCCGTGGTGGCGGGACTTCTCGCCCTTGATATAGCCCCTCCTTCAAGGGGGCACAAAAGACCCGTGAGGATGTGTGACTGGATAGAGGCGACACTGAAATCACGGGCCTGCAAGAGGAAAAAAAAATAATTTCCCGGTGGCAGACACAAATGTCTTTGGATGAAAGCATAGGCGCCAACAGGTGAAATTATTCACCATAGAAGTGGAAGCATTAATGACACGTCTTCCGCCATGTTCTTAATACCTCTATCACCATCATGCAGCTTTTTACCATGTCATCGAGCCTGATGAATTCTTCCGTGGTGTGGACCTTCTGCATTCCTATCCCGGCGATAAGCGTGGCAAGCCCTTTTTCGTTGAGAATATTGGCATCGCTTCCGCCGCCTGTCATTTCTATCCTGATGGACCTGCCAAGGTTCCTGCCCGCCTGTTGCACTGACTTAACCACTGGATGGTCCTCTGACACGTGCATCAAGGGATAGTCATCTTCAACCGTGGCCGAAACGTAGGGATACCTGCCGGATGTCTGTTTCCTTGATAGCTCGGCTGTCTTATAAAAGCATTTCAGCATTTCGTCCTGGATTTCCCTTAGCCGTTCTTCCCGGTGGCTTCTTACTTCCCCATCTACCTCGGCAAGGTCCGGCACTATGTTTGTTGCCGTGCCGCCCTTAATGGTTCCTATGTTGCAGGTGGTCTCTTTGTCTATTCTTCCCTGGGGGGCGGTAGATACGGCCTTGGCCGCCACCCTTATCGCATTTATCCCCTTTTCAGGATCCAGCCCGGCGTGGGCCGCAAGGCCGTGTACCGTGACCTTGAAACGCACTGCGGCGGGTGCCCGGTTTATTACAGAATCAGGGTCTTCCGTGTCGAGGGCTATACCCGCCCGTGCTTCGACAAGGGTTTCATCCAGGGCCTTTGCTCCGAGAAGTCCAATCTCTTCGCAGGTGGTAAGAAGGAGCTCAAACGGGCCGTGAGAGACCTGATGCTCCCTCATGCAAAGGACAGTCTCGAGCATTATGGCTATGGCTGCCTTGTCGTCTCCCCCGAGGATGGTGGAGCCATCGCTTCGGAATACCCCGTCTTCTATGATTGGCTTTACGTCCCTCCCAGGTTCAACGGTATCCATGTGAGCGTTAAAAAAGAAGGAGGGCGCTTCTGTGTTACCAGGTATCTTTATGATGAGGTTTCCGGTTTCTGAACCAGTATCCACCTGTGAATTGTCCTCAAGCACCACTGCTTCAGGGACGTTCGTGGAGCACCAGCGCCTGACGTAGGCCGCAACCTGTCCTTCATGTCTCGACGGACTGTCAATCCTTAATAGTTCCATGAAAATGGACGACAGACGCCTTTCGTTTACCCTGATCCTATCCATCTTTCTTCGCTCCCTTGCTTTGCGTCGTTTCTCTATGCAGGAGGGATAATTTTAGAACCTGCTCCATGGATTTTACCGGTTTGAAATCTATCCGTTTCCTTATCCGTTCAGGTATCTCATAAAGGTCATTTAGGTTGGCCTCCGGGATTATTATGATGGGGATTCCCTTCCTTAATGCGGCAATAGATTTTTCCTTTAGACCTCCAATGGGTAACACCCTTCCGGTAAGGGTTATTTCTCCGGTCATCGCCACGTCCTTATTGACGGGTCTTTCCGTAAGTGCCGAGACAAGCGCCGTTGTCAGGGTGATCCCTGCGGAAGGACCGTCTTTTGGTATGGCGCCTGAAGGTACGTGGATGTGAATATCCCTTTTGTCGAATTCTTTCGGATTGATTTCTAGCTCTCTTGCCCTTGACTTGATCCAGCTCAGGGCCGCCTGGGCCGATTCCTTCATGACCTCACCGAGAAGGCCCGTAAGGGTGAGGTTGCCCTTGCCAGACATTATCTGGCACTCTATGCGCATTACCTCCCCTCCGTACGCAGTCCATGCAAGGCCGGTGGCAACCCCTACCTGGCTGTCTTCCCTGATGAAGTCGGAAATGACCTTTGGAGGGCCAAGGTACTTGTGGATATTTCCAGCAGTAATCCTGAACGGGCCATGCTGGCCATCCGCCACCTTGCAGGCCGCTTTTCTGCACACCGCCGCAATCTGCCTTTCAAGCTCTCGCAGCCCCGCCTCTTCCGTGTAGTCTGAGATAATGGAGGAAAGGGCGTGGTCGGATATCTCTATTTGGCCTTCCTTGAGGCCGCATTCCTTCATCTGTCTCCTGATGAGGTATCTTCTTGCTATTTCCTTTTTTTCTTCGGGCGTGTAACCGGATAGCCTCAGGACCTCGAGTCTGTCAAGAAGGGCAGAAGGTATGGTGTCAATAACATTGGCAGTGAGGATGAAAAGCACCTTTGAAAGGTCAAAGGGGATCTCCACGTAGTGGTCGGAAAAGGCGTTGTTCTGTTCGGGATCGAGCACCTCGAGAAGGGCGGCCGCTGGGTCCCCGCGGAAGTCCGCCCCGATTTTGTCCACCTCGTCCATCATGAATACAGGGTTCCTGGTGCCAGCCCGTTTAATTCCCTGGATTATTCTGCCAGGCATGGCACCCACATAGGTGCGCCTGTGGCCCCTGATTTCTGCCTCGTCTCTTACGCCGCCGAGGGAAAGCCGTACGAACTTTCTGCCGAGGGCCCTTGCGATGGATCTTCCAAGGGAGGTCTTTCCCACACCGGGCGGGCCCACAAAGCATAGTATAGGCCCCTTTACACTGCGGTTAAGCTTTCTTACAGCGATGAACTCGATGATCCGTTCCTTAACCTTTTCCAGGTCATAGTGGTCTTCATCGAGTATCTTCCTGGCCCTTTTGATATTGAGCTTGTCTCTCGTGGTGACAGACCAGGGGAGATCGCAAAGCCAGTCGAGGTAAGTGCGGACAAGGGCTGCCTCCGATGAGTCGGGATGCATGAACTCCATGCGTTTAAGCTGCTTAAGGGCCTCTTCCTCGGTATTTTCAGGCATGTCGGCCTGGTTTATCTTTGCTTTATATTCCTCGATCTCCTTGTGCCGTTCATCTATCTCTCCGAGCTCTTTCTGAATGGCCCTGAGCTGTTCCCTGAGGAATATGTCTCTCTGGGTTCTGCTCATCTCTTCCCTGGCCTCAGACTGTATCTTTGCCTGGACGGTGGATACCTCTATCTCCCGGGCAAGGAACTCCGAAACCTTTTCAAGCCTCTCTATGGGGTGAAAAAGCTGGAGTATCTCCTGTGCCTCCGCGCCGTTGAGTTTCAGGTTTGATGCAACAACGTCTGCGAGTTTTCCAGGATCATTGACAGTGCTGAGGATTATGCCAAGCTCGGGGCTGAAGATGTTCTTTATGTTGAAAAGCTTTTCAGCTTGCTCCCGGACGTGTCGCATGAGGGCTTCTGTCTCTACGGAAATCTCTATTTCTTCATCTTCAATAGGTTCTACTTTTACCTTGAAGAAGGGCTGTTCCTTGACCATTTCTATTATCTTTCCCTTGAGCAGTGCCTGCGTGAGTATCTTCAGCCTGCCATCCGGAAGCTGGAGGGTTCTCATGATGGCTGCTATAACGCCTGTAGTGTAGAGGTCGTCCGAGGCGGGCTTGTCTATGCGCGCGTCTTTCTGGGCGACAAGGAATATTAGCCTGTCGTTGGTGAGGGCCTCGTTGACAGCGGCAATGGATGCCTCCCTTCCAACAAATAGGGGTACGACCATTGAGGGGAAAACGATCACGTCCCTCAGGGCCATCAGTGGAAGGCATTCGGGAATCTCATAGCTCTCAGGTATGTCAAGATCAAAGAGATCGGTAACTGTAGCGTCGAATTTCATTCTGCTTTACTACTCCTTTTCAACGGTGAAAAAAGATGACAGTTTATCACATGCTCCCTTGAAACCTCTACCGGGGCTGGTTCCTGCCTTGCACATCTGCCGGTCCTTTCACGGCAGCGGTGAAAGAAGGGACAGCCTTCCCGATGTTCGCCGGTTCGGACCGGAACTACTTCGACCTGGTTTGCAGGACCGTGTTCTGCACCTTCGCAGTGCGAGTTTGCCATAGGCCTTGGAACAGGAATTGATTTCATGAGGAACTTGGTATATGGATGGTGCGGTTGCGAGGCTGTGCCATCACCCGTAAGGACGAATGCCTCCCTCGGCATGATTTCGCAGATGGTGCCTCTGTACATAACCGCTATCCTGTGGCTTACAAATTCCACTATTGGCAGGTCGTGTGAAATGAAGAGGCAGCTTAACCTCTTAGATTCCTGGAGGTCAAGGATAAGGTTTATTATCTGGGCCTGGATGGATACATCAAGTGCAGAGGTGGGCTCGTCAAGCACCACGAGTTCAGGCCTTGTCGCCAGGGCCCTTGCGATTCCGATTCGCTGCCTCTGGCCCCCACTGAATTCATGGGGATACCTGTTTTCGATGCCAGGGTTGTTAAACCCCGCCATCCTGAGGAGATGCCGCACCTCCTGTCTCAATTGGTTCCTGGGGCAGATATTGTGAATCTTAAGTGGCTGACTGATTATCTTGAATATGGTCTTTTTGGGGTTTAGGGACGAAAAGGGGTCTTGGAAGACCATTTGCGCCTTTTTCCGGAATCTTTTTAGCCCCTGGCTCTCAAGGCTCGACAGGTCGATACCTTCAAAACGAACCCTGCCGCCGGTAGGTTTTTCAAGCCCGAGAACGAGTCTTGCGAGAGTGGATTTCCCGCAGCCGCTTTCGCCAACGAGTCCAAGTATCTCCCTTTTGCCGATACGCAGGTTGATCTTCCTCAGTGCCTTTATCTCCTTGGTTGAGCCGGAGAAGAACCCCTTTTTTACCCTGTAAAGCTTTGAAACGTCCTCTATGGAACAGATTGGCGCGTTATCCATGTCAGAAAAGGGGCTCGCCCGTCATTTCTTTTGGCTGTTCCGCCTTCATGATCTTCAGGATAGTAGGGGCCACGTCTCCGAGGATTCCTTTTTTCAACCAGAGACCGTTATGCTGGTCATCCACGAGGTAGAATGGTACCGGGTTAGTGGTGTGGGCTGTTGCAGGGGTGCCGTCCGGAAGTTTCATGACCTCTGCATTGCCGTGATCTGCCGTTATAATTACCGCTCCGCCTTTTTGCCTGAAGGCCTCCGTAACCTTGCCCACACACTCATCCACCACCTCGCAGGCCTTAATGGCTGCCTTCAGTACCCCTGTATGGCCAACCATGTCCCCGTTTGCAAAGTTGACTACAAGAAGATCGTATGTCTCCTTCTCTATGTTCTCCACGAGCCTGTCTGCGATCTTTGGTGCACTCATTTCTGGCTTGAGGTCGTAGGTGGGGACCTCCCTTGGAGAAGGGATGAGAATCCGGTCTTCCCCCTTAAATGGTTTTTCCTCGCCTCCGTTGAAAAAGTAGGTCACGTGGGCGTATTTTTCCGTCTCTGCAATCCTGAGTTGTCTGAGGCCGAGGCTGCTCACAACTTCCCCAAGGATGCTTTTTAGCCTTACCGGGGGAAAGGCGACGGGCAGTTTGAAGTTTTTGTCGTACATGGTCATGGTGGCGTAGGATAGGAGCCTTGGCCTGTCGCTCACGTTGAAAAATGAGAAATCTTTCTCGGTAAACGCTCTTGTGAGCTCCCTTGCTCTGTCTGCCCTGAAGTTAAAATGGAATATGGCGTCTCCGTCTCTTACCGGGCCTTTTCCCTCGGAAACTCGGCACCTTTCGTTTTCAATGAGAATGGGTTTTATGAATTCATCGGTCTCACCGCGGTTGTATGAGTTTTTGACAGCGGTAACAGGATCCTTTTCCATGCGGCCCTTTCCCCTGACTAGCATCTCGTACGCGACCTCAACTCTTTCCCAGCGGGTGTCCCTGTCCATGGCGTAGAAGCGTCCGCAAATAGATGAAATGGTGCCCGCACCCTGTTTCCTTATCTCTTCCTCAAGCCGGTGGATATGTTCAACACCGCTTGTGGGTGGGGTGTCGCGTCCGTCCATGAAGGCGTGTATAAACAGCCTGTCACCTATACCGTACCTTGCCGCCATCCTAATAAGGGCGAACAGATGTTCCATCTGGCTGTGTACCCCCCCGTTTGACACAAGCCCCATGAGGTGGAGCCTTGAGTCCTCCTTGTCCCTGACGGCGGTTATGATATTCTTGAGCACTGGATTTTCAAAGAAGGATCCGTCCTCTATGGCCATGTTGATTCTCGTAAGCTCCTGGTAAACAATCCTCCCCGCCCCAAGGTTCATGTGGCCCACCTCGGAGTTGCCCATCTGGCCGGGGGGAAGGCCGACTGCCTCCCCGGAAGCCTTCAGGAGGGTGAATGGATACATGCCGTGGTAACCATCGAGGTTGGGCGTCTT
Organism: Deltaproteobacteria bacterium; assembly: GCA_015493475.1. Classification (GTDB taxonomy): domain Bacteria; phylum Desulfobacterota; class Dissulfuribacteria; order Dissulfuribacterales; family QOAL01; genus JAADCZ01. The sequence goes on from WGDC01000003.1 coordinate 18,937, forward strand.
GGCGAGGCGTACCGCGTTCCCATCTGCTTCCTCCCTCCAGCCCCATCCATCCATTATAACGAGCATTACGGGCCGAAAACGTTTCGAGTTATTCATGATCATTTTCCTCCATAGATAGGCCAGGTTCGGTCATGACAAGGCGCGGCGCTTCTGCCCAGAGCCCTTCAAGGTCATAGAACGCCCTGACCGGCCCGTAAAAGAGATGCACCACCACGTCGTTAAAATCCATAAGTATCCATTTGCCCTCTTTTTCACCTTCAGTGCTACGGCATTTGATTCCCATTCTGCCAAGTTCCTTCTTCATGCGGTCTGCCATGCCCTGAACGTGCCTTGTTGATCTCCCGTTGGCGATTATGAAAAAGTCTGCAACCGGGGAAGTGCCGCTCATGTCAAGAACGACAATCCTTTCTCCCTTGTTGTCGAGGATTTCCTTGTAAATCTGTCCGGCTGTCTCTATAGTGCTAACCGGTGGAGCTGCGCTTCGTTTCCTTGGTCCGGATTCGGTTTTTGTTGTATAAAGGCTGTTTTTCATGATGTATTCTCTAACATTGTCAGGCAGAAGGAACCGTACGGAGCGTCCTTCCTTGATGCGGTTCCTGATGGCTGTGGATGAAATATCAAGCCCGGTGGTGTCAAAAGTAATGACTGTGCCGTGTTCCCGGCTCGGAACATCTTCCATCTGTAAATTGACCTCTGGGTAAATCTCCTTGAATTTTGCCTTAACTTCACTCACTGATACAGAGGGCCTTTTGATTATAACCAGATTGGCCAGTTTGGGCAGTTCCTGCCAGTTTTTCCAGGAATCAAGCTCCAAGGCTGTGTCTGTACCTATTATAAAATAAAAGATACAATCATCTCCGAAGCGGCTGTTTACCTGCCTTAGAAGGTCTACAGAGTAGGATATTCCCTGTCGTTCGGCCTCAAGGGCCTTTGCGCAGAAATGGCTTATTCCCTTTATGGCAAGTTCAGCCATCCTTAACCTGTGGCCGAAGGATGTAAGGTCCTTGCCAGCCTTGTGGGGCGGTAAAAAGGCGGGGATAAACCATATCTCGTGGAGAGCAAGCGCCTCGTGAACCTCTTCGGCCGCCCGGAGATGCCCAAAGTGAATGGGGTCAAGGGTTCCGCCAAAAAGCCCTATCTTTTTCCTATTTTCTGACTTGTCCGTCTCCAAAGGCTATGAATTTTGTGGTCGTAAGCTCTTCAAGACCCATTGGACCGTATGCGTGGAGCTTGGATGTGCTTATACCGATTTCCGCTCCGAGCCCTAGCTGACCCCCGTCATTAAACCGTGTTGAGGCGTTCGCCAGCACAAGGGAGGCGTCCACCTCGTTGAGGAACCGCCTGGCGCGTTCATAATTCATGGTAATGATGGCCTCTGTGTGGTTCGAACCGTACCTGTCTATGTAGTCCATGGCCTCGTCCATGGAAGAGACCACTTTCACCGCTATCACAAGGTCGAGAAATTCCGTGCCCCAGTCTTCCTCGGATGCCGGGACTGCATAGGGCAGAAGTCCGCATGTGAGAGGGCATCCCCTGATCTCAACGCCGGCCTCCCTGAACCTTTCTCCCATTCTTGGAAGAAACGAGGACGCCACATCTTCATGCACGAGCATTCCCTCCATTGCGTTACAGACCCCGGGGCGCTGGACCTTGGAGTTGAAACAGATTTCAATGGCCATGTGCTCGTCGCAACCCCTGTCCACGTAACAGTGACAAACCCCTTTGTAGTGCTTGAGTACGGGTATTCTAGAATTTTCCACAACGAACCGGATAAGGCCTTCGCCGCCTCTCGGAATGATAAGGTCTACCTCCTCCTGTCGCGCAAGCAGCTCGGTGACGGCTCCTCTGTCTGTTGTGGGTACTACCTGGACCGCCTCCCTTGGCACCTGGTTTTCTTCGAGGGCCTGCTGAAGGATGTCGGCCAGGGCGAGGTTTGAATGTATGGCGTCGGAGCCTCCTTTCAGAATCACGGCGTTTCCGGCCTTGAGGCAGAGTGCGGCGGCGTCAATGGTCACGTTGGGTCTTGATTCGTAAATCATTCCGATTACTCCGAGGGGTATCCTCATCCTTCCCACAAGCATCTCGTTTGGGCGTTTCCACATCTTTGTCACCTCGCCCACAGGGTCGGGAAGAGCGGCTACCTCGTTGAGACCCTGAATCATGGAGTCTATGACCTTTTCTGAAAGCTCAAGTCTATCGAGAAAGGCGCTGCTGAGTCCCTTGGCGCGGCCCTTTTCGAGGTCCTTCCGGTTCTCTTCCTGAAGCCCTGTCCTTGATGCGGCAAGCTTCCGTGCGGTGGAAAGCAGCACCTCGTTCTTTACCCCGGTGGAGAGCGCTGCAACTTTTCTCGCGGCCTGCCTCGCCTTCCGGGCCATGGATCCAATAACAGCCTTTACATCGCTCATGTCTGGTCCTCTCATTAGTGAAAAAATAAAAAAGGGGAAACCCTTGTTTCCCCTGATTTTAATATGATGGTCCGGCTTATGCCAGTACAAAGAGACCCTATTCTACCGTGACCTCTATCTTCTTTGGCCTGACCTCTTCGCTCTTCGGCAGGAATATCTTTAGTACACCTGCGTTCATGGTCGCCTCTATCTTGGAAACGTCGACATCCGGTCCAAGGGTAAAGGCCCTTTCGTATGCCTTTCCATTGAATTCCACGTAAAGAGGGGAGATATCGCTTGGCACAATGTCACTGATTTCTCCCTTTATTGTCAGGACGTTCTTGTCCACCTGCACGTCGAGATTCTCCTTCGGTACTCCCGGCATGTCTGCAAAGAGTACCACTCCATCCTCGAGCTCGTATATATCAACAGGCGGGGTAACCACGACAGGCCGGAGCCTCTGCTGCTCCTGGGGGGTCCCGCCTTCGGTCTTGACCGCCATTTCTTGTCCCTTGACTTTTGCCATTTCAGCACCTCCTGATATATTTTATATCTAATCTACCTTGACCTCTATTTTCTTGGTCTTTTCCTCTTCCTTTTTCTTTATGGATATGCTTAGTATTCCGTTTTTATATTTGGCGCCTATAGTGGATGTATCAAGGCCCTCTGGGAGGGCGATTACGCGCCTGAATTTGCCGCTGAACCTCTCCTTTCTGTAGTACCCGGTTACCTTGGCCTCCTCACCGAGTTCCTTTGCAGTATCCCGGCCAGCCGATATGGTTAGCATGTTTTTTTCAACAGTGAGGTCTATCCCCTTGGGGTCGAGACCCGGCGCAAAGAGGTAAATCAGTACCTGGTCCGAGGTTTCTCCTATGTTCACTGCGGGCATGGGAACCCGGCTCGAGGCTGCTCCGGCAGGAGAGAAGTAGTTTTCATTGAATATTTTCTCCATCTCCCTGTTCAACCTGTCAAAATCCTGCCAGATGGGGTCGCTTAGGGAAAACCATGGTCTTAGCATCTTCATATCCTCCTTAATTTCCAATTTGATCAATATTTTTAACTAACTATAACTTAACTCGTTTTTACGGTAAGCACTAAGCTAAGGGAGTCAAGACCACTTGTTCAAAAATATTCAGGGGATATGTGAAATCTGTTTATGGACATGTGCTATGGAAGGTTCAAAAAAAGCCCTGCGCTGAGGCAGGGCCCCGAAAGGATTTTTAAGGGAGGTCAACAGGCTACCGTTCCCTTTTGCCTGCGATGAATTCCTCGGTGTTTTTACATGCTATGTCATCCGTAAATTGTTGCGGAGGGTGTTTCATGAAGTATGATGAGGGGGAGGTGAGGGGACCGCCAATACCTCTGTCAAGGGCCAGCTTGCAGCAGCGGATGGAGTCTATGGCAACGCCAGCCGAGTTTGGAGAATCTTCCACGGAAAGCCTGAGCTCGAGGTGCATGGGAACGTCTCCAAAGAGTTTTCCTTCCATCCTTATGAAGGCGATCTTGTTGTCCTTCTGCCAGGGGACATAATCACTCGGGCCTATGTGAATATTGTCCGAAGGCAAGGGTTCGGCCAGAACCGCCTGAACCGCCTCGGTCTTGGATACCTTTTTAGAACGCAGCCTGTGACGGTTAAGCATGTTAAGGAAGTCGGTATTCCCCCCGGTGTTCAACTGGTATGTCTTTTCTAACTTTACCCCGCGGCTTTTAAACAGGTTGGCAAGTGTTCTGTGTGTAATGGTGGCGCCGAGCTGTGATTTTATGTCGTCTCCGACGATGGGGATATTCTTTTCGTGAAAGCGCTGTGCCCACCTCGGGTCGCTCGCTATGAAGACAGGCATGTTGTTGATGAGTCCCACTTCTGCTTCAAGGGCACATTCAGCGTAGAACCTCACGGCATCCTCAGAGCCTACCGGAAGGTAATTCAGCAATACCTCGGCGCCGTTGTCCTTCAGCGCCGCAACCACGTCTTCCTTGGAGGGTTCAGGTTCGTTGGCAACCACAAAGGTTTTATCTTCCGGATAATCCTTCATATGTTCGGAAAAGCCGTCAAGGATCCTCCCCATGCGCACTTTTACGCCCGATGGGGTTATGTCCCTGCAAAATACCGTGGTACAGTTAGGGGGTGAGAATATGGCCTCCGCCACGTCCTTACCCACCTTCCTCTTGTCTATATCAAAGGCCGCTACGATCTCTATGTCACTGGGCTTATAACCTCCAATCTCCCAGTGCATAAGGCCGATGGCGTCTTCAGCCGATTTATCCGCGTAATAGTTTATGCCTTGCCATAGTGAAGAAAAACAATTACCTATCCCAGCCACGGCAATTCTGATCTTAGACATCTGTTGTTGCTCCTCCCTCAACCTATAAAATCCGGAAAGATTTCCTCAACTACTCTTCCGTATCCTCGATATTGATCTCGGCCTCAAAAAAGCTCGTGCCACAGTCATAACATTTTACATCTATGACCTTGTTGTCAATAATGGAAACATATATCTCGTCACTGCCACAGTTGCATTTTTCCTGAACAGAATCCCTTACAAGCTGCTCAATCTGCGGGTGAACGTCTATGGGAATATCAGGATCAAAAGTGATTTTCACGTGTTTCCTCCAAAGCCCTCGGGCCTTTTTATGCAAAACAGAATAAAAAACGCTAACTACACAGTCTACCAATTTATTTTTTACTTTGCAAAGCATTTTGGCCTTTTTTAGAATGGTGGAAGACGATAACCGGCCAAAATCGTTAAGGAAATATATTGTCCTTTTTCGTGCGGCAAAAAAAAGCGGCCTGATATTCAGGCCGCTTCATGGCTACCAATGTGAATTTACGCCCTTATTAATGAAGTGCTTACCTCAGGTTTTTGTGCATAGAATCCGCCGGGGAGATACTTGATGTCCCGAGAAGTCCCGCGTTTACCTTGACAGGATATTTTTTCTTCAGCCTTGATACTATCTCGTCTTTCAATTTCATCTGTTTCTCGCGCAAGAGTCTCTGTCTTATCTGCTGCTTGACCTCGTTGAATGAACGCTGCCTAGCAGGTTTCCTGTCCTCGAGTTGAATGATGTGGTAGCCAAAGGTCGTTTTTACCGGCTGACTTATCTCACCCTTTTTGAGGGCGAATGCGGCCTTTTCAAATTCAGGAACCATTCTGCCCTTGCTGAAGTAACCGAGGTCTCCTCCCCTTGCCTTTGAACCTGGATCGTCGGAATATTTCTCCGCAAGCCTGGAAAAGCTTTTACCTTTCAGCAGTTCTGCCCTGATTTTTAGGGCCTTCTTTCTCGCTTCTTCCCATTTTTTCGCTCCCGCATTGGGCGGAACCTTGATGAGTATGTGCCTTGCCCGGACCTGCTCCTTCTGCATGAACTCCGACTTGTGTTTCTCGTAGTAGGCCTTTACCTCCTTGTCCGTTACCTTGGCCTTGTTCGAGATGTTCTCCATCATGAATTCCTGGGCAAGGAGGGCGTTCGTCATGTCTTCTATCCTTTTCTTTACCTCGGGCTTCGCCGCGAGGTTTTCCTTCCTGGCTTCAAGGGCCATGAGGGTAAGCTGTACCCACCTGTCAAGGAGCTGTTTCTTGAGTTCGGGGTTGCGCTGAACGGCCATCTGGAGCTGGGGCGGAAGCGAGCGGATCTGGTCGTTGAATTCCTTCAATGTCAGCTTGTAATTACCCACCTGGGCAAGCACCTTTTCCTTGCCGCTGTTTTTTGCTTGGCAGGCCGGCGCACTCAGGAACAGTGTAAACAGAACCAATAGACAAACACTTTTTTTCTTCATTCACAATTCTCCTTTAAGATTCCTTTAAGATTAACGTATGATGGTTTTGGCAGGGTAATAACCCGGCATCACCGTGGAATTTGGCGCGATCATGGAACTTATGCCCAGAAAGACCCCTGGATTCGTGACGCTGTTGCAGCCGCTTTGCACGTTATCGCCGAGTATCGCCCCGATTTTTCTTCTTCCCGTATCTACTTTTTCGCCTCCCGGCCCGGTTATTTTTACAGTGCCAGGGGCAAATTTCAGATTAGCAAGTTTCGTGCCCGCGCCGAGGTTCACGCCGTTTCCGAGGATGCTGTCCCCTACGTAGGCGAAATGTCCAGCCTTTGCGTCCTCAAGGAATATGGAATGTTTAATCTCTGTGGCATGGCCAACCACTGCCCGGGGGCCTACTATGCAGTCTTCACGTATATATGCGGCCTGGCGGATCTGGGCATCATCAAGGATGATTGAGGGTCCTTTGATCATGGCGCCAGACTCCACTACGATGCCCTTGCCAAATTGTATCCTGTAGTCGGTAAAGGTAGCGCCTGCGCAGATAAGGGTAGCGTCAGGTTCGGGCTCTCCCTCTACCCACACTTGAAGTCTTCCTCCCGTATCGTCGTAGCAGACCGTTTCGAACCCCTCGCTCAACCATCCGCCCGGCAGCAACACCACGGGCTCGGACAGTGGTATCCCGGGCTTGATCTCGTCAGGCAGGTTAGGCTGAATGGTCGAGCGTATGAAATTTTTTAGGGAGTCAAGGATGTGCCATGGCGGCTCCCCTTGTATGAAAAGCCCTCCAAGACTCCCTGGAATTTTCTTGAAAAAATCTTGCCATGAAAGAGTGGTCATTGTTGCTTCCCCGCTGCTATTGATCTATCCCTTCACTGGATAATGGTAAATCCCAAGCCTGTCTTTCACGTTTTCCGACCTTAAAAACCAGATGTACCCATCAGCCAAGAATAGGCAATATGCTAATCCTGCGGAACTATCCGGTCAATATGCCAGCCATTTCACAGCCTCCATTGCCATAATCCTGTTAAGGGTTATAATGATTATTTTAAACATGGGTAGCATGAAGGGCAGCTCGGCTACTGCGGGTAATATCGAACAGGCGGTGTCTATGTTCGTGCCCTTTAATCCAAGCTAAGGAAGTCATATTTTTTATGGACAATCTACTTTCTCTCCTCCTGGTCCTCGTTATATGGATTGGAATCAACAGGTGGCTTTTGCCAAGGCTTGGCCTGCCCTCCTGAGGTGCGCCTGTTGATGATGCCGGTCGGCAGAACGGAAGCAAGGAATCAAGAAAAACAAGAAAGAGGCCGGTTCCCACCTGAGACGGGCAAAGTTGTTCGATTGGGGGCCAATCGAAAAAATAGGCAGGGGCGTTATGTTCCAGAACCTTTACGCCGTTTCTGCCTGTCAAGGTATATTAATGCCGCAGTCCCGTGCCAGGTGGCGTCGAGAAAGGGTGCAGCATCCGCCTTTCTCGAAAATCCGCCGTTTTTGGTCTGGCAGCCAAGTACAAATCTTTCGGCATTTTCCAGATCAGGCACCTGTTCTTTCATGAAGTCCAGGGCCTTAAGGGCAAAGTGCGTATTTTCAAGGTAAGAGGTTGAACCCGGCAGGAATCCGAAGCCTCCGTCATAGTTTTGGCACCTCCTGACCCAGCTAGCGGCCGCCGTGTGGTCGATAAGACCCGCCCCCGTCTTCTTGTCTATGAAAATAGCCATCCATCTCCTGAAGAGGATGCCCTTGAATGCGGCAATGGCCCTGAGTTCTTCAGCAGAGTACTTGTAGGGCAGGGGGATATTCATCAGGGTTGAGATCCGGAGTGCGTAGTAGAGGCCTTCTGAATTCCGCTGCACGGATCGCAGGAACCAGGTACTCGCTAGCTTCTTAGCCATTGCTTCAAGTCCGCACCTGTTCATGCACCAGACGAGCTGCCAGGCCCCTTTCATGCCGAGGCAAGGCCTGGTGTCAAGAAATCGGATAAGGAACCCTGCATGCAGTTCCGGCTCAATGCCTGTATTTTCCGGTAGCCCGCAGAACCGCTCTGTCTCGTCAAGTATCTTAAGGCCGTGGTAAGTGTCTTCTATGGTGGCGGGAAGTTTCGGCGTTGCGCCGAAGCCGCCGTCCTTTTTCAATCTCTTCATGGTGAAAAAGACCGCCCTGTGGAGATTTTCCGCAAACTTCTTTTTCATTTTTCAAGCACCTTTCTCATCAACAGATAAGTTGATCCTGTTTCATGACAGAGTCGGAAGTTGTTCTTCTCCCAAAAGCCAAGGCCGGAATGATTGTCCTTTTTTACCTCCACGAGCACCTGCCTGCAAATACCCCTTTCCTCTATGCTGCCCATAAGGATCTCTATGGCCTTGGAGCCTATGCCCCTGTGCCTCGAAATTTCCTTAACAAGAGCAAGGGTGAGAAAAAGTTGTATCCCTGGTTCCCACTGATACACGCCAAGAAGGCCAACGGGTTCATTTTCTTTTTTTATGATATAGACCCAGGAAAAGAGATATAGTGAGCAGAGGAATATCCTAAATGGAGGAATTTCAGGGTCAAGGCCCAGCCTTTCAAGGCATGTCCTGTCTGCTTCCTTCAGCAGCCTGTACGAAAGGGGCCAGTTCCAGAGGTTGTTAAGTTCGAGCCCTATCCCGGCGTCCTCAAGTCTTTTGGGTATCTTCATCGTTCTGAATACGGGCATAGAATTCTGCCTCCGAATGAAGATCCGCTGCGACATCTGCGGTTAAGAATCTCTTTGCAAGTCGCCATCTCCAGTTTCCCCTGCTCGTAGAGGGGGTATTCATTCGGCAGTCGCTACCAAAGCCAAGGACGTCCTGCATGGGGAGAATAGCGGCCCTGGCAACAGAGCCGTAGGACAGACGCATGAAATCCCGGTGTATGCGGCTACCGTCACTGTTCGCATATTTTCTGAGCCTTGCCTTTGCGGATTCGGGCACCTTCGGGTCCATGTACCAGCCCACCACCGTGTTGTTGTCGTGGGTTCCAGAGTAAACGTAAAAGTTGGTGTGCTCAAAGTTGTGGGGCAGGTAGCTGTTTTTCTCGTCAGAGCCGAACGCAAAGATGAGCACTTTCATCCCGGCCAGGCCGAGCTCCTCCCTGAGTCTTATTACCGGCCTTGTTATGGATCCAAGGTCCTCCGCAACAATTTCCAGGCCTTCAAGCGCATCCCTCATCTGTTCAAAAAAGTAGCGCCCCGGACCCCGGACCCATTTGCCTTTTACAGCCGTAGGCTCTGAGGCTGGAACCTGCCAGTATGCCTGGAAACCCCTGAAGTGGTCTATCCTAAGGACGTGTACGAGGCGGGCCATGTGAGAAAGCCTCATCCGCCACCACCTGTAAAGACGCTCGTTTGGCCGTCCGTTCACTTTCCACCTGTATATTGGATTGCCCCACCGCTGCCCCGTCTTGCTGAAGTAATCGGGAGGGACCCCAGCCACTACCCTCGGTTCGAGGGTTTCAGGGTCGAGCTCGAAACATTCCTGGTTTGCCCATACGTCAGCGCTGTCCGGGGCCACGTAGATGGGGATGTCGCCAAATAGCCTTATGCCAAGCGCCTCTGCCCTCTTTTTAAGCCGGGTCCACTCGGTGTAGAAAAGCCACTGTACAAACCTGTAAAACCCTATCTTGCCGGAAAGCTCCTTCCTGGCCCTGTCTATACTGTTGGGCTGTCTCCGGGCAATGCCTGCCGGCCACCTGTTCCACGCCAGTTGGCGGTATCTTTCCTTGAGAGCCATGAATAGGGCGTAGTCGTCGAGCCAAAAGCTGTGTCTGTCGCAAAAGGTCCTGAAGGAAGGGGGCGCGGAGCGGAGAGAGAAATTCCTGTAAGCCCTTTTGACTATGGACCAGAGATAAGGCTCCACCTGTTCAAAGTTTACGAGGTATTCCGAAAAGGCGGGTACACGGTTTGTGTCACCCCCATGAAGAAGGCCCATTTCTACCAAGCTGCCGGGGGAAATGAAAAGGGGGTTTCCTGCAAAGGCAGAGTTTGACATGTAGGGCGAGTGGTCAAGGCCTGATTCAGTGGGGCCGAGAGGTAGAAACTGCCAGATGCTCTGTCCAGCCTCTGAGAGGAAATCGAGAAACGAGTGGGCCTCCTTACCCAACTGGCCTATACCGAAGCGGCCCGGAAGGGAAGAAATATGGAGGAGAATCCCGCAGCGCCTAGCCCTGTCGTAAGGAAACGGGGCTTCTATGGTACCGGAAGACTCCATGCAGTAGTTCATGGAAATGAAAGAGGCCGAAGCGTCTTTTGGACGTCCGGCCTCCCTGTCGGCTGATGATTTCACTTTTTTTATTTTACTTCCTCGAAATCGGCGTCAACCACGTCGTCTTCACCGCCGTTCTTGCCCTCGCTGGTGGTTTGGCCACCTGCCGCACCTGCGCCGGCTCCTGCTGCTCCTGCTGCTCCTGCTGCTCCTGCACCTGCCTGAGTTTGCTGGTAAAGCATTTCTGCGATTTTGTGGGATGCCTGCATGAGCTCTTCCTGCGCCTTTTTTATGGCGCCCGCGTCATCTCCTTCTATGGCCTTCTTAAGGGCATCTATTTTCTGGTTAATATCGTCGCGAGTTGCGGAATCGACCTTGTCGCCGAGGTCCTTGAGGCTCTTTTCAGTTGTATATATAAGGCTGTCGGCCTGGTTCCTGGCCTCGACAAGCTCGCGTTTTTTCCTGTCTTCTTCTGCATGGAGCTTGGCCTCTTCTTCCATCTTCTTGATTTCCTCTTCGCTTAAGCCACTTGAGGCCTGTATCCGTATGGACTGCTCCTTGCCTGTGGCGAGGTCCTTTGCAGAGACGTTGAGAATTCCGTTGGCATCTATGTCAAAGGTAACCTCTATCTGGGGTACACCCCTTGGCGCAGGCGGGATTCCAACGAGCTCAAAACGTCCTATGCTCTTGTTGTCTGCCGCCATCTCGCGCTCTCCCTGGAGCACGTGTATGGTCACGGCATTCTGATTGTCCGCAGCCGTTGTGAAGATCTGGCTCTTCCTTGCGGGTATGGTGGTGTTCTTCTCTATGAGCTTGGTCATTACCCCGCCCATGGTCTCGATACCAAGGGATAGCGGGGTGACGTCAAGGAGAAGGACGTCCTTTACCTCGCCCTTGAGCACGGCACCTTGGATTGCAGCGCCTACTGCGACCACCTCGTCCGGGTTTACGCCCTTGTGAGGCTCTTTGCCGAATATCTCCTTAACCTTTTCCTGTACCCTTGGCATACGGGTCATGCCACCAACTAGGATCACTTCATCTATGTCCGCCTTGGTGAGCCCTGCATCCTTGAGTGCAGTCTCGCATGGAGGCACGAGACGGTCGATGAGGTCAGCCACGAGGGCCTCAAGTTTTGCCCTTGTCAGTTTTTTTACCAGGTGCTTTGGCCCTGACGCGTCAGCAGTGATGAACGGCAGGTTTATCTCCGTCTCCTGGGTGGTGGAAAGCTCGCACTTGGCCTTTTCAGCCGCCTCTTTGAGACGCTGAAGCGCCATCCTGTCCTGCTTGAGATCTATTCCGGTCTCCTTCTTGAACTCGTCGGCGAGCCAGTCTACTATCCTGAGATCAAAGTCCTCGCCGCCAAGGAAGGTATCGCCATGGGTGGATTTGACCTCGAAGACCCCTTCGCCTATCTCCAGGATGGAGATATCAAAGGTACCGCCACCAAGGTCAAAGACAGCCACCTTTTCTTCCTTTTTCTTGTCCAGACCGTAGGCAAGGGCCGCGGCTGTGGGCTCGTTTATTATCCTCAGGACATTAAGCCCTGCAATCCTTCCCGCATCCTTGGTGGCCTGTCTCTGACTGTCGTTGAAGTAGGCGGGAACGGTGATTACCGCCTCCTTGACATCCTCGCCGAGGTAATCCTCGGCCGTCTGCTTCATCTTGGTAAGAATCATGGCAGATATCTCTGCCGGACTGTATTTCTTGCCCTGGACCTCCACGTACGCGTCGCCGTTCGGGCCTTCCACTATTTTGTATGGCATGATCTCGCGGGATTTCTCGACTTCCGGGTCGGTGAATTTCCGCCCTATGAGCCTCTTAACCGCGAATACGGTATTTTCAGGGTTGGTTACAGCCTGCCTCTTGGCAAGCATTCCAACGAGGCGTTCTCCCTTGTCCGTGAAGGCCACCACTGATGGTGTGGTTCTTCCGCCCTCTGCGTTTGTCAGCACCTTTGGCTCTCCACCCTCCATGATGGCAACGCAGGAGTTTGTGGTTCCAAGGTCTATTCCTATTACCTTTCCCATTTTTATCGAATCCTCCTTGAGTGTCTGTTATCGCTTCAACTTTTGTTCAAAAATTGACGCTTTTTACAAAAAACTAACCATTACTTTCTTCTTGTCCACCTTCTTTTTTGTCTTCCGGCTGATTTCGCTTGGATACCACAACAAGCGCTGGTCTTATCACCCTGTCGTGGAGTGTATAGCCTTTGAGAAGCTCCTTTAAAACGGTATTTTCCTCGATTTCAGGATTTTCCTCCACGCTTAGGGCCTCGTGAAAGTTGGGGTCGAATCGTTGGCCCTCCGCGACGAAGGCCCTCAGCCCAAAACGCTCAAGCGTCTTCAGGTATCCCGAAAGGGTAAGCTCTATGCCCTCTATCATCTTTTCCATGTCCTTTGTCTCCTTGGCAACGGAAACTGCCCGCTCTAAGTTGTCAAGGAAAGGGAGAAGCTCTTTTGCAAACTCCTCCAGGGCGTACTTCATGTGCTCGATTTTTTCCCTCTCGACCCTTTTCTTGAAGTTCTCGAGTTCCGCTGCAAGCCTCAGCATCTTGTCCTTGCATTCGGCAAGATCCTTTTCCTTCTCTGCTATCTTTTTTTCCAGGGAGGCGACTGTCGCCCTCTTCTCTTCCTTTTGTTCCATTCGTTTTTTTTCTTCCTTTTCTTCTGTCTTCTTTTTTTTATTATTTATATTTATGTCCTGTTTATTTTCCATGGCGTCACATCTCCTTTGCCCTGGAACTTAGTATCATGGCAATATATTCCACCACCGAGACCACCCTTGAATAATTCATTCTCATTGGCCCGAGGACCCCAAGGGTGCCAACCGGGTGAGCCTCCTTTTCGTAAGGTGCAACTACCATACCGCATTCCCTAACGCCTGAATCCACATCCCTGCCTATGAATATCTGGAGTTCCTGGCCTTCGAGGCATCTGTCAAGAAGCCTCAGCAAGAGGTGTTTCTCTTCTATGGCCTCGAGAAGGCTCTTTATCTTGGGGATGTTGGAGAATTCCGGCTCGTCGAGCAGGTTCAGCTTCCCGTCTATGTAGAGCCTGCCCGTGTGGGGCTTGCCGCTGTCCGCTGGAACAAGCTTCACGAGCAGATTTTCGCACATCCTCTTGTCTTCCTTCATGTCTTCTATGAGCCTTTTGCGTATCTCGGACAGGGTGTATTTCGTTAGCAGCCTGTTTACGCTCAAGGAAAACTTTTCCAGCGTGGCCCCTGGGATTTCACGCCTTGTCCTAATGAGCTGGTTCCTGACGGTTCCGCCAGCAGTGACCATTACGACAAGTATGACCCCGGGCCTTATGCTTGCAAACTCTATAAACTCAAGCCTTTCGTCGAGCTCAGAGGGCGCGCTGACAACAGCGGTATAGCCCGTGAAAGAGGCCAGGAGCTGGGCCGCCTTTCTGAGTATCTCTGAAAAGTCCTCCGCGTCCTGGAGGATTTCCCGTTCGATGGCCACCTGCTCACCCCAACTCAGGGGCTCCTTTTCCATGAGGTTTTTCACGAAGAATTTCAGCCCTTCCTCCGTGGGTAGCCTGCCTGCAGAAGTGTGCGGCTGGAAAAGCAGCCCTGCTTCCTCGAGGTCCGCCATGCAGTTCCTGATGGTGGCCGAGCTGAGGCCAAGTGATGACCTTTTGGCGATTATCCGCGAGCCCACCGGTTCAGCCGTTTCAATATATGAATTCACAACCTGTTTTATGATCTCCTTTTTCCTCTCGGATATGGAGAGTTTCCCGGTCATAGCTACCTGCGTCCTCTCTGTTCACGCCTCGGAAAAACCGCCTTTTTGGGTAAGGGACTCTTGACGGACAAAAAATCCACCCTTTCGGCCTGATTATGCCTGCCATTGTTTGATCCCCTGACCCTTTTTGTGAAAAATGTGGTTGTTTTTCAGGGGCCCGTAATATTCCAGATAAAAATTCCGGCCTAAAAGATGACAAATTAGCACCCTTTATTGCCGGGTGCTAAAAAAATAATTCTCCTCTTGGTCACTGTCAATCTTGCCTGGCGCAACATGGGCAAAAACATGCATTTTTATCCATTTTTACGCATTTAAAAGGGAAAATCATATTGAATGGCCATTCACATTAGTGTAAAAGAGTAAGATTTACTGAGGGAAGGGAGATAAAATAATGGGGAAAAAAGGATTTTTTTCAGTCGTTCTTGGCACCTTGTGGTTGTTGTTTATATGGGTCTCGGCTTCGCTGGCCGGCGGTGGTCATGCGTACCCCAATGGCGCCGAGGCCTTCATGGTGGCC
>WGDC01000004.1 GCA_015493475.1 Deltaproteobacteria bacterium
ACTCAGAATGTACCCTTACCAGTATCTTGTCATCAGGGGCAAAGTTTGGATCCCCGTGAACCAGAGCGATGTGCTCGTGCTTGTCAAGTAGGGAAGTGTATGCAATGAGCTTCCACTCACCGCCGTAGGCAGAGGGAAGTCTCGTCTCCACTTCCCTTTTCACAAGGCTTTCGTTCTTAAGCCTGTAGGCAATGAGATCGGCAATGGTTACGATCTTGAGTCCGTGCTCCTTGGCAAATATCTCAAGGTCCGGCATCCTCGCCATGGTGCCGTCATCCTTCATGATCTCGCAGATGACGCCTGCGGGTTTAAGCCCTGCAAGGCGGGCAAGGTCCACGGAGCCTTCTGTCTGACCCGCCCTTACAAGCACGCCGCCATCACGCGCCCTTAGGGGGAAGACGTGGCCAGGGGTTGCGATGTCGTCCGGGGTGCAGTCGTCCTTCATGACTGTTTGTATGGTGGTCGCCCTGTCGTGGGCGGAGATGCCCGTTGTGACCCCGCGCCGTGCCTCAATGGACACGGTAAATGCCGTGCCAAAACGGCTGGTGTTCTTTGATGCCATCATGGGAAGGCCCAGTTTGTCCACAATGGCGCCTTCAAGGGCAAGACAAATGAGCCCCCTTCCATACTTTGCCATGAAATTTATGGCCTCTGAGGAAACCTTTTCTGCAGCCATGCACAGGTCACCCTCGTTTTCCCTGTCCTCATCATCCACCAGGATGACCATCTTGCCCTCTTTTATGTCTTGTATCGCCTCTTCTATGGTTGAAACTGGCATTTTGCTACACCTGCCTGTATTTTTTATGTATTTTTAAATTTTTTTTATAAAAATCCGTGCCTGGCCAGAAACTCCATGTCAACGGAGCGCTCATTTTTCTGGCCCTTTTGTCCCTTTTCATAAAAGAGCAGTTTTTCAATATACTTTCCAAGCACATCCAGCTCAATATTAACCTTGTCCCCTGGTTTTCTGAAGGAAAGGGTGGTCATCTTTGCCGTATGCGGAATGATGGCCACAGAGAAGCCTCCGGGCTGGCACTCATTTACTGTACGGCTGATTCCGTCAATGGCAATGGAGCCCTTTTCGATAATGTACCTGTCAAGGCTGGGGTCAAGGCTAAAGGAGAAAAAGATGAAATCCCCCTTTTCCTGCCTTGAGGAAACCGTTGCCACTGTGTCCACGTGCCCGCTCACTATGTGTCCGCCAAGCCTGTCAGAAAGGCGAAGGGCACGTTCAAGGTTCACCCTGTCGTTTATCCTTATGGAAGAAAGGGTGGTGCGTTTAAGGCTTTCAGGAGAGACATCCACGCTGAAGGCATCTGAAACAAGCGTTGTAACAGTAAGGCAGACGCCGTTTACGGCTATGGATTCACCAAGCTCTGGGTCCTTTAGCTCAAAATCTGGCCTTATCAAGAGCCGAGTCCCGCTCTTTATTGGTGAAATACCGGTTACTGTGCCAAGACCCTGGATGATTCCTGTAAACATGGCTAGCTCCAAAACCTTTCAAGGTCGCTTACAAGGCCTGAAAGGAGCATATTGTCCCCAAACCATCTGCACTTGACCTCATGTAGCCTCGGGGCCTGGTTTACCTTCTCCACCCCCTGGCCCAGAACAGAAGAAGGAGCATCCCTTCCGCCAATCACAATGGGAGCGAAAAAGAAAAATGCCTCGTCAACAAGCCCTTCGTCCCAGAAGGAGCCGTGGACGTGCGCCCCGCCCTCAACCAGTATGGACTGGATGGTGCTAGCGCCAAGAAACTTCATGAGCTCACGTACGTCAACCTGGCCCTCAGGGCCTGCTGGAAGTTTCACCACCTGGACCCCTTTTTTCTCAAGGGCCTGGCTCTTTTCCTTAGGCGCATCCAAAGTTGTGGCAATAAGTGTCGGCGCCTCCTCGCTTACCTCGAACACCTTGAGCCCAAGGGGCAGGGAGAGCCTTGAATCAAGTATCACCCTTAGAAGCTTCTTGGAAGACCTTCCCCTTTTCCTGAAGGTAAGGCTTGGATCATCTTTTAGGGCGGTATTTTTGCCAACGAGTATGGCGTCACTCCACTGGCGAAGCTCCTGGCCAAAGCACCGGGCCCGCTCATTTGTAATCCACTTTGAGCGGCCAGTCCTTGAGGCCACCCTGCCGTCAAGGCTGCTTGCTGCCTTTAGTCTCACCCACGGAAGCGTAGTATGCATATGCTTTGCAAAAGGAGCAATAAGGCGCCTGCATTCTCCTTCCAGGCATCCTGTCTCCACCTGAAGGCCCCTTTTTCTCAAAAACTGCGCCCCGCCTCCCTTTACCTTCGGATTTGGGTCCATTGCGCCAATCACCACCCTTTTTATGCCTGCCTCAAGTACTGCCCTTGTGCAGGGAGGGGTCCTGCCCGTGTGGTTGCACGGCTCAAGGGTCACGTAAATGTCTGCACCCTTGGCATCTGTGCCTGCATCCCTTATGGCATTTACCTCTGCATGGGCAGTGCCCGCCCTTTTGTGCCAGCC
>WGDC01000005.1 GCA_015493475.1 Deltaproteobacteria bacterium
AGGCCGATCGTTACCAGCTGAAAAATCCTCACCAGAAATCCCCTGTGCTGAAATGTCGTGAATTCTCTTTACATCTTTCATGATTATCTCCTACCCGCCCTACACTAATTTAGCAACAAGTAGGTGTCTCACTTACATTGACACAGAGGGGTATGCGTTATGCACTATCCTGTCCATCATGGCATCTGCCAGGGTTGGATCTTCAAACCTGGAATGCCACTCTGATACTGGCAGTTTAGCGGCAAATATGGTGGATCCCCTGTTAAACCCGTCATCTATCACTTCCAGCAGGTCACGTGCCTAAGGCAGGTAAAGGCTGTCCAGAAGCCCGTCATCAAATATTAGCCGCATGGTTTCGGCCAGTTTTGAGGGCATCTTTTCATAACTTCCATCCATGTAAGCGGCCTTGAGTTCACGCAGGAGCTTCACCGTCTGGAAATAGTGAGTGCTGAAATCATCCCTGTCCACGCCTGTTTTAATTGAAAAAGAGTTGAAAACTTGGAGAATTATTAGTATTACTCAAGAATTAATATGTATTCAAATTATTATGTCTAATAAAAAGAAACAGTTACGAAAGATTCTTGGTTAAATCTTATTGAACAGGGAGCTATCCAAAATATTTGCCCTCTTGGCCAGGGCCTTTTCCTGCCCGGAAGAAGATAATTCCTCGGATGCCTTCTTTGGCGCTGTAAAAGAGGTGGCAAAGGCCCTGGACATCCCCTGTAATTCGCTTTCCTACACTGAACCTGAGCTGAGGGAGGCCTACACGCTCCTTTTCATAAATGAGCCACACGGCAGATGGGCACCTCCCTTTTCCTCTGTATATCTTGGAGGCGAGGGAATACTCATGGCAAAGGGACGGGATGAGGCAAAAAATTTTTATCTGGAGGCTGGCCTTGAGCCTGCCATGTCTTCGGAGCCCGAGGACTTTCTGCCGACAGAACTCCATTTCATTTCAAAGTTGATCGAAAATGACAAAGAGGAAATCCTTTCAGGATTTCTCAAGGAGCATCTTTTGAAATGGTTTCCAAGGTTCTACAACAGGCTCAAGGCCCTTGAGCCGCACCCCTATTACCTGCTTCTGGCAGAGATGACGTGGAAACTTTTAAATATGATCAGTCAGGAGGTCATTGATGAAACGACGTAACTTCTTGAAGCTTTCGGCTTCTGCATGTGCTGCGCTTGCTGCCCTTGAACTGGGAGATAAGCCAGTTTTCAAGGCGGCATGCGCAAAGGCTGGGCAGGCAAAAACGTCCCTTCCAGGAAGCCTCGGGGCAAAAGAGACCCCAAGCGTTTGCGAGATGTGTTTCTGGCGCTGCCCCATTGTGGGCAAGGTGAAGGATGGGAAACTCGTAAAGATAGAGGGCAATCCCAAGAGTCCGGCCAACGGCCCAAGGGTTTGTGCCAGGGGCAACTCCGGGGTACAGCTCCTCTACGACCCGGACAGGATAAAGTACCCCCTTAAAAGGACCGGGGCCAGAGGAGAGGCCAAATGGGCCAGGATCTCCTGGGATGAGGCCCTGGACGAAGTTGCCCACAACCTTCTAAAGGTCAAGGAAAAATTTGGGCCCCATGCCCTTGCATACTTTGACCACGGGGCCTCTGCGGAGTTCATGCGGGACATTTTCAAGACCCTTGGAACGGAAAACTACACCAACGAACCTGCGTTTTTCCAATGTGTAGGCCCGGCTGCCCTTGCATACCTGAAGACCTACGGCTACATTACAACAGGCACAAGACAGTACGTTGATATGAAGCATGCCAAGGCCATGCTTCTAATTGGAACCCACATAGGGGAGAACGTACACGTCTCCCACGTAAGGGAGTTCATAGAAGGGCTTTCAAACGGGGCAAAGCTCGTTGTGGTTGATCCGCGCTTTTCCGCCGCTGCCGCAAAGGCAGACATCTACCTCCCCATAAGGCCAGGGACAGACACGGCCCTTCTTCTTGCGTGGATGAACTTCATCATCACTGAGGGACTCTACGACAAGGACTTTGTGGGAAAAAACTGCTCTGGATTCCACGATCTGAAAAAGGCAGTAAAGGACTACACCCTCAGATGGGCAGCCCCCATTTGCGATCTTCCCGTTAAAGACATGAAAAGAGCCATCCTTCTTCTTGCCAAGAACAGCCCCCATGTATCCATCCATCCGGGGCGGCACTCCACCTGGTACGGAAGGGGAGATACAAGCAGGCACCAGGCCCTTGCCATCCTGGCTGCCCTTTTTGGCGCAGTAGGTGTAAAGGGAGGCCTCTACTTCCCCACCCCTGTGAAAAAGGGGCATCTAGCATTCGGATGCGTAGAACAAGAGCCTGAGACCCCTGATGAATCCATCTCTGAAGACTACTATCCCTTTGCATCAACCTTTGGCTCACCAACAAGCAAGATCATAGAGGCCACAAGGACAGGCAAGCCCTATCCAGTAAGGCTTTGGGGAATAAATGGTGTTAACATCATCCAGACCATACCAAATCCGTACCAGACCATGGAGGCCATAAAGAAGCTCGACTTCATCTTCTGCGAAGAGATACTCCCTACGGAGACGGCCATATGGTCAGACATAGTGCTTCCAGGGGCCACTTACCTGGAGCGTTATGACACGGTTTACACCTTTGACCTCCTCACCCCCTACCTCACAGTGCGCCAGCCCGTTGTAAAACCAATGTTTGAGACAAGATCCTCCTTCTGGATTGCAAGGGAGCTTGCAAAACGGGCAGGCCTCAAGTGCTTTAACTACAACAACGAGGTTGAATTCATAGAAGAGGAACTAAAAGGGGCAGGCCTTACCCTCAAAAGCCTCAATGAAAAGGGCGGCATCGTCTCTTACGAGGCAAACCCCTACAGGGACCCAAAGAAGCTCAAGGTCGCTACCGACGACGGCAAAATAAAGCTGAGCATCGAGGATTTTTCAGACGAAGACCTGGACCCCATTCCAAAATTCATACCCACCCCGGCTCCTCCCAAGGGTTATGTAAGGCTCGTTTATGGAAGGAGCCCGGTCCACACCTTCACAAGGACCATGAACAACAAGTGGCTCCACAACGAGGCCCCGGAAAACCATATCTGGCTCAATAACAAGGTGGCCAAGAAGGCAGGGATCAAGGACGGGGAAGAGGTGGTGCTTGAAAACCAGGATGGCTACAGGTCCTGGCCAGTGAAGGTCAAGGTCACCCCAGGCATACGTCCGGATACCGCATTCATGCCTCACGGTTTTGGCAGCCGCTCTAAGCTCCTTTCAAAGGCATACAAGCAGGGGGCCAGCGACCAGTTCATGATAACCAAATACGAGGATGACCCCTTCATGGGTGCATCCAGCCACCGTACCAACTTCATACGCATCGTAAAGGCAGGCAGGGTGATAGACCTTCCTGAACTTTGCCCGCCACCAAGGGAGATACCGAGATTCAGCATTAAAAAGACCAGAACAGGAGGCAAATAATGAGTCAGCTTGCCATGGTAATAGATCTTAGCCGCTGCGTAGGCTGCCATGCCTGCGCCATTGCATGCAGGGCCGAATGGTCGGTGCCTGTGCCATACCGGAGAAACTGGGTGAAAAGGATGGGCCCTGAGGCCACGCCAAAGGGCCTGTCCTTTACCTTTTACCCGGGTCTTTGCAACCACTGTGACGAACCGAAATGCACAACCGTGTGCCCAGTGGACCCTGAACAAAGGGTATTCAAGTCAAGGGATGGAAGAACGAAGAAAATGGCCGTCAGGGCCACCTACAAGGACCCTTTCACCGGTGCAGTCCTCATAGACAAGAAGCGCTGCATTGGTTGTGGAAACTGCGTTGAGGCATGCCCGTACGGGGCAAGGTACCTGAACGAAGAGCTCGATGATCCAAAGGCAGACAAGTGCACCTTTTGCGTTGAAAGGCTTGCCCACGGCCTTGAGCCGGCATGCGTAAGGACGTGCATTTCAGGGGCAAGGATATTCGGGGACCTTTCGGACAAGAACTCAGAGGTCTACAAACTTGTTTCCACAAAGGGCGCCCTGCGTCTTACCTCAAAGGAGGTGAACATAGGGCCAAACGTTTATTATATTGGCAAGGAAAAGGACCTCTATCTTCTCAAAAAGACCTATGCACCCCATGAGAGAAAATGGGAAAACGTTAAGGCACCGGTCAGAAGACGCATTCTCAAGGCAGCCATCAAAAACTTGGTAAAGGCTGTCTGACGCCGGCATTCCTCATCCATTGGCCGGCAGGGTTCCCTCCTTACCTGCCGGCCTCTTTTAACCCTGGGATTTCAGAAGTTTTTTCAGCCCCTCTACAGGCAGGCAGTTGACAACGTCCTGCCTTTCAAGCCAGCCGCGCCTTGCCTGGTTTATACCGAGTCTCATGAAAAGCAGGTTGTCCGTGTTATGGGAATCCGTGGCAATGGAGACCTTTATGCCCATCTCCTTAGCAAGCTTAAGGTTAACATCGTTTAGATCAAGGCGGGAGGGCTGGGCGTTTAGCTCAAGGATGCAGCCGCGGGCCCTTGCATGCTCCATAACCCTTTCCATGTCGAGATCATATCCCTCCCTTTCCCCTATAAGGCGGCCGGTGGGGTGGGCAACGATGTCGACCCTTGGATTGTCAATGGCCCTGAGGAGCCTTTCGGTCTGTTTTTCCTTGGAAAGCTTGAACTTGCTGTGTATGGCAGCAACCACGATGTCAAGACGGGAGAGGGCCTCAAAGGGAAGGTCCAGGCTTCCATCTTCAAGGATGTCCACCTCGATTCCGTGAAGTATGTGGATGTCAGGGAAACTGGCCCTTGCCTCCTCTATCTCCCTTGCCTGTTCGGCAAGCTTTTTTTCGTCAAGTCCCTTTATCATGGCAAGCCTTTTTGAGTGATCAGTAATGGCGATATAGGAGTATCCAAGCCTTTCTGCCGCCTCTGCCATCTGGGAGACGGTATTCTTTCCATCACTCCACCTTGTATGACAGTGAAGGTCCCCTTTTACGTCCTGAAGGGTGATAAGACGGGGCAGGCGCCCCTCCATGGCCGCCTCGATCTCTCCCCTGTTTTCCCTGAGCTCCGGCTCTATGAAGGGAAGCCCCACGGCGCTAAATATCTCATCCTCGCTCCTGCCTGCTATTCTCTTTTCTCCCCTAAAGCCCCCGTATTCGTTTATCTTAAGCCCCGCCTTAAGGGCAATGCTCCTTATTGCTATGTTGTGGGCCTTTGAGCCTGTGAAATAGTGGAGGGCAGAGCCGTAGCTTTCCTCCTCCACTGCCCTTAGATCCACCTGGATATCAGATGAAAGTATTACCGTGGACCTGGTCTGTCCCTTTGAAATAACCGTTTTTATGTCAGGGAAGGTGATAAAATGCTCAATTATCTGCGCAGGCTCCCTGGCGGTAACAAGGATATCCAGATCACCCACTGTCTCCTTCCGTCGCCTGTAGCTTCCAGCGACCTCTATCTCTTTAAGAGCCCGCGCCTTTTTAAGGAACCTTACAAGCTCCACTGCAAAGGCCTCGGCATAGGCCCAGCGAAACCTCCTGCCCTCCTTTTTGGCAAGGACCACGCCCTGCAAGATGGTCTGCTCAAGCTTTTTGCCAAACCCGGGAAGTTTGCTTATCTTACCCTTGGCGGCTGCTTCCCTTAGCTCCTCAAGGCTCGTTATGCCAAGGGTATCATAGAGGGTCTTAATCCTCTTTGGCCCAAGGCCCTCCACCTTCAAAAGCTCTACCAGGCCTGGAGGGACCTTTTCCTCAAGCTCCCTTAGCTTTGAAAAGGAGCCTGTTTCGATTATCTCCTTTATCTTTTCAGCAAGGTCCTTTCCTATACCGGGAAGTTTCGTAAGGTCCTCGCCCTGGGCCACCATCTCGGAAAGGTCCCTTCCCAGGGACTCTATGGTCCTTGCGGCATTCCTGTACGCCCTGACCCTGAAGGGATTTTCTCCAAGTATCTCCAGCAGGTCTGCAGTCTTGTAGAATTTCTGTGCTATCTGCTGGTTGACCATGGGCCTTTAGCAGTCTCTACCATCCTATTCCCTGCCTTCTTCTTGGAACAAATATCACTGGAATCTCCCCGCACCTTGCAACCGCATTGGCTGTGCTTCCAAGGTATATCTCCGGTATGAACCCCCTGCCCTGACAACCCATGACCACGAGGCTGTACTCGCCGCTGTTTGCAAGCTGAAGTATCCTTTGGGCCGGCACCCCGTAGGAGACCTGGAAGGAACAGGGGCCAGCTCCATTGGCCTCAAGGTGTTCCTTCAGCCTCTTGAGCCGCTCCTTGTCCTCCCTGTCAAACTCCGGGAGCATGTGTCTTAGATATGGATCGATCCGTGCCTTGTCATGTACGTGGAACAGGGTCACCTGTGCCTTGTAGGCAGTGGCGATCCTTTCAAGGAGCAGAAAGGCCTCCTCTGCGGTTTCTGAAAAATCCGTGGGATAGAGTATGTGCCTGCTGCACGTTTTGTCAGTGCTGCTGCCCGCCGATCCAGACGAACCCATGCGCAAGAGAAAGGTGGGGCGGACGGTTTCATGCAGTATGGAGTAGCTTACACTTCCTATAAGGGAGCCCCTTAGCCCGCCGCGGTGGTGTGAGCCCATGACTATCATGGATACGTTGTGTTTTTCAGCAAGCTCAAGAATGGCCCTTCCTGGTTCGCCCGTTACAAGTTCAACCTTGCACTTCACGCCTTTGGCATCAAGGGTTCCGGCCCTTTTGTCGAGTTCTGCTTCTATCTTGCTGAGAAAACCCTGGTCAATAGGCATGTCTTTCGGCGGACTTACGGCATGGCAAAGGATAACCTCCCTGACTCCAAGGTTTTCCCCATTCAGGTACGCGAGCAGATTGGAAATTTCGGATCTAAGGTCGTCTGCCAAAAGGAGTTTTTCGAACATGTCCGGTTCCTTTCCACTTATTTGAAGACTTTAACCGAAGTTAATGTCTTGCTACCTGTTGTGCAACGGAGTCTTTTGATGGTGGTTGTTAAATCATCAATAATTAATGTTTAAAAGTTACGGAAGCCATTATTGGGGATAAAATTAATCACGCACTCGTGAAACCGAGAAAGTCAACTGCCTGAAGGATTAAAAATTGTGAAAAGTTATTCTTTTCGGGCAATATCAGGAAATATCTTAATAAGAAACGGAAAGGAGGCGTGCTCGTGAAAAAATGTAATGCTATCATGATTAGGGATTGTTGGTTGGTTTTTGCTTTCAGGTGGCCTTTCATGGGCATAGGATTTTGGCACTTTAATAATGCCCATGAGTAACCCGGTGTACACGGTTGGCGGGGCATTGAATAATACCTTCGTAAGGCCAGTATTTATCTACCAACACCTCCTCCATAGGGTGGACAGGGTTGCGGATCATGCCCTCCGGGTGAAAGATTTGCCCCTTGACGGACACGCGAGAGGCTTTGGCGTACAGGCCGGGATTTCCATAAACGAGTGGCTGTCTGTTTTCGCCGTAAAAAGTGTATACATAAATCTCAGGCCGGACAGTACGCTTAGCGATGCGGATGGCCGGGTCGATATTGCTGCAGACCTATATTATTTCTTTTCCTATTCCACAAAGACCGAGGGCGTCGTTTTCAAAGGGTTACTATATGGATTCGCCATAGGCTTCACCATTTCAATGGGTTCCCCGCAGGAAGACTGCCTAATGTTTGACTCGTGGAGTTCAAGCACGGAAAGAACTGCAGCGGACACAGAAACTTTGCCACCATGGCTATCGCTGCCCGGTTTCCCGTCACCATGTTCGTTTTCACTTTAAAAATTTTTTAAATAGGAGGATCAAGATGCATAGTAATGATCACGTCAATCGCTTTATCGAGGGAGGAGTCAGCCGAAGGACGTTTCTCAAGGGCTGCGCCATAGCTGCTGCAACCCTGGGACTGTCTCCTGACGTGGTGCCTGAAATGGTTGGAGCAGTCATGTCTCCCCGCAGGCCGCCTGTAGTATGGCTGCACTTCCAGGAGTGCACAGGTTGTTCGGAATCCCTCTTGCGGGCCGCAAGGCCTGACATCGCCACCTTGATCCTCAATCTCATATCCCTTGATTACCACGAAACCCTTATGGCTGCAGCGGGCAAGCAGGCGGAAGAAAACCTCCGTAATGCGGTGAAACAGAACGAGGGTAAGTTTAATGTGTGGTTGAAGGCGGGATTCCCACCAAGGATGGAGGTATTTACTGCAAGATAGGAGGCAGGACAGCCTTGTGAACGAAGGCCCCATTTCGATGAAGGACGCTTCATGGAGTGTTTCGGTGACCCGGGGCACAAGAAGGGATACTGTTTACGTATTCCAACTGCTCTGTTGAACATTTCTGCAACGTGGGCATTTGGCCAGTTGAGGCCGGGCATGGCTGTATCGGTTGTACAGAGCCGGATTTCTGGGACACCATGACGCCAATATACAAACACCTGCCCGGCATCTACATAGCCCTTGGGGGCGGCATCAGGGAGCAGGCTGAGGAGATCGGCAAGGTAGCCGTGGGAGGTGCTGCTGCGGTTATTGCAGCCCATGCAGCGGTTGGCATCGGCAAGAAGATACTGTCAATAAGGTGCGGCAGTGACAAGAAAGAGGATGAAGAATAGGAGGGTGAAATGGCTACCAAAATCACCGTAGATCCCATAACCAGAATTGAGGGCCATTTAAGGATAGACGTAGAGGTGGACAGGGGGAGTATCACAAATGCCTATGTCTCTCCGCAGATGTGGCGGGGTATCGAGGTTATCCTGAAGGGAAGGGACCCGCGTGACGCATGGGCGTTCTGTCAAAGGATATGCGGAGTGTGCACCACCGTCCATGCCATCGCCTCTGTAAGGGCCGTGGAAAATGCCCTCGGCATCGGGGTTCCTATAAATGCGCAGTACGTACGAAACCTCATACTTTGAGCCCATGCAATGCATGACCATATAGTTCACTTCTATCATCTGTCGGCCCTTGACTGGGTCGACGTGGTTTCCGCCCTCGATACCGATCCGGGGAAAACCGCCGAGCTTGCCCAATCTCTTTCCCCATGGCCAGACAATGCAAAGAGCCGTTTCAAAGCCGTAAAGGCAAGGCTTAAGGTGCTTATTGAAAGTGGCCAGCTCGGCCCGTTTCAGAACGGCTACTGGGGGCATCCCGCAATGAAGCTTCCCCCAGAGGCCAATCTCATGGCGGTTTCTCACTATCTTCAGGCCTTGGATTATCAGAGGAAAGTAGACCAGGTGGTGGCGATTTTCGGTGGCAAGAATCCTCAAATCCAGACAGTTATAGTAGGTGGAGTTGCCCTTGCTATAAACCTTGACAATCAGGCCACCCTGAACATGGACAAACTGATGCAGGCGAGATAGCTTCTGCAGGAAGTGCGCAGGTTCGTTCAGGAGGTATACCTGCCAGATGTAATTGCCATAGGGGCCCTGTACAAGGATTGGCTTGCCTATGGCAAGGGTGTTACCAATTACCTTGCCGTACCAGATCTTCCCCTTAATTCAAGGGGTACTGCGTTTGACCTGCCAGGGGGGACTATATTCGGTGCGGAACTCAGGGATTTTACACCTATCATCTCATTCAATGACAAATATTTCAGGGATAACGTCGCAGAGCCCGTTGTGCATTCATGGTACAAGGGGGACTGGACCAGGCATCCTTGGAACGAGGATACGGTGCCTGATTACACGGATTTTAACGAGAAGGGGAAATATTCCTGGGCAAAGGCGCCACGTTTCAACGGCCAGCCAATGCAGGTCGGGCCCCTGTCCGCCGTTCTCGCGGGATATGTGGGAGGTCACAAGGCGACAAGAAAATGGGTTGACCTCACCCTGAAGAGGATTTCTAAATTGGCTGGTGTAAAGGTAGAGACAAAGATTCTGCAGTCAACACCGGGCCGCCACCTATCCAGGGCAATCAGGGCGGCCATGATAGCGGATTTTGGTCTGAAGCACCTTGACCTCCTGGTGAAAAACATAGGGATGGGAGATCTTGAGATATATCCATACAAGAATCCACCGACGTTTCCTGACGGCGAAATAAGGGGTTTCGGCTTTCACGAGGCCCCGAGGGGTACCCTTTCCCACTGGGTCGTCATACAGGACGGCAGGATAAAGAATTACCAGAGCGTGGTTCCCTCAACCTGGAATGTAAGCCCGCGGTGCGCCAAGGATTTCATGGGACCATACGAATCATCTCTCGAAGGAAACCCTGTCGCGCAACCTGAAAGGCCTCTTGAGGTTCTTAGAACCGGTATTTATATTCATTATCCCCCAATAACCACAAAATGGGCGGAATTCAAACCCCAGTACAGCATGGCGACTCTGAGATACTGGCACTTCTGCGCGGGCTATTTTTTATATGCGCACTCATTGTGAGGTTCTACCTTTTTTTGCGGGGAATCAGTAGGAACGCCGAACAGATTTTCTGCCCATAAGCAGACGGAACCTGAAGTCCCTCTTCTTTAATATCCGTTTTTACCTTTATCTTACGGATGAGCATGAATGCAGGATGGGCCATAACGTTCTTGCAGGGACCATAAACTTCGTCCTTTTTATTTGTGGCGTCATCATGGGAATGACCGGACTCTACCTGCTTTATCCCGAGACTCCCATGGTGGCCAAATTGGGTCGTGAATTGTTTGGGAGACCTCAACAGGCCCGTCTCATTCATTGAGACCTCTGAGAAACTTTTTGTCTAATCCAAAAGCTCAATCAATATAATTGATACCAACTATTGCCAAAGATTACTGAATATTGTATAATAGATACAGTTTATAATCAAGGAGATATCGAAATGATACGCAAGAAAACTCAACAGTTAT
>WGDC01000006.1 GCA_015493475.1 Deltaproteobacteria bacterium
GGATTAACAGCCACCCGTCCTGCTTTGCAGGACCGATTGAGCTATTGAGGATCGTTTTCTGTTTTTTTCCGCAGGTTCAGGCCTGTATCACTTGCTGCCCACCATGTCACCTGCAGAGTGGAAGCCTATTTTTATAGAGAACCCTGGATTTGTCAACACCATAACGGTGATTTACCATGTTAAGAACATGGAATCATATTTTTTATTGACAACTAAAAAGATAAATAATATCCTATAAAAAATATTTAAAGGAGGAAGAGAAGATGAGTAACATGCAGAGAATGGAATGTCCTTGTGGTTATATTTACGACCCGGCAGAGGGCGACATCGAACATGGCATTGAGCCAGGTACCCCTTTTGAGGATCTGCCAGATGATTGGGTCTGCCCAAAGTGCGGTGCCGAGAAGGAAAACTTTTATCCTGCCGACTGATTTTATTTGAAAAAACCTTTGGCCCCTGGAATTGGCAGGGGTCTTTTTGTTCATTGGAAATGGCGGCACTCAAGGGCCTTTATGCAATTACTGATGAAAGGCTGACCCCTAAAGACACTGTATTAGACCAGGTGAAGGAGTGTCTTAAGGGCGGAGCAAGGATTGTTCAGCTTCGGGACAAAAGTTCCTCAGATGAGATACTTTTGCCTTTGGCCAGGAAACTAAAGCGGCTTTGTGAGGGCTTTGGGGCAGTTTTCCTTGTAAATGATCGCGTGGAGCTGGCCCGGCAGGCAGGCGCAGACGGGGTTCATCTTGGAAAGGACGATACAGATATGGAGAAGGCCAGGGAGATCCTGGGGTCTCAGGCCATAGTTGGAATATCCTGTTACAATGAGCTTGAAAGGGCGGCTCTTTATGAAAAAAAGGGGGCAGATTATGTGGCCTTTGGCTCTTTTTTCCCTTCTCCAACAAAGCCTGATGCCGTAAAGGCCTCCGTTGAACTTATAGCAAGGGCAAAGGCCCTGCTGAATATCCCTGTTTGTGCAATAGGGGGAATAACCTCGGAAAATGCCAGGGAGTTGATCAGTCAGGGCGTGGAAATGGTCGCGGTTATAAGTGATTTGTGGAAGGCAAGGGATATCCGGGCCAAGGCACAAATGTTTCAAAGGCTTTTTGGGCGCCTTTGATTTTCCAGGCGGCCCTGGTTATTTTTGCTAAAAATTTAAGACCAAAGACATCAAGGAGGAACGGATAATATGAAGAAAAAGGTACAGGAAGCCCTGGGAAAGGTTCGCCCCATGCTACAGGCAGATGGGGGAGATGTCGAGCTTGTTGATGTGGATGAAGAGACAGGTGTTGTAAACGTAAGGCTTACAGGCGCCTGCAAGGGCTGCCCCATGAGCCAGATGACACTCAAGGCCGGAATCGAGCGGTATCTTAAAAGTGAGGTGCCGGAAGTCTCTTCAGTGGAATCGGTGGATTAGACAGGGCTGTTTGTTATCCATCTGACAAAGTTAGTGGTGATAAGGGCTTCCTGCATTTATTGATGCGGCCCTGTAGAGCTGCTCCGCCAGGATGAGGCGCGCCATTTCATGTGTAAAGGTCATCTTGGAAAGGCTCAAAACAAGATTCGCACCCTTTTTGATCTCCTCTGTAACCCCGTAAGCGCCCCCAACGAGGAAACAGAAGGAGCCTGTTCCCATCTCCTGCCTCTTTTTTAGAAAACTGGCCAGTTCTTCAGACGACATCTCCTTCCCGGTCATATCAAGGACAACAAGAAAATCCCTGTTCCTTGAAAGGGCCTTTAAGAGGTGCTGGGCCTCCTGTTTTGCTGCCCGATCCATCTCACGCTGCGAAAATTTTGCAGCCCTTGTTTCAACAACGTTTACCTGGTAGTAATTTCTCAATCTTTTGAGGAAAAATTCGATACCTTGTTTCAACCACTGTTCTCTGGTTTTACCAGGCCACAGGAGCTGGATTTTTGCCATGACTGAACCCCAAGATAGAAACGAGCTTTTAAAGACTATTCCCAAGACAGACAGGATACTTGAACGGCTTCCAAAAAGCATCCCCCATACCCTAAAAGTGACGGTGTGCCGGCAGGTGCTTGAAGGCCTCAGAAGACAGATTCTAAAGGGAGATATTTCCTCCAAATGGGCCCTTGGGCTTGAGCGCGTGGTAGGGATTGTAAAGAATGCCTTGGAGAAAAGGCTAAGGCCGTCTCTCAGGCCTCTCATAAATGCCACGGGCGTTGTGGTGCACACGAACCTTGGCAGGTCCCTACTTCCAGAAGACGTCTTTAAGCAGATATTCGAGGTGGCAGTAAACTATTCAAACCTGGAATACGATCTTGAAGCGGGAAGGCGTGGCTCCAGGTATTCCCATGTGGAGCCGATACTTTGTGAGCTTACGGGCGCAGAATCAGCCCTGGTGGTAAACAACAATGCAGCGGCCGTGCTCCTTACCCTGGAGACCCTTGCCAGGGGCAGGGAGGTCATTGTTTCAAGGGGAGAGCTGGTGGAGATTGGCGGGTCCTTCAGGATACCGGATGTCATGGCAAGAAGCGGGGCGATTCTGCGTGAGGTCGGCGCAACCAACAGGACGCACCTTCGGGACTACGAAAACGCAATAAACGAGAATACGGCCCTTTTGATGAAGGTTCACCAGAGTAACTTTGCGGTTGTGGGCTTTACCTCCAAGGTCTCCATGGGCGAGCTCAAGGAGCTTGGAAGAAGGCACAACGTTCCAGTGATTGAAGACCTTGGAAGCGGAAACCTCGTGGACCTTACTCCCTATGGCTTTACCCACGAGCCAACGGTCCAGGAG
>WGDC01000007.1 GCA_015493475.1 Deltaproteobacteria bacterium
AACCTGCGACGAGCCTGTTCATTGGCTACAGTATAAAGGACTTCACAGGAGTAGTGCGCCTTCTGGCAGAAATAGACGGAAATAAGCTTAAATATGACACGAAAATCATGCATACAATGCCCTAATTTGTGATAAAATTTGGCTGTACTTGGTTCACGCTGTTTTTTTGTGAGCTTAAGCTCACAAATGCCGAATTGAAGACCCTTTTTAAAAGGTCTCTATATATAAAAACCTATCAAGAAGTAAGGGTATTATTATGCCTGTGACCATTATCGTATCCGGAAACAGGGGAGAAATTCTCTCTTAATTTGACCTATTTTGTGTCTTGACAATGGGGTTCACCTTATATCGCTATCAGCATGGACGGTCGAGGACGGACGGGCTCTGGATAATGTATTTATTGAGCCGCTATGGTGGACTATCAAATTTGAGGATGTTTACCCTAATGACTACACAAACGGTCATGCGCTGCATAATGGGCTTGAAAGATACTTTAACTATTACAATTACGAGAGGAAACATTCGGCGCTGGAAAAACATACCCCTGCTGATGTATTTTGGGAAATGAAGGCATGATTTCCACTTAAAAAATCTTGATCCGTGGTTTAAGATTGGGGGTCACTACACAGGGAAAACGGCCAGTACCGAGGAAGTATGTCATTACATCCAAATGGATTACGGGTGCCCCGGAATTTTCCGTGACCATACTCGATTTTGATTCAAAGACATCAACTGCGGCGGCCCCTATTACCGGGCTGCATACGACGGGCTGAACCTGGTTTACGTAGTAGTGGAGCCGCCAAGGTAGCGAGGAATATTATTGGTGGCAAAGGTGCGTTACTAAATGGAGGTTTCTTCCACCTTTTCGAGACAGTCAAAAAATACCTTATAGTTAAGCCTCTTCTGTTCCAGAATTTTTGGGATGATCTCCGTGAAGCCTGTGATATCCATGGGGCTCAGGGTGGCGTCCACTCCCCTTGAAAAGGAGTCATAGAGGTCGTAGCGGCTTCCGCTCAGATGGATGTATAGGACAAGGGTGTTCCTTCTCATGTGTGAAGGCATGCTGTTCACATATCTGAGTATGTCCTTCATGTTGCCGTCCGGGTCAGGACCATGCTGGTACAGGATAACGAGATCAAAGATATTGTACCTAAACTGATGGCGTATGTCTCCCTCGTTCCTGATTTCCCTGGTCTCAAATCCAAGGTTGGCTAGTTTTTTTTCCATCTCGAGCCTCGCTTGGATCTCCTGGCAGTATATAAGGGCCGTCTGGGCATCCGGGTCAAAATATTCTACCGAGGCTTGTCCCTGTTGGGATTGTTGAGATACCTGAGCGGCAGTGTCTCGCTGGAAATGCTTAGTTGTTGAGTCCTTGGCCTGGCGTGTTACCTCTATCTTTTCATGGCAGGATGCACACTTTACATAGACCTTCCCTGATGCAGGTATCTTCGATTTTTCTATGGAATATATCTTTCCGCAACTCTGGCAGCGTATCTCCATTGTCTGCTCCTAATACTGTCTCAAATGGTAATCTTCCTCTATTTCAAGACCTCCTATGTCAGAGGTTTCCTCTCCCCGGGCCGCTTTGATTTTGTCAATTCCTTGACGCACCTTGGCCCGGTTGCTGGCGTAAGCCAGGGCGGTATTTTCGTCAATATGCCCCTTCTCGAATATACTGATTATGTGCTGATCAAAGGTCTGCATGTCATAGGCGTGCCCGGCCTCTATGATTTCGTAGAAGCTCTTCCCTTCTCTTTCGCCGTTTATTATGGAGTCTTTAACTCGTATGTTATTCTGCATTATTTCGAATACGGCTATCCTGCCGCTTTCCTTTTTGGGGAGAAGTCTCTGCCCAACGACCCATCTCAGGGAATCGGCAAGTCTGAACCTTACCTGGCGTTCTTCATCGGTGGTGAACATGCCGAGTATTCTGTTGATGGTGTGCCCCGCGCTGACAGTGTGCACGGTGCTGAATACCAGGTGGCCGGTTTCAGAGGCGTTCATGGCGATTTCTATGGTTTCCCTGTCCCTTATTTCGCCCACGAGTATAACATGGGGAGCTTGACGGAGGGCTGCCCTGAGGCCATTTGAAAAGGTGTCAAAATCCTGGCCCAGCTCCCTTTGGTTGAAGGTGGCCTTGCGTGACTGGTGAACGTATTCCACCGGGTCTTCCAGGGTGATGACGTGGGCCGCTTCTATGGAGTTTATTTCATCGAGAATGGCTGCAAGCGAGGTGGTTTTACCTGTACCCGTGGCGCCGGTAAAGAGTATGATCCCGTTCTTTTCCCGGGCCATTTTTTTGAAACACTGGGGCAGCTTCAGCTCGTCTACTGTGGGTACAGTGTTTTCGAGACGCCTCATGACAATACTGTAGGAGCCCTTTTGGGAGAAGACATTGACACGAAACCGGGGCCCGTTGTCAAGGCTGTAGGAAAAGTCGCAGGAGCCGTGCCTGAAAAGGTCTGCAAGCAGCCTTCTGTTGTTGTCTATGAGGGCAAGGGCCAGCTGCTCTGTCTGGTATGGCACGAGATCGCCCGTTTTGAGCACCGGCTCCGCCTCGTGGAGCCTCCCATCTGCAGCGACCTGACAGGGCCTGCCAACAGTGAAATTCAGGTCCGAGACTCTCGGATGGCTTGAAAGCATATCTTGTAACACCTGGTTCAGCTCTGCTCTTCTCATATCAACCAACCTCCGTGAAGTCTGCCGGGGCGCTTCTCGCGTACGGCTTGAACTTTGTCTTTTCCACGCACTTGGCATAGGCTTCGTCCGGATCTATCCAGCCCTTTTGAAGAAGATCCATGATGGCATCATCAAGGGTCTGCATGCCGAATTTTTTGCCGGTTTGCATGGATGATTGGATCTGGTAGGTTTTACCCTCTCTGATCAGATTTCTGACGGCAGGGGTCGCAATAAGGATCTCGAAGGCTACGCAGCGTCCCGGTATGTCAACCCTTTTAAACATGGTCTGGGAGATAACCGCCCTGAGAGCGTCGGCAAGGGTGGCCCTGACCTGCGGCTGTTGGTGGGTTGGAAATATCTCGATTACCCTGTCCACTGTCTTTGCAGCACTGATGGTATGGAGTGTGCCCATGACAAGGTGACCAGTCATGGCTGCCTCAATAGCGAGGGAGATTGTTTCGAGGTCCCTCATTTCGCCCACGAGTATGATGTCAGGGTCTTCGCGGAGGGCGCCTCTCAGGGCGGCGCTGAATGACTTTGTGTGGGTGCCCACCTCCCTATGGTTTACCAGGCATCCCTTGTGTTGGTGTACGAATTCTATGGGATCTTCGACCGTTATGATGTGATCCTTCCGGTTTTGATTTGCATGGTCAAGGATGGCGGCAAGAGTGGTGGATTTACCGCTGCCTGTAGGCCCTGTAACGAGCACCAGCCCTCTTGGCAGCATGGCCAGCTTTGTCATTACCTCGGGGAGCCCCAGATCCTCTGCGGTCATGATGCTGCTTGGAATCTCCCTGAAGACCGCGCCGACCCCGTTTTTTTGCATAAAGTAATTGGCGCGGTAGCGGGCAAGCCCCGGTATTTCATAACCGAAATCCACGTCTCCAGTTTCCTCGAAGTGCTTGATCTTGTCCTCGGGGGCAATTTCATAAAGCATGGATTTTAGTTCATCATCGTCGAGTGTCTTGTATTTTACCCTCTGTATGTCTCCCCTGATTCTGATGATTGGCGGTGAACCCGCCACCATGTGAAGGTCAGATCCTCCCTGCTCGTGAAGTAGTTTGAAAAAGGCATCTATCTTTGCCATGTTTGATCAGATCCTCCTAAGTCTGGCGCTTGTTTTGCATGCGATGAATTTTGCTCAGGGGGTTCAAGGCCGAAGGCTCTTGAGCCCTGAACCGATCATTTATTCTATCGGCAACCTGGCCGAAAATTATGAAAATTATGAGGAATGTTATGCTCTCAGGTGATCAGCCAGTCATAGAGTTACGGCAAGTCAAAAAAAGGTACGCTCCTGATATAGTCGCCCTGGATGAGGTGGACCTGGCAATATCCAAGGGGGAGTTCGTTTTTTTGACGGGTCCAAGCGGTGCAGGCAAATCCACGTTGCTCAGGATGCTTTACAAGGCGGAAGAGCCAACCGGCGGTTCCATAATTATTGACGGCGTAGAACTGTCAAGCCTGTCAAAATCGCAGATACCCCAGCTCAGGAGAAAGGTAGGAGTCATATTTCAGGATTTCAAGCTCCTGTTCAACCGGACCGTTTTCGAGAATGTGGCCCTTTCCCTAGAGGTGCTCGGATTGAAGAAGGATCAGCTTGCAGCGAGGGTAAGGCAGGTTGTGGACGGCGTTGGTCTTTCGGCCAAGCTGCACAGAAAGGTTGTACAGCTTTCCGGAGGCGAACAGCAGAGGGTGGCCATAGCAAGGGCGGTTGTGAACAGGCCCCCGATAATCCTTGCTGACGAGCCGACTGGAAATCTGGATCGGAAACGCACCATGGAGGTCCTTGCCCTTATGGATGAGCTAAATGCAAGGGGGGCAAGCATAATGATCGCCACCCACGACGATTCACTTTTCAACAATACCCACAGGCGCGTTCTGCGGTTAAAAGACGGGAAGATAGAGGAACTTTGATATGCCGCTTGGAATAATATTTAAAAGGGCCCTCCGGGACATGAGACAGAATCTCGTAACGCACGTCATGACCACCATCGTGGTGGCTCTAACGTGCCTCGTGTTCATATTTTTTAGTGTATTCTCCCTGAACCTCCAGAGAATTGCAGATCGCTTTGGAAAGGAACTCGCCATAGTGGTTTATTTGAAGAAGGACCTTCCCCAGGAGAAAATCCCGTCCCTATATCAGAAGGTAGTGGCAATGGAAGGCATAGAAAGCGTTCGTTTCGTCTCCTCGGAAGAGGCCTTTAAGCGTCTCGAGCATTACTTTAAAAATGAAAAGGAGGTCCTCGAGGGAGTCGACCCCTTGTTTCTTCCTCCCTCTTTCGAGATACAAATAGACCGGGCCTTTTACAACCCCGGAAGGGTCAGGAGTATTGCAGAGCGTCTGTCCAAATGGCCTGAAGTGCAAAAGGTGCAGTATGGCAAGGAATGGGTTGACAGGCTGGAGTCGTTTTCCAAGGCGGTGCAGGCTGCGGTGGCGGCAAGCGCCATATTGCTGCTCGTAACGGCGGCCTTCGTAGTTTCCAATACCATAAAGTTAACTGTTTATGCCAGGCAGGACGAGATAGAGATAATGAGGCTCGTTGGTGCAACAAACGGTTTCATCCAAGGCCCCTTTCTTCTCGCCTCGTTTCTCCAGGGTGTAGGAGGTTCCCTCGCCGCCATAGTTACGGGTTTTTTCTGTTACGAGTACGTTGTTAATATCATCACGCAAACCGAGCTCGTTAAGAGTTTGAATCTACAGTTTCTGTCTCCTGCGCACATGCTTACCATAGTGCTCGTCAGTGGTGTTTTTTGTATGGCTGGAACAGCAATGGCCTTAAGGAGGTTCCTGACGCTGTGATTAAGCAACCTCTTGTAATCTTACTGTCAGCCCTCGTTTTTTCCCTTCATGTCTTGTTTCCTGCCCGGGCATCAGGGACTGATATTATCCAGCAAGAGCTTTCCATGCATAAGCAGAGGCTTTTGTCCATTGAAAAATCCATAAAACAGAAAAAGAGGGATACACGCCGCATTGAGAAGAAGAAAAGAAACGTCCTTGCAGATATACAGGCACTGGATCACAAGATAAGCGTCGAATGGCAGAGTCTTCAGCAGGCCAAAAAGGATTGGACAGATGCCGAGCTGCAGCTTGACAAGACGAGGTCTGAGCTTGAAGCCATGAGGAACCGTGCAGACAAGCTGAAAAAGCATATAGAAACCAGGCTTAATGCGTTCAGGCAGATGGGAGAGATCGGGGTGCTCAACATCTTGCTATCTGCAGATTCGATCCCGAACCTCCTTGCTAGGCAGGAATACCTGAAGATGATAGTCAACGAGGACCAGGCAAAACGCAGGGAATACGCTACCCTACTGAGGGGTTTGGTTTTAAAGGAGAGAGAACTCCGGGACAGGCGGATACTCCTAAGGGCTGTATCTGTGCGCCTTGAAAAAGAGAGTCGGCTTCTTGAGATGCGGAAGGCCGAGAAAGAGAAGTACCTTAGGTCACTGAATAAAAAATCCGGCAGGTACAGGCGCATGATAGCCGAACTGCAGAGGGCAAAAAGGCACCTGTCCGAGGTGGTGGAAGAGCTTGCCATCAAGGATAGGGCTAGCCAGAATGCCCTTGAACCTGTAACGAGGCAAAGCCAGTTTGATTTTCGCGCCCAAAAGGGGAGCCTTAACCTTCCGGCATCTGGCAAGGTCGTTATTTTCAGGCGCCACAGGCATTCCAAGGGCTTTGCTATTAAGTGTCCCTGGGGGACTGAGATAAGGGCGATCTTTGACGGCACCGTAGTCTTTAACGACTCCCTTCCCGGTTACGGGCGTGTTCTCATAGTAGATCATGGAAATGGTTATATGAGCCTTATAGCCCAGGGTCAGAATTATACCAAGAAGGTGGGCCAGGAAGTGGCGGAAGGAGAAGTAGTGGGGCTGTCCGGCGGAGGCCCGTGGGTTTCGGAAGGCATATACGTAGAGATAAGGCACAATGGGAAACAGCTTACGGCGCCTTATTGGTTTGATTTAAGGGGTATTGAAATAGTACGCAGATAGAGTAATAGTAAGGCGGTTTTTTTTATTTCAGTGACTGCGTGGTCTTTCAATCCGTGAGGTAGTAAAAAAATGAAACTTCAGCGCACAAACATCTTCCTGTATTTCCTTTTTGGTGCCGCGATCCTGGGGCTCATGGCTGCCGTTATCTATATAAACCCCGCGAACTTGGCAGTTGCGGACGACGATGATAATACCACATATCAACAGCTAAAGATTTTTTCCCAGGTCCTTGATCTTGTGGAGCGGGACTACGTTGAGCCGGTAAAACCCAAGAGACTGATATTTGGAGCTATTCAGGGAATGCTCAGCTCCCTTGACCCACATTCGGCCTTCATGAAGCCAGAGGAGTTCAAGGAGCTTCAGGTTGAAACAAAGGGCAAGTTTACGGGCATCGGCATAGAGATCACTATCAAGGAGGGCGTTCTCACCGTCGTTTCCCCCATAGAGGGCACTCCGGCCTTCAAGGCGGGAATACGCGCCAATGACAAGATACTCAAGATAAACGGCAAGAGCACCAAGAACATGACCCTTATACAGGCGGTGAAGCTGTTGAGGGGGCCCAAGGGTACCACTGTAACCGTATCCATTTACAGGAGTGGCTGGAACAAGCTAAAAGACGTAAAGCTAGTGCGCGACGTAATTCCAATAAAGAGTGTCCGCTCCATGATGCTGGAAGACGGATACGGCTACGTTCGCATTACCAATTTCCAGTCGAAGACTGAAAAGGAGCTGAAGAAGGCTCTTGGCAGGATAGAGGGCAAGGGTAAGTTAAATGGCCTGGTAATTGATCTCAGGAATAATCCAGGAGGGCTGCTCGACCAGGCTGTCGCAGTGAGCGACGAGTTCCTGGAATCTGGTCTCATCGTCTATACGGACGGCCGCCTCGAAGACTCAAAGATGAAGTTTTACGCAAAGCCCAACCGGGTGCATCACAATTACCCCATTGTAATCCTTGTTAACGGGGGAAGCGCAAGCGCATCCGAGATAGTGGCTGGGGCACTGCAGGATAACAAACGGGCAGTAATAGTAGGCACCCAGACATTCGGCAAAGGGTCTGTCCAGACCATAATCCCCCTCGAGGAGGGCGCGGCCATAAGGCTCACCACAGCGAGGTATTACACACCGAGCGGCAGGTCCATCCAGGCAAAGGGCATTACTCCAGACATCGTGGTACCCTTTGTGCCCCCTTCCGAGGACAACGAGGGGAAAGACGTCTTTCACTTTATTAAGGAGAAAGACCTTGCAGGGCACCTAAAGGGTGATGGCGAGGATTCAAGAAAAAAGAAGCCGATTATCAAAAAGGGCACTGAAACCAAGGCACAGGAGTTGCTTAAGAAGGACAACCAGCTCAGGGAAGGTCTCAGGATACTCAAGGCATTTAACATCTACAAGGAACTGAAGCTGAAGGGGAATAGCTGACTTTTAGTTGCCGTCTGCCAGTCCAAGAAAGAAAAAAGGTTCGGCTGCGATGAAAAAGGGCCGGAGGCCTCAAAGGTTTCGGGGGCTTTTTCTTCACGTAATTGCTTTCCTTTTTCTTGCCCTTCCCGCCGTTT
The DNA here is from genome assembly GCA_015493475.1 of Deltaproteobacteria bacterium. Taxonomy (GTDB): domain Bacteria; phylum Desulfobacterota; class Dissulfuribacteria; order Dissulfuribacterales; family QOAL01; genus JAADCZ01. The sequence continues at coordinate 8,223 of WGDC01000007.1, forward strand.
TCGTTTTTCTCCTTCCAACTCCTCCAGTCAAGCATGCGGAGGGTCCGGTTTTCGAGGACTTCTCCCGGGTCCCTGTAACGCCACATCTTAAGAAAAAACAGGGCGTTAGGACAAGGCGCGGGAAGAGGCTGCCCCTTGTCGCAATAATTATTGATGACATGGGTTTTGACTATACCCTTGACCGGAAATTTATTTTTCTTGAGGCACCACTTTCCTTCGCTTTTCTGCCATACGGCCCAAACACTGGTAGACTCGCCAGCACGGCTCATTCTATGAACAGGGACGTGCTTGTACATCTTCCCATGGAGCCCGAGAACAGGTCCATAGATCCCGGTCCCGGTGTCCTCACGGTAGATATGGGCCTTGATGCGATGCTGGAAACACTGAAGAAGAATATCAGTCAGGTGCCCGGGGCAATAGGGGTAAATAATCACATGGGCTCCAAGTTTACTGCCGATAGGAAGGCTATGGAGTACGTTCTGGCTTTTCTCAAGCAAAGGGGGCTCTTTTTCGTGGACAGCAGGACCACAAAAAAAACAATAGCCTACGAAACCGCAAGGCAGATGGGGGTCCCTTGCGGAGAGCGTTCAGTATTCCTGGATCACGTTGACAAGTCTGCCGAGATAAGGCGTGAGGTCCACAGACTCGTAAGCCTTGCCAAAAGAAACGGGTCAGCTATAGCAATAGGGCATCCCTATAAAAACACCTACAAGGTCCTGTACAAGATGCTTCCACTCATGAGGAGGGAGGTCAAGATCGTCCCGGTTCACACGTTGGTCAGGTAATGGGAAGATGTAGATCACCTATTACTTGTGAAAGTTCGCGGGCCTGTTGTTTCACGTGACCTTTCATAAATGGGGCGTCATCTCGTAAGAGATCAATGTGCACGGAAATTATGTGATCGTAAACGACACGAAACTCATCAGGTTGCATTTCCTGGATGAAAAGAAGGAATTCTCTTGGGCCTGGTATCTCGCTTCCTCGATCATCAAGGATCTTATTGATGCCGCTCAGGAAGCCTTTTACCGCACAAGCAAGTAAGTCCTGACACGCAAAAAGGTAGCGGCCCGTGCCCGATATCCTATCTATTCGAATTACCATGCAGACATCGAGAAAGAAGTACAGAAGGGCTGCAAGCATGGCCTGCCGGTTGCCGGATGCGGGGAGTAGTGGCCAGGGGTTTCCGTAATACCGGACTGTGGTAAGCTTTACAGGCGCATCGACCTTTTCCGGAAGGCTCAACACGAAATCCCCTGCACAGTTGCTCCAGAGCCATATATGGCTGCAATTTCCCGGGTTGAAAGAAAGGGCGATATTACGGGCCATGTTATAAAAGAGTACAGACAATTGCCCCCTGTTAATTGGTATTCGTCCCTGCCCGGGAATCCATGCCTCCGCGTGGGAATCATCTGTAAGGTGCCATTCCCAGTATCCGTCGAGCCACTCGTTTACCGCAATCCCTATCTTGCATCTGGCGTTCTCCCCGTTATCACGAGCTATTGTACCCGTAAGGTACGGCTTCGGGAGGAACGTAAGGCCATGGTCTCTGTAAAGCCGACACAGGTTACTAAAGTCTTGGAGGAGCAGCCGCTTACGCCTACGGCTCGTGGATGCGCAAAACTCGAGATTATCCCTCCCGCCCCTGAATACGCATCTTGCGATTTGATAGAAGTTTCCAGTCCTCTCGCTTATGATATCAAGATGCTTGAACTCGTCCTGACCAATGCCAACAGATGTTTCGTTTGACAGGGACAGGAGTACTTTTTTCCTGCTTTGGAAAAATTTCGAAACCATCGAAAAATAGTCCCTAAACCGCAGGAGGCAACCGTTTTCCCCGTCTTGGCTGTGAAGGGGCTTGTCGAGAATGTCGCCTGCAGCGATTTTGTTGCCGTCCGGCATGGAAAAAAGGTAGCGGACGATCATTCGAGACCCCTGGAGTCATGACTCGGGGTATCATTGTGAGACAGGGACTTGTCCTCTTCCTTTGTTCCCTTAGAAAGACATAGTAGGATTTCGTTTTCCACAGAGCGAAGGTGAATATCCCGCTGCGGGAACGGAATCTCTATGCCAGCTTCACTCAGGGCCCTGTAGATAAAAAGCAGAAATCTTGATCTCGTAGCGTTGGGTTTCATTATATCGGGACCGTTAATCCAGATCCTCAGGCAGAAGTTAAGGCTGCTGTCCCCCATCTTTTCCATTATCACGCAAGGTTTTTTAGTAAGCGAGGTATGGATCTCGCTATAGTTGTATTTCCTGATTGCTTCAATGACTATCTTCTTGACCCGTTCCGGATCGGTTCCGTAAGCCACGCCGAAGGGGATATCGAAACGTCTGACGTGGTCCTTCATCGTCCAGTTAATTACCCTGTGCTGTATAAAGTCCTGGTTTGGGACAATTACATCGATATTCGCATTGGTATTGATGGTCATTGAGCGCATCCTGATATCCACCACCCTGCCCCTCAGCTTTTCGTCGAACTCTATGTAGTCTCCAATCTTTACACTGCGTTCGAACATCAGGATGATGCCCGATACGAAATTTGCCACTATATTCTGTAGGCCAAAACCGATTCCTACCGTTAGGGCTCCTGCGACTATGGCGAAGGAAGACAGGTCTATGCCCATTACTTTGAGCCCGGTAAGGAATCCAATGACCACTATCGCATAATAGCCAAGATTGGCGAGGAGCGTTCTTGTTGCCTGTGTCAGGGTCCTGTTTGCAAGGCTGATGCGGTTTACATTGCTCTTGTAGATATTACCCGCTACAAAGCCTATAAAAAGGACTAAGCAGGCGATAAAGAGTTTCAGTATGCTGATTGGTGTTCCATTGATGGAAAAGATTGGCCCATTGATGGTGGCATAGAATTTAGACAGGAGGAGTTTAATCTCCTGAAGCGTCTGGGCGTGAAACGTGCTGGCTACGCCGAAAACAAGGGTTTCCATGGTGTTAATGAGCCGGGCTATATCATTATAAAGCTCCCGGCAGTCAGTTAATGACGAGGTGACCTTCACGATCTCATTGCCCGTGGCGAAGGCCTGCTTATCCTTGTTTTTGAGCTCGTAGCTGAATTCAAGGAACAGTGTTTCTAACCTGTCCACAAGGAGTTTCTGCCTTTGATCCTGGAGCTTCTTGATTTGGGCATTGAGCCGGTCGGCCTTATCGTTTTTTTGGAGGAGTATGAGCCTTTCTTTTTCTACGAGCCCGGTCCTGATTCTGGTTTCGAGTCTTTCTATGGCGGTCCTGTTTTTTTCAAGTGTGGCCCTCGTATTTGAAATGTCAATAGAGATATGAGAAAGGGCGTTAACCATGAGTTTCGGGGCCTGTTTAATAGCCTGTGAATGTGCAGAGAGGCGGGCCTGGTAAACTTCCAAGCTTTTTTTATAGAAGGCGTATTGCAGCTCCAGAGTAAGAAGATTTGGAGCCGTGTCAGGCATCAGGGCAATCTGATTTTCAAGAACTTCCATGTTGTCCCTTACTTCACGTATCTTTTTTGTAAGTTCGACCTTGTCCTTGGACCAGGAGATGAATATGGAAAATAGGTTAAGATACTGGTCCTGGTTGGAGGGTACGTGGATTTTCATCCCCGATTCCGGCTTTGTCGTGGCAAAATATATCAGCCTTTTTAGAAGCGTCTTTTGAAGTAGAAACTCGTCGCTCGTTGAGTTTGAGTCTTTAAGCCTGCCCATGAGTTTTTTGTAATAGGCCGGGTTCCATTTAAGGAGCTGTGGGTCGATTTTCGCGCCAAGGGCCTTTTGACAAACCGCAGGGCCTGTAAAAGAGACCGTTACGATGAAAACCATGGCGGCAAGTCTGCCCATGCCTTTTCCCCTTATAACCATTTTGGGTTTCTCCGTATTATTGTGGATTCCCATCTTTCGGCGGCTTATTGGAATGTAGTCCAAAGGAAGACAGCCTGTGATGGCTGCGAGGATATTAACAGTAACGGGTTGCAGGTGCCAGCGGACGCCGTCGATGAATAGGAAAGATACAAAAAACTATTTTGAAATTGTGCCGAAATTGCTTGAGCCTTCCAAGCGGCTCGATAGATACCCACCATGGGCCCCGATATCGGCGTAAAGTAAAAGGGGATGAACATGGGTGAAGGCCCAGCAAATTTTTATAATGAGGCCGATATTGGAGACAAAATGCATATAGCATTATTCATGCGTGTTGGCTATTCTATTCATAGGTGTTTACAAAACACCAAGACCTTCAAGCTAAAAGAGATACGTTTATGGCACGGGAGAGTGAACACATGAGGAAATATGGGCAGGAGGCCATCAAGGAGGCCAGGCTTGAGCCCTGGCCCAATCCGTCTCCTGATAGGGATTATCTCATTGAGATATCCTTCCCGGAGTTTACCTGTCTATGTCCAAGGTCAGGATATCCGGATTTTGCAACCATAAAAATAAGCTATGTTCCTCAGGAAAACATAGTGGAACTAAAGTCCCTGAAACTTTACCTTAACAGCTACCGGGACAGGTACATATCCCACGAAGAGGCCACCAACAGGATATTTGCAGACCTGTCGAGGGTCCTATCGCCGAAGTCGTTAAAGGTTGTAGGAGATTTTCACCCCAGGGGAAACGTGCATACGGTGATTACCGTTGATGATGGCCGCCTCTCTAAGGGGTGAGGATTGATTCCACCTTTGATTCCAACTCGTTCTTGTCAATGGGTTTTACGCAGTATTCCTGCGCCCCGAGTGCGAGGGTCTGCCGCGCCGTGTCTATCGTGGGGTAGCCCGTGAGTATCATGGCCTTGATATTGGGGTCTATCTTTTTCATTTCCTCAAGGACCTCTACGCCAGTCATTTTTTTGAGTTTTATGTCAAGGATAGCAAGGTCCACGTTGTCGTTCCTGACAAAATTTATGGCATCTTCCTCCTCGGTAAAGGGAGTCACCTCATGTCCCTTTCTTTCAAGGATCTTTTTTATAAGAATGCCAGCGTCTTTTACATCGTCAAGAATTACGATTTTCGCCATGATGATTCCCCCTTGGAGATGCCAACCCCAAATTCTATTGCAGCCTGGAATGAGACAGTAAGAACTGTATGTAATTTTATTTCATTAGGAAGGCTTTATGTCAACATGTTTTAGGTAAGTAATTTTTTTCATTAGTTTTTCTTCCATGTAGTCGATTTTCGCCCCCACGGTTCGGGTAACCCTGTTGGCAAAGGCTGCGCAGAACTGGAGGAAGTCTCCAAGATTTTTTATCTCCTCAAAATCATCCCTGAGGCTGTCTTCCATATCCTTTATAAGAAGGTACCCGTTCAGTTCCACCTCTGCTCTGACGTAGTGGGCATCGGGAGTTATCACTATCATTCTTATGTCCTTTATATCCTCCACAAGGGGGAATGCCTCGATCTGCCTGCGCACTTCCTCCTGAAGTTTCTCTGGCGAGGCCTTCTCAATCAGGTATTCCAAGTTCTCCTTAATAAGGATAACGGCAATGACCGCCAAAATGATTCCAACGATTATGGAACCGATGGAGTCCCAATACGTTTCCCCTGTTATTTTTGTTAATACTATGGCCATGGCCGCCAAGACAAGGCTGAAGAGTGCAGCGCCGTCCTCAAGCAGCACGGCTAGGTTCGCGGTGTCGCCTTCCTTGCGCTGGTGCATGGCGATGAAAAACGAGTAGCCTTCCGCGAGAAAGGATACGGCCAGTACATAGAATGTCCACTCGTTGATGTCAGGCTCGTGGTTTTGGATAAGGCTCATTATCCCGTGATAGACGGTAACGCCTGCCCCAACGAAAAAGATTCCGCAGGCGGAAATGAGGCCCCACACAAACCTCTCCTGTCCACGGCCGAATGGATAATCCTTGGAAGGTCCTATCCTGCTGCGTTTCAGCCCGATAAGCAGAAGGGCCTGGTTGGCCGTGTCTGCTGCGGAGTGGATGGCCTCCGCAAGCATTGAGGCGCTACCCCCTGTTAATCCGACTGCGAACTTGAGGACGCATACGACTATGTTGGCAGTGATTGCAGTCTTTACGGCATGCATGGATGTAAAATGTATCTCCTTAAAGGCTATTTTGAGGTTGAAGGGTGAAAATCCCTTCCGTTAATGTTCCAACTGAAGGGTACAAGTTTACCTGTTACAAGGTCCACCTTCCTGACATTACCCTGCTTGTCCTTTCTTGTGACCTCTATACCTATTTTTTCTCCCCTTTTTTTGAAAAAAAGCTCGACTTTCAAGTCATATATATCCCTTATGGCCTTTCCGCCGACCTTTGTAATTACGTCTCCGCGCTTTATGCCCGCCTGCGAGGCCGGGCTGTCGGGAATAACCTCCTCCACGGTGAGTTTGTTTTTTCCCGTAAGGATTACACCGAGCTTAGGTGTGAAAGGCTCTTTTTCCTGGGGTGCGTAAAGAAACAGGTCCGCCTTTGATGGATCGGAGGGTTGGCTGTTAAAAAGGGCCTTGACCTGTGTGCAATCCGGCATTCTTTTTTTCACCCTTGATGGTATGCCGTAGCCGAACTCCACGTGACCTCCTCCCACTATCACGACCATTTTTAGGCCGGGATGATTCCTGAGATAGGCGACGATGCTTTGTGCCATGGTTTCGTCCCAGGCTATTTGTGCCTGACAAAAGTGCTCGAAGTCATCAATTTCTCCGTTTCTGTGGAACTCGAATACCTGTTTCAGATACCGTCTGTAAAGTTCACTGGTGATATCCATATTCATAGGCAGCAGCCTGCGTTCATCCTCAGAAAGTCCTGAAATACCTTCCCGGGCTATCTTCTGCGAAATTTCGCTCTTAAGGTTAAGGGCCACCACCGGTATGGAGTGAGCCCGGCAAAACTCGATTATTGGCCTGTAGAAGTGGTAGTTAAATGCCCATCGTTTGAAGTACTGGCTCTCCTTCAGGAACCGCCGCTCGGTTATCTTTCCGCCAAGATACCTGTCGATGGCCCCCTGAAATGGCCGCTGGAACATCTCCATACCGACTGCGAGTTTTTTCTCTTTTCTATACAGGCTCTTAATGATCGTTAACTGGGCCTGGTGAATGCCTTCCTCGTCGTGTTTTTCTCCAAGGTATATCACTCTATACCCTTGAAGGCCCCTGATTATGCCATCCGCCGATCTGATATCCTTAGAAAATACGCCTGACAGGGTGGGTCTCACCGCGAGGCTAATGCCCCTTTGAAACCCTGCCCTTTTCTTGATTTTCAGCACGCCATTTTTGAATTGCAAGTATGAATACATCCCGTAATGAAGAATCTTGTACTCCGCCTGCCGGATTTCCTGGGCTGAAGAAGCATTCAAAAGGGACACCACCTCTCTCCTGTTCAGGGGGTTTAACCCCACCTTCAGCGCGATCCCATCCACTTTGTGGCTGAGGTCCGGGCAAAAGGACGCAAGCCTCCCACTTACCGTGCCAAGGACCAGAAATGCCCCGTTTCCAAGCATGGAGTGTTTGAGATTCTTTCTTTCAATGGCCCTGAAGCCCCTGTCTGTGAAAAATGAGATGGCCGGTTTATAGGTTTGGAGTTCCTTTTTTTCAGGAAGCACGAGGAATTTTTGCCCGGCCCCGAGGAGCCTGGACAGGGACGGGGGAAATTCCTGCGGGGACAGGTCGCGCATGATGTCAAAGCAGGGGTCAAGGATCACCACCCGGGGACGATCCTGTGTGCGAAACATAGACTCTTTCTCCTGTGCCGCCATCTCGATCTCGAAGTCCCTATGACCTTTGTCTGTCAGTATGCGTATCGGTATGGTCAACTGGTAAGGCTGCTTGTTTTGTTGGGACAGGTGCACGGTCACTGTGTACGAGCCATCACTGTTTTTCTCTTCCCGGCATCTGTCAATATGGAGCAGCGGCACGTCCTTACGTTTTAGCCATTCACTGAAAAAGGTATTCAGGCCGGCGGTATCACTCATGTCGGAAAAAAGCCCCTCTATATCCTTCCAGGAGGCCTTCTTAAACCTGTAGTTTTTCGAGAAGGCGGAAATGGTTTTGAAAAAGGCCTTGTCGCCAAACAGTTTTCTCAGCATGTGAAATACCATGGCAGCCTTCCCGTATCCGATGGCCTTGGATACCCGGTCATACCGGAATTTGAACTCTGACAGGGGAAAGGAATTTTTACCGCCGTGGACGTAACTTTTGTAGTCGGACAGAATGTCGTGCCTGTAAAGGGTGCCCTTGCCCCTTTTTTCTTCAATCAGGTAGTCTGCCATGTAAGTGGTAAGGCCCTCGCACCAGTTGCCGTCTTCTTCCTCCACAAGCACCGAGTTCCCGAACCATGAGTGAACCAGCTCGTGGGTGATTGAGGTATTCAGCACGAAGGGCTTGTCAATGATTTGGGATCCAATAAGGGTGAGCGTGGGGACGGTGATCCCGGACGGGGCCGGGTTTTCAACCACCTCGAAGCGCTTAAAGGGGAAGGGAGACAGGAGTTTTTCATAGGTGGAAAGCCCTCTTTTTACGACGGTTAGTATTTTACGGGCAAGAAGAGGCCGTTTTTTGAGTAGATAAACGGACAGGCGCACCCCGTCCATTTCCGCTTCAGTGACTGTGAATCTGGCAGCCGCGACCGTTATGGACTCGCGCGGATGATCAAAGACAAAGGTGACGGTCTTAGCCAGGCCTGTGTCTTTCTCAAGGATTTCATCTGCCTCTGATACCGGAACGAGATCCCGGTCAAGTGTAACGCTGAGCCTGTAGAAAGCCGGCCTGTTTAGCATGGGGCACCAGGCATTCATCAATAGGACGTATTCCCGGCCTATCGTGTTTGCTCCAAAGGGGCGGCTGCCCTCTTTGACCCCCATCTCGAAAAGTACCCTTATCCTGGTATCGGGAGAAATGCCTGAGCCCGTGGCCATCAGCGAGTCCTTGATTTTCCTGAAGGGGATATTTTCTCCTTTTTCCGTCTCTATGCGGAGTATCCGGAACATCCCGGTCCTTATTTGTCCGGATTTTAGAAGAGCAAGGGAGGTATCAGCCTCGCCCTTAACGATATGTCTGACAGTATCGATCCTTACGTTGATGGACATTTCAAGCGAAGGGCCCTTGCCTGGTGCTGCCTGGCATGAAACGCAGGATATTGCCATGGTAAGGATGAAAAAGCAGGTTTTGACTGGGAAATACATTTTTTAGTCCCCTTTTTACATAAAGTGGCAGACCAGAAGAAAGATCCCGGTCGCCATTATTACGCTGGTCACCCTCAACGCCTGCCCAATTAACAGCAGGGAGAGGCCTGTGCCAGGCGTGTATATGCCAAGGTACCTTGGCAACTGGTGTCTTAGCGCCCTTATCGGCGTGGCTATGATGTTACCGAGAACAAGGGCAATGACGGTTTCTTTCACCGTGAGTACGCCTTCCTGGAGCATTGCCCCGGCCGCTGCGGCCCCTGCGGAAAATTCCGTGACAATACTGAACACTACCACTGATATGCCCTCGACGGGTATCGCGTTAGTCTTGAGCATATGCGCTGTTGCTTGCTGAAGCATGTTAAAAATACCGTATATCCTTAAAAGTACCACGAGCATGTAAATTGGCACCGTATAAAGGATTATAGAGGTCAGCCTTTTTGTTACATATTTTTTGAAAAGCTCAAGAACGGATGCCTTCCTGCCATCAGAGGGGGCTATGGATAGGGTCTGCGGACGGGTTTCAGGCCGTTCAAGCAGAAAGCGTCCCACTATTATCACAAAGACTGTCCTGATGATAGCGGCCATGAAGGTAATCGTCATGTAAAGCAGGCCGGCTTCCTGGGCCAGGGGAACTATTATGGCAAAGGTGATTGGAAGATGAAGGAAGTAGGATGGCAGGCCCACGTTTAAAAGGGCTGAAAGGAACATCTCCTTAATAGATATTTTCCCGTCCTTGTAGGCATTCCATAGCATGGTGTTTGCGGCAATGCCTGAAAGAAATGCAGTGGTGAAGGCGGTGGCGCTCCAGTCCCCGAGGTTTCCAAGGCGCATTAGCGGCCTCGAGATGGCGGCGACAATGCGGGACCACCCCTTGGCCTCGATAACTGCCGTAAGAAAAAGGGTTGCGGCCATGACTGATATGAGCCGCAGTAGGGGGAAACATACCCTTGATCCTATGAACCTGATATCAAAATGGGTTTCGTTGAGAAGAAGAATGAAGAAAAGCGCAGCGAGGAAGAGCCAGAACAAGGTGTTAAGTTTTTGCCTTGTTATTTTCCACAGCCGGTCCATGAAGGCAGTTTAAGCGGCCTGGACAGGGAATCAAGGCAAAAATTTAGGTCTTTACTTTGGTATTGCCCTGTACAATATTTTCATCATGGAAATTTTGATTGTAGTGCCGGCTCATTTTGAACGCCCGTTCAGCAAGAAGCTGTACAAGTCAAAGGCAAGGGCTCTTATTCCGTTGACATTGCCCTATCTCGCAGCCCTCCTGCCAGAGAGCCACCATGTCACCCTGGTCGATGAACAGATAGAGGATATCGATGTTAGCCGGGATTATGACTGTGTTCTCATTTCATCCACTATACTCAATTCCTTCAGGTCATATGAAATAGCAGACAGCTTCAGGCAAAGGGGAATTCCCGTTGTCATAGGTGGGCCTCACTGCACATTCTATGGCGATGAGGCGATAGAACATGCCGATGCGATTGTTGTGGGTGAGGGGGAGAGCCAGGTCCCCATGGTCATACATGATATAGAGGCAGGCGGGCTTAGGAAAACGATATACAAGGCGGATGATCTGCATGACCTCAAGGGCCTTCCCTTTCCGAGGTACGATCTCCTGAACCCAAGGGTCTTCCCGAGATTTCCCACTTACTCTGTCCAGACAACCAGGGGATGTCCCTACAGGTGCGAGTTTTGTGCAGAGAGGTACCATCTTGGGGAAAAGTACCGTATGCGTCCGGTTGATGAGGTGATAGAAGAGATCAAGCGTACTCGTTGCCGCCAGATATTCTTCGCAGACTCTACCTTTGCGGGCAACAGGTCAAGGACCATGGAACTCATGGAGAAGATGATCCCCTTGAAGATACGCTGGTCAACCCTTTGGAATACATTCAGGTGCCTCGACAGGGAATTCATGGCGCTTGCCAAAAGAAGCGGCCTTCTACACATAAACATGGGAGTTGAGAGCATAAAGAAGGATACACTGAAGACAATGAACAAAAAGACCACCCCGGCGGACCGCCTCGAAGAGGTAGTCAGGATTTTACGGGAGCTTGGCATTAGCTTTTCGTTTAACCTCATATTTGGCTGGGACACGGACAGGCTGGAAGATTTTGACATCACCCTGGATTTTCTTATGAAAAACAAGGTGCACGTTGCCTTCTTCAATGTGTTTTCCCCGCACAAGGGCACCAAGATTTACGACAGGTATCTTGAGGAGGGCCGGTTGATAGATCCATACAACATGGGTAGGTGGCCCGGAATAATAGCTGAAATATATCCCAAGAATTATTCTCCAAGGGAGCTTGAAGAAAACGTCCTCAGGTTATACAGAGAGTTTTACTCCTGGCCGTCCATACTGAAGAGGTTGCCTCCGCCTGTCAACAAGGCCTACATCGCGTCCTGGTTTATGAATATACAGGAAAGAAGGCTTTACAAGGGCAACACGCACAGGGCGAATTTTGACGGCATCTGATTATCTGATACCTTTTCCAAGGTCTATAACGGGACCGACAGCGGAATATATGTTATTACGGTTTAATTGAGTTTGACACCCTGTTTAGGCTAAGATCAAGATATCAGGATATCCGGTGAGTGAAAAAACGGGCTGAATACACGGAAGCCTTCAAGAAGGGCTCTCTATATCTGCTTATCAAACAGGGATAAAGTAGCAAGCAGGCCCATAGGGCGGCTCGGTGTTCCAATTTGGTCCCAGCCTCTTTCCTGTAATGCCGGGTGGACATTTAACTCTTTCCTTGCCTTTATGCAACCTGCTGAGGTAATATAAATATTCAAGACATTCGAAGGGTCAGGAGACAATACATCATACATGGGAAAGCTTCTTCCATTCAGAAAGATAGCCGGATCCTCCAAAAAGGGGCTGCGGAGGCTTGAGAAGATCAAGGAGGAGTTACTGCTTTATCACGGTATAGACCTCGACAGGCTTATTACGTCGGAACCAGCCACAAGTCTCACCATAGACGAGTTTGAAATACTGACAGACAAAATACTTGAAACAATAGACGCCTTTTGCGAGGAGCATCCTGCCACCACGGTGCACGACATTCTTTACACGATTGAAAACGTCAAGGAAATCATAAAGGATACAGTGGACGAAGGCGGCGAGTAGGCCGCGGTTATCCTGTGGTGGCCGCGGCTGCCCTGTCAATATCTTTTATCTCGATGGTGGCGGCCTCTTCGTGTCTCAGGCTAACGTGATAACCCTTTACCATATATTCAACCGGGTCCTTTAGAGGTGCATACTTGATGACCTCTACCTCTGCGCCAGCCACGAAGCCCATCTCGAGAAGCCTCTTTTTGAAGGGCCCGGTTGCGTGTATTTTTACAACAGTACCTCTTTCTCCGGTTTTCAAGTCGTCTAAGGTCATTTCCTGTCTGTGTTTGCCGATTCAAGTTTACCTGTTTGGGCTTACTTGCCCATGGCCTTCCACCATAGCACCCATTTTGTGCAGTAACAACTTGATATCTGTCAATAGATGTGAAATTTGCATCATGGAAATTGAAATTGTACAAATATCTGGTAGAAGATTACTATCCAAACAAGGTTCCACTATTTTATTAATTTTTCATGCCGTTTAAAGGAGAATAATATGGCCAGGATAGCAGTTGGCGGTTCCAGAAGCATTGAATCTTATGATCTGGTCAGGTCGGTACTTGATTGCCTTTTATTACCAGGAGATGTTGTGCTTTCAGGCAACGCCCCAGGGGCTGACAGGCTCGGTGAACGCTATGCCGAGGAACACGGGCTCGAATACAAGATAATACCATCTGAATGGGAAAAGCATGGCCTGAAGGCGACCATGATGAGAAACGAGGTGCTTTTGAAGGCGGCCGACTGCATAATACTGTTTTGGGACGGCAAATCAGAGGGCTCGAAACACATGCTCGATATAGCGCGCAGGGCCAAGAAATTACTTGCCGAGGTGAGGCCTGACGGTTATCTGACCCTGAGCCTCAACCCCCGAAGGCTTTAGCTGTTGCACATTGCCTTGCGCCAATATAGGCTGCTTATGAATTCAACGAGGGTCTTTTTTTGTTCCTGGTCAAGATCCGTGAACCTTAATCCGAGCAGATACGAAAGTCCGTCCTTTCTGCACCATGCCACTTGGCCCCGTACCTTGAGGGGCGGCCTTGTGGGCAATATGATGCTTAGTTCCTGGTCTTGATCAATGGCCCTGCCGCATTCCATGCAGAGCCCGCCGAGGCTGATATTTATAATGGAGTTCGAGCATACGAAGGAACCGTAACTAAATGCGCCTTCAAGGGTTACGTTAAAGCGTTCGTGCTGTCTTTTTTCCGCGTTCATTTAGGACACCTGAGATCTTTCTTGTATGTTTTCTGTTTACCTTGTCATGTCTCTGTCTTCTTATCGTTACAAAGAAATCCTGGTTTGAATGGACTATGTTCTGCCCCGTGAGTAGCTGCATTATCATCAATAATGAAAGGCCTAAACGGTCGTTATGCAACCATACTTTATACATCTTTCCTGCTTGAGAACCTCATAAATCCTTTCCGGAGAAACAGGCATTGATGCATATTCCAAGTCCCTCCATGGTTAGTTCGGGCGCCATGTAGTCGAGTTTTTTAGTGAACCTGAAGATGAGGCGCGCCAGCCCGCCTGTTGCCACAGCCACTGGCCTGGACTGGTATTCCACGCCGAGCTCTGTGACGATTCTGTCAGCCATTCCGGCGAAGCCATACAGGACGCCAGACCTTATGGCCTCTTCGGTATTCTTGCCGATGGCCTTTACTTCATCATATTCTATCCTTACCATGGGCAGTTTGGATGTCCTAGAAAAGAGCGCCTGAAGGGACATGGTAATGCCAGGCGCAATGGCGCCGCCTAGATACTCGCCATTTTCGGAAATGCAGTCAAAAGTGGTGGCAGTGCCAAAGTCGGCTACTATGCACGGCCTTTTATAGCGGTTAAAGGCCCCGATGGCGTTGACGAGTCTGTCTGTTCCAATTTCATGAGGTCTTGGGTACCTTATCGCTATTATTTTTTCAGCCACATCGTGGGCGTCCTTGCACCCCGTGCCGAGATAGTTTTCAGCAAGGCGGTTCCATAGCTCGTCCGCAGGCGGGACAACGCTCGAACGGATGATTCCCTTGATATGGTGAAAGCCAAGCCCGTGGCTTGAGAGATAGAAGGAGAGAAGGGGAGCCACCTCGTGGCATGTCGCATCTCGGCGTGTTGAAATACGCCACGTTCCAATAATGGAGCCGCCGGCGAATAATCCAACAACTGTGTGGGTATTACCTACGTCAACGCCCAAAAAGTGGTCATTATTCATGGCTTAACCTGCCTGGTCCGGAAGGGATTCTATGATAAGTTTCTTACCGAGCATATAAATGGCTTTTTAGGTCTTGACAATATAAAACTTAGCAATTAATAAAAGCGAACCTTACCTTTGAGCCCCACATCAAGACATCCATCGGGAAAATAGATGTGGTCAAGGCTTTTTTTGCGTTTTTTATAAGGCAATAAATATAGTTAGGAGCTTGAAGACGTATGCCTACAATCAATCAGTTGGTCCGGAAGGGCAGAGAGAAGATAAAGAAAAAGACCAAGGCGCCAGCCCTGGAATCGTGCCCGCAAAAGCGCGGCGTCTGCACCCGCGTCTATACAACCACGCCAAAAAAACCAAACTCGGCGCTCAGGAAGGTAGCCCGCGTAAGGCTTACCAACGGGATAGAGGTTACATCCTACATTCCGGGAATAGGCCACAATCTTCAGGAGCACTCGGTGGTGCTTATTAGGGGAGGGCGTGTAAAGGACTTGCCAGGTGTACGTTACCATATTATCAGAGGCACGCTTGATGCTCTCGGGGTCGAGGACCGTAGAAAGGCAAGGTCTAAGTACGGAACTAAGAAACCCAAGTAGCAAAGGTTAGGTAAGAGACTATGCCACGCAGAAGAGAAGTACCCAAGAGGAAGATCCAGCCAGATCCAAAATATAAAAGTGTTTTGGTATCCAAGTTTATAAATGGGCTCATGGTCAAGGGTAAGAAAAACCTGGCCAGGCGGATTTTTTATGAGGCCATGGATATAGTAGAGTCTCGTGCCAAGGAAAATCCAATAAAGGTTTTTGAGCAGGCCATGGAAAATGTCAAACCCATCGTGGAGGTGCGTTCCCGCAGGGTAGGCGGAGCAACCTATCAGGTGCCCGTTGAGGTCAGGCCTGAAAGACGCCGTGCCCTTGCTATAAGGTGGCTTGTCGGATATGCAAAGTCCAGGGGTGAGCGCACCATGGCCCAACGTCTTGCAGGTGAATTCGTAGATGCCTTTAACAAGAGAGGCGGTGCCTTCAAGAAGAGGGAGGATACCCACAGGATGGCAGAGGCCAACAAGGCCTTTGCTCATTACCGCTGGTAGGCATTTAAGGTTTAAACAAGATTTTTTTGGAGGATATAGGTCATGAGCAAGCAGAAATTTGAGCGGAAGAAGCCGCATGTAAACGTAGGGACTATAGGTCATATAGACCATGGCAAGACGACGCTGACGGCAGCGATAACGCGAGTGCTTGGTTTGAAGGGTTGGGCGGATTTTACTCCTTTTGACGA
>WGDC01000008.1 GCA_015493475.1 Deltaproteobacteria bacterium
TCCACCCTTCCCTTGGCTTCAGGGGAATATGCGGGAATCATCTCTATGGACAGCTCCTTCATTGCTCTTCCAAACTGTGTCAGGTTTTGCTTGTCTACCCTGCCTCCAGCTTTAGGGGTATGCCAATAGTGGCTTCCCCTGTCCGTATACAAGGAACATGGAACTGTGCTCAGATGTGGCATCATCCATGGTCACTATTAAATCCCACTTCTTTCCCTTGACCCATTCGTGAGTTGACCCATCTTGAAGAAGCATCATGCCAGGATAGGGACTGCGGGGACGACTCTTACGATGCCTCCCCCGTTTCTTTCCTTTGATAATTAATCCTTTTGCCTGCAAGGTATTCTTGACCCATGTATAACCTCTCTTACCACCATGTTCCTTGGAATACTTCCGATAAAAATGCCTTGCATTGAAGCCTTGGTAGCGATCCCGATACAAATTCTCCACCTGCATCACCTCATCTACCGGTGCCTTCCTGTGAGAGGGACTGTTTAAATGTTTGTCCAACAGTCCCTCCAATCCCTCCTCTTCATAACGCTTTATGTATCTGCGAAATGTTCTGTCACTTACTCCAAGAAGCATCGCAGCCTGTTCCTGAGTAAGTTTCTTCTTTTTACAACTTCCGTAATCTTCCTCGAATCTCATAAGTTTGATCTCCTCCATTATGTGTGCCCGGCTCATATGGATACCTCCTAAATTCCCATATAAATCCGGACAAGTTATGTGTTAAAATGGAGGACAATTTATTTGCTCGTAACACCTCATAGAGGGAAGATAGCGAATTGGACTCCGATCTTGTAATATGAAACGGGAACGTTTAAGATTCATCAAAAAAAGGGGCACTTAACTGAGATATGAAGATATATGTTTATCCTCATGAAATACTGAAGAAGAAGGCCGAACCAGTGCGAAATATAGATGGTGCCCTTCAGCAGTTTATAGATGAGATGGTAGAACTAATGTACAGGGCAAAGGGGCTTGGTTTGGCCGCAAATCAGGTGGGTGAGGCCGTGAGGCTTTTTGTTATGGATGTCTCCGGCTCTGATGCGCCGCTTAATCCCGTGGTTGTCATCAACCCGGTGTTAACGGCCGTTGAAGGTTCTGAAGTGGCCGAAGAAGGTTGTCTCAGTGTTCCTGAGTATTCCGCCAAGTTGAAACGGCCTTCAAGTGTGGAGATGAAGGGCTTTGACAGGCAAGGAAAGGAAATAGTGATAGAGGCGGATGGTTTGACAGCGCGGTGCATACAGCACGAGATAGATCATCTTGATGGTATATGTTTCGTGGACAGGTTGAGTTCAATTAAAAAGGCCATGTTCAGAAAGAAGTGGCCTAAGATATTGGCAGAGCTGGACCTTGGTAAAAATGATGAAGAATAGTCAGGAGCGTTTCAAAATAGTGTTCATGGGGACGCCTGAGTTTGCCGTCCCGGCCTTAAAGGCCCTTATTGCAGGGCCCGATGAGGTGAGCGGCGTGGTGACCCAGCCGGACCGGCCAAGGGGCAGGGGCAGAAAGCTCTTGCCCTCGCCTGTAAAGGTGGAGGCCCGAAAGGCCGATATCCCTGTTTTTCAGCCAGAGAAGGTGGGAAGCCCTGACTTTGTTGAGATTCTAAAAGGGCTTGAGCCCGATCTTTTCGTGGTTTGCGCCTTTGGCCAGATACTTCCCCAAAGGGTCCTTGACATTCCTATGATTATGCCCATAAACATCCATGGCTCCCTGCTTCCCCGTTACAGGGGGGCTGCGCCCATACAGTGGGCCATCTTGAACGGGGATAAGGAGACAGGTATCACCATCATGAAGATGGATGCTGGAATGGATACCGGCCCCATGCTTCTTAAGGGCTCCCTGCCCATAGGGCCTGAAACCACCTTTGGAGAGCTAAGTTCCAGTATGGCCACCCTTGGGGCAGAGGCCCTCATGGAGGCCCTTGATCTTCTTGAAAAGGGAAGGCTCAAGGAGGAGGCCCAGCCCGAAGAGGGAGTCACCTATGCACCTCCCATCAAAAAGGAGCAGATAAAAATAGAGTGGAATGCTCCGGCACGAAAGATCCACTGTCAGCTCAGGGCCTTTGACCCAAGGCCCGGGGCCTGGACAATGATGGAAGGCCAGAGGGTGAGGCTCTTCAGCCCGGAGCTTTTTCCCAAGGAAAACCAGGGGCATGAGCCAGGAACAATTCTAAGAGCTGATGAAAAGGGTCTTCTTGTTTCCTGCACTGACGGGGCCCTTCTCATAAAGGAAATTCAGTGGCCTGGCAGAAAGCGCATTCCCGTTTCCGATTTTCTAAGGGGCAAAAAGGTAACACCCGGAATGAGGCTTGGCTGACGCCTTGGCTTCATCCAAGGGGGTAAGGCTCAAAAAGGGGAAAGGCACATCCAATCCCCGCCTCCTTGCCGCAAAGGCCCTTTCCCTTTGGCTTTCTAAAGGGCCCGGTGCACGACCTGAAATCCAAAGGCTTGGAGACTCCCTCCTGAAGGGAAAAAGGTTAAAGGAAAAGGACAGGGCACTCTTCTGGCACATCCTTGTGGGAAGTGTGCGCTGGCTTAGGCTTCTAAGGTGGCATCTTGAGCGGTACATAAAGAGATTTTCAAGGCTTCCCGTTGAGGTACAGGCCATCTTGTTGACAGGTGGCTTTCAGATAATCTTTCTTTCCAGGATTCCGTTTTTTTCAGCAGTTGACGAGTCAGTAAAGCTTACCCGGATTATGGGTGCGCCCTGGGCCTCGGGCCTTGTAAATGCTAGCCTTAGAAGGCTTGCCACCTCCAAGAAGATTGTGCCTTCCACCATGGAGGAGCTTCTTGAAAGGTGCAAGGGGTCCAAGGCAAACTGTCTTTCAAACCTCACCTCCCATCCCCACTGGATGGTCAAGAGATGGCTAAAGGCCTGGGGAATGGATGGCTGCGTTTCCATCTGCCTCCAAAACAACATCCAGCCGCCCCTTACCGTCAGGGTTAACACACTCAAGATGGAAAGGGATTCATTTTGGGACATGTTAAAAAAAGGCGGGCTGTCTGCGGAAAAGACTTCACTTTCTCCCCAGGGAATAAGGTTAGTGGACTTCAGGGGAAGGGTGGAAGAGATTCCTGGCTTTAAAGAGGGGCTTTTCCAGGTGCAGGACGAGGCAGCCCAGCTCGTATCCCTTCTTCTTGATGTGAGGAAAGGGCAACAGGTCCTTGACGTATGTGCCGGGGTGGGAGGAAAAAGTACGCATATTTCAGAGTTTATGGCGGATAAGGGCTATATCCTGGCATGTGATACCAACAAGGGCCGCCTTGAGATACTTGTTCAAAATGCAAATCGCCTTGGTATAACCTCCATAAGGACGTGTCAACTGCCTCAAAGGGGAAAAGGGTTCATTCACAAAGGGCAGTTTGACAGAATTCTTATTGATGCGCCCTGCTCCGGCCTTGGGGTCATAAGAAGACACCCTGACATCAAGTGGAACCGTACGCCAGATGATATTAAAACCCTTGCAGCAAGACAGCTTTCTCTTCTGGAAAAATGGTCAAGTTGTCTCAAACGGAATGGCATTCTCGTCTATTCTGTCTGCACCATGGAGAATGAGGAGACCGAAGGCGTGATCCAGTCCTTTCTTGATGCCCATTCGAATTTTTCCCTCATCTCCGTTAAGGAAGTGTTATCTTGGCTTCCGGATGATTTGGTGTCAGGTGGTTTTTTCAGAACGCTTTCCGGTCAGTACGGTATGGACGGTTTTTTCGCTGCAGTGCTTTTCAGATCATCATGAGGCAAGGTGTGTGACAGTTTGTTTTTCTTTTGAACCTTAGTGCATTTTTCGGTAAAAAACGAAAAAATTTTGGGAAAATTACCTTGTTCTCCAATTATTTGACGATTAAATAGAAGGCCAAAAGGGTTTTAAAAAACTCATTGATTGGGGGAGATTATGGAGAGGTTGTTTTTTTTAAGCTCTTTTTGGTCAATTCCGGTCCTTTTTATTGTAATTATTCAATTAACCTTTAAAGTTGGCAGGGGTTTTCTTTCAAGGTTGGTCCTTTGTACCTTTGCCTTTTTGTGCTGTGCTTCCCTTTCTTGGGCAGCGCCCGAGCCATCGGTATCCATTGACGTTCCTGACAGCCCATTTATTGGTCAGAATCTCAACCTGACCTTGTCCTTTGACAACGTAAATGCCACTAAGACTGGATACAGCCCCTTCATTGATGTGGTGCTTCCAGTAAACGGTGCAGACGGAGCGGCAGGTACCCAGGAGGCTGACGGAATCGATGTTACAGGGGATGCCACGTACCTTGGAGTGCCTATTACAACTGTCACCCAGACCTTTCCCAACGATGGCGGAGGAACTGGTTGCGTGGAGCACCCATTTGCAGTGGATACTTCAGGCAATCCTCTCCAGGTTTGCGGCACTGCCGGCGACAAGCTTGTCACCATCCAGCTTCCCTTTGGCTCCTTTGTACCTGCTCAACCTCCAGCGGCCATAGAGCTCCCTGTAAGTATCAGCCAGAAGGCCGATCTCAATCATGGCCTTGATATAAAGGCAAGGGCCGGTTTCCAATTCGGCGCAACCCCGGTGGATGATCACTCCACTGATCCCACCATTCTTTCAGATAACGCCACAGATTCTTCTATCTGGACAAGTTCTTCCACAGTCACCCCCACCCTCATAAAGCTTGAAAAAAAGTATGTTGGTCCAGAGGATGAGACTGCAACGGGGCCCAATTTCCCACGGCTCTACCGCATCGAGGTGAAGCTCGCCCCGGGGCAGACCGTTACGAACCTAGACGTGATAGATGACCTTCCAAATAACATGGCATTTCTTGAAGTGAACGCCACTTCCCCGTCAGGGGGCACGGTGGTTCCGCCAGTAAACAGTCCGGCAAATCCGCCAAATAACGTCCTGGACGTTCAATTTTCTTCTGTAGCTGCAGACAGCGACCCTGATTCCACCGATGCCTACGTGGTTTTTAAGTATTTTATTCCCCTTAAGGATGCGGATTCAAACAACGTGATCGATCCCCAAAGCGGTGACGACGTAAATTCCACCAACCAGGCCCGGGCAATTGGGGACTGGACCCCCCTGGATAGCAGGGATCCCTCCGGCCAGGACAATGCGGTTGCAGATGCCCAAGGCCCGGAACACATCCTTACGGATAAGTCCATAGCCATACAAAAGGGTGTTGCCATTGCCGTTGATTCAGGCGCCCAAGGCTACTCCCCGGAAGACGTGGTGGAATATACCCTTGATTTTCAGGTCTCGGACTATTTCTCCATGGAAGACGTAAATGTCACCGATGTAATTTGTGATGGACAGGACTTTGATACCAGTTTTACCCCCCAACTCATTACAACAGTGCATGGCACGTCCAGTAACGTGGCCATCACACCAGATCACACTACAAATGCCGATGGCACAGAGACCCTTGTCTTTCACATCTCAAATAAGCTTACAGGAGGCTGTGTGCCTGACTCAGGCACTGGCGGCGGGCAGCCCAATTGCGACCAGTATGACCAGGGTCCGACCACCGGCCGCATAGTTTTTAGAACCGTGATAAGGCAGAATTTTGATGTCAACTATCCATCAGGAGATGAGTCAGTGGACCAGGGAGACTTCCTTGACAACAACGTAACCATACTTGGAAATCTCCTTTCTGTTGCCGATAACAGCAGTCCAACAGGCCAGCAGGAGGCAGACACAAGCGCTGCGTCCTTTAATATTTTGCACGGTGAGGTATCAAAAAACATATACGCAATAAACGGCAGCACAAACCTTCCAAATCCGCTGATTATGCGGCCCGGAGATACTGTTACATACCGTATTCAATACTCCATGCCCACAGATGATGTGGAAGACCTTGTCCTTATTGATTACCTTCCGCTTCCTGTCCTAGATGCAACAGAGGTTCAAACTTTTGATAACGTATCCGACGATATACCTCCTGCTGCAGGCCATGCCAAGTTCGGCCCTGATGACACCTTTCACAATATATATAACGACGGGAACAATCATGACTACCCCTCCATTACTACGAGCGGGCCTGAAAACAGTATAAGGTTCACATACGGCGACTTTGATGACAATGACACCTCTGAACGAACCATAGACATTCTTTTTACTGTAACGGTCAAGGATGATCCTTTTGCAGATGGTCTATATCTGACAAACCAGGTCAGGGCGAATGACGGTTCCACCAATGCAGGTGCCTCCTTTTCAGACGGCATCATACAAATAGAGCTTGGAGAGCCAGTGCTCCAGATAACAAAGGGTGTGTCCCAAAGCAACAATCCCAACGCAGTTATAAGCCCTCCTCCATCAAATTTTCCTGTTGATGGAGACGCAACGAATTCGGATGCAAATGACACGGTTACCTTTGTGGTAACCGTTGAAAATACGGGCCAGGCGCCTGCACATGATGTTAAAATTTACGACGACACCAACCAGGACATGGATGACTGTAGTCTTGTAAGCGTACAGGATGGGAACGGTACGGGTCTTGGTTATTCGGGAGATCTTTGGAGTGGAGGGATCGCCCTTAACGATCCCATTCCCCAAAATGGCAAGGCCATCGTCACCTTTACCTGCAGGATAAAGGAAGATGCAAAGCCCACGGATGTGATAGATCGCCAGGCACAGGTTGAATGGGCAGCAGGTTCTGGCGGGGAATTTTATCCCAGAAAGAGTGATAATGCCACGGTATCCATGGCACTACCTTCCATGAATAAGTCCATCTCTTCGGTAAATCCTGGCCCAATAAGCCCGAACGTGACAATTGGTGACAATGTCACCTACAGGGTGGACGTCACTCTTCCAGAGGGCAAGATACCCAATTTGAGACTTACCGACACGTTACCTTCCGGCCTTGAATACATAAGCGGTACCCTGGATGTGAATACCACAGGCTTTGGGGGAAGCTTTGCCTATTCCAAGGTTACCGACAACGGCCAAAACGTAACCGTTGATATGGGTAATGCCACTGTGGATGCAGATAATGACGTAAACAACAACGGATTCAGCATTACCTTCAAGGCCAGGGTCCTGGATGATCCGGCAAACAGTGCAACGACCACCCTTCAGCATAAGACCAACAGTATTTCGCTTACCTTCGATGGGCTCAGCCAAAGTCAAAGTATTACGGATGTAGCTAGCAATTCTCTTGGAGAGCCCTATCTTCAGGTCGCAAAGACCATATCTCCTTCAACGGCAGATGCAGGTGATCAGGTAACTATCTGGATTACAGTAGATAACAACGGGACATCTCCAGCCTATGATATTTCTGTAACGGATGCCCTGGATGAGAGCGTCTTTGACCTTAATAACGTAAGTGCAGGCACAACACCTGACCACTTTACCTTCAGCTATTCAAGCCCAACTGTAACGTACAGCTCTGACAGCGGATTTGCTCTCGATCCAAGCCAATCCATCCAATTTTCCTTCATTACGTACGTCATCCAGGACATAGTGACAAGTACGCCCTATGAGAACACGGCAAACGCCACCTACAGCAGTGAAGATGGAGATGTCCAGGGAGAACGGGGTGAAAGCGGAAACGATACCGCAACCATCCAGATAGCAACGGTGAGCTCCGAAAAGGCACTGGTTTCCACCAACGAGCCTTCAACAAACGGTACCGCAAATCCCGTGGCCATAGGAGAAACCGCCACCTTTGACATAACCTTCACCATTCCAGAGGGTGAGACAAAGGGGGTAACGGTTTTTGACCAACTGACAAACGTCTCCGGAAGCCCCTGGGGAGAATATGTCCAGGGCTCTGCAAAGATCATGAAGACCTCTTCTGATCTTTCTTGTACTGCTAGCATCTGCACGGCTTCACTCAACGGAGCAGCAGCCAATACCTGGGTTGATGTCGATGACAGCTACGTACAGGTAAGTGATACTGCAAATGGAAGACGGATTTCCGTGGACCTTGGAAACGTCACCAATTCAAACAATAACAACAATGCCCTTGAGTCTTACGTTTTGAGGGTAACCGTGGTAGTCCTCAACAACAACGTGACAAATGGCGGGACAGACCTGCCAGACAGGGGAGGATTGGTGTATCAGGATGCCTCGGGAACAAATTATACTCTCCTTTCTCAAAACTTGGATCTTCTTGCAGCTGAACCCGTTCCGCAGATCCAGAAGACCGCCTCTCCAACCACGGCAAGTGCAGGGGATGAGATAACCTTTACGCTTCACATCTGTAACACTGCCTCAGGGGATTCTGCGGCCCCAGGTTTCGACTGGGCCTTTTCTGACACGCTTCCTGACAAATATGAAGCAATATCCTCTGTAAGTACCAATGCAGGAAGCACAGGTGCAACCGTGACCGCCAGTCACTCCGGAAGGCACATTTCAGGGACAATAGACCAGCTTGACCCGGGAGAGTGCGTGGATGTGATCTACAAGGCAACCTTGATCGATTCCGTACAATATGCTGAACAGATAACGAATACGGCTTCGGTTAATGCCACAAGCCTTCCAGGCGACCATGGCACAGGAAATGCCACCCCAGGCAATCCAGGTACGGAAAATGGGGAAAGGGCAGGTGGCGGCGGCATAAATGACCTTCATGCCACGAGTAGTGCAACCGTTACCATTGAACAGCCCACTCTCTCAAAGAACATGCTCAACCACAAGGACTGGTATGCCATAGGGGACAATGCCACATTTGTGATCACTGCCGGTGTTCCAAGCGGCACCTCAAAGAACTTTGTAATTACCGATCACATTCCGTCGGGACTCGAGCTTGATTCAGCCTCCCTCAACGTGTCCCTGCCCGCCGGTGCCTCTTCCACCAATGCCCCACTCAATGAGTCGAACAATGCCTTTTTCAGCTATGATTCCTCAAGTGGGAATATGACCCTGGACTTCGGAAATGTGACGGTCCCGACTGCAGGAAACGTGGTTATAACCTACCAGGCAGTTGTGCGTAACATCACGGCCAACCAGGATGGCACCCAACTTCTCAATACAGTAGGGCTATCCTACGATGATCCGTCAAATCCTGGAAACAGCCTCACAGTGGGGCCGGTTGACAATCAACAGCAGGTCCATGTGGGTGAGCCAAACCTTGAGATGACAAAGGTCATAACTTCCGGGGCGATCAATGTGGACGCCGGAGATACGGTGAGCTGGCAGATCGGCATCCAAAATACGGGTCACACCACTGCCTTTCACGTAAACTGGCGGGATGCCTTGCCAGACGGACTCTTTAACATCTCAAATGCCCATGTAACCGTTTCTGGCTCGGTATTTCTGAATGGGACCACTACTCCGGTTTCCGATTCCAGCGTGCAGATAACCACCACCTTGAATACCAATGACACCATTTCCCTGCCGTTTTTCCAGATAGGGCCGGGGGCTTCCATTACCGTGACCTTTGACAGCGTGCTCATGGACAGCATGGTCCCGGGTCAGGTTCTCGACAACCAGACAAGTGCATCCTATACGAGCTTAGTAAGCGGCGGCGGACGCGACAACAGCTCTGGCCCGGGTGCTGTGGATGACGATAACGATACCCAGCTCAACAACTATGAGGAGTCTGCCGGCCAGTCCCTTACAGTAGGTACCAGCGTGGCCATTGACAAGCAGGTAGACAAGAGCCGGGTGGTAGTTGGAGACACGGTCAAATTTACCGTAAGGGCCAGTATCCAGGAGGGAACAATCCCTGAGCTTACCATTCATGACGTGCTGCCTACTGGTTTTGGTTATGTCAGCCACCAGGTACTTGTCGGCAACAGCGGCATCACCTTTTCCAATCCAAACTATGACCAAAACGTGGGATTTGGCCAGGAGGTGATGATTGACCTTGGTGATGTTACCAACCCTGCAGATGGAAGAACAGATGACGATTACGTGGATATCGAAATAGTGGCTAAGGCCATGAACGTTTCTTCCAACCAGGCGGGAACGATCTTGAGAAACGGCCAGGAGAGCGAAGGTTCAAATGTTTACCTTACCTTCGCCCAGGGAGGAGGAACCACCAGGGTCGATTTTGATGACGATCCGGCAACTCCCGGAATCCAGGGAATCCCGGTGGAAATAGTGGAACCGGATCTTTCAATAACAAAAACTGCACAGCCTGATCACCAATCCCTTGGAGACATGGTGACCTTTACCGTGCACGTCGCTCACACGGCTCAAAGCACCTCTGACGCCCAGGATGTGGTGATACAGGATCAGATCCCGGCAGGAATGAGCTTTGTGGATTCCTCTCTTCCCGCATCAGACGTTTCCGTAAGTGGTCAGCAGGTGGAGTTCCGCATCCACTCCCTAACCCTGTCACAGGGGCAGACCTCCTTCACCTACAGGGCAAGGGTGGACCTTGATGCCACTGTGGATCAGCCTCTTACCAACACGGTGCATCTAACGTGGAAGAGCCTTTCAGGGGCAACTGGTGCGGCAGATAGCGGCAGAACCGGCGATGATTGCCCGTCTGGGCTTAACGATTACTGTGATGACGCATCCTCAACGGTCATACCCACGGCAAATGCTGCCGTTGATGCCCAAAAGACCGTAAGTATAGTAGATGATGCGGATGCAAGCGGGGATGCAACCTCCGGTGACATCCTTGAATACACAATAACCATAACCAACGGTTCGTCTCCGGTCACCGGAACGGTCTTCACGGATGCGATCCCGGAAAACACCACCTATGTTCCAGGAAGCTTGACCCTGAACTCAGCATCCCTTACCGATGAAGCAGACGGGGACGCAGGGGACTATGGCCAAAGTGCTTCAAATGCCGTGACCATAATGATTGGGGACATGGCTGCAGGACAGAGCGTCACCATTACCTTCAGGGTGAGGATCAATGATTACACTCCGGCTGGGGTGGTAATTTCCAACCAGGGTGTTGTGGATACGGACCAGTCAGTTCCTGAGCCAACGGACCAGGACGGCATAGACTCAAATGGTGACCAGCCAACGGACATTCCAGTTGGAGGAGGCACCGGTACAGGGCTCCGGGCAGAAAAGGTGGTATCCCTTACCGGGGATACGGTTGATCCAACTGATGGGACCATAAATGTGGGTGACGAGGTCACTTACACCATAAGGCTCATTAACACCGGGCAGAGCACCCTTCACAATGTCACCTTCACCGATGACATCCCTTCTAATGTCACCATCACCGGAGTTACAAATGCAAGCTGGACCGCACCGTCTTCTCAGGTTACGGCCCAGTTTTCCTCCCTTGGAGCTGGCCAGATGCAGGTAATTACCATCACGGGAACCGTTGCCCAGGTGGGCACCACATCCAACCAGGGAGTGGCTGGAAGCGACGAGGTGTCACAAGTCCTTACCGACGGGGACACTGACCCTGGAAACGGTGAGCAGCCTACCACCTTTGTGGCAACCGGCCAGGAAACTTCAGGAGAACCAGCGCTCAACCTTACAAAGAGGGTTGAGCTTAATGGGGATACCAACAACGACGGGCTTTTGAATCCGGGTGAGACCTTCAGATACTCCATGGTGCTATCAAATACAGGAAGCAGCCCGGCCTCCGGCGTTACCCTTTCTGACCAGATTCCGGCACATGTGACCCTTGTGCCAGGAAGTGTCCATACGAGCAAGGGTGCGGTTGTTTCGGAAGACCCGCTTTCGGTAAATATCGGAGGACTTGGGGTTGGTGAGTCAGTAAACGTATACTTTGATGTAAGGGTTGATAGCAATGCACCCCTTGGGACCACCATATCCAATCAGGCCCAGGCGCAAGACGGAAGTGGACAGACCGTCATCTCGGATGATCCCAGTACTGATGATGGAAGGGACTGCACATCATCTGCATCAAACTGTAACGACGGAGACAGCGGTAATGATGATCCAACGGATGTGGTCGTGTCAGGAGCCAATGTATTTGACCCGCCAACCGTTACAAAGACAGGCACCCTGGGTAACAAGAGTGTAATTACGTGGAGGCAGGTATGGATAAACAGCGGGAATACCCAGGCCATTAACGCCCGCGTAATAGACCCCATTCCCGAACACACCTCCTACGTTGATGGTAGCCTTGTCTGTTCACCCCAGGGCTCTTCCACTACCGTAAGGTGTGAGTATGACGCCCAGAACCATCGCATAATTTGGGAAGGAAACATAGGTGCTGATTTCAATGCCACAGATGAAGACCAGGCCCAGAATGAGGTGGTCATCGAGTTCAATACCCTAGTTACCGAGTTCGCCCCTTCCATAGAAAACCGCACAACTGGCTACTGGGACAGGGATGGAGACGGATTTATCGATGACGACATAGACAGTGGCCAGGTGGCAATAACATCAGACGCCGCAGTCTCCTTGTTGGCCAGGGTGCCAACATTGTCCCAGTGGGGCGCCATTATCCTCATGGTGGCCCTTGCCGTTGCTGTTTTTATGCGAAAACGGTTATTGTCTGAATAATCCATAAATCTATAGCCTGTCTTTTTTCCCTTTTCGTTCCAATTGAGACCGCTTTCAGGCGGCCTTTTCTGTTGTTTCCCACTTGATGGCGGCCCGAGTGGATTAGTCTTCAAAGTGAGCTGCGGCACAATTTTTATTTTGAAGTGCTTCATTTCCAATTGAAGAGGGAAGGGCTTTAAAAAGTGGGCACAAAAATGTTTTCAGTTAAGGGCCGTTTTTGTCGAAAAAAAGATATAGAAAAGAATATGATCATTCAGAAACGTTATACATACCGGAGGAATGAAGCGGCATGTCCAATAGAAATAGAAATTTTGTAGAGCGCACAGCTCGTCGGTTAATGAATGTCTCCATTAGCGTAAAGATAATTATTGCGATTCTGGTAGTAGTCGCCTTGGCTCTTGGTGTTTCCACTTATCAGACTATACAGGTAATAGAGAAGCAGCAAAAAGAGGTAATCAGGAAGGCCGAAGATATGGGGACAGTGTTGACGGACAAGATTCAGGATACTGCTTCCCAGTATCTGCAAACGGCCTTTTTGATATCACAGATGGATATTGTAAGGTCTAGCCTATCCTCCAATGACCGTTCAGCCCTTTTGGCTTCTTTCCCAGCCCTGATTCGCGAGGCGGCCTCTTTGGACAGGAAACGTACTTTGAAGGTACATGTGCATGCCCTGCCTGCCCGATCTTTTCTCCGTACATGGAAGCCTCAGAAATTCGGTGATGACCTGTCCGGTTTTAGACAGACGGTGGTAGATGTTCAGAAAACCGGTATAAATATAGGGGGTGTAGAGGCAGGTCGGGCCGGCTTGGCCATAAGGGGGGTTGTCCCTGTCAGGGATAAGTCTGGCAAGATTATCGGCAGTGTTGAGGCCTTTTGTGACCTTGGAGAGGTGGTCAAGAATTTTTCAGCAGACAGCGGAACCAATGCCGCGCTTTTCAGGAAGGAACAAGTAAAAAGTTTTTCGGGAAAGACTGCGGGATCAGCGGGATTTGGCGACATGTCGCTGATTTATGCGACAAACAGGAAGCTTGTAAGTAACCTTATAAACGGAAAGTTCCTGCGCGAAGCCAGTGAAAGGCAGGTATCGAGTATAGCCGGCAACACCCTCGTGGTTGCAACTCCCATTAAGGACTACAGTCACGCTACAACGGGTATCTACGTCAGTTTTACCAACCTTGCTTCATTTAAAAAGACGCAGCAGGCCTTGGTTTTCAAGGCGGCCTTAGTTGCGCTGCTCTCGTTTGTCATTCTTGCTGTAACCATCGTGTTTCTATTGAACCGTATAGTCGAAAGGCCCCTTAACCACACACTCGAAGTCATCAACGAGGTTTCGAGAGGGAATCTGCGCCGGGAGGTCCATGTGACCGTCATGGACGAAATGGGCCGTCTTGGCACAGGCGTTAACAAGATGATACAGAGTATAAGGCACCTCGTGGCGGACATGAAGAACAGGAGCAGGGAGCTGGAAGAAGCCGGAGCAGAGCTCCAGGAGGCGTCAAGCCAGGCTGCGGCAAGTGCGTCTGAAACAAGTGCCCAGGCAGACGAGATAGCCGAGGTGAGTGCCGCCAACGAGGATCGGATAAATTCCGTTGCCGCCGCTAATGAGGAGGTAACAGCAACGGTGAAAGAGGTTGCCCAAAGTTCCATGCTATCCATGAACATGGTGACAGAGGTAAGCCACAAGATAGACGAGGCCTCCCACACCATTACCGAACTCCATGGCTACTTCAAACAGATAGAAGAGGTAATGACGTTCATAAGAACCATTGCCGACCAGACAAACCTCCTGGCCTTGAATGCTACTATAGAGGCCGCCAGGGCCGGGGAGGCAGGGAAAGGTTTTGCTGTGGTTGCCAACGAGGTGAAACAGCTTGCAAAGCAAACGAGCGAGGCCACGGATCGTATCGTGGACACCATTCAGGGCCTTAGGGATATAGTCAACGCCTCCGTGGATTCAGTCAAGGACGTTCACGAGATGATCGACCCAGTAAAAGATATAGCGAGAGACGTTTCGACTGCCATGGAGGAAAACATCAGGGCGGTTAATGAAATAAGCGTGCGTGCTCAGGAGGTTGCTGCTAGCACAACCAATTCCTCGAGACAGATACAGGAACTTAGGGCGGCAATCAATATCGTTGCGGAGGCGTCGGAAAAGACGGCGGCTACCTCCAGCAAGCTTAATACCTTTGCCAATGAGATAGAGTCTCTCATAGCGAGGTTCCGGACATGAGGAGAAATACATGAAAAGGGTTCTGATAGTGGAAGACAGCTTCATAGTAAGTAAACTTCTCGCAAGCCTGCTCAAGGCCAAGGGTTTCCATGTAAGGGAGTGTGGAACAATATCAGAGGCGCTGGAAAACCTGAAAAACGTGGATATTGCAATACTTGATTACCAGCTTCCTGACGGGACAGGGCTTGAAGTTGCTGAAAAGATCAGGCGGCATCACCCCGGGGTACCCATGTTCCTCCTGACGGCCAGGGGCAGCTCTGTATCAAGGGATGCGGCAAGCAAGGCGGGAATCAGGGAGTATATGGAGAAACCCATCGAACCGGACCTTTTGATACAGGCGGTGGAAGAGTACTGTTCCGGGGCTGATTAGGCCCCTTTAATTGCCTTAGCGGATCATGTGCCAAGTCAGCCCTGAGATCATAGTAATATGCATCCTTTCTGTATGCCTAAGTCTTTTCCTTCTATTGTACCTGAAAAAAAGCCACCTGCTTAAGGTCATAAGGAGGTCGAGAGACCGATTCAAGGCCTTGGTAGATCTTTCACCCTACGGTATAGCCCTAACATCACGCAGTGGAAGAATAATTTCTGTCAACCGTGCACTTGCAGACCTTCTTGGAAGGGATGTAAGGTGCATGGTGGGGGGATCCCTTCCTGGGCTTTTGGGTCTGGATACCATGGATGTCATGGAGCGGTCATCAAGACTCGGGGCGGGAGAAATATTGAAACTGTCAGAAATAGACCTGGAAAATACCAGTGGAAGAGTCCTGCATTTACGTCCCTGCTTGTTTCGGGACGAGGATAGCGGGGACATGCTTTTCTGGCATGTACAAGACCGGACTACCTATTTCGAGCTTGAGAAGCGATTTCAAGAGCTTTCCGAAAGCGTGCCAGTTGGGCTTTTCTGGGCGGGCATGGACGGGAAGATCGGCGCGGTTAATCCGGAATTCAATAAAATATTTTCCAGGGGTCCGCTTCCGGGAACCCTTGCTGAGCTCCTTACGGAGAAGGGATGGAATGAGGCCATAAAGGAAATTCTCACGGCGGGAAATGTTTTCGAGACGGGCATAGAGCTGGATGATGGATGCCATGTCAAGTACCTTAAAGTAGGGATAAAGCTGTCCCGCAACGCTCCTTCTCGCTATCTTGCCGGTATTGTTAAGGACGTCACTGTAGAGAAGAAACTTCAGCAGGAGCTTGAATCGGCCTATGAGAAGGCGGAGGCGGCAAGCAGGGCAAAGAGTACCTTCTTGTCCGAAATGAGTCATGAGTTCCGAACGCCCTTGAACGTTATTCAGGGTATGGCAACAATTCTCGAAGACAGGATTACTGACAGGGAGGCCCTCGGGCTTGTTTCCGATCTGAAGACCGCCTCGGAGCACCTGGCCGCCCTTATTGGTGACATTCTGGATTTGGCGAAGATAGAATCCGGTAAGCTGTCCATAGACAGTACTCCCTTTGATATGAAGGAGTTACTCGAAGGCGTTGAAAGGGTGCTCGGTGTCCAGGCAGGCTTGAAAGACCTAGATTTCAGGATCATCCTTCCGGAAGATGTACATCGCTATTACATGGGAGATCCTGTAAGGATTAGGCAGATAATTTTCAACCTCGCTGGTAACGCTATAAAGCTTACCCGAAAGGGATCGGTGGAGGTGGCCGTTTCTACTGCCGACATGGAAGTTGGTAAAAACAGGAAAAGGCTTGCAATAAGCGTTAAGGATACCGGGCCAGGAATTCCAGAGGAGTTACTTTCAGGTCTCTTTTCACCCTTTGTCCAGGCCGAAGAAGGACGTAGGGCAGGAGGCACCGGTCTTGGGCTTTCCATTGCCAAGGAACTTGCCGAGTTGATGGGAGGTTCCATTAAGGTTTCGAGCAGGGTGGGTGAAGGGACAGTCTTTATCGTGGAGATTGGACTCGAGCCCATTGATTCGGGTATGGTTCCTGAGAAATCTGGGGAGGCAGATTTACATATCGAGCCGGGCATGGCCTTGATTGCGGACGACGTAGCCATGAATCGCAAGATCCTTTGTATGTTTCTTGAAAAAAAAGGATGGCAGGTGCGGGAGGCGTCAAACGGTAAAGAGGTACTGGCCGTTCTTGAGGAGGTGGATGATTTTGACATTGTACTTATGGATGTTTCAATGCCCGAGATGGACGGTGTGGAAGCGGCCATGCTTATAAAGGCAAACAAGGCCTGGTCCACCATTCCGGTAATAGCCGTCACGGCCCATGCAATGTCAGAAGACAGGCAGCGGTTTTTGGATGCAGGAATGGACGGTTATGTATCAAAACCGGTAAAGCAAGCAGAACTTTTTGCAGAGATGAGGCGGGTTTTGCCGCAGAAGCGGACCCGTCCGGAAAAGGATAACCAGGGGCCTAAACTGTGCCAAGATGGCAATTCCATGGCAGCTATGGGCTTAGGCTCATCGGCCCATGAGAAAGGTGCTCCAGTAGAGTACAAACGCCTTCTCAAGACATGTCAAGGCATGGAAGATTTGGCAAAGGAGCTCCTGAAAGACATAATAAATGAGTGTCCAAAGTGGGTGGAGAAAGCCCGCCGGGCCGTGGAAACGAGTGATCCTGTGGAGATTCGGAGAGTGTGCCACCTGATACGGGGCAGCGCATCTACTGTTCACGCCGATGAATTGAGCAAGGCGGCAGAAAGCCTGGGACAGGCCGCACGCGAAGGTAACGCGGAGCTTTATTCTGACAGGCTCTGCTTCCTGCAACAGGCGGCCTCCCATTTAGAACAGTGGGTCAAGGCCAATATTTCATTTAGAGACGCCATTGAAAGGCTTCAAGGACTTTCCGTCAAGGCGTCGTCCCTTCACGGAAACAGGTGGCGCGCCTGACCCTTGTTACCCGCTGTTTTGCTAGGCTGCGGCCTTTTGGTAAGTGGTAATAACATGCCGGTTAATCCCGGGACCATGCATGTTTGTTAATGCCCGACAGATTTTCTAGGGTGGTATGTAATGCTCGGTACAGCTCCTGGCGTGATTGTTCCTGGGCGTTGGCATCATCGTTTTGCAGGGCTTTGAGGAAGTGTTCACAGACCATGCGTTCTTTCCTGCTCCAGCGCGAGGTAAATCCCTGTTTTCCAGTCAGGGCCTTGTCTGGCGGTAGGCAGTTCCGGTAATCGCGGCGGCCATGGGCCCAGTTGATTACGAGCGTAAAGAAAAGAAGGCTGCGGTCTATGAGCACGTAAAGAAGTTGACTTGAGGCTACGGGCCCCATTCGTATCCGCTCGCTGTCAAGGCGTATGCCGAGAAGTCTCGTTCCGCTAAGGATGTCTTTTGCCTTGAAATATGTGGTAGCGGCCCCCAACAGGCCGCCGAACACGGCAAAGGCGCCAAATGAGCCGCCAAGGGTTGCGGCATCTATGCTTACTCCTGCCGCAGCACCACCGATTGCACCTGCGAGAAGAAGCTGCCGGTCGGTTAGGCCGAGAAATTTCCATGTCTTTTCGGCAAACAGGTCTTCCTGGAGGATGGACTGGGGCGGCAGTTCCGTGTTGAAAATGTTGTGCCTGTAAAGCCTGCGTATTCGTTCAAAGGTCCGCTGTTCTTCTTTACGTACGAAATCCGTGAATGATGCCAGGAGCTTTTGCTTGACCTTGTTTTCTTCGCCTCTCCGGCAGGGGACCGTCCGGCGATACGAAAGCACAGTGGTAAGGAGGTGAATTATTAGGCCCGCAGTGTGGGAAATACGCCTCTCGTAGTTAGCCTGCAGTGCATGGATTACCTTCGAGAGGCAGGATTCCAAGTGCTGGTCGATGGCCTTTAGACTTTCCAGCAGGGACATGCGTTCCATGTAGGTAGCACGATTCGCATTAAAAATCCTTACGGCGTTGAAATGTTTACGGAATTCATCCTGCCATTCGGGAAGCCAGGTGGAGTCGTCTTCCTTGCAGTTGATGACGGCGAGCCTCGGTCTGCCGCTCAAGCGCAGGATCTCCATTTCAGCCCGGTCCATATTGCGCACAGGCCGGGAGCCATCTACCACAAAGATTATGGCGGCGCCGTTGATTACAGGGCTGAGTAGGGCACAGTCGTCCTTAAAGCCCGGGTCGTCACGGTGGCCTGCTACAAACGTCTCTATCAGATTAGGTGTTTTTTCATGGGCCTTCATCCATTCAAGGATATGACGCGGATTCTGGAATCCCGGGGTGTCGATAAAGCGAATAATCTCCTTGCCGTCAATACGAACAGGGAATGTCCGGCATTCTGTAGTTTCTCCGGGAATAGGGCTAACGCGTACGGAATCGTCCTCGGCCAGCGTTGAGAGCACGGCAGATTTACCCTCGTTCGGATGGCCTATTACCGCAAATTCGGGAACGTGTCTCATCATGATTTTACGAGTTGCCGGACATGAAGTTCCGGGTCGGCAAGTGCAGCAAGCCTGGTGCGCCAGATATTGGTATCCTGCCTCGCTGCCGGAGTGAACATGTTGGCCCTGGAAGGCCTGCCCACCAGCAGAATGGAAATTTCGTCCTCCCTGCCGAGCCTTTCGCGCAGGGTGGTAAGAAAGGCCAGGTTTTCCCGAATCGGCGGCTGCCATCCTTCTTGGATGAGGAAGACATCCATGAGACCTCCGGAGATACGTTTGTAGGAGTCAACAGCCTGAAGCGCCTGACCGTCATCGTTAAAGAATTCAACGTGTAGCACCCGGCCTGCCAGGATGGTTGAGGCAAATCGCTTGAAAACTTCTAAGGAAAAATCTTCCTTCAATTCTCCAGGGACCAGCAAAAGGGCCTGCTCCCTACTCTCAGGTGGAGATACATTACCTTCCGCCGGCCCCTTTCCTGAGGATTCCATTGGGGTGGACATTAGGGGCCTGACGGTATCACCTTGTCCGGGCACTGCCTGAGTGTCAATGGCTGGAGTGAGCATTCGCCTCACTATGCTGCGGAACCGTCCGCTTGTAAAATTCATACCATCCAGAATGAATTTTATCCTTATGCGGCCAAGCCCATACAGCATCAATCTCGGCACGAGTCCATAAGCCAACAGGGATAGAGCAAGAAAGGGCCACCAGGACAACAGGTTTGAGGTGCTTAGGTGGTATATTCCATCTTTTAGGATAAGGCGTGAGCCCTCGATCTGTTGGACGGTAGGATAACCTATGCCTTCACCGATGAGCCAGCTCCATGGGGAGGCGATTAATGCGACTATATGGTGTACCGCTGCCGGTGACAGGTCCAGGCTGGACTGCCAGCCGAATGCCATATCCGTTACAGTGACCTTAAAAAGCAAGACCGCCAGTACTCCAATATTGTATCCTATTCCAAAGAGCTGTATGAGGCAGAAAAAAGGCCAGAACATCAGCCTGCTGTAATAGTGGTTTTTGGCCTGTACAATTCTCAGGGCGGCCTGGATGGCCTGGCGGTTGGAAGCTGAAAGGCGGGATAGCGCACTGCCGTGAAGTTTTCTCGCAAGTTTTAGAAACAATGAAGAAAGCAGCCTCGCAAGGATAGGAAAGCCCGATGCTGCCCTGCCTGCAAGAAAACGATGAAAGAATGCTATGGCCATGAGGGTAAGAAGTCCAATCTGTACGCCCACAAACAGACCCAGAAAAATGGCGACATTGATAGGCTGCCGGCCGGAATATGCGAGAAATCCCCAGGCAAGGCCGCTGCCGATCATCAGGCCAAATACCATGCTTCCGATGGAAAAGAGTCTATAAAGTTCCTGCCAGAGTCCACCTGGAAGGATTGCCGGTTTGCCGCTACGCAGTGCTGCTTTGCGTCTTGAATTAAGCCACGTTTTCAGGAATACGGAATCGGTCAACCGGCTACAGGGATGAGCGTCGGCAAGGTTGTGCAAGTATATATCCCGATCACGCCTGACTATCTCGTCATCTCCCTTTCCCTGATCCCGTGCTAGAAAATATTCAATGTCAAGAATGTCTGCTATGGACCAGGAAACTTTACTATTCACCGTTTAGTATTTTAGTCCTTTTTAGTTTGGGTAATCCTCGGTATCGTATTTTCAGGTATTTTTCCTCTATTTCCTCTACAAAATATTAAACAAGGTTGCCTTTTTTCAAGACCTTTTGCTATGGTATCCAGTTGTTTTCAATTTTCCACAGCTTGGAAAATACCCTCTATCCCTTGCCCTTGCAGCAAAAAAAGTCCAATCTTGACGGATTGGTTTGCACTTTCTGTTGACTATGTAGAGAGTAAATTTTGGGAATATCAATAGGCAACTATGAGGCCGTCAGGGTGTGAAGAGGGGCTTGCCTTCGGTTAACTGTTTAATGGAATCTGCGATTCGGAACCGATTGCTATTGTTATTTTTGGAGCCATCTTGGTGGGAGTTGAAAGCGCCTATTTTTTTCTGACTTTCACCTTTTCCACTATCTTCCTGTAATAAAACTGGTTTACTTCAAGATTCACGGGTTTTTTGCGCATCATGTTCATCTTGGTTACTAGCACATTCAGCTTGGTGACTTGGCGGTAGCGTTTTTTCTCTTCGTCGAGGTTTTCCAGCAAGTCCACGGCGTTTCTTATCTCTTTTTCTGTCTCGAGCTCCGGCGGGATGAAGCCGGCATTTTTGAGTATCTTGTACGCCATTTTCAGATCTTCTGGAATCATGGAATCATCCTCGAAAACAAGGGGTTTACCCTTGCCTGGGAGATTATCAAAATGACCCTTCTTCATGGCCTCCTGTATCCTTCGTTCAGCAATAAGGTGAAAGGTGTACATTGAAAAACCTCATTTGGAATACAAAATCATGGCTAAACCTGACAGGATTACATAGGAATCGTGTAAAGGCTATCATAAAACCTTTTTTCTTTCCATACCCCCGTGTCAATGGACGGCCTGCACCTTTTTAAGATACTCGCCTATTGCAGAGAGTCCTTTTTGGTTAACGACCATGAACACCTTGCTTCCCGGATAAAGCTTGTCGCTTCCCCTTGGGAGTACTATTTTCTCCTT
This sequence comes from Deltaproteobacteria bacterium, assembly GCA_015493475.1. Classification (GTDB taxonomy): domain Bacteria; phylum Desulfobacterota; class Dissulfuribacteria; order Dissulfuribacterales; family QOAL01; genus JAADCZ01. The sequence continues at coordinate 21,529 of WGDC01000008.1, forward strand.
TTTTTCGTCAACGACTCCCGCAAAGACACAGTCTGAGGCGAAGGTTGGGTCCTTTACCATCTCTTGGACCTTTATGCCTTCTTTAGGAAGCGTTTGAGGAAGCTCAAACATTACGAGAAGGGCCTTACCCCGCTCGATTGTAGTCACCACATGTATTGCGGGGCTCTCGAGTTCAATCAGCACCTTGTTGGTAAACATGGAGCTCATGTCACAAATGCTATCGACTCCCGCGACTATGTATGCCTCCTGATAGGCAGGGTCACGCATTTTCACGAGAATTCTCGGTACCTTGGCGCTGTGGGCGAGAAGGGCAAAGGTGAGATTGTCGGCATCGAGGTAAAGGGTCCCAAGGGCGGCATCCGCCCTGTGAATGCCCGCCTCCCTGAGGACCTCTATCTTTCGCGCATCTCCATTGACAGTAACAATGCCGTAGCTTGCGTAGAGTTCCTTGCATACATCTTTGTCCTTGTCTATTATGACGACGTCATGTTTTCTGTCTATGAGCCTGTCTGCTATGGATGAGCCGGCAATGCCGCCTCCCGCTATGATTATGTACATTAAAACCTCCTGAAAACTATGGCAGCGAGTACTGCAAGTGGAAGGATTTCGAGTCTGCCTGCCAGCATACCAAATATGTAGGTTAGCTTGATGACCGGGCTAAGACTTGCCATCTTATGCACTGAAAAGTAAAAGGGCCCCATGTTTCCCATGGCGGAAGCCATGCCCGAAAGGGATTGCCAGGGGCCAAGGTCCGAGAAAAATGCGGTTATGAACGCTCCCACCATGACTATCACGAGCCAGCCCCAGACAACGGCGGCGACCCTGTGGATTTCGTCTGTATCAACTACCTTCCCTGATATGACCAGGGGAAGGACGGCACGCCTCGGCATTACGAGCCGTTTGAGTTCAAGGGCGAAGAGCCTGAAGAGTATGCCAGCCCTCATGGCCTTTATTCCTCCGGCAGTTGAGCCGATGCAGCCTCCTATGATCATAAGGGTCAGGAGTATCTGTTTGCTGAGAACGGGGAAAAAGGGGGAGTTGATGTCCACTGTCAGGTAGCCGGTGCTCGTTACGAGGGATGCTACCTGGAATAGGGATATGCGGAATATTTTGAAGAGGTCCGTTATGTCCAATGGTTCCAACCTGGCGAATGCCATAAAGTGATCCAGCATGATCAGTACGAGGGCCGCTATGGTAAACGTCCAGTACCATTTCATTTCGAAGTCTGTGAATATGGTTGTCACTTTTCCTTGAAGGACCTTATAGTGGATGAGGAAGTTGGCACCTCCTGCGAGCATGATGGCCACTGCTGAAAATTCTATGAAACAGGGATGGCCCATGTGTCTATGCTGCCAGAATGCGAAACTGGCGTCGTGGGTGGAGAAACCTCCGGTAGATATGCACGTGAATGCGTGGGTAATGGCATCAAAGACGGTCATTCCCCCGATAAGGAAAAGGAAGAAGGACAAGACAGAGAAGAGGCCGTAAATGCTCCAAAGTATCACGAGCGTATGGAATATTCCCGGGGCCGGCCGGGCGACGGTGACCTTGTGTCCCTCTGCGCTGAATAGGGCGGCGGCGATGCTGCCCCCCCTGAAACTTACAGCCATAAAAAACGAAAGTATCCCTATACCGCCGAGCCACTGGGTGAAGGCGCGCCAGAACAGTATGCACCTCGGCATGGAATCGAGGTGTTCAAATACAGTGATCCCGGTTGTAGTAAATCCGCTCACGGATTCGAAAAATGCGTCAATAAAACCCTTATGAAGGCCGATAATATAGGGGATACCCCCGATTATTCCCACAAGTATCCAGCCAAGGGCCGTAATCACCATTGCGCCCCGAATCGAAGGATTTTTCAGGGGAAAGCAGAGCTGGAGAGCTCCTCCTGAGACAAGGGAAAAAGCTGCGGGAAGTATGAAGGTATAAAGACTTTGTTCCTCAGAGTAAATGAATATGGGAACTATGGGCAGCAGCATGAACAGCCCGGTTATAATAAGCAGTGATCCGAGATAGTTAAAGATGTAAAGGCGTTCCCTTACGTTAAAAAAAAATTTCTTGAACATCTACGTTCCCCGGTATGGCCTTGAGTGTCTGTAACAATTAACATTATCTATCGGGGTGTGTATATTAAAAAATTTGTGTGCAAGGCCGCTTCCCAAATCAGGTTTGCGAAAGGGTGCATATTATGAATGAAAAACAGGATCAAAAGGCCATTTACATAACCTCTCTTGAACCACGCGCTGGAAAACTGATGGTAACTCTTGGGATGATGGAATTGATTTCAAGGGAGGTCAGCAAAGTGGGCTTTTTCAGGCCTGTTATTCGCTCGGAACAGGAACCGGATAACGACCTTAATCTTATACTCAAGAGGTATGATCTTGATATCTCGTATAAGGACGCCTATGTCTTCAGGGTAGACGAGGTACAGGCCCTTGGGGCGGAAGGCAGGTTCAAGGAGATAGTCCAGGCAATTCTCGAGAAATATAACGGGATAAAGGGAAACTATGATTTTATGATCATAGAGGGTTTCGAATCCTCTGGCATAAGCAGTGGCTTCGATGTGGATGCCAACATAAACATTGCCAAGAACCTCGGGGCCGGTCTTATAGGGGTGATTTCAGGAAGGGGTCAGAAATTCAAGGAAATAGTGGAAGAGGTAAGGCTGACGGCCGATACGGTAGAGGCCGAGGGCTGTTTCCATCTTGCAACCATGGTAAACCGAGTTGGGCCTGAATGCTATAACAAGCTGCGGGATGAATTCAGAAACCGGCCTGATGAGTCTGCACCTGTTTACGTGATCCCGGATGTTAGGGAACTTTCGTCACCTACAGTGGGCGAGATCATGGAGGGACTGGAGGGCCGTTTCATATACGGGGAAAAAGGAAGCCTCAACCGCATTGCCACACAGTTCAAGGTGGCTGCCATGACACTCGATAATTATCTGTCCTATATAGAAAACGGGGACCTGATCATCACCCCTGGTGACAGGGAAGATATTGTAGTTGGAACTCTTTCCACCATATTTTCAAGGGCCTTCCCGAACATAGCCGGCATACTTCTGACAGGGGGACTGATTCCGGGCAGGCGGGTGAGACACCTCATCGAGGGCATGAGGAACAGGGCCATCCCAATTATCAGTGTCGAGGCCGATACCTTCACCGCTGCCATGAGCGCAAACCAGGTAACCCCTCTGATAAGGCCTGATATCCCCAAGAAGATAGAGCTTGCCCTTGGAGTGTTCGAGTCCCAGGTGGACATAGAAGGAATAAAAAGAAGGCTCAACATAAGCGCATCGGAGATCGTAACCCCCCTAATGTTCGAGTTCAGGCTCTTTGAGTGGGCCAAGAAGGAGAAAAAGAGGATTCTCTTGCCTGAAAGCCATGATGACAGGATACTCAAGGCCGCCGAGGTACTGCGCACAAGAGAGGTGGTCGACATAATGATGCTCGGTAAGAAAGACGAGGTGCTCGAGAGGGCGTCCATTCTCGGTGTGGATCTGCCTGACGTGGACATAATTGATCATACAAAGTCTCCCCTTCTTGCAAAATTCGTGGAACAGTTTTACGAGATGCGTAAGCATAAGGGCATAACTATGGACGCGGCACGGGACGCCATGCTTGATATAAACTATTTCGGGACCATGCTAGTTTACAACGACCTCGTGGATGGAATGGTGTCGGGGGCCGCACACGCTACCCAGGACGTGCTGCGCCCAGCGTTCCAGATAATCAAGACGAAGCCAGGTGTTCTTATCGCATCAAGCGTGTTTTTCATGTGCCTGCCCACAAAGGTCATGGTGTTTGGTGACTGCGCGGTCAACCCGGACCCAAACGCCCGGGAACTAGCGGCCATTGCCATAAGCTCCGCAGATACTGCATCCGCTTTTGGTGTGGAGCCGAGGGTGGCCATGCTCTCCTATTCAACCGGGGAGTCAGGGAAGGGAAAGGACGTGGAAAAGGTAAAGGAGGCCGTGAGGATAGCCAAGGAACTTCGGCCCGACCTCCTTATTGAAGGCCCCCTCCAGTACGACGCGGCAGTTGACAAGGATGTTGCCATGAAGAAGGCCCCAGGTTCCAAGGTCGCGGGTCGGGCGACGGTCCTGATCTTTCCGGATCTGAATACCGGCAACAATACGTACAAGGCCGTACAGCGCTCGTCAAACGCTGTTGCCATTGGCCCGGTAGTACAGGGTCTGAAGAAACCGGTAAACGACCTGAGCAGGGGCTGCATGGTAGAGGACGTGGCTAATACGGTTGCAATCACGGCCATACAGGCGGCCCGGAATTGATTTTTTTCCCGGTTTTTGCCGATAACCAGATAAGAAGTCTGATTTGAACGGCTGTCCCATGAATTCAATTTCAGCGTATCTGCTCGGGATACTCCAAAAAAACATCGATACCCCTGATACAGCGTCAAGGGCAAGGGGAGGCGTGGGCAAGCTGGTCCTTCATCTTGAGCCCGGCCATATTATCGAGGGCAGGGTGGAAGGTGTTTCCGGGGGAATCACTGGAATAGAGACAGGCCAGGGGTTGGTCAGGGCTAAGGGCGAAATAGATGTGCCAAGGGGCGCACTCGTAAGGCTAAAGGTCCTTGACGCAGGAAACCCAGCAAGGGTGAAGCTTGAATCCTGGAGTATGCCGCCCCAGGGCCCTGTCAGCAGGCTAAAGGGCCTTGTAGCGCTTTCAAAGGCAAATCTTTCCAGAATGAACAACCTTGGCCGCGTCCTTGCCAACAAGATGGATGCCTTGCAAGAACCGCTGGTTAACATTGGGGAAAACCGGCAAAGGGCCTCTTTTCGGCAACTTCTATGCCTTTTTGAGACGGGCAAAGAGGTGAAGGCGGAACAGATTGCCCAGATGTCTATGGTTCCGGCCCGCGTGGCACTCAAGCTGATAAGGGCCGTGATCCTGGCAGAAGGTGAAGTCACAGACGGGGCTGTTGGTGAGGTCTTTGAGGACAGACAGTCAACCGGCATGGACGGAGTACGTACAGGAGTTTTGGAGTCAGGGGTCGCAAGTGACCCGGCTGTGCGCGGTTCAACAGACCAGGGCGGCGGAGTCAAGAAGGTCTCAAGCGTCACCGGGGTCTCAACCGGCCGGACGACTATCCTGGAAAGGGGGCCTTCCCATTCACTCCTTTCTCCTGGGAAAAGCGCTTCCAAAGTATTGGGGGAGGGAGAAGGCGATGCTCCTGTGGGGCCGCGGACAGGCCATGGCGCAGAAAATCATGCCGTGGCTACCAAGGAAGCTCCAGATGGGACACCCGGACAAGGTGTTACCCGAGCCGCTCCTGAGACTGGTTCTCTTTCCACCTCTGCCAAGGGTTCCTCCGTTTCGCAACCTCCACCGTCCCTGAATGCCAAGGAAGAGGCTGGTAATGGCATTGAGCCTGTCAGTAAAAGGGACTTGTCCATAAATGCCATCGCTAATACAGATACCAGGATTATAAAAAACGCGGTATCAGGGACAGAGGGCTTGAATAGGGCCGGAAGCGGCCTTGTCCGCAAGGGCATGAAGGGGCAAGCGGAAAATGTTTTTGAAAGGCAACTTTTGGCAATGGGTACCGGCAAGGATGGACGCGATCCTATATCTGCTCCTTCCATACGTTCTGGCAGCCAAATGGCACAGGATAATGAGGAGCAAAAAGGCAGAGCGGCGCAGGAGAAGCTACCCGCTGAGGCAAGTCATGGTGAGGGCCGGTATGCTGGAAGGAAAAACGTTACTGGCAGGAATGGCAGAGGCCTGGAAAGGACGGGTAATGCTCGGTCGCTGCCTGAAGGCGGTGAGGGAATTTCACACCAGAGTTTTGTTCGGCACGACAGGAACGAGCCCCTTCACACCTTTTTGAAGGCCTTTTCAGACCAGATAGATATCAGCCAGCACCTTCAGGCCCATCTTGTTCAAAAGGGGATGAATCTATTAATCGTGCCGTTTTTCCTGTCGCACTTCCAGGGGGTTGGGCAATGGATGTTCTGGAAGGAAAAACAGGCGTCCAGGAAACAGGAAGAGGGCGAGTTGTCGCACTTAGTATTTGATCTCAGCCTCAGGCATCTTGGCGAACTTAACATTCACCTTATTAAAAGGCGGGAGACCCTTTCCATATTCATTTCCGCAGAGGAAGAAAATGTGGAGGCCGTAAGGCAAGGGTTTTTTGATCTGGCACAGACGTTAAAGGGTGCGGGTTTCAATATCAAGGACATGGAGGTGGCGCCGAGGGGAGAGGATGTGGCAGATGCGATTTCAGGGGTAGTTCCAGGCGAAGAGTTTTCTGCCCTACATGTTGTTACTTGAAGTTCCTGTGAAAAAGAAACCACCCAAAAGGAAAAGTGCAGTCGCTCTCAGGTACGAGCCGGGCCGGGACAGTGCTCCGAAGATCACTGCCAAGGGCCAAGGAAGCGTTGCAGAGAAGATAATAGAGATTGCCCGTGAGGCTGGGGTGCCTGTAAAGGAACAGGCAGATCTCGTGGAGGTCCTTTCAAGGCTTGACCTCTATTCAGAGATTCCCTCCGAGACATACGTTATAGTGGCCCAGATCCTTGCATGGGTATATGAATTGAATAAGAAAGCCGGTTCCTGATCCCCCGTTTCGGGATTTCTCCCTCTCGAGTTTCATGGCCTCTGAAGGCACGGCCCTTGCATTATGGCTGTCAGGAGGTAATGAAATGGCATTTTATTCCGGATTACATCCATACTCGCGTCTTGGCGCAATGGAGGCCCTTGAAGGGGCGATGATACTCGAGCGCGAGCTTGAGGTGACCTCTAATAATCTTGCAAACGTAGATAGTGCGGGCTTCAAGACCTCTGGTATCACATTTCATGAGTACCTTCTTACGGAACAGGATGGGACCAAGAGGACGGCAAAAGGGGAACAGGGCTGGGCAGATTTTTCCGCAGGTAGCCTGCGAAAATCTGACAATCCCTATGACATGGCAATTGACGGTCCTGGTTTTTTTGTGGTTCAGGGTCCAAATGGCCCAATATACACAAGAGCCGGAAATTTTACCCTGAACAGCAAATATCAGCTTGTGACCAAGGAAGGCTACCCAGTTCTTGGGAACGGTGTTCCCATTACATTGGAAGACACTACAGGTAAAGGAATATGGCTGAGTGATGATGGAAATTTCTTCGTGGACGAAACCATAAGTTCCAAGATAGATGTGGTGACCTTCCCTGACCCTGAGAAGCTAAAGAGAATGGGGGGCAACTATTTCCTGTCGACAAAAGGGGCCGGGGCTCCGCAATCATCGGATTCTCCCGTGAAGCAGGGCTACATAGAGATGTCAAATGTGAATGCCATGATGGAGATGGTTCACCTCATCGACTTGAACAGGGGATACGAGGCCCAGCAAAAGAGTCTCCAGGCCATTGATCAGCTTGATGATAAGGCGGTGAACAACATCGGAAAGGTTGGATAGAAAATGGAGGATAAGAGAATATGAGAGCCCTATGGACCGGCGCATCCGGTATGAACAGCATGCAGCTGAATCTCGATGTTATTTCCAATAACCTGGCAAACAGCAAGACCACCGCATACAAGAGGAGCCGCGCAGATTTTGAGGACCTTATTTACCAGACCCTCCGCATGCCAGGTACGGAGAACGGTGATGGAACTCAGACGCCAACAGGAATGCAGGTAGGGCTCGGTTCAAGGCCTGCAGCGATAGAGAAAATTTTCACGCAAGGAGATTACGAGAGTACGGGGAACAATCTTGACTGGGCAATAGAGGGCAGGGGCTTTTTCAAGGTTCTGGCCAACGGTGAGGAGGTCTATACAAGGGCTGGAGCCTTCAAGCTTGACAGGGATGGTTACGTGGTAACGGCAGAGGGCTACAGGCTTCAGCCCGAGTTTTCTGTCCCCCAGGGCACGGTGAATATTACCGTGGATTCCTACGGGCTGGTTACCGCTTCTGATCAGGCCGGGAACCCGCTTGCTCAGGCCCAGCTGACCATTACGGATTTTCCTAACCCGGCCGGGCTGATAAGCATGGGAAGAAATCTATACAGGCAGAGCGAGGCCTCCGGTGATCCAATAGAGGGCAATCCGGGTACAGACAGCTTTGGAACCATTGCTCAGGGCTTTCTGGAACAGTCCAACGTGGACGTTGTTCTTGAGATGGTGGACATGATAGTGACCCAGAGGGCTTATGAGCTCAACTCAAAGGCTGTTCAGACGGCGGACGAGATGATGGGAATTGCCAATAATCTCAAAAGGTAAAATCAAAGGTTTGGAGGAAAACAAGTGAAATTTTCATTATTCAATACAAAAAGGGTGCTGTCGGTCCCTTTTAAGGCCTTGATGTTTGTTTTCCTGCTGTTCTTTCTATGGCCTCCAGTAGTTTTTCCGTCAAATGGTAGCCAGCTCGTGAACACGGACAGGCTCAAAGATATGTTTGCGGCTTTTGTAAAGGCAAACGGGCCGTGGAAGGGCGAAGATGTGGAAATATCGGGTCTCAGGGTGCTTCCCAAAAGGATATGGGTGCCGTCTGGCAATGTCACCTTCGAGTTTGACGACGAGGCGACCCTGTTTCATTTTGGACGGGTTTCCGCTGTAGCTTCTATCCTGGTTAATGGGAAGGCCATGAGGAAGGCCAGGGTCTGCGGCTACGTAGAGGTGTATGAGAAGGTGCTTTGTGCCAGGGATGGTCTTTCCCGGGGACAGATTATATCCAAGGCTGATGTCAGCCTCGTGCGACTGCCGGTGAGTAAGTTGAGAGGCAGGTTTTTTGAATCACCCAGGCAGGTTGCCGGGCTTGCCGCCAGGAGAAGTGTCAGGCCGGGCCAGGTGCTTCTATCCACAGACCTTGCCAAGCCGGTGGTAGTGAGGAGGGGAAGCAGGGTGCTGATTGTTGCCGTTTCTTCAAATATCCGGATAACCGTTCCTGGCATAGTTGAACAAAAGGGCGCTGAGGGCGATTTTGTAAGGGTCAGGAACATAGATTCCAAGAGAGTGATATTAGCCAGGGTCCAAGATGAGAATACGGTACTAGTAAATTTTTAAGGAGGAGAAAAAGTGAAAGGCCCCAAAGCGATTGTTCTCTTGGCATTTTTGGCAGCTTTTCTTGGAGGATGCGCAATAAACCAGCCTCCAGTCATGCACAAGAATTATGAGACCTCCTATGCGCCGTTACCTATAGTGCCTTCACAGCCCAAGGAGGGCTCCCTGTTTGATCCTGACACAGAGAGCAGTCTCGTGGCGGATTTTAGGGCCAGGAAGGTGGGAGACATCCTCACTGTCAAGATAGAGGAAGACCTCAAGGGATCAAAGGCCATCAATACGAAAACAGATAAGAAGACATCTGTAAACGTGGGGCTTACAGGCATCCTCGGCCTTGAGTTCAACAAACAGGTTTCGCCCCATTACCCGGGACAGAAGGTGGATGCCACAAAGGCCATTGGAGGTCTCGGCGAAAACAAGTTTGACAGCCAAGGTAAAACGTCTGGGGATACGAGGCTAACTGGAACAATATCAGTCAGGGTAATGAAAAAATTACCGGGAGGGAACCTTTTTGTAAGGGGAAGCCGGGAGATCACCATCAACAACGAGACCCAGTACATGATCCTCACGGGGATAGTGCGCCCGGCAGATATAGATCACAACAATGAGGTCTCATCCACGAAGATTGCAGACGCCCGTATTACCTACACCGGAGGCGGTTCTCTGAGCGAAATGCAGCATCCTGGGTGGCTTGGAAGGCTCCTCGGGATAATAGCACCGTTTTAAAACGGCCTGGTGTTTGCGATAAATATTTGGGTAAGGACCTCCTGAATGAGGTTTTGGACGCATATATTTTTTAACTCTTTGATATTATGATGATAAATAAGGAAACCAAAAGAATGGACAGGGCGTTTAAGCTAGGCAAAATAATCCTCTTTTTTATCGCTCTTGTCCCTTGCCTTGTACAGACTCCGGACCTCTTGGCGGCAAGGCTCAAGGACATAGCATCAGTCCAGGGGCTCAGGGAGAACCAGCTTGTAGGCTACGGTCTGGTTGTGGGTCTTGCAGGAACTGGGGACGGTACCCAGGTGAAGTTCACCTTAAAATCCATAAGAAACATCATGGAGCGGATGGGCATTATTAGTATCGATCCCAATCAGGTAAAGGTGAAAAATGTTGCGGCGGTGCTGGTTACGGCAAAGATGCCCCCTCTTGCAAAGATAGGCCAGAAGATAGACGTGGTGGTCTCCTCCCTTGGAGACGCAAAGAGCCTTCTCGGAGGCACGCTGATCCTTACCCCGTTAAAGGGGGTAGACGGAAAGGTATATGCCCTCGCCCAGGGATCCATAAGCGTTGGTGGTTACTCGGCAGGTGGAGCTGGAGCGAACGTGCAAAAGAATCATCCGACTGCGGGCAGGATACCAAACGGCGCCACTGTGGAGAGGGAGATTCCGGTGGACCTGCTTGCCAAGAAGGAGCTCAAGATAAACCTTTTTCAGGCTGATTTTACCACGGTTGGGCGGGCTGTGGATGCCATAAACGATGTTCTTGGTGCGCCGTTTGCCAAGGCTATAGACGCTGAAACCATATCAGTCAGGGTGCCTCCAGAGTTTGAGGATTCGCCCATCTCTCTCATGGCTGCTATCGAAAACGTGGAGATAAGTCCTGATACCATGGCGAGGGTGGTGCTTGATGAAAGGACCGGAACAGTAGTCATGGGCAAGAACGTCCGGATTTCTACCGTGGCTGTGGCCCACGGGAATCTAAGTATACAGATTAAGGAATCTCCCCAGGTTTCGCAGCCCGCTCCCTTTTCTCCCCAAGGACAAACTGTGGTTACACCCGGTACTGAGGTAAAGGTGAAAGAAGGGGGTGGGAGGTTGGTGGTACTCAAACACGGCTCCACAATCGGCGAACTCGTTTCGGCCCTGAATGCTGTAGGGGTAACCCCAAGGGACCTGATAGCAATAATGCAGTCCATAAAGGCGGCTGGTGCGCTTCAGGCGGATCTCAAGGTAATATAGGAAATGACCATGAAGATTCTGTATGCAAACACGCTTTCCCCTGATCTGGTTCGGAGCTCTGGTAAAAGTGGCCTCGGTGGCCTCAGGCAAAAAGATTCTGCGAGGCTGAAAAAGGCATGCCAGGGAGTTGAATCCCTGTTTATCAATATGATGCTCAAGGAAATGAGAAACACGGTTCCAAAGTCTGGTCTCTTCGGCGATTCCCTTCAAAAAGACATCTACACGAGCCTTTTTGACCAACATATAGCCGAGGCGGTTTCCGGCACGGGTCATGGCATAGGTATTGCTGATATGCTTTTTGAGTGCTTGTCAACTAGGAAGTAGAGGTAGAAATATCATGGTCACCAATGGCAAAATCAAGCAAGTCAGCAACGTCAAGGACAATGCAGCCACCATGAAGCCCATATTTGTGGTGGCCCTGTCTGATCTCGCAGGGCTGTGGGAGAAGATGGACATGGTGGTACAGGCCGAGTGGCAGTTTCTTTTAAGAAACGATATTTCCCGGCTAATGAGGCTTTCAAGGATTAAGGAAAATTTGTCAGAAACCATACTTGATAAGGAAAGAGAAGTGAGGGAAATGTTTGCCCTTGCCATCCCGGAAACCGAGACAGGAAAAGACGGGCTTGCTAAAGCCTTGGATCGCAGGCTTGGACACCGGGAGGCAAGAGGGTTATTGCGTCTTTTAAGGAAACGCGATTATTTCATGCGGTTATCTTCTGTCACAAATGCCAGGATACTTCACTGGATAGAGGAAAGGCTCGGTTTTTTCAGTGAATTAGTGGAGATACTTTCTGGCGCTGCCACAAAAGAAGAGCTGACCTATAATCTTTCCGCTTTTTCAAAAAAAAGGCCATACGGAAACGGTCAGGGTATGGGAATAGGAATTGCACGCAGGGACAGCCTGTCTATGGATAATTCAAAAATACTGGAAAAGGGATTTGCAAGCTATTCGGTCCAGATAGGGGCAATTCCCGGGGAGGGCTCATGAGCGGGCTTACCAATCTTCTGAACATTGCCAAGGTCGGGCTGCTCGCGCAGCAGACAAGCCTTCAAACTACGGGTCACAATATTTCCAACGTGAACACCCCCGGGTTTTCAAAGCAGAGCGTGACCCTGTCAGCAAAGGCCCCTACACCTACTTTTATCGGTCCTCTTGGAAACGGAGTGGATGCAGTTGAGGTTACAAGGGCATATGACAGGTTCATTACTTCTGCCCTGTTTTCCAAGACTTCCGATCTAAGCGGCCTTCAAACGAGGCTATCGGGACTCAAGACCGTGGAGTCTCTTTTTAACGAGGTTGAGGAAAACGGCCTGAACGGGCTTTTCGAGGATTTTTGGCAGGGCTGGGACGATCTTGCCAACAATTCAGAGGGAATAGCTGAGCGTACCACGCTTCTCGAGCGGGCAACCATGCTTTCCCAGTCCATCAGGGACAAGTATCAGAATCTCATGGCCCTTTCGAGGGACATAAATTTGAATATCCAATCAAACATTGACGATATAAATGATATATCGAAACAGATTGCAGAACTAAACGTGCAGATCGTATCGGCCGAGGCGGGCCATCACGCCGCAAATGATCTTAGGGATCAGCGGGACCAGCTCCTAAAGAGGCTTTCAGAGCTTGCAGACGTAAGGTATTTCGAGACGGAAAGGGGCTCCTATACGATTCTGATAGGTCAAGGCAGCCCATTGGTGGAGGATAACAAGTCATGGGAGCTCAAGGTGATAGATGGACAGGTGACGTGGATGGGGTCAAACGGCCAGCAGTTTTCCCTTACAAATAAGGATATAGCCAGCGGGGAGCTTGGCGGGTGGCTTGATATAAAGTCGAAGCTTAGGCCGAGGGATGTTACGGAGATCTCCAACTCCACAGTCAATACCTCTGGTAACGATGCCATACACCTTGATACCCGGTTTGCTGACATAGACGGAGTTAACGTGACAGGACAGTTCTACATACACTTTTCCGGAACAGACCAAAGCGGGGCGGGAATAACCGGCACTTACGATAGCAACAACGACGTGGATGGAGACGGGAATACGGGGACCATCCGTGATTTTGCCACCTATATTCAAAACCGTTTCGGAAACAGCGTGCAGGTCACTACTACGGATGATGGGAGAATAAAGATAAAGGACCTGAATCCGGGTGATCATCCTATTTCCTTCCAGATCGACCAGGTAACAGGCGGGATAACCGGTTTGAATCTTGGAAGGTTTGACAACAACTATCCTTTGAGCTACACGGAAAGGCTGAATCAGATAGCCAAACAGCTCATCAAGGAGGTTAACGGGCAGCACGCCCAGGGCGCAGGGCTCATACCTCTCGAGGAGGTGACTGCGGCCAACACTGTGCTCAATTCTGGCGAGCCCTTGCAGTCAAAGGCATCCGGTCTCGAGTTCTCAGAAGATGTTAAGGACGGTTCCTTCAAGATATGGGTTTATGACAATAATGGAAATGTTATAGATGAGGACCCTTCTACCCCGTCCGTGAACGATCCCGTAACCATAACCATTGACGCCAACACCACCTTGGACGATCTTTCCAATCAGATAAACAGCATAACAGGACTTAACGCCAGGATACTCAATGGCGCACTCGTGGTTGGCGTTGATTTAAATCAAGGTGTATCGGGTTTTGCTTTTGGCAAGGATACGTCTAATGCGCTCATGGCCCTTGGCCTTAACAGTTTTTTTACAGGCAAGGGGGCGAACGATATTTCGGTAAACAGCGATCTGTTGAACGACCCGAGGATGGTTGCCGCAGCCAAAGTGGAAGAATCTGGATCTGTCTCCGTAACATCGAAACAGGTCACAGAGCCTGCAAGACCCCTCGGGCTTACCATCAATGAAGGTACATTTTCCATCCAGTTTGACGGCCCAGGCGGCTCGGTGACAAGGACCATAGACGTGCACAGGAACTCGAACAACACCGATTCCATTGAGGATATTTTGTCTCGAATCCAAGACCTCAACGAGGTGGACAAGGCATGGGTGGAAAAGGGTGTTGTGCATATAAAGACGGCAACTGGATACGAGATAACCGGCATAGCGGACAGTAATAATCAGCCAACCAACTTTTTTGACTTTACAGGGCTTTCCATGTCAGGAGCCGAGAAGGAGATAGACGGCACTCTGCGAGTGGACAGGACCTTTGACCCGGTATCCTCATACGATACCAACATCACTGACGGGCACCTGAACCTGATTCTTTATGATGGAAACGGCATTCCTTCCAGCCTTTCCATCAATGTTCACGCTACGGATACCCTTGAGGACATCCGGGACATCATTAACGGGCAAAATGGCCTGAAGGCCGACATAGAAAACGATAGACTCAAGATCTCCGCTGCCGACGGCACATCTGCCTTTGCCATTTCAAGCGATACATCCGGTCTGTCAAATTACCTTGCCTTGTCAACCCCAAAGGGCGGCATGCTTTCACCCGCCAATAACAAGAACGCCCTTGCCATGAAAGGCCTAAGCCAGAAACCCGTTAGTGAGCTGGACGATACCACCATCGGCGATGCGTACCATAGTCTTGTGGGCAGGGTTGGGATCGATACCAGGACGGTTACCCTGGATCATGATTTTATGCGCGGGGCGGTAAATGATTTGCAGGACAGAAGGGAAGACGTTTCAGGTGTGTCCATAGACGAGGAGCTTTCTGATCTCCTCAAGTTTCAGCATGCCTATACTGCTGCTGCAAAGCTAATAAAGGTGGCGGACGAGCTATTTGTCTCGCTTCTTCAGTCAAAATAGTAAGGGGGCAGGATCATGAGGGTCACCATGAATACCATGTATAACCGGATCAAGACCGACCTTTCCCGGCTCACGGAAAGGCTTGACAGGACAAATGCCAGCATTTCGTCGGGAAAGATATATCAGGCGCCGTCTGATGCCCCGGTGAGGCTCACCCATGCCCTTGGACTCAGGGACAACCTTTCTGACGTAGGTCAGTTTAAGAGGAATATTTCCTACGGAAAAGGCTGGGTAAAGGCGACAGAAAATATTTTTACGGGTGTTCAGGACAGGCTCCAGAGGGCGAAGGAGCTCGCTATAGAGGCGGCGAATGCAACCCAGAACAGCGACAATAGGCGGGCCATCGCAGAGGAGGTCAGGAACATTTTGAAAGAGGTGGTGAGCCTTGGTAACACCAGGCTCGGCAACAGGTACGTGCTTGCCGGTTCGAGAACCACTGGTTACGAAGCAGGCCAGAGCCCTTTCGAGATGGATAGAAACGGGACGGTTACATACAAGGGAAACCAGGAAGACATAATGCTTGATGTGGCCCCTGGGATAAGGCAGAAGATAAACCTTGACGGCAAAAAAAGCCTTGTAGACAGCGGGACCTTTGAATCTTTGAGAGACCTCCATGACAGCCTTATGGCAGACAGCTATCCAGATATAGAAAATGCAATCAAGAAACTTGATGATAGCATGACCTATGTGAGCAATCAGACGGCAAGAATTGGGGCCATGGCCAATTCTCTTGACGTTAAAGACGACATCATGGATTCCCAGAAGATCATCAATACCGAGATACTTTCTGGGGTGGAAGACACCGATATGATCGAGGCCATAAACGACCTGAACGCGACCCAGACCGCTTATCAGGCGGCCCTTGGGGCGGCGTCAAAGGTTATGAAGGTGTCACTTGCCGATTACATTTAGAGCAGGGTTAAGGAGAAGGGGATGGTGGGTATTATCCCCTTTTTTGTTTTAAAGCCAGGGAGGGCAGAAACATTGCTTATCTTTACCAGAAAAGCGGGGCAGAAAATTAGGATAGGGGACGATACTGAGATTACGGTTCTCGAGATAAGGAGAGGCTGTGTAAAGATAGGTATAAAGGCCCCCAGGGGTCTTTCAATTCACAGGGAAGAGGTCTATCGAAACATAATAGAGGAAAATCTTTCCGCTGCTGAAAGCGTATTCAATCCCGAGGTCCGTCTTGACGATATGGATATTAGTATAGCAGACAGAGATAGCATCAGAAAGAAGGAGTAGGGAAACGCCTATTATGAATATTGAGACAAGCAGATTCGGAACTGTTGAAATAGACGAGGATAAGGTCCTCCACTTTGTTCGGGGAATTCTCGGGTTTCCCAAAGACTTGCGTTATGCACTTTTGCCCCACAGGGAGGATTCTCCCTTTTTCTGGCTTCAGAGCCTCGACAGCCCAGATCTTGCCTTCGTGGTCATAAATCCGGCATTGATTATCTCAGATTACTCCTTCGAGCTTCCAGAGGATGCTGAAAAAGAGCTGAAACTCGATGGCGGCGACCGTGCTGAAGCCCTTGTAATAGTTACGTTCAGAAACCTGGGAAACGGTTCGGGCAGCACCATTTCTGCAAACCTTCTCGGGCCCGTTGTGGTAAATATCGACAAGAGGCTCGCCATGCAGGTTGTTCTTGATCCTAACAAATACCCAGTTCGTTACGATTTCAACTGAATCTTCCGACCCGGCGTAAAGAATCCGGTTTCGGGCTTGTCAGAGGCGTCTCTTGGATGTTAGAAGTGATCTATGAGGTGTCCTTTCTGCAACCATCCGAGTTCAAAGGTAGTTGATTCTAGGCCTGCAAGGAACGGCAGGGCCATAAGGCGCAGGAGAGAGTGTCTGAACTGCATGGAGCGTTTCACTACTTATGAGCAGATTGAGGAATTTCAGCCCATGGTGGTGAAGAAGGACGGCAGAAGGGAGCCCTTTGAAAGAAGGAAGATCATAGAGGGGATACTAAAGGCCTGTGAGAAACGCCCGATAAGCATTACCGAGATCGAGCGTTTTGTAGATGACCTGGAAAAGGAGATACAAGAAAAGGGCACTCTTGAAATTCACTCCAGGGCCATTGGAGAAAAGGTGATGGAGCAGCTCAGGCTGTGGGATGATGTTGCCTATGTAAGGTTTGCCTCTGTCTATAAACAGTTCAAGGACCTCAAGGAATTCATGGACCAGTTGAAGGAGCTCTTGGCAAGGGGAGAGTGAGGCAGCGCTTAAAAAGTATATTTACGTGTACTTCTATGCCATGAGGCTCTGGCCCGTTTAACAAATCTTCTTGCAAAAGCCCCATTGTTTTACTAAAAGATCAGTTTCGAGAATTCGTAAACGGTATTAATCATCTCCTTGAGCTCAGAGTAAGGGTAAAAATAACCAGAAGGAGTTTTTCCCATGCCTAAGGCCTTAAAGTGGAAGTTTGCTCTTCTTGCATTTCTCTTGGTAAGCTCGGTTCTCCTTGTACTCCCATCCTTTTATCCAAATACACCCCAGTGGTTCAAAAAATACGTGTACCAGGAAGGTCTCAAGCTCGGTCTGGATCTTCAGGGAGGAATGAATCTCATACTGAACGTGGACGTGGATCAGGCAGTAAGGAACGCGGCACAGCTTGCGGCCCAGGATTTGAAAGACGCCTTAAAGCACCAGGGCATCACCGTCGTCAGGAGAAAAAGCAATAATCCTAATGAGGTCCTTATCGCGGTTCCAAACAAGAGTTCCCTGGAGAAAATAAAGGAGATCATCAGGCAGGATTTCCCAAACCTTGTAATAAAAAAGATCGACGAGGAATCCCGCTTTCCCACTATTGCCCTGGCCCTTTCTCCCAAGGAGGAGCAGTTCATCAGGGAACACGCAGTAGAACAATCTTTAGAAATCATAAGGAACAGGATAGACCAGTTCGGGGTTACAGAGCCCGTGATAGTACGTCAGGGCCAGGACCAGATTGTGGTCCAGTTGCCTGGTGTCAAGGATCCCAAGAGAGCGATAAAACTCATAGGCCAGACTGCGCAGCTTGAGTTTAAGCTTGTGGACGATGACGCCAATGTTGATCTGGGAAGCCTGATAAGAAAGGCCATTGATGAGGGCCGACTCCCAAGCCGGTACACCGTGGAACAGCTGAATGCTGTTCTCAAGGGACAAATCCCGCGGGGTGACAGGATATACATAATGAGGCAGGTCGATTCCAGGACCGGCATGGTCCGGAATGTTCCTATTCTCCTCAAGGACAAGACTTTGATGACCGGGGATGCCGTGAAAACGGCGCACGTGAGGATAGGCGGTACTTACAACGAGCCGTACGTGGCCCTTGAACTTACTGACAGGGGGGCCCGGATATTTGAACAGATAACCGGTGAGAACGTTGGAAAACGACTCGCCATAGTGCTTGACGGCGTGGTTCGTTCTGCTCCGGTAATCCGTGAAAAAATTGGGGGGGGACATGCCCAGATTTCAGGCTCTTTTACCCATGAAGAGGCAGCAGATCTGGCCATAGTTCTGAGGGCTGGCGCGCTACCTGCACCCGTGCGGATTATCCAGAACGTGACTGTGGGGCCTTCCCTGGGTCGAGATTCCATAGAAAAGGGGCTGGTTTCCGGCGTGGCCGGGGCTATATTTGTTATTATTTTCATGGTGGTTTACTATCGCCTATCTGGTTTCATCGCGGATGTGGCGGTCATGCTCAACCTGGTATTCCTTATGGCCGTTCTTGCCCTTTTCCAGGCCACCCTAACCTTGCCAGGTATTGCGGGTATAATACTGACCATTGGTATGGGTGTAGATTCCAACGTGCTCATATTTGAACGAATGCGGGAGGAAAAGGCCCTGGGCAAGCCACTCAAGGCCTTTATAGATGGTGGGTACGACAAGGCCTTCTGGACCATTGTGGATGCCCACGTCACAACACTCATTACAGCCCTCGCCCTTTTCCTCTTCGGGACAGGCCCTATAAAGGGGTTTGCCGTGACCCTGTCCGCAGGTATTATCATCAACCTTTTCACCGCAATCTACGCCACGAGATGGGTCTACGAATGGCTTCTTTACAAGAACGCTATCAAGGACCTGTCCTTTCTGCAGATAATAGGGAAGACTAGTATCGATTTCATAGGCAAGAGGAACATATCGCTTGCCATTTCCGGCGTTCTCGTGGTGACTGGTCTTGTAGCCTTTATCCAGATAAACAGAGGTACCGCCAACCTTGGGGTTGATTTTGCGGGCGGGACTATGGCCCAGTACAAGGCAGATAAGCCCTTTCAGCTTGAAAGAATAAGGAAGGTTCTAAGCGAGGCAGGCGTTAAGGGATACGCCCTGCAGGAAGTACCAAAGGAGCATATTCTTATTGTCAGGGTTAAAAAATCCGTGGCCACCGTGGGAAATATAGAAGCAAATATTACAAAGGCCCTAGAAAGGGGGCTCCCGGATTACAAGTTCACCGTAGAGAGCAAAACGGAGATAGGCTCTACGGTTAGCAAAGAACTCAGGCGAAAGGCTATTATAGCAATTCTGATTTCCCTCGCCGGCATCATTGGTTATCTGGCATTCAGGTTCAATATAAGCTTTGGGGTAGCGGCCGCAATTGCCACCTTTCATGACGTGCTCGCAGTGCTCGGTGTATTTTACATTCTCAACAAGGAGATAAACCTGTTGATCGTGACAGCCCTGCTAACCCTGGCGGGTTATTCCCTTACAGACACGGTTGTTGTCTTTGACAGGATAAGGGAAAATATGAAGAGATACCGGAAACAGCCCTTTGCCGAGATCATTAACCGAAGTGTTAACGAGATGTTGAGCAGGACCATCATCACATCCCTGACGACTCTTATAGTTGTTCTTTCCCTGTATTTTTTCGGAGGTGTTGTGATACACGATTTTGCATTTGCACTTGCCCTCGGAATTATAGTGGGTACCTATTCCTCGGTGTTTGTTGCAAGCCCGATAGTTTACATCTGGCACAAGGGAAAGGCGCCGAGATAACAGACAGTACCGCCGGTCCCCAAACTAAGTGGCTTTTATAATGACATGGAGTACTTAGAAATAAAAGGAGGGCGTTCTCTGTCCGGGACGGTCCGGATCAGCGGAGCAAAGAATGCGGCTCTTCCAATACTGTCAGCAACCCTTTTGGCCGGAGGGGGATTTGAGATAGACCAGGTTCCGGACCTTCAGGACGTCCGCATCCTACTGAGGCTCCTTAAAGAACTCGGGGTGGAGGTGAAGGACAAGGGACCATCTGGCCTGCTCCTTGATTCTGAGAAACTTGAAAGTTTCGAGGCCCCCTATGACCTTGTAAGGCGTATGAGGGCATCAGTCCTGGTGCTTGGCCCTCTGGTTGCCAGGCTTGGAAGGGCGAGGGTTTCCCTGCCGGGTGGATGCGCCATAGGTGCAAGGCCCATTGATTTTCATTTGAAGGGCCTGGAACTCATGGGCGCTAAGCTTGAGATACGGGAGGGATTCGTTGAGGCTAGGGCAAAACGTCTAATTGGCGCTCACATATATTTCGATGTGCCTTCCGTCACCGGGACAGAGAATCTCATGATGGCTGCATGCCTTGCAAAAGGGAAAACCGTCCTTGAAAACGCGGCCAAGGAGCCGGAAGTGGTGGCCCTTGGAGAGATGCTCCGGGAAATGGGAGCCGGCATAAGTGGCCTTGGTACAGGCACCATAGTAGTTGAGGGCAGCAGGGAACTGAGGCCAGTTTACTGCAAGATAATACCTGACCGTATCGAGGCTGGCACATACCTGATGGCAGCCGGGGCGGCAGGCGGTGAACTGGTAATTGAAAATTGCATTCCCGAGCATCTTGAGACCGTTATAATCAAGTTAAAGGCCGCTGGGTTGAAGATCAAGGAGGCGGGCCCTGGCAGGATAAAGGTCAAGAAACGCGGTAGGCTGAAGAGCGTGGATGTAAAGACCCAGCCTTATCCTGGTTTTCCAACGGACCTTCAGGCACAGATCATGGTCCTCATGGCAACTGCCGGGAAACTTAGCGTTGTTACGGAAACCATATTTGAGAACCGGTTTATGCATGTTGCAGAGCTCAAAAGGCTCGGCGCAGATATACGGGTTGAGGGAAGAAGCGCCATCGTGAGGGGAGTAAAATACCTCTACGGTGCGCCTGTTATGGCGACAGACCTGCGCGCCAGCGCTTGCCTTGTGCTGGCCGGGCTTGCTGCCAGGGGGACAACCTTGGTTCAGGGGTTAGAACATCTCGACAGGGGTTATGAAAAGATGGATGAGAAGCTTGCAGCCCTAGGTGCGAGAATACGCCGGGTGAGACAAAAAGGGGACATTTCCAGGGACTGCACATGAAACAGCAAGGGGGAAGGCTAACAGATGCCTTCGGCCGTAACATAACCTATCTTCGTCTTTCCATTACGGACCGATGCAATTTGAGATGTTTCTACTGCATGCCACAGGCGGACTTTAACTGGATGCCGCCTGAAGACATTCTTCGGTTCGAGGAGATAGTGCAGATTACCCGCGTGCTTTCCGGCCTTGGCGTGAAAAAGGTACGTTTTACAGGTGGAGAACCACTGGTAAGAAGGGATGTTGTAAATCTTGTTCGTGACGTAAGTATTCTTCCCGGGGTGGAAGAAACCTGCCTGACCACCAACGGCGTTTTGCTTAAACAGATGGCTCCCCGCCTTTTTGAGGCGGGACTCCGGCACCTGAACATAAGTCTTGACACTCTGCATCCTGAAAGGTTCGCTGCCATAACTGGCAGGGACAATTTCCAGCAGGTGTGGGAAGGTATAGAAAAGGGTATCGCCCTTGGTTTTTTTCCCGTTAAGATCAATTTTGTCATGATGCGTGGAAAAAATGACGATGAAATAGTAGATTTTGCGAGGCTTACTCGGCGTTATCCGATAGATGTTAGGTTCATAGAGTTTATGCCCATAGGAAAAGGTTCCAAATGGGGCAGGAATCATTTCCTGTCTTCCGATGAGGCAATGGGAAGAATCAAGGAAGGCCTTGGCCCCCTCGTTCCTGTAGATATTGATCCTGGCGGCGGTCCGGCGGCCATGTACGCTATAGAGGGTGGCATTGGAAGGATAGGTTTTATAAGCCCCCTGAGTCACCGCTTCTGTTCCAAGTGCAACAGGCTCAGGATTACGGCGGATGGCAGGGTGCGTCTCTGCTTGTTTTCAGATGCGGAGATGGAGCTTCGAGACATGCTCAGAAAGGGTGTAACAGACAAGCAGCTCGCTATGTTTTTTTCTGATATAATATTGAGGAAGCCGGCACGGTATCTTTCAAGCAAAAAGGACGTGCCTACCTGTGACAGACAAATGTCTTCCATTGGGGGATAGTCCGGAATAAGGAGGAAACCATGATCATTCTCGAAGATCTCCTGTATACTGAGGAACACATGTGGGTTAAACCTGACGCCAAAGGTGAAAAGGCTGTGATAGGGATCACGGATTATGGACAGGAGAAGGTAGGCGTGGTGAGCTCCATTGACCTCCCTAGTCCGGGTGATGAATTTGTGGAGACGGATGTTTTCGCCACCTTGGAAAATTCCGTTGGTGAAGTTACGGAGCTGTTATGCCCCATATCTGGCCGTGTGCTCACCATAAACGAGGTGCTTCTTAATGCCCCAGATGCCATAAATGACGACCCTTATGACGATGGCTGGATGACGGTGATGGATGTAGCTCAGCCGGAGGAATTCGACGACCTCATGGGCCCAGCAGAATACGAACAGTACGTGGAGGAGCTTAGGATCAAGGACGAAGAGATACTGGAAGAAGACGACGAGGACGTTCTTGAGGTGGAGGAATAATGGCAGGGGTGGCCTTTCTTTTCCCAGGACAAGGCTCCCAGTACGTGGGAATGGGGGCAAGCTTTCTTGAGGAATGCGATTTTGCAGTCAAACTGTTCCAGGAGGCCGAGGATGCATGTGGAATCAATATCCGGGATTTGTGCTTGAACGGCCCCATGATTGAGCTTACTAAAACGCAGAATCTACAGCCATGTCTTACGGCGGTGGATATGGTCTGTGCCATGGCCCTTATGCATGAAGGTGTACGGCCTGATGCAGTAGCCGGACACAGTCTTGGGGAATACCCGGCCCTGTGGGCCTGTGGCGCGCTCGAACTTTCCGACTGTCTAAGGCTTGTGAGGGAGAGGGGAAGACTTATGGAAGATGCGGCTGTCAGGCGGCCTGGGGCCATGGCAGCAGTGATAGGAATAGAGAGGGAAGTGCTACAAGATATTATAGATGATGCGGTCAGCAGCGTGGGAGGGATTGTTACCATGGCGAATCACAACTCACGGGAACAGATAGTGGTTACGGGTGAAAAGGCCGCCGTGGAGAATCTTTGCAAAAAGGTAAAGGAATCCGGAAAACGCGCTATTATTCTGAAAGTGGCAGGCGCCTATCACAGCCCTCTCATGAAGGATGCTGCTGATGAATTCGGGAGGCTGGTTTCCAGAATCACCTTTACTGCTCCCTCTCTTCCCATTTACTCCAACGTGAGTGCGTGGCCAGAGACGGATCCCGAAGTCATTTCTTCGGTGATGACAAAGCAGATGTGTTCACCCGTAAGGTGGTACGATATAGTAAACAACATGTACAGGCACGGGGTGAGGGTATTTATCGAAACAGGGCCGAAAAAGGTCCTGTCCAACCTGGTTAGGAAGTCCATTAATGCGAATGATTTCAAAGTATTGAATGTGGAAAAATTTTCAGATATTGTCGGGGTAAAAGAGGAACTTTCCTTGTAGCGGGAGAAAGGAGGCGACGTGTTTTTCTTCCAGAGAAAGAATAACAGGCCGGTTGACCTGGAATGCAAGCTGTGCGGTTGTCAACTTGAAATTTGCACTAGGTGACGTTCGGTGGCCTTGAGGTGTCAAGGCTGCGGTAAGATATTTTCCATCGGCGAATATGCCGACGAGATGACAGATGAGCTGGCCCGTATGCTTTCCTTTACCAGGGTGGACAGACTGTAGAAAAAAGGGGGGCCAGCTAGAGGCCTCCCTTTTTGTTATAGCTTTTATAGCTTATTAGCAGCCCTCTACCTTGGCAGCGCTCTTTACCTTAATCTTTACGGAATCTCCCGCCTTTGCCTTGCATTTGTCCTTTAGCTTGATTACGAGCTGCCCATTTTCGTTCTTGACCACCTCGCCCTTGCACTTTGCTGCAAAACTTACACCTGACAGACCAATGGTGAAGAAAAGAGCCAGAGCTAAGGATGTAATTTTTTTACGCATGACTTCCTCCTTTTGTTGTTAAAATGATATAATGACAAAAATACAGTAATGTTTTACTATACGAAGCTTCAGGGTGTGTCAAGTGGTTTCGTGAAATCGCACTCAAATAATTATGCAGGATAGAAATCCTCCTTTGGAAGCACTTCACAGCCAAGATGCAACGGATTACATGGGCCAGAATCCCTTGAAACTGTTGCTCGATTTCGTACTTAAACTCAATTCTGCCTTTGTAACGGCGCAGGAGCTAAAAGACGTTTTCTGTGCCATTTTAGCTGGGGCCACCGCAGGCGAGGGCCTGGGATTCAACAGGGCGTTCCTGTTCCTGGCAAACGAGGAGAAAAAGGTCCTTGCGGGCCATTTCGGTCTGGGTCCTCTGGACCCTCAAGAGGCAGGAGAGATATGGAACCGAATATCGTCAAAGAGGTTGTCCCTTTTCCAGATACTCGAAGGGGTCCGGGGCAAGCTCGAGGATGACAGCCACCCGCTAAACCGCTTTGTGAGACAGATAGAGATCCCTCTCGCCGACATGGATAATTGCCTTATCCAGACCCTCAGGCGTAACCAGGCCTTACTGATTACAGACAGTCCCCGGGTAGGGGCCGTTCACTCCCATGAGATGTGTAAGCTTTTCGGTGCGGGTGAACTCGCCACTGCTCCTCTCAATACCCATGGCAAGGAATACGGTGTTGTCGTGGCGGACAACATCTTTACCAAGTCTCCCATATCGGAAAACTCTCTTTATTCGTTGCATTTATTTGCCGGGCTGGCGGCTCTTGCCATTTGTCAAAGAAATATGTGTCAGACTTTGGAGGCAAGGGTTTCCAAGTTGAAGGAGGTCAACAAGGCCGTCGAGGCCCAGAAGGACCTGCTTATTGAGATAGAGCGATATTCTGCTACAGGTAGGATGGTAGACCATCTCCTTCACGAGATCCGGAACCCTCTTGCGGCAATTGGCGGTATAGCAAGGCTGCTCATGCGCAAGGAAGATGATCATTCAAAGAGGCAGCATCTTTCAACCGTGGTCAAGGAGGTAGAAAAGATCGAGAGGACCCTGAGAGGTATTGCCGAGCTTCACGATATAGAGGCGGTAAAGTGCTGTGAAATAGAGCTCACTTCACTTGTAGACACGATTATAGTGATAAGCCAGACAGACATTGAGGACACGGGGATCGTTCTTCACAAGAATTATCCAAGGGAACCAGTGCTGATAATGGGCGACCGGGAGAAGTTGCAAGAGGCCATACTTTGCATAATAAGAAATTCTATAGAGGCCATGCCGGACGGTGGTGTAATGGTGGTGGCTCTGACGCGGAAGGGAACTGATATAGAACTTCGCATCTCTGACAGCGGCCTTGGCATAGCTCGTGGCCATTTCAAAAAGGCTGATAATCCTTTTTTTACCACCAAGTTCAATGCCATGGGTCTGGGTCTTTCAAAGGCCAAAAAGATCGTTGAGCTCCACGGCGGATCGTTGTTCCTGACGTCCAACAGGATAGGCGGAACTACGTGCGTCCTCACCCTACCGAGGATACTTAATTCCTGAAACTGATTTTTGAAAAAGATATGAAGGCCATGAAAGACAACGTGTTTGTGGACACGCATGCCCACATAGATATGATAGCGTCCAATGATACGGAACTCGCCCTATTAATGGAAAGGGCGCGGAAAGAAGCAGTAGCTGCGGTGTTGAGCGTGGGTATCGATATAGACAGCTCCAAGAAGGCTGCTGGTTTTGCCAGGAGTCGACAAGATGTCTTTGCAGCGGTCGGTATCCATCCAAATGACGCAAGTGTTTTCTCGGAGAGTTCTCTTGATATCCTTGAAGCCCTTGCGGCCCGGGAGGAGGTAAAGGCTTGGGGAGAGATCGGCCTCGATTTTTACCGTGATTATACCCCCCGACACATTCAGTATGAAGCCCTAGAGGCACAGCTCGATGCGGCTTCGAAAATCTCTCTGCCAGTTATTATTCACGCAAGAGAAGCGATGGATGAATGCATTGATATTATCAGCGCCTTTGTTCAAAGGCGCCGGTTAAGGGGGGTATTTCACTGCTTCTCTGGTGACGTAAATGATGCGAAACGGGTCCTTGATCTCGGTTTCTTCGTTTCCTTTACAGGGATCGTGACTTTTGCCAACGCTGAGAAAACGAGAGAGGTTGCCGGCTTTGTTCCCTTGGACAAGCTGCTCATAGAGACCGATGCACCATTTCTTAGTCCCGTGCCTTTTCGTGGGAGGTCAAACGAACCCGCCCGCGTGAGATATGTGGCCGAAGCCATTGCAAAGGCAAAAAAGTTGCATTTTGAAGAGGTGGCCTCGTGTACTACCCGGAATGCAAGGGCCCTTTTCACTCTACCTGCCCAATAGTGCTCGGTTCCGGCTCGCCAAGGCGGAGGCGTCTGCTCGAGGCCTTGGGCTTGAGTATCTCGGTATACTCAGGTAGTGTGAAGGAACTTGGGGATTCATCAGGTCTTCCCCCGGACCAATTTACCATGGAGAATGCCATGAGGAAGCTTGGGGCGACCTTAGAGGCATGTGATGCAGAAGTGATCCTTTGTGCTGATACATGTGTTTACTGTGACGGGGTTATACTAGGCAAGCCCTCGTCTTTCCAGGATGCGGTCAACATGTTGAAGATGTTGGATAAGAGGTGGCACGAGGTATTTACAAGTTTTGCTGTCTTACGTGCCCATGATAACCTCCTCAAACAAAAAACTATTTCGTCCGGTGTCTTCATAGACGTGATAAGCGATAGGGCCTTGCAGGCTTATTGCCATACGGAGGAACCCTACGACAAGGCGGGAGGCTATGCCATTCAGGGATACGGGGCATTTATGGCAAGGCGGATACAAGGTTCATATACCAACATAGTAGGTCTTCCCGTTGCGGAGACCGTGAGGGTGCTACTTGATATCGGGGCCATAGAACCATGTGTGACAGATTCAAAAGAATAAGGGACCGTATAGAAGAGACTTGCCTTCGGGTGGGCCGTGATCCTTCAAGGGTGACCGTGGTTGCTGCGAGCAAGACGAAACCGGCGGCCATGGTTCGAGAACTTTACGGGTGCGGCCAAAGGGTGTTCGGTGAAAACTATATCCAGGAAGCTGTTGAGAAGATCAAGCACCTTGAAGACCTGAAAGGGATCAAGTGGCATTTTATAGGGCATCTCCAACGGAATAAGGCAAGGATCGCAGCAACATATTTTGACCTGGTGGAAACCGTCGATTCCAACAGACTCGCAAGGGCCTTGGATAAATATGCGGCCAGGCAGGGCAAGATGCTCAATGTGCTTATACAGGTGAATATAGGCGGAGAGGCGTCCAAACACGGAGTGTTACCGGCGGAGGCCTCGGCCCTTATAGGGGAAGTTGCGTGTCTGCAACATCTCCGTGTTCGTGGCCTCATGACTATACACCCATTTTCTACCTCGCGGGAAGAGGCGAGAAAGTGGTTCAGGCAGATGGCTGTATTAAAAGAGAGGTTTTCAGAGGAATTCCCCGGTTTAGACCTTTCGGAGCTCTCCATGGGCATGTCCAGTGATTTCGAGGTCGCCGTGGAAGAGGGGGCCACTATCGTGAGAATAGGAACGGACCTTTTTGGACCGAGGAATTAAACCGGGAAAGAAGGGGAATTCATGTACAAGGTTTTTATCAAGACACACTTTTCTTCCGCTCACTACCTTAGAAACTATCCAGGGAACTGTGAACATCTTCACGGACATAACTGGGACGTTAAGGTAACAGTGCGGGCGGAGAGGCTAAACGAAATCGACGTGGCGATAGATTTCCGCGACCTGAAGCGTATTGTAAAAGAAATTATGGATGGACTGGATCACAAGAATCTCAATGAGCTTCCAGGGTTTGGCACCATTAATCCTTCTTCAGAAAGGCTTGCCGAATATATATATGAAAGGCTTGCCTCTATGCTCGAGGCCTTCCAAGGCATAACCGCCCATTCGGTTGAAGTGCGAGAGACCTCGTCCTCTGGGGTGGTATTTCATAAATAGAAGTTAGAAGCAGGTGGATAAGTCCATTTCTCTAAGTGTCTGTGAGATATTTACCAGTATTCAGGGAGAGAGTACTTATTCAGGGCTGCCATTTTTCTTTATCCGGCTTTCAGGCTGCAATCTTCTATGCAACTATTGCGATTCTATCTATGCCCATGGGGAAGGCAGGAGGATGTCCGTTTGGGAGCTCCTGTCCGTCTGGCGTAAAAGCGGCTTAAAGCACGTTTTGATCACTGGAGGCGAGCCTCTGTTACAGGCGGGCGTTTACGCGCTAATGGCAGGGGTTGTAGAGAGGGGAGGAGTGTGTTTGCTCGAGACCAACGGTTCCCTGTCCGTTGGTAGCCTTCCTTGTGAAGTTATCAAGGTGGTGGATTGGAAAACGCCTGGCAGCGGTGCCGGGGGAAGTTTCCTGTTTGAGAATTTACGTTTTCTTACAAAGAAAGACCAAATAAAATTTGTATTAACGAGCAGATCAGATTATAAATGGGCTTCAGGCATCTTGCAAAAGAGTGGACTGTCGGCATTTACCACGGTCCTTATGTCCCCATGTCCCGGAAAAATCGAGCCTGCCGAGCTGGCAGCCTGGATAGTTGAGGACCGTTTAGAGGCGAGACTGCAACTGCAGCTTCACAAGGTAATATGGGGAGACCAGAGAGGCCGATAGTTCATTTAAAAATAATTGAAAAGACGTTGACAGGACGTTTCAAATAATGTAAAAGCTACTTCTAAAATTTAATGAATGAAGCTTCATTTCTTGTTTTTCTAAAATATCGGCTGGTTAGCCTTCGGGGTAGGAGAACTTATGATTACCATAGACCTTTCTATTGTAGCTGAAATCATCGGGGTACTGATTTTAATTGTGGTGCTCAATTCCTGGCTTTATCAGCCATTAAGGAACGCCATTGAGAAGCGCAAGGAAAAAATGGACTCTATAGAGGCCGAGGCTGTAAAATTTGAGGATCGAATCAAGAGCCTTGTGGAAGATTACGAGCGGAAGCTGAAAGAGGCGCGACAGGCTGGAAAAGCAGAATTCGAAAAACTGCGTGAGGAGGCCAAGGAGCTTGAAAAGAAGCTGCTTGGAGAGAGCATGCAGGAGGCAGAGGCTAAGAGGCAAGAGCTTATGAGCCAGCTTACCAGTCAGATTGAGGCCGCTAAAAAGGAGCTGCAGGCCAAGGCTGAGTCGTTTGCAGTGGAAATTGCTCAAAAGTTGCTTGGGAGGGCCGTTTAATGTTTAAGAGATTATCTCTGTTGTTTTTGTTTGGTCTATGCGTGCTGTTATACGCGGGTGGCCCGGTTTTGGCTGAGGAGGCGTTTGCTCCGAAAGGCCCATCGGCAGTCACTACCGCGGTTGCTGAAAAGGTAAAGGACGCAATGCACGATGCGGCAGCGCAAGCCGCAGAGGCAGCACCTGTCGAAGCACAGCATGAGGCCGCAGCACATGGTGAGGGCCACGAGGGTGGTGAACATGAACTTACGCATGTGCAGGTAATGAATTTTATCTGGCATTGCCTTAACTTCACTCTGTTAATTCTCATTCTTCTGAAATATCTTAAGAAACCCATTGTAGACAGCGTGAAGGGGCGCGAGGAATCCATCGCCAAGGCCTTTGAAGAGCTCGAGGCAAAGAAAAAAGATGCTGCTGCCCGTTTCAAGGAATACGAGCAAAAGCTTTCCGGCATGGACGAAGAGGCAAAGCGCATACTAGAGAATTTCGTAGTGCAGGGTAAAAAAGAGCGGGATACAATTATAAAACAGGCAAAGGCGGCTGCGGAGCGTATAAAGGCGCAGGCGCAGTTTTATGTGCAGCAGGAGCTCGCCAAGGCCAAGGTAGAGCTGCAAAAGGAAGTTGCCGAATCAGCCGTAAGGATGGCTGAGGAAATAATAAGGAAAAACCTGACCGAGCAGGACCAGTCCAAGCTCATCAGTGAATACCTTGAAAGGGTGGTGCAGAAAAATTGATTAGCACAGTATTAGCAAGAAGGTACGCAAAAGCCCTCTTTGCCGCTGGCAAGGAGGAGGACAAGTTGCAGGCCTTTAACGGGGCGTTACAGACCCTGGATTCTTTCCTCAAGGCAAATCCTGATATAGAAGCCGCCCTGGAAAGCCCGGTGATAGGGTTGGATGTTAAGCAGGAAGTTGTTGAGGAACTGATAAAGGCCGCAAAGGTAGAAAAGACCATGGCCAACTTTCTAAGGATCTTGGTTCAGAATAACAGGATCCATTACCTTAGTCTGATTGCTGAGGCTTACCAGGAGCTCATGGATGAAGAAATGGGCATCGTCAGAGCCAAGGTGATCACGGCGATACCTCTAAAAAAGAATCTTCAGAAGAAGATGCAAGAGGTGTTCTCGACACTGACCGGGAAACAGGTAGTGCTTGAAGCGCTGGAAGATCCCGAAATAATCGGCGGCGTGATAGCGAAGGTTGGTGACAAGGTCTGGGACGGAAGTATAAAAAGCCAGTTACAGGGCTTTAAAGAATCTTTAGGGAGGGGTGAAATAGGATAATGGCACAGATAAATGCATCCGAAATTAGTGATATAATAAAGAAGAAGATTGAGGAATTTGAAAAGAGCGTCGACTTAGCGGAAACAGGTACTGTTCTGTCCGTGGGTGACAATGTCGCGCGTGTTTACGGTGTCCGTAACTGCATGACCATGGAACTGCTGGAGTTCCCAGGTGGTATCATGGGCATTGCCCTCAACCTTGAGCAGGACAATGTTGGTGTCGCCGTTATGGGCGACTGTGCCGAGATCAAGGAGGGCGACCAGGTAAAGCGTACGGGAAAGATTGCCCAGGTGCCTGTGGGAGAGTGCATGCTCGGGAGGGTTGTGGATTCTCTTGGCAATCCCATAGACGGCAAGGGCCCTATAGACGCCAAGGAGTTCCGCAGGATTGAGATGAAGGCACCGGGCGTTATTGATAGAAAGCCTGTTCATGAGCCGTGTTATACTGGGCTCAAGGCTATCGACGCCATGACGCCGGTCGGTAGGGGTCAGAGAGAGCTCATCATTGGTGACCGCCAGATCGGGAAAACGGCTATCGGTGTGGACGCCATAATAGCGCAGAGGGAAACCGATGTGTACTGCATATACAATGCAGTGGGGCAAAAGCAGGCCACAGTGGCCCTTGTGGTGGAGGCACTCAGAAAAGCTGGGGCCATGGAGTATACGACTGTGGTTGCAAGTAGCGCAAGCGAGCCGGCCTCCCTCCAGTATCTCTCCTCCTTTTCGGCCACGGCCATGGGAGAGTATTTCAGGGACAATGGAAAGCATGCTCTTATAATTTATGATGACCTTTCAAAGCAGGCTGTTTCATACCGCGAACTGTCATTGCTTCTCAGGCGTCCGCCGGGACGTGAGGCATATCCTGGGGATATTTTCTATAACCATTCCCGTCTCCTTGAACGCTCGGCGAAGCTAAATGACAAGCTTGGGGCCGGCAGCTTGACTGCACTGCCGATCATCGAGACCCAGCAGGGCGACGTTTCTGCATATATTCCGACAAATGTTATTTCCATTACGGATGGTCAGGTCTATCTTGAGCCAGCGCTATTCTTCGCTGGGATCAGGCCAGCTGTCAACGTCGGCCTGTCCGTGTCGAGGGTTGGAGGTGCCGCCCAGGTTAAGGCAATGAAACAAGTGGCGGGTACACTTAGGCTCGACCTCGCCCAATACAGGGAATTGGCTGCATTTGCTCAGTTCGGCAGTGACCTTGATGAAGCCACTCAAAAGCAGCTCAGGAGAGGAGAGCGTCTCGTGGAATTGCTGAAGCAGCCTCAATATAACCCGCTTCCAATGCAAAAGCAGGTGCTTGCGCTATTCGCAGGTACCAAGGGTCTTCTTGATGAATTGCCGGTTAATGCTATCGCGGATTTTGAGAAAGAGCTTCATTCCTTTGTGGAGCAGAAGTACCCGCAGATATATGAGGAGCTGAAGGAAAAGCAGGAGATTTCCGACACACTCGACAAGAGAATGCGGGACGCTATTTCTGAGTGCATAGCGCAGTTCAAGACAGCACGTAATCTATAAGGGGTCTAAATAAATGGCGTCTTTGAAAGACATACAACTCAAAATCACAGGTATAAAGAAGACCGAGCAGATAACCAAGGCCATGAATATGGTAGCCGCAGCCAAGTTTCGTGGCTCCCAGGAACGGATGGAGGAGTTTAGACCCTATGCCGGAAAGTTTTCGGCGGTCATGGGTCAGCTCGCTACCACAGCGAACCCCAACGCCTTTCCTCTTATGGAGGAAAGGGAAGTAAAAAAGTCCATGGTCTTGGTAGTAACCTCAGATAGAGGCCTGTGTGGTGCCTTTAACGCCAACATCATCAACGCGGCAGAAAGGTTTATGAAGGAAAGGCGGTCGGAAGGCAAGGAAGTCTCTGTCGGTTGTATAGGGAAAAAGGGTTACCAGTACTTTAGCAAGCAGGATGTAGATCTGCCTATTGAGATCACGGATTGCATGGCCAGGGTCGAGATGGTCGATGCCAGGAAGGCGGGCATGGAGTGTATTAGGCTTTTCCTGGATGGCGAGGTGGACGAGGTCCAGTTATTGTACGGCCGTTTCGTGAATGTGGTGACCCAAAAGCCAACACTGAAAAAGCTAGTGCCTATAAGCTCGGGGGACTTGATAGAAGAAGAGGAAGAGGTTGAGGAAGAAAGCGGTCCAAAGGCTACTTATATATATGAGCCTGACCCGGAACAAATATTGAACGTCCTAATGCCCATGTTCGTAAACGTTCAGATAATGGCAGCCATGTTAGAGACGGCGTGCAGTGAACAGGCGGCAAGAATGACTGCCATGGACAACGCGACCAGGGCTTGTACTGATATGATTCATGAATTGACCTTGGCCTACAACAAGGCGCGGCAGGCCTCAATTACGTCTGAACTGATGGATATAGTTGGCGGTGCCGAGGCGTTAAAGGGTTAAGTAAAATTTAAAAAAGTTTGGGTTAATACCCTGTGGGAGGTAGGAACAAATGGCAAATATTGGAAAAATAGTGCAGGTCATAGGGCCGGTTGTTGACGTAGAATTTGAGCCAGGACAACTGCCCGCCATCCTTAATGGCCTTTTGGTTACAAATCCGGCCATCAGTGATGAACCGGACAACTTGTACGTGGAGGTAGCGCAGCACCTTGGTGATAATGTATGCCGGTGTATCGCTATGGATACCACGGATGGTCTGGTACGTGGCATGGACGCTAAGGATACTGGTGCTCCTATAAAGATTCCCGTTGGTGAGTCGACCTTGGGAAGGATAATGAACGTGGTGGGCTGGCCAGTGGATGGACTGGGGCCGCTAAAGTCCGATCACATGTATCCAATTCACAGGAAGGCTCCTGAGTTCGTGGAACAGGATACAACGGTCAATGTTCTGGAAACGGGCATTAAGGTTATTGACCTATTAGTTCCGTTTCCAAGGGGCGGTAAGATGGGATTGTTCGGAGGCGCCGGATGCGGAAAGACGGTTATCATGATGGAGATGGTTCACAATATCGCCATGCAGCACGGTGGTATATCCGTATTCTGCGGTGCCGGAGAAAGGACCCGTGAAGGTAACGACCTTTACCTCGAGATGAAGGAATCTGGTGTTCTTCCCAAAGCTGCTCTTGTTTATGGCCAGATGACAGAGCCTCCTGGAGCAAGGGCAAGGATCGGTCTGACCGGATTGACGGCGGCAGAGTATTTTCGCGATGAGGAAGGCCAGGATGTTTTATTCTTTATAGATAATATATTCCGGTTTACGCAGGCAGGGTCTGAGGTTTCCGCGTTGCTGGGACGTATTCCTTCGGCAGTTGGTTATCAGCCAACATTGGCGACGGACCTTGGCGCGTTACAGGAACGTATTACATCTACCACCAAGGGCTCAATTACAGCGGTTGAATGTGTGTACGTGCCTGCTGACGACTTGACAGACCCTGCACCTGCCACAACATTTGCGCACCTTGATGGTACGGTCGTTCTTTCGAGGCAAATTGCGGAACTCGGTATCTATCCTGCGGTTGATCCTCTCGATTCTACCTCGAGAATCCTCGATCCCAACGTTCTTGGGGAGGAACATTACTTTACGGCGCGCGAGGTTCAGCAGACCCTACAGAAGTACAAGGATCTGCAAGATATTATCGCAATTCTCGGTATGGACGAGTTATCGGATGAAGACAAGGTCACTGTTCAGAGGGCCAGAAAGATACAAAGATTTTTGTCACAGCCGTTTCACGTTGCTGAGACCTTTACAGGAATACCAGGTAAGTACGTAAAGGTTGAGGAGACTGTAAGGGGGTTCAGGGAGATACTAGATGGTAAGCATGACGATATTCCTGAACAGGCTTTTTACATGGTAGGAACAATAGAGGAAGTAGTAGAGAAGGCGCAGAAGTCTTAGGATAAGGTGTAAATATGGCTAACAAACTCAACTTAGAAGTCGTGACGCCCACGAAACTCGTCGTTAGCGAGCAGGTAGACCTTTGTACAGTTCCTGGCACTGTTGGTGTGTTCGGTGTCATGGCCAATCATGCGCCAATCCTTTCTACTCTCAATATCGGTGAGATGCACTACGATAATGAGGGTAACGTAGTGAGGATAGCCATAAGCGGCGGTTTTGTTGAGGTATCCTCAAACCGTATGACCGTATTGGCTGAAGCTGCCGAGATATCAGAGGAAATAGACGTGGATCGGGCACTCAAGGCCAAAGAGCGTGCGGAGAAGAGGTTACAAGAAGCCTTGAGTGGGCGAGAAGATGTTGATGAGGCCCGTGCTAAGGCAGCACTTGCTAGGGCCTTAACGAGACTCAAAGTAGCAGGTGAGATGAGTTAAAACGAAAGCTCATGGGGAGGGGAGAAAAGGCAAGCCTTGGTGCTTGCCTTTTCTTTTTCATATAGCAATATAGAGATATGAACGGATCAATCACTGGAATCATATTGGCAGCTGGCAAGGGTACGAGGATGAAATCGCGCATGCCAAAGGTTCTGCATTGTCTTTTGGGTCGGCCGTTACTTTGGCATGTTCTATATCTACTGAGGGTTGCGGGTGTAAAAAATAATATGGTGGTGGTTGGTCATCGTGCCGCACAGGTCAAAAGGGCCTTTGAGGTTGAGGGGGTGGAGTTTGTGATCCAGGAACAACAACTCGGTACGGCTCATGCGGTGGCGGTGGCTATGGACAGATTGAAGGGCCAATATGGGGATGTAATTATAATGTGTGGAGATACGCCCCTTTTTTATCCGGCCACCCTGAAGGAATTTATTAGGCAGCACAGGCAGCGGGCCAGTGATGTATCTATTCTTTCCGCTGCCTTTTCTGATCCTGCCGGGTACGGGCGGATTATTAGGGATGTGAAAGGCCAATTTCTCAAAATTACTGAGGAAAAGGATGCGTCATTAAGGGAAAAGGCAGTCAAGGAGGTCAATAGCGGCACCTATTTAGCCAGGGGTGAAATATTATTTGAACTTGTGGCAGGGGTGGAGTGTAAAAACGCCCAAGGGGAATATTACCTTACCGACATCGTTGAGCTTGCGCGAAAAAAGGGGTACAAGGTCGACGCCTTTTGTGTTGCAGATGAGGAGGAGGCCCTTGGGATAAATTCCAGGAGCCAGCTTGCCAAGGCTGAACTTGCGCTACTATATCGTATCAGGCAGGAGCTGATGGGCCAAGGGGTCAGCCTGTCAATGCCGGAGACCATATACATAGAGAGACAGGTTCGGATAGGCAGGGATAGCATTGTCGGCCCCCATTGCGTCATTAAGGGGACTACGGTCATAGGTGAGAATGTCAGGATAGGTGCCTTTTCATTTTTAAGGAACGCAAAAGTGGCTTCGGGAACCAGGCTTCCGCCTTATTCTGTTGTTGAAGGAACGGCAGGAGTCGAGAAAACGGCCTCAGATTCGTGAAAGGAGTAGTGCACTCATGACAGATCTTGGAATTGTTTCAGTTTTGGAAGAAAAGATAGAGAGGCTTTTGAGTTACCTTAATGACCTAGAAAAGGAAAAAAGTCAATTGATTCAGAAACTCAAGGAGAGAGATGCTACTATCACAGATCTCAGTACAAAAATTGAAACCCTTGAAGGCGAAAGGGCTGACGTTGGTTCAAGGGTTGAAAGGATGCTTGAAAAAATAGAATCTATCACCACAAGGTCTGATGAGGAAGCCTTTGTCCATCCGTCTGAAAGTCAGGCCAGCAGTGATGCCAGCATTGACTTTAACCAACAGGGTTGATGGTTAGAAAGTGCTCCAGAAATTTAGGCTGAAATTTCTTGGCAATATTTATGAGCTGCAGGGAGAGGATCCCGGTATTGATTTGCAGGAGGTGGCATCTTACGTAGAACAAAAGGCAGCGGAACTTGAACAGAAATATTCTACCCTTCCACCTGCCAAGCTGATGGTTCTGGTGGCAATGGGACTTGGAAAGGATTATTTGTCTGCAAAAACGCGCCTTGATAAGTTACAAGAAGGGCTCAGCCTGAAGGTTAAGGTGATTAGCAAAAAAATAGACGCGGAGTTAATGAAAAAAAAAGATTGATATGTTATAATTTTTATTAAAGCATTCCCTGCTGTGTGCGTGGCTTGCTGACAGTTTGTTGAGCCAACACCCCGTACAAGGGAGTCGTTCCTCCGTGGAAGAGTGGAAGGGGAGAACAGCCCCTTCCGTTGGAAACGGATATGACACCCACCTGAGTCCGCTCAGGTTCAATAGACTCAGCTGCACGGCACGGCGGGGTTTTTGGTTGCTATAACCCCGTCTGGGTTTTTATATAAACGGATACTGGTGAGGTGATTGAGTTGCAAACTCTGCATTTGCAGATTTAGATATATGTTTAAACGGTCGAGTCATTTTTTATCCATAGAATCGGCTTGCCATGGCGAGTGGGTATTTCTTTTTGTGGCAAGTTGAAATCCTGTCTTATATTCCCGCCATTATCCGTTTCAGACCATAATTTTTAGATGGGGTGTGGCAGTATAATCCTGCTTTTGGAGGCCACACATGATTGACATAATGACCATATTGTTATTGGTTCTTTTCACTGCCATTGGAGGTGCGGCAGGCTTTGCCATAGCGAGGTTTTTCTTTTCCAAGAGGTACGAGCTCGACAAGGAAGAGGCAAAACGCCTGCGCAAGGAGGCTGAGTCAGAAGCCAGACGTCTATTGAAGGAGGCTGAGGTCCAGGCCAAGGAAGAGGCCCTTCAGCTCAAGAAAGAGGCCGAACGTGAGGTCAGTGAGAGGAAAGGAGAACTCAGAAGTCGAGAAAAGCGTTTGCTCCAGAGGGAGCAGCAGATAGAAAAGAAAAAGGTGCTCGTGGATTCAAAGGAGATAGAACTCCTTGAAAAGGAAAAACGAATTCAGGACACAGAAAGCAGGCTCACGGACAGGGAAAGGGAAATAGAAACCCTGATAAACGCGCAGAGGGAGAAGCTTGAACATATATCAGGGATGTCAAAGGATGATGCCAAGGAGCAGCTTCTAATGAGCCTGGAGGCGGAGGTGCGGCAGGAGGCAGGCAAACTTCTCAGAAAAATTGAGATGGAGACAAAAGACTTGGCAGACAGGAAAGCGAGAGAGATAATTGCCTTGGCAATCGCACGTTATGCCGGCGAGTATGTGGCAGAGCGAACCGTGTCTGTTGTGGCCCTTCCCAACGAAGAGATGAAGGGCCGGATAATTGGCCGGGAGGGCAGAAACATCAAGGCCATAGAGGCGGCTACGGGGATAGACATAATTATTGACGACACACCAGAGGCGGTTCTCCTTTCAGGTTTCAATCCGGTCAGGAGAGAGGTTGCCAGAGTCGCTCTTGAAAAGTTGGTGCTCGACGGCCGTATTCATCCCGCCAGGATCGAAGAGGTGGTTCGCAAGGTCGAGAATGAGATAGATGGAGCCATCAGGGAGGCGGGAGAACAGGCAACTTTCGACGTGGGGGTTTACGGGATACATCCTGAGCTCGTGAAGCTTCTCGGCAAGCTGAAGTTCAGGACGAGTTATGCCCAGAATGTCCTTCAGCATTCGGTGGAAGTTGCATTCCTATGCGGGATCATGGCGGCGGAGCTTGGCGTGGATGTCAAGAAGGCAAAAAGGGCAGGTCTGTTGCACGACATAGGAAAGGCGGTGGATCACGAAGTGGAAGGCTCGCATGCCATTATAGGAGCCGACCTGGCAAAAAAACATGGTGAACCAAGGGATGTCATCCATGCAATAGCTGCTCATCATGAGGACGTAAAGCCGGAGTCAGTTCTCGCGGTGTTGGTCCAGGCGGCGGATGCCCTTTCGGGAGCCCGTCCAGGGGCAAGACGGGAAATGCTGGAAAGCTACGTTAAACGGCTTGAAGACCTCGAACGCATAGCCACCTCCTTTACCGGGGTAGAGAAATCATTTGCTATCCAGGCGGGCCGTGAAATTCGAATTGTTGTAAACAGTGATTCAATCTCTGATTCTGAGGCGACGATGCTATGTCGGGATATCACGAAGAAGATCGAAAGCGAACTTACTTATCCAGGCCAGATAAAGGTAACTGTAATCAGGGAAACCAGGGCCGTAGACTACGCCAAGTAAGCAGCATAAGGTGTTCGAAATGGAAAAGGATATAGACAAGTCAATAGATCTGATAAGTAGAGGCGCGGTAGAGATAATTGCGGAAGAGGATCTCAGAAAAAGGCTTGAAAAGGCCCTATCGGAAGACAGACCCCTAAGGGTAAAGGCGGGTTTCGATCCAACGGCGCCAGACCTTCACTTGGGTCATACTGTTCTCATCCAGAAAATGCGTCATTTTCAGGAACTCGGTCACGAGGTAATTTTCCTCATAGGGGACTTTACGGGATTGATAGGCGATCCCACTGGCAAGTCCGAGACCAGGCCTCCTCTGACTCCGGATCAAGTCCAGGAAAATGCGGCCACTTATAAGGAGCAGATTTTCAAGATACTTGATCCGGGAAGGACTCTTATAGCCTTTAACAGCAAGTGGATGAACAAGATGGCTTCCATTGATATGATTCGTCTATGTGCCAAATATACTGTTGCGAGGATGCTTGAACGGGAGGATTTCAAACAGAGATTCACGCAGCAACGGCCTATTGCAATCCACGAGTTTATATACCCCCTTATACAGGGATACGATTCCTTGGCCCTGAAGGCAGACGTGGAGCTTGGTGGGACTGACCAGAAGTTCAACCTCCTGGTAGGTAGACAGATTCAAAAGGAATATGGTCAGGAACCCCAGGTTGTAATAACCATGCCGCTCCTCGAGGGGCTTGACGGAATACAGAAGATGAGTAAGTCTCTTGGAAATTACGTTGGAATTACAGAGGAGCCAGACTCCATGTTTGGCAAGATCATGTCCATATCCGACGAGTTGATGTTCAGATATTATGAGCTTTTGAGCGCTCGCTCTCTTGAAGAGATCGAACAGCTTAAAAGGGGGATAGAGGCCGGGGCCGTGCATCCGAAGGATGTGAAGGCGCAGCTCGCCTACGAGCTCGTTGAGAGGTATCACGGCAGTGAGGCTGCTGAAAAGGCCCGTCAGCAGTTCGATACACAGTTTTCAAAGGGACAGGTGCCAGAGGACATCCCGGAATATGTCATAGAAAGGGACGGTGAAGGCAGGCTCTTTATTCCGAGGCTGTTGAAGGAAGCCGGACTGGTAAAGAGCAGTTCCGAGGCAAGAAGGCTCATCAGACAGGGGGGAGTTAGCCTTGACGGCAAGAAGCTTGGGCAGGAGGAGATAGATATCCCAGCGTCTCGAGCGGTTATCAAGGTGGGAAAGAGGCGTTACTTGAGGCTTGTTTAGGTTTTGGAAGCAGTGTTTCAGGATAGCCTATATCGGTTCTTTGTAGAAAAGGCCTTCTGGGAGGGAGCCTAATTTTTATGAATTCTTGGTTGGGTAATGCCCTGTCAGCGATGTTGTGCTGGGGATTATGGGCATTTTTCCCAAAGCTGTCTCTATCTCGGATTTCTCCATCGAGTTCCGTGTTTTTTGAGGCATGCGGTGTAATGGCCACAAGCCTCGTTGTGGTTTTTCTGCTTGGCCCAGGGCTTGAGATTGACATCGAGGGGGGATTTTACGCAATACTTACAGGCGTATTTGGCACAATAGGCCTGTATTTTTTCTTCTGTGCGGCTAAAACCGGACCCATTTCCGTTATATCAGCCCTTACAGCCATTTACCCGGTTGTAACAGTGGGACTCGCCGTTATCGTTCTACACGAAAGGTTGGAAATGAGGCAGTTGATAGGGGTGATGCTGGCGCTCGCTGCTGCTGCACTTCTTTCAGTAAGAGGCTGAGATTCAACGGATACAGCGAGACATTTCATAAGGATCAGTATGGAGACTATTACTATTTCCCTCTTTGATGTATCCCATGTCCGCCTTATGAAAGAATGCCCGGAGGCACTATAGAGAGAATCTCAAGTCATTGCGTAAAAACAGGAATATGACTTTATCTGGTGCCGAAGGGGAGATTCGAACTCCCACGGGAATAACTCCCACTAGATCCTGAATCTAGCGCGTCTACCAATTCCGCCACTTCGGCAGTTGTGGGTGCTAATTAAATAAAGAGGTGTTGCGATTGTCAAGTGGTCATATTACTGTTTCCGAGATCTATTAACCGGTGACTTGGATGAAAATATATTCCGCTCTTGAAGAAATAGAGAGGCCATTTTATAGGCCAGCCCTTACCATAGGGAATTTTGACGGTGTGCACCTCGGACATCAGGCCCTGTTCAAAAAGGTGGTGGAACTGGCCGGAAAAAGGGGAGGCGACAAGGTTGCCCTGACCTTTCATCCTCATCCGATGAAGGTCCTCAGGCCGGACAATCCTCCTAAGCTCATCAGTACCTTAGAACAGAAGGTGGAGCTCATTATGGAAGCCGGTATTGAACACCTTCTTTGTATTCCTTTTACCCGGGAGTTTGCCAGTACGAGCGCCACGGAATTTGTTGAGAAAA
This sequence comes from Deltaproteobacteria bacterium, assembly GCA_015493475.1. GTDB lineage: Bacteria > Desulfobacterota > Dissulfuribacteria > Dissulfuribacterales > QOAL01 > JAADCZ01. The sequence continues at coordinate 62,404 of WGDC01000008.1, forward strand.
TACTTTACTGCACTATAGGTCTGGAGGACCTTGTCGTGGGTTATGATTATGCCTTCGGCCGGGGGAGGGAAGGCGACATAGATTTTTTGAAAACTATGGGCCATAAACTTGGCTTCCATGTCCATGTTATCCCGCCGGTCAAGATAGAAGGAATCATTGTCAGCAGCACAGCCATAAGAGAGTTCGTAAAAAAAGGTGACATGAGGATGGTCCGGAAGATGCTGGGAAGATTTTACCAGATAAGGGGCCTTGTAAAGAGAGGTAAAAGGCGTGGTGGACCTGTGGTGGGTTTCCCAACGGCGAATTTGTCGATAAACCCCGAAGATTTATGCCCAAAGCCGGGAGTTTATGCAGTGCAGGTGATACACGGAGAAAGGCTCTACAATGGGGTGGTAAACATAGGTTTCAATCCCACCTTTCATGATGGAAAGCTCGGGGCCGAGGTTCATATTTTCAACTTTAACAGGGAAATCTACGGGCATGAAATAAAGGTGAACGTAGTGGCGAGGATAAGGGATGAAAAAAGGTTCCCGGGGCCTGACGAGCTTGCAGAACAAATAAGAAAGGATATAGAAAAGGCGAAAAAGATATTGGGCTCCATAAAGACAGGCACCTGAAAGCCCCAGTCTGCGCCACTATTACTGACGTCCTATAAGCAGGGGAAAATACGACTTCATGAAGGGCAAGCCACGGGGAATACCGAGAGCCTGCAAACGAAAAACAGGAAAGCGATTTTCTGGCCTCAGATTCCTCGTAACCTATGTCTTGTTGATGGCCGGCCTCGCCCTTGCTATGAGTTTTGAACCTGTAAAGAGGGTCATTGATATAAACGGTGTCTATACGGATCTTGTGGTCAAGGCCACTGCCCATTTACTCAGACCGTTCGGGCTTGTCAGGGATGTGCAGGGCTCGGTAATCCATCTTAACGGGATATCACTTGATGTAAGGTTTGGCTGCAACGGCCTCGAGGCCTTTCTTATATACATGGTGGCGATCCTGGCGTTTCCTGCCCAATGGCGCAAAAAGCTGTGGGGTATTGTGGTGGGTTTTTTCGTCATCCAGCTCCTGAATGTGCTGAGAATAGCGGTTCTCGGCTACTGTGGAGTCCATTTCCCTGGTTTTTTTCACGTGTTTCACATCTACGTTGCACAGGGCATCATGATCGCCGTAGCCTTTGCACTCTTCCTTATTTGGATAACCAATGTGGCCAAGGAATAGGATAATAGCAGCAGGTCTGCTTTTTATAACCGCTTACTGCCTCATGGTTTTTCTCTGGCTTCACGTAAATGCCTATTACGGGATGGCTGTTACAAGTGCAGGGGCCCACCTTTCTGCATTGGCAACCGGGTGCCTTGTTGACAAGCTATATTTTCAGGGCGGCAGGGCGGTGTGTAATTTTCTTTACCAGGCCGTGACAGTGCGTGGGCCGGCTATCCTCCATTTGCAGGTAGTGCTTCACGTTTCAAATTATTCCTACAACATACCTCTGACACTGTCTCTTGCTGCCGCGCTTTTCCCATTCGTCTCATGGAAGGCCCGTTCCCTTCTCGAGGCATTGGGTCTACTTGTTTTGATACATCTTTTTTATGTCTTTTTGTTCTGCGGAATGCAAATTTACCATGCCTTAATAAGGTCAGGGGTTAAGGCCCTATGGAAGTCCGAGGCCTTTGCCTGGGAGTACCCATGGGTCTTTGTAAATGCCATGGCAATAAGATTCGAGCCTTTTTTGATAGGGGCCTTTATCTGGTTCAGAAACGCGACGTCTCCTCTCCGCGCTTCGGAAATCCGAGAAGGCCTCCTGAAAGGTTAGGATTTATAGCAGGAAAACAAGAGGCAAAAGGCCCCACATGGGGCCCTTAAAGGATTTTATGGCTGTGTATGCCTAAACTTCTTCTACTGTAATTGCGCCCACTGGGCAAACCTCAACGCAGGTTTCGCAACCGAGGCAGTCATCCGGCCTTGCAATTACGGGCTTGTCGTCCTCGAAATCATAAACTTCTGCTGGACATGCGTTTACGCATTCTTCGTCGCCCTGGCACTTGTCATAGTCGATTGTGATCTGAAACATGGCTTCCTCCTTAATTTTTAGTTTATGGGAACTTGTCCCTAGTTCTCTGCTGTTTGCGCTTGAACAGGACTCATATAGTCAAAAGACAAAGGCGTTGTCAAGCCTATTTTGTGTTTTTTGCTCAAAATCTCACATGCTTCCTTTGCTTTTAATTTCCGGTCTTTTTACATTAGCGACTCCCTCGAGAAAGGTGCGTGCCCATTCTTTTTGACCGAGCGCATGAAGGTGTGTATATGTTGAAAAGGTGTTCTGTGTTACGAACCCTTCGAGTATGCCGTCAAATCCGTTCCCCCTTATTACCTTACATGCAAAGACATGGTTTATATCCTGGCATGGGAGCATGACCGGTTTAGAATAGTGGAACTCGTGGCCCTTAATCACGGCACCTTCCTTGTAAAAGGGGCTGTCCATAAAAAACTCCAGGGTAGTATAGCCATGGCCTGCGGGTTTTCTTTTCATCTCAAAGTGAATTGGTAGGGCGCCTGACATCCTGAATTTTCGGCCCTGCCAATTAATGTCCCGGCCCAGGTACATGAGCCCGCCACATTCCGCATATATTGGAAGCCCTTGGTCTATGAGTTGCAGGAGCCGGCTTCTGAAGGATAGGTTTTTTTCGAGCCGGCTTGCCTGGGTCTCGGGGAATCCCCCTCCTATATACATTCCGTCTATTTCAGGAATGGATTTGTCTGAAAGGGCGTTAAGGAAGATTAAGCGCGCCCCCAAAAGTTCGAGCGCCTCAAGGTTCTCGGGGTAATAAAACTGGAAAGCGGCATCCCTGACAATCCCTATCCTGAGTCCGGAGAAACGCCTGTCATAAATACCAAAAAGGGCGTTAAGGCCTTGTCCGATCCCCTGCCTTTTTGCCCTTTTACAAGCGAGCGAAACGATTTTTTCCACGTTTACGTTTTTTTTGACTACATCTGCGAGCTTATCAAGCGCCTGAGAGGGACTTGAAAATTCATCAGCTGGAGTAAGCCCGAGGTGTCTCATGGGAAGCGGGTCCCTTTTAAGCCTGGGAATAAAGCCAAGGACAGGCAGTCCGGTATAGGTCTCAATCGCCTTCGTAACGACCCTTACGTGCCTCTCGCTACCTACACGGTTGAGCACTACACCGAGAAAGTCAAGGCCGGGTTCAAATCCGATGCAGCCTTGTACCATGGCCGCGACTGTGCGGGTGGTTTTCGTGCAGTCAACCAATAGCACTACCGGAATCTGGAGGCTGGCGCAAAGCCGTGAAGTGCTCGAGGTGCCTTCTACATCCATTCCATCAAACACCCCTCTGTTCCCCTCAACGATAGCAACGTCGCAGCCCTGCGACCTGATGGCAAAGGAACCCTTCACCGTTTCGTTGTCCATCAGGAAGGGATCAAGGTTGTAGCACGGCCTGCCTGATGCCGCTGATAGCCATGCGGCATCTATGTAATCCGGCCCCTTTTTGAAACATGCTATCTCCAAGCCATTTTGGCGAAGAGTTCGGGCAATGCCAAGGCTGGTTATCGTTTTGCCGGAGCCACCGCTCAGGGCGGCAATGGCAAAGACGGTTAACCTTCGCGATTTTCTACCAGTTTTTCCTGATAAAATAGTCATTGTGCAGGACCTTGGGCCTTTTCCTTTATTTTTTTTGACAGAATCGCGCAAAGCCCTTTTCTGCCAAGGGTCTGTGCGCAGTGAAGGGCATAGCGGAGGTTCTGAGCAGATGAGTCGAATTTCATGAATATTTGCAGCGCCTCTTCACTGTTACCGAGTGCCATAAGGCTTACTCCAAGGCATCCGTTCAACTCGGTAGAGTCTGGGAAGTGCCTAAGCCCTTCACTTATTAATTCGATGGAGCGGTCATGTTGGCCGATCCTCTGGAGAAGTATAGACAGGCCGAGGTAGGCCCTGTGATCCGGGTAGAAAGTAAGCGAGCGTTCAAAGAGAGCGGCCGCGGTCCTGACCTTGTCAGGTATTTCATTAATCTTGGCGTAATCACCATATATAAAGGTCATGGCCAGGCGGGAAAGAAACGAAGCATGATAGGGGGCAAGCTCCGGCAGCTCCTTCAGTTTGATATCAAGGGCGAAGGAGGGCAGATCGGCATAGAAGGCCTTTCGCAGCCTCCTGCCAAATCCGATGACCTGATGTTGACTGAGTCTGTCGTCTGTTTCGAAATACAAGATGTCCTCTATCCTCTCAAGCCAGATATCGTCTTCCACTGCCGCCCGTTCCTTGAATTCCTCATATAGTTTGGTTCCTGGGAAAATATCGAGTATGTAAAATATTGTTCCGAGGGGCTTTATTTTTTTCATAAGCCTGATGGATTGGTTTATGGTCTCCCTGCTTTCCCGAGGGCTTCCATATATGAAGTAGGCCCTTGGCATCATGCCGTAAGCCCTCGTGATTTCAAATGCCTTCTGGATTTCCTGGTCTTTGATCGTCTTGTTAAGGGCCTTCCTTATCCGGCTGGAGCCGCTTTCGACCCCGAAACTGATCTGTATGCAGCCCGCCCTTCTCATCCAGTACACTATCTCCTGATCCACGGTGTTTACGCGGGAAATGGCTGCCCACTCTATCTTGAGCTCTCTTTTCATGATTTTTTTGCATATTGATATGACCCTGTCCTTTTTAAGCGTGAAGGTATCGTCAGATACATAGAAAAAGTTTACGCCTTTTTTGTTCAGCCTTTCTATTTGTCCGACAAAATAATCGGGGCCATGAAAGCGTACCTTTCGGTGCCATATCCTTGGGGAGCCGCAAAAGGCGCAGTTCCACGGGCAGCCCCTGGAGGATATGACGTACTGGAAGGTGAAAAACTTGGAAGGGTCGGGCAAATCATCAAGGTCAGAGATAAGGGGCCTTGGTTCATTTCTGACCGCCATGCCATCTTTTCTATATGCGAGGCCTGCGACGTCTCTAAGCTTGTCTGGATCCTGCGTATGCAAAGCGTTTGTCAGCTCCACAAATGTCTTTTCACCTTCTCCCATTACTATGGCGTCTATCTCCGGGAAACGGTTTAAAAGAAGCCTCCACAAAAAGGTGGCCCCAGGCCCCCCAAATATGACGGGCACACTCGGGAAAATCCTTTTTGAGATGCGGGCTATATCTATTCCTCCCCACCTGCTAGCGTGGAGAATGGATATGGCAGTTATGTCAGGGGAAATTCGCTTAATTTCGTCTTCCATGATCCCGTCCCGTCCCTTCATGGAAAACCAGTTTAAAATTTCGCACTCATGGCCCATTTCCATCATAACGGCAGTAAGGTAATAGAGTCCTATGGGGGGCACCTTGATGTCATAATTCATGATTCTTGTGTCTATACAATAGGGATTGATAAATGCTATTTTCAATGGAACCAGTACCCTTACTGTGACTTTATGAAAAATTTTTCATGCAAAAACAGCCCTTAGAGTAAGGCCAACTGCCTGGTTTTTCAAGGTGAATTATATAGAAACGATAAGCGGGCCGAATTAGTGACTTGACACACAAGCTCTTTTTGTCTATAGATAAAAACTGTTGGCTGAATGGTCATTCATTAATGGCCTGTGCCAATTGGGGAGAAAAAGCGGGTTGTATTTTACCCCGGAATCTCTTTTCAAAGGAGGCATCTGTGGGGAGAAAATTGCATAAGGGTCTTAGGGAGATACTGGAGCAAAAGAAGGGCCCGATAGTTGAAAAATGGAGGGAACAAATCCATAAATCCTATCCCCCTGAAACAGCTCAATTTTTGAAAAGAGAGAAGGACAGGTTCTCTAATCCCATAGGTTCATCCATCGAAGAAAGTATCTGGCCTCTCTACGATCAGCTTATCGGCGAGGCAGATCCTTTGACAACCAAAAAGCTCTTGGATAACTTGGTAAGGATAAGGGCGGTGCAGGATTTCAGCCCCGCAAGCGCCGTACAGGTCATTTTTGCTCTCAAACTCATCATTCGCAGGGAGGTTTTTGGTGTCGTAGAAAAGAGGGGCTGGATAAAGGAATACTTAGAGTTTGAATCTGAAATAGACAGGTTCGGTCTCCTGGCATTCGATGTCTTTATGGAGTGTAGGGAAAAGGTCTGGGAAATCAAGAGAAATGACCTCATGAAGAGACCGTACCTGTTATCAGGGGGTATGTGTCCTTCCTATATGATGAAACGCGGCATCAAGCACCTTGAAAAGTTAAAAAAAGAAATAACCCAACATTAAACTCAGAGGAGTAGGTATGGCAGCGCGTATCTTGTTTCCACTTGGCGTAGTTTTTATAATTGTGGCAGTGGCTTTGGTAGGAGGGTCCATATCCTTCCTGCAACCCTTGTTCAGCGTGGTCCTGCTCTATGTTGCCTTCGCCGTTTTCTTTTTTGGTTTTATGGCAAGGGTTGTCTATTGGGCCAAGTCGCCTGTTCCCTTCCGTATTCCTACCACTGCTGGCCAGGAAATTTCCCTGCCGTGGATCAAGTGGTCCAAAATTGACAATCCGAGCACCACAGGAGGTGTATTGCTCAGGATGTTCTTCGAGATATGTCTGTTTCGTTCGCTCTTCAGGAACCTAAGAAGTGACCTCCGCTCTGGATGGCTGATTCACTCTCCGACGAAATGGCTCTGGTTCCTGGCCCTCGGCTTCCATTACTCCTTTCTTGTGATCGCCCTGAGGCATTTGCGTCTTTTCGTCCAGCCAATACCTGGATTCGTTGAGACCCTTGATGCCGTAGACGGCATGTTCCAGATCGGCATTCCCCCGATTTACCTTACTGATATCATCATACTTCTTGCCGTTTCAGGGCTGCTGATCAGGAGGCTGTGCCTTCCCAAGGTGCGTTTTATATCCCTTGCCGCTGATTACTTCCCGCTTTTTCTTATCCTTGGAATTGTTATCAGTGGCCTTTTGATGAGATTCGTATTCAGGGTGGACATCACTGCGGTTAAGGCCCTGGCAAACGGTGTTGTAAGTTTTCATCCGGTTGTTCCCAAGGGTATAGGCGCCATATTCTTTGTGCATCTTGCCCTTGTCTGCACTCTTATAGCCTATTTCCCATTCAGCAAACTCATGCACATGGGTGGAGTCTTTATGACTCCCACTAGGAACCTTGCGAATACGAACAGGATGGCCTACCACGAGAATCCCTGGAGGAAGCCGCCAAAGTTTCATTCCTACGAAGAGTATGAAGATATGTACAGAGACTATATGAAAGAGGCGGGACTACCACTCGAGAGAGAAGAATAAAAGGGAAACGCATCATGACTAAAGAATTGACACCCCAAGAAATGCTGAGGATTGACCTAACTCCCCCGAATCGGGATTGGATGGACATTCCTACTGTTATCAAGCCTGGTATTTATTGTTATCCAGCAAAGCCCGAAAAGGTGGAGATCGTAGGAATGCCTAATCCCCATGTTTGGAGTCCGCTCGATGATGATTGGGGCCTGCCCGATGACTGGAAGGAAACCTTCCTCAATGGTATGAGGGAGAGACTTAACAAGCACCGCTCTTTCAAGATTTTCATGGATATCTGTGTCAGGTGCGGGGCGTGCGCTGATAAGTGCCATTTTTTCCTTGGTTCCGGCGACCCGAAGAATATGCCAGTTGCAAGGGCAGAACTCATCAGGTCCATTTACCGGGGCGAATTCACCAGGGCGGGCCGGATACTTGGAAGGCTTGCAGGCGGGAGAAAACTCACGGAAGATGTCCTGAAGGAGATATGGTATTACATGTTCCAGTGTACGGAATGCCGCAGGTGTTCGCTTTTTTGCCCGTATGGAATCGATACCGCCGAGGTTACCATTATAGGCAGGGAACTTATCAACCTGTTCGGGCTCAATATTAACTGGATACAGGAGCCGGTCGCCAACTGTTACGAAACAGGAAACCACCTTGGCCTGCTTCCCCACACCTTCAAGCAGAATGTTGAATTCATGTGTATGGACATCGAGGAATTTGTGGGGATAAACATAGAGCCGCCGTTTAATAGGAAAGGCGCAGAGATATTGTTCGTAACCCCCTCCGGCGACGTGTTCGCCGAGCCGGGCATCTATACGTTGATGGGCTACCTGATGCTCTTTGAGCACCTCGGGCTTGACTATACCTGGAGCACCTACGCTAGCGAGGGAGGCAACTTCGGCTTCTTTACCGCCCTGGACATGGCCCAGCGTCTAAACGCCAAGATTTATGCAGAGGCCAAGCGACTCGGGGTTAAATGGATACTTGGCGGAGAATGCGGGCATATGTGGCGCGTGGTACACCAGTACATGAATACATTCAACGGCCCCCCGGACTTTCTTGAAGAACCTGTCAGCCCCATTACCGGCACGAGATTCGAGAATGCCAGCTCTGCAAAGATGGTCCATATATCCGAGTTTACCGCCGACCTGATCAAGCACGGGAAACTGAAGCTCAATCCCAAGAGGAATGATCACCTCAAGGTAACCTACCACGATTCGTGTAACCCGTCCCGTGGCATGGGTCTGTTCGAGGAGCCTCGTTACATAATAAAGAACGTGTGTAATAATTTTTATGAAATGCCGGAAAATACGATTCGTGAGCAGACCTTCTGCTGTGGTAGCGGCGCTGGTTTGAATGCAGGGGAGAATATGGAGCTGCGGCTCAGGGGCGGTCTTCCCAGGGCGAACGCTGTAAAGTACGTACATGAGCGCTACGGGGTAAACATGTTGTCATGTGTGTGCGCCATAGACAGGGCGGTGCTGCCGGCATCCATGGAGTACTGGGTACCAGAGGTGAATGTATGTGGGGTATCCGAGCTCGTTGGCAATGCCCTTGTCATGGAAGGGGAACATGAGCGGCCTACTGACCTAAGGGGCGAGGAAATACCGGGTTTTGCCAAGGCCGAAAGTGAGGAGGTGACTAAAGATGTATGATGCAGGAAAGGTAATGATAGGTCTTGCGGTATTTGCGTGTATCTTTTTGTTTCCCTTCCTTTACAATCATGGTGAGGCCTCGCCCAAGCCGAAACCGAGTCTTGATACCCCTGCCATCAAGGCTCTTCCTCAGAAGAAGTGCGTGGAAGATACAAGGTTCATGATTACCACCCACATGCAGTTTCTAAATCATTGGCGGGATCAGGCCCTGAGGGATGGCAACAGGTGGTATGTCAACAAGGAGGGCAGAAAGATCTGGATCAGTCTCCAAAATACGTGTTTGAGATGTCATTCCAACAAAAAGGAGTTTTGTGATAAGTGCCATAACTATGCAGGCGTCGAGCCCTATTGCTGGGATTGTCATTATGATCCGAATGGGAGCAAGCTATGAGCATGGATAGAAGGAAATTTTTAAAGGCTGCCGGCCTCACTGCCTTGGTAGGCCTGGGAGGCAAGGGTGCATTTGAACTTCTTAGGCCTGGGAAAGTTGATGCCGAGATGGGACACAAGGATCATGGCGAGGAGGTCCACGGCGATAAGAAGTCTCGATCGAAGGTTCGCTTGGCCATGTTGATAGACGTGATGGCCCTTAATAAGAAAAATATCGAAAAGATAGTGCATACCTGTCACTACCTGCACAATGTACCCAACTGGGGAGATCCCAAGGATGAAATCAAGTGGATATGGGAAGACGAGTACGAACACGTGTTCCCTGACAGTTATAATGAGTATAACCATATACTCAAGGGTATGCCTTTTCTCCTCATGTGCAATCACTGCGATAACCCGCCTTGTGTGAGGGTATGCCCTGTCCAGGCTACGTTCAAGAGGCCGGATGGAATAGTGGCTCAGGATTATCACCGGTGCATTGGATGCCGTTTCTGCATGGCTGCATGTCCTTATGGATCAAGGAGCTTTAACTGGCTTGACCCGAGGGTTCACCTCAGGATAGAGGTAGCCGAAGGCAGGAAACTCAACAAGAGCTTCCCAACGCGGATGAGGGGCGTTGTGGAAAAATGCAACTTTTGTGTGGAGCGTCTTGCCGAGGGGCGACCCCCTGGATGCGTAGAAGCAGCGCCCGATGCCATGTTTTTTGGAAACCTGGCTGATCCAAATTCCAAAGTGCGTTCGATACTCAGGGAAAGGGTTTCCCTAAGGCGTAAACTGGAGCTTGGCACCAAACCGTCAGTTTTTTACCTGATATAGTGTGAGGACGTCATGATAGAAAAGGCATTAAAGGGATCATCAGTTTACTGGGGCTGGATAATATTTTTACTTTGCCTGATAGGTGCAGGCTTCATGGCCTATCTGTATCAGTTAAAGGTAGGGCTCGGCATCACCGGCATGAGTCGGGATATCTCCTGGGGTGTATACATTGCCCAGTTCACCTACTTTGTCGGGGTTGCGGCCGGTGGAGTCATGGTGGTGATTCCCAAGTATCTCCACCACTATTCAAAGTATGCAAAGATCGTTGTGTTTGGGGAGTTTCTCGCCATTGCGGCTGTTGTGATGTGTCTGCTCTTTATTATAGTTGACATCGGCCAGCCCATGAGGATGATGAATGTCATACTACATCCTACTCCCCATTCCATGCTTTTCTACGACATGATAGTGCTCAACGGCTACCTTTTGCTCAATATCATTTGCGGATACAACACCCTTCTCGCTGATAAAAAAGGCGTGCCGTGCCCTGGGTGGGTCAAACCATTTATCTATATTTCCATTCCTTGGGCCATAAGCATTCACACGGTTACTGCCTTCTTGTATGCAGGTTTGCCCGGAAGGCATTTCTGGCTTACCGCTATCATGGCTCCAAGGTTTCTGGCTTCGGCCTTCGCAGCAGGTCCGGCCCTGCTTATAATGATTCTGCTTTTTGTAAGAAGGGTTACAAGGTTCGATCCGGGCATGGATGCCATTCAGACAGTGGCCAAGACCGTCTGCTACGCCATGATAGTGAATCTTTTCTTCATGGGCTGCGAGTTTTTCACGGCCTTTTACAGCCAGGTGCCTGGCCATATGCATACCTTAGAGTATCTGTTTTCAGGGCTTGACGGCTATGGCGAATTGGTTCCGTTCATGAGGGGTGCAATAGTAATTGGGCTCTTTGGCGTCTTTCTGTTGCTAGTTCCTACTATCCGGCGCAATCCCAAATGGCTTGCGGTTGCAGCGGCCTCGGTATTTTTATCGACATGGATTGACAAGGGTGTTGGACTTGTAATAGGTGGTTTCATCCCAAATCCCTTTGAAACCATAACGGAATACCACCCGACCTTTCCTGAAATAACCATAGCGGCTGCAATTTGGGGAGTTGGCGGACTTATTGTCACCATTCTTTACAAGGTCGCCATTGCCGTGCGCGAGGAACAGGCGGCCTGATGGTGCTGCAACGAATGGCTAAAGGGGGCGGATGAAAGGCCGCCTTCTTTATTCCCCTTTTTCAAGGTATGACATCGTAATTTTTTCTTTCATTTCCTCTACTGCATCGCCGTAATGACTGACTGGCAGTTCCATCCCGCAGTCCCTGCAGGAGACCGTTGCCTTTGCTCACTTACCGCGTATATCTGCAGCGCCCCCGCAGAATTTACATTTTATCCAAGGGGGGTCAGGGGATTTATTCAATGTTTTGGACCTTTTTATGTGTTAGCCTGATCTTTATGTTAGATTATGGCACCTGTTAATGAGAAAATCTACACTTGTTTGAAATATTCAGGAGGAAATATGGCTCAAAACCCTATAAAAAGTGGCGACATCAAACAGATGATACCTGATCTGGAAAAGGAAACGAGGGAAAACCCCAATTCGGTGGTGGCGCATCACCGTCTTGCCTTGGCATACTGGCGCGCCAACAGGCTCGAAGATGCAATAACATCCTTTCAAAAGGCCCTTGACATAGATTCTACTTCTTATGAGGTAAGGATAAATCTTGGCACGTTATTCTGCCAGATGGGCAGGCTCGAAGACGGCATTCGTGAGAATAGGGAGGCCCTGCGGGCCCACCCTGGGTCGGCAGAGGCAATGGCCAATATAGGTTCAGCCTATATGCAGCTTGGACGGTGGGAAGATGCAGCCGATTTTTTTGAGCAGGCCCTGGAAATAAAGCCGGATATGGTGCCAGCCCTTATTAATCTTTCCTCTGTACTTGTTGAATTGGATAAATTGGAGCGTGCCGTGGAACTGGCACAAAAGGCGGTAAGTCTTTCACCTCGCTTTGGCCTTGCCAGGAACAATCTATCTGTGGCCTGTTACTTCAGCGGGAATTACAAGAAGGCCAAAGAAGAGCTCGAAAAGGCAAAAGGGCTAGGCTACCCGGTACATCCCGACTTTGAAAAACAGGTTAACGACAAGGCGGCGTAATCAAAAACGATGGCAATAATAAAAGGGTTGACAGAGCCCCTTTGTCCCTTTTGCTCCCAGAGACTGCCCAGGCCTCGTCAGGTGGAGCCCGCGAGGCTTGGTAACTTTGATTTCGGCGTTTGCGACTGTGGGGCTGTATTTGTTCACGATGTAACAGGGCATAATCTCGGCGCTGCCATGGTAGAGGCCCTCGGTTTTGCCTGTGATGAAGACTATGACCTCGCCTGGAGTCTTATGCCTGGAGAAGATTATCAGGACGCCCTTATCGAGGGTTATGACTACGACAGGCACGCCGTGTTTCCCAAGGGGTATGACCCGGAGGGGAAGAAAATTCGTGGGGCCCTCTCCTTTATCAGACTGAATGATGATCTGAAGGAACTAAGGCTTCCGGGTGTGAAGGCCAGGTTTGAGAGCGGTACCCAGGCGGGTATAAAAGGGGGCGGCCCTGAAAAAACATCATCCGACGTCGCTGGTCTCAGAAAGAGATATTCTAAACGTGAGGTGGAAAGCCGTGTCAGGGAAGGCGACGTAGAGATGCTGGCGAGAATGGCCATGGCGGACAAGTTAGTCCTAAGAAAGATACAGAGGCTTCTCTATTCTGCCGATATCGAATCGCGGTGGCGGGCTGTGCTATCACTCGGGCAGGTTGCTTCGCGTATTAGCAATAATGAACCTTCGGTGGTCGGAGACCTCTTGAGGCGCCTTTTGTATTCTGCGAACGATTCGGCTGCAGCCAATTGGGGCGCCATCGAGTCCGTTGGGGAAATAATCCGCAACAGACCCAGCCTTTACGGCTCCTTTGTCAGGCATATACTCGGACTTTTGGGGGATGCGCCTTCAAGGCCAGCTATACTTTGGGCAATTGGACGTATTGGAGAGCTTCACCCTAAGTTGGTTCGTAATAGCTCTTTTTTTGTGTTGTTTGATTTTCTTGATTCGGATGATCCGGCCATTCGAGGTCATGCGGCTTGGGCGCTCGGCAGGATAAGGGCCAAAGAGGCAAAAAATGTTATTGCAAGGATGGCTGAGGACCATGAAGAATTCGACCTTTTTGATGGCAGCAGTCTGATAACAACCACCGTGGGAGATGCGGCAAGGGAGGCATTAACGCTCATGGACAATAAACAAGATGGCTCAGCGAAATCCCATGTAAAAACCTCGCTACAGGAGGCTTCTCGGCATGAACCACCCGAAATTCTACAGGCAAGGCACATGTATCAAGAGGCCGATATACTAAAAAACCGGGGTCAGTCCCTGGATGCCCTTGCAAGGTTTGAGGAGGTCCTGTCGGTTTTCGACAGCGCCGGATACGACGTGGAGGTTGCCAATATTTGCGAAAAGATGGGCGACCTGCACGTCATGCGGGGGAACATGAAGGCGGCCCTTTCTCCGTACCAGCGTACATTGGCTGTATGTGAGAAAAAGAATGATCCTGTCAGCACGGTCATCATGTTAGAGAAGGTGATAGACATTTATCGCCATCTTGGACAATATGACAAGGCCTTGCCCTATTACTTCAGGGCACTGGAGCTCGTGGAGCATCTTGGTGATGCGAAGCGTTCTGCGATGTTTCTTTCAGGTATCGGAGATGTCTATGAGAGGCAGGGGCGGGTCGCTGACGCCATAGACGCATACAAACTTGCTGAGAAGCTTTTCCGCGGGATGGGCGCAAGGCAACGGGCAGACATTCTAAAGGATGGCATTGCTCTGCTTGAGAAGAGGCTTGTGTCTGATTCGTAAGGACTATTTGATTTCTTCAAGAAGAATGGCAGAAATGGGCCATCTTTTTCCGGCCAGCTTGGGGTCGACTTCTTTGCTGATTCTCAAAAGTTCGTTTTGTATCACGTTAAGCCTTATGGTCGGGTAGCTTTTGCCTGGCAGAAAACCAGAAAGTGCACAGACGTGTCCGCTGCCATTTATTTCCGTGGGAATACCATATGTCCTGCAATTCACCGGTCGAACTTCGTATAATAGGCATTCCTCATCATTGTTAAGCAGGGGGCATGGTATGCGCAGCTTATGGATATTTTGTGGCTCCCTGGCCACGGTTTCATCCCACAGATTTTGTGCGGTCCGGGCCTTTTTTATAATCTGTTTCCTGGTCTTACGTCCAAGAATCAAAAAATTTTTCCTAAGAAGGCGGGCCTCTGCGAGGGAGATATCGAAGGCTGCGTTGCAGCAGTCAGAGCAGCCTTTCTTGCACCTGATCTCCTTTTGGTATTTGATAGATACTGTTTTTACTGCGTTGTCTATCTGGCCGAATAGTAATCGTAATTCTTTTTCCATGGTTATGAATGTTGGGCAAACTGTGAATTTTGGACCTATATGCACCATAATGTAACACAGACAGAATGCAAGAGGTGCGGTAAGTGCTGCCTTGCGGGGGGACCAGCGCTACATCTTGCAGACAAGGATATTGTGGTCTCTGGTTTTTTAAGACCGGCTGACCTTGTCACCTTCAGGACGGGAGAACCTGCTGTGGACCCGAGGACGGGGACGTTGATCATCCTTGAGAACGAGCTCATAAAGATACGCGGGGAAAATAAGGTGGGTGCATGTAAATTCTATTCAGGGATTGACAGGGGCTGCCTGGTTTATCAGAACAGGCCGTTGGAATGCAGACTGCTTAGGTGCTGGGATACTTCTGCTCTTGAGGCGGTTCTGTTGAAAGAGCTGCTGTCGCGGGCTGTGCTGATACCTGCTGCGTCCTTGATAGGTAGGCTCATAGCCGAGCATGGGAAGATTTTTAACATGCGGTTTATTGCTTCATGTCTCTCAGAAAGGCGGGCAGGGAACTTTCTAACTTTTTTTGAGGAAGCCGTAAACAAGGAACTCCGTTTCAGGAAAGAGGTAATGTCCGAATTTTCCATAGATGAATGCCAGATGGATTTTTTCTTTGGCAGGTCCATGGAGGAAGTGTTTCAGCCTTTTTTGGGGGATAGCCGGTGGCGAGAGAAAATCGGCAAGAATGAACCAAAATTCATTTGAGTATTTTTTAACTTTCTCTTCGTGATCTTGTTAACATGTTGAAATTCCAAAATAAAGACAATGACAGCGGAGATGAAATTGCCCTTAATCCCTTGATTTCAAAGCCAATTGGGGGTTGACAAGGAATGCAGAACAATATTATAAAAGTTTTCACGCAATGGAAGATCACACCGAATGAGTCTTCATTTATTTTTTTGAGGGCTGAATGGTGCATGGATAACAGACAGTTTGGTGAAAAAATACTAAGGAGGGAGATTTAAATGGCTGATGTCAAAAAGCATGACACTCCAATGTGCGATGAGCTCAAAAATGGGCCATGGCCAAGTTTTGTGGACGACATTGAACAGAAGGGACTCGGAGGCAAGCAGGCCTGCCTGGATTTGCTGGGACAGCTTGAGCTTTCCTATGTACACAAGGAAACACACTGGAAGCACGGGGGCATCGTGGGAGTTTTCGGTTACGGAGGAGGGGTTATCGGGCGTTACTCGGATGCACCCGACAAGTTTCCGGCAGTAGCGCACTTCCATACACTTCGCGTCAACCAGCCTGCGAGTAAATTCTACAACACCGCTTATTTGAGAAAATTATGCGAAATGTGGGATTACAGAGGAAGTGGCATGACCAACCTTCATGGGTCCACGGGAGACATGGTCCTTCTTGGTACCACAACGGATCAGCTCGAGCCCGTTTTTTATGATCTTACCCATCAGATGGGTGTTGATTTGGGCGGCTCTGGTTCCAATCTCCGCACACCTTCTTGTTGCATTGGCAAGGCCCGTTGCGAGTGGTCATGCCTTGATACTCAGGCCATTTGCTACGATCTCACACAGACATACCAGGACGAGTTGCACAGGCCGGCTTTCCCTTACAAATTCAAGTTTAAGGTTTCTGGTTGTCCAAACGACTGTGTTGCAGCCATTGCCCGTTCTTGCTGTTCGATCATCGGTACATGGAAAGATGACATGCGCATTGATCAAGCGGCAGTGAGGGCCTACATTGGCGGCGAGTTAAAGCCCAACGCCGGCTCCCACAGTGACAGGAATTGGGGTCCGTTTGACATCAATAAGGAAGTCATTGATCTTTGCCCAACCAGGTGTATGTGGATGGAAGGAGACGAGCTAAAGATAGATAACAGGGAGTGCACAAGGTGTATGCACTGTATAAACGTAATGCCGGAGGCACTCAGGCCCGGAACGGATACGGGCGCAACCATACTTGTAGGTGCTAAGGCCCCGATTTTGGAAGGCGCTCAAATGTCTACCCTCGCCATCCCATTCATAAGGATGGAGCCGCCCTTTGATGAATTCAAGGAATTCGTAGACAAGATATGGGACTGGTGGATGGAGGAAGGAAAGAACAGAGAGCGTTTCGGCGAGCTTATTCAGCGACAGAGTCTCCAGGAATTTCTCCGCCGGGCGGAGCTCAACCCCATTCCCCAGATGGTCAAGGAGCCGAGGTCCAATCCCTACGTTTTCTGGAGCGAAGAGGAGGTCGAGGGCGGTTGGAAGCGTGATATCAAGGAATTTCGCTCACGTCACGCTGCTTAAGTCAATTAATACACAGGAGGTAACTATAAATGGAGCTTAAAGAGATACGAGAGAAACTGGCTGAAAGCTGGAGCGATCTTCCAGGTTTTGATATAAGCGAACTGTGTGCCAAGCCCTATGATAAAAAGATGGGAGAGGAGCTTTACAATCCCAAAAAACCTATGGTCAACAGGATCACTGACATCGGCCCTCCATACTTCGAACAGTTTTTCCCAGAGGTTATTAAGAGGAACTATGGAAAGTGGAAGAGTCACGAAATCGTAGAACCCGGTATAATCAAGTACACCAGTGAAACGGGTGATGTCGTTTATGCAGTGCGTTGCGGTTCCCCCCGCCTCGTAACAACTGACATTATACAGGAAATCTGTGAGATAGCTGACAAGTACTGCGAAGGCTGCATGCGCTGGACAACCCGCAACAATATTGAATTCCACGTAGAGACAGAGGACCAGCTCAGGGCGCTCGTGGACGATCTTAATGCCAGGAAGCACCCTGGAGGCTCCTACAAGTTCCCAATCGGTGGTACGGGCGCATGTGTGACCAATATCGTTCATACCCAGGGCTGGGTGCATTGTCATACGCCTGCAACCGACGCTTCCGGGGTTGTGAAGGCCGTTATGGACGACCTTTTCGAGTACTTTGGAAGCCACAAGCTCCCGGCGCAGGTCCGTATCGCCTTGGCATGCTGTCTGAACATGTGTGGGGCTGTTCACTGTTCTGACATCGCCATTCTTGGTGTCCACAGGAAGCCGCCTTTCGTGGAAGATGACCGTATTACCGGCGTCTGCGAGATCCCGCTTGCTGTCGCGGCCTGTCCTCTCGGGGCCATCAGGCCGGCCACGGTTGAACTTGACGGGAAAAAGGTAAAGACGGTTAGAGTAAAAGAAGAACGGTGCATGTTTTGTGGAAACTGCTACACTATGTGTCCCGCCATGCCTCTTGCGGACATGGAAGGTGACGGGATCGCCATCCTTGTGGGAGGCAAGATATCCAACAGGGTATCTGCGCCCAAGTTCTCCAAACTGGTTATACCGTTCATACCCAACGAGCCGCCTCGTTGGCCTTCTGTTGTCAAGGCCATAAGGAATATCCTCGAGACCTATTCAAACGGTGCCAACAAGTACGAGCGTCTTGGCGAATGGGCAGAGCGCATAGGTTGGGAGCGCTTCTTTGAAAAATGTGATATCCCGTTTACCGACAAGTCTATTGACGATTACCGGCTAGCATACGATACTTATCATACTACCACCCAGTTTAAGTGGAGCGTACATACTGATTGATAACCTTTAACAGGTGAAGGAGGCTGATATGGCCGTTGACATGGAAGAACTGAAACAGAAGATCTTGGAATTTGCCACAAAGAAGGCCAAGTTCAAGTCAAAGATGTATATAAAGGACTTGTACAAGGCAGATCCCAATGCCAAGCCAAGGGAGGTGAAGAAGGCCGCTAACATGCTTGTCCAGGAAGGTAAACTGGAATTCTTTTCTTCGGGAAGTACTACCATGTACGGTGTGCCAGGCTTCGGAAAGAGCGAAGAAGATCAGTTCGGTAAGCTCGAAGAGTAAAATAACGGTTAGATGGGCGGGGATATATTGTCTCCGCCCGTATTATTTCCTGCCCCACGCAATCAGATGCCTGTCGCTGACCTTTTCCACGGTCAGAAATGATAATTTTGTATTCTTGAGATAGTCTGTAACCTCGGCAACCCTGTAGGCTGCCAAGAGAGAATTGTAGAAGTCGCGTTTTAATATTTTTGGTTCCGATCCGCTGTATTTCTCCACAAGCCCGTGCGCCAAAGAGGTATTATCTGGTCTATAAAGATCCATTACAAAAATTATGGAGCCATCTCTGACAAGCTCTTCCACGCTCTGCCAGAAAAGGGCCTGACTCGGCATGTGATGTAGAAGGCTGTTGCTAATGATGCCATCGTAGAATCTCGACAGCGGTTCTTGGCCTGACAGTGGCAGCTTTGCTGTGAAAAGCCGGATCCTGTCCCCGAGCCCGTTTCTATCAATGATTTTTTCTGCCTCGGAAAGCATGGTACGGGAAGCGTCTATGGCATGAATGAATACCCTGGGGAAACGCCTTGCAACCCTGACAGCTATGTCGCATGGTCCGCAACCAAGGTCTATGTAAAGGCCCTCTATGTCCCTGCCGAATCTTGCCTCCATGAGATCCACGAACATTTCGTGGGGAACCGAAAAATCTGCTCCAGCATAGGCAAGTACATGTTCTTCCTCATCCATGACCTCTTTTTCGGGAATTCTTTCAGGCAACGGAAGCGATTTGCCATTCATGTGTATCATCCCTCTGTCACAATAAAAGAAAGATCGCCTATCTTGAGAAAAAGCCTCGATATCAGCCATAGAAGGGAAAGACGGTTGGCCCTGATGGCCTTATCATCTACCATGACCATGACATGATCAAAAAAACGGTCAATGTGGGGCTTGAGGGAAAGAAGCAGGATCAGTGCATCCTGATAACTGCTTGCTGATGGTGAGGCCCCGTTTCCCCTGTTCGCAAGAAGCGGGGCTATTTGCTCCTTGACTTGAAGGAATGCCTCGTAAAGGACCATTTCCTCTTCTTCCTCGAACAGTTCGGTTTTGACGTTTCCTCCAGGGAATCCTTTGAGGATGTTCATTACCCGCTTGAAAGCGATGCTGATGTCCTCGAACTCTGGCTTTCTCCTTACGCCTTTCAGGGCCAGTGCCCTTTGATAACAATCATGAAACGAGTCAAAATCTGCATTTATTGCCGCGTCAACAACATCATAATCGACGTTTCTCGATATCAATTCGTGCTTGAACCGTTTCTTGAAAAATCCGAGGATTTCTCCCTTCAATCTGTGGGGAATTTCCGGGACGAAGTCTACTACGGAGTCAAGAGCTTCATCTATAAGATTGGGTAGCGATATGTTCAGCTCGCGTTCTATGAGTATGTTTACTATGCCAAGGGCCTGCCTCCTGAGGGCGTATGGATCCTGAGTACCGCTCGGCTTAAGCCCCAGGGCGAAAGTGGCCGTGATGGTATCCACCTTGTCAGCAATACTCAATATTATTCCAGGCAGTGTTGCGGGCAGGTCCCCGCCCGAGCGTGTGGGCATGTAATGCTCCTCTATCGCCTCGGCTACTTCTTCGGCCTCGCCGGAAATAATGGCGTACTCTTTTCCCATGACACCTTGCAAGCTAGGGAATTCACCTACCATTTCCGTGCACAAATCCGCCTTGCACAGGTACGCTGCCCTTTTTACTATTTCGGCGTTATCGTACTGAGCCATGTTCGCTATGAATTCAGAAAGTCTTTGCAACCGTTCAACTTTGTCAAGAATAGAGCCAAGGCCTTTGTGAAATACCATCCCAGCAAGGTCGGGGACAAAATCTTCGAGCCTTTTCCTGGTATCCTCCCTGAAAAAAAAGTCTGCATCTGAAAGTCTTGCACCGAGCACCCTTTCATGACCTTTTCTTACGATATCCGGGCGAGGCGAGGGAGTGTTGTTTATTGCAATAAAGTTGGGTTTTAGTCTGCCATTTTCATCAACCACGGAAAAATATTTTTGATGTTCCTTCATGCAAGTGATGAGAACGGCATCGGGCAATGACAGGAACTGTTCCGAGAAACCGCCGCAGGTAGCCCAGGGGAATTCTGTGAGAAAGGTGTTGAGTTCCTCCAATTCCCTATCCCTGAGTACAAGGCCGGAGACTTCCGCAGCCTTTTTTTCCGCATCTGTCGTGAGCCTTTTTTTCCGTGCCCGTACATCCACTATGCAGCTCGCTTCCTTCAACCGTCCCAAGTACAGGTCAAAGGATGCAGATTCGAGCGAAATAGGGCCGGCTGCAGCAAATCTGTGGCCATAGGTGATCCTGTCGCTTCTTACACCTCCGTAATTGAACGGCACAATATGGTCGCCGCAAAGTGCCACGATCCACCTTACGGGCCTAGCGAATTTGACCTCTTCGGCCCCCCATTTCATGGTCTTTTTGAATGGAATCCGCGCCATTAATTTTGGTAATATGGAAGCAAGGATTTTTGGCGCAGGAAGCCCCTTTTCTATCCTCGATATATAGACGTAGTCCCCTTTTTCAGTACCCTTTACGCCGAGGTCCTCAACGGCCACATTGTTTTTCCTGGCAAATCCTTCGGCCGCTTTTGTTGGTCTTTCATTGTCGTCAAAGGCCACGACCTTTGGAGGGCCAAGTATCTCAGTTTCCCGGTCAGGCTGGCTAGAATCGAGACCTTGTACATGAACTACAAGCCTTCTTGGGGTTCCGGCTGTTCTGACACTGCCGAATAGAAGGTAATTTTTCCGCAATTTATCGGCAAGTTCTTTTTTTAAAAACTCGAGTGCAGGCAGAATGTATCCTGCCGGGATCTCCTCGCTTCCTATCTCAAGTAGAAATTCCGTCTTCTCGTTCAACTCACATCCCCCCCCTGTTCCATGATTTGCTCATTGTATTTGCCTGCTACGGCCCTCGCTATCTTTCTTACTCTGCCGATGTAAGCAGTTCTTTCTGAGACACTGATGGCGCCTCGGGCCTCAAGGAGGTTGAATGTGTGGGAACATTTCAGGCACTGGTCATAAGCGGGTCTTACAAGGCCCATATCAACGAGTTTGTGGGCCTCCGATTCAAATTTATCAAAAAGGTCTCTCAGAAGCTCAGTTCCCGCAGCCTCAAAGTTATATTTAGAAAATTCTATTTCATCCTGCAGGTGGACCACGCCGTAGGTGATATCGTGGTTCCATTTGAGATCGTAAACATTGTCCACCTCCTGAAGGTACATGGCAATGCGCTCCAGGCCGTAAGTGATTTCAACGGAAACCGGAAACACGTCTATGCTTCCCACCTGCTGAAAATAGGTGAACTGTGTTATCTCCATCCCGTCAAGCCAGACTTCCCATCCAAGGCCCCAGGCGCCAAGGGTGGGGCTTTCCCAGTCATCTTCCACAAACCTGACATCGTGTTCCATGAGGTCAAGGCCGAAGGCCTCGAGACTCTTGAGATAAAGGCCCTGGACGTCCACCGGGCTCGGTTTAAGTATCACCTGGTACTGATAATAGTGCTGGAGCCGGTTAGGGTTTTGTCCATAACGGCCGTCGGTAGGCCGCCTCGAAGGCTGGACGTAGGCAACCTTCCACGGATGCGGCCCAAGGGACCTTAGAAAGGTAGCGGGATGGAAGGTGCCGGCCCCTACCTCCACGTCATAGGGTTGAAACAAAAGACATCCCTGTTTTTTCCAATAGTTGTTTAACGAAAGGATTAGGTCCTGGAAATACATATCCTCTCCTTTTTTATTTTTTAAATGTCGATCCGCCTCGAAGCCGTTTATTTTTCCAGTCTTGAGCCGAAATCTTTGGATAGATTATGCAGTTGCCCCCAACCACGGCGCCGGGAGGAATCTCGGCCCATTTGCCTATCAGTGTAATTCCCGTATTGAGATGTGACGGGAAATCCGTGTTTGGCTTTTCAGGCTCGGATCCTCCAATGGTTGCACCCGGGCCGAACCGGACGTCCTTGTCGGCAATGACTTTCTTGATGATGCAACCCTTTGCTATGGAGCACCTGTGCATAATTATCGAGTCTTTAATTAACGCATCTGACTCTACACTGACCCCTGGGGACAGGACGGAATTAATTACCTTGCCTCTCACCTTGCAACCAGCTGAAACGGCGGAATTCCTGATAACTGCTCCCGGAACGACGTGGGCCGGTGGCCAGTCGCAAGGCATGGAACCCGCCTCCAAGTTTGTTACGATTCCCCAGGTCTGAGGATCAAGGCCGCTTGATGGATCGAGCAGGTCCATGTGTGCGTCCCAAAAGGCCTGTATGGTCCCCACGTCCCGCCAATATCCTCTGAAGACGTACCCAAAAAGCTCTCCGTCCTTCATGGCCTTCGGCAGGATATGGTGACCGAAATCAGTCTCGGTGGTCCTTTTTAGGGAGTTTACAAGGTAATCCGTGTCAAATACGTAAATGCCCATGGAGGCTAGGTTTGACTTGGCTTTTTTAGGTTTTTCCTCCCAGTCAACTATCCGGCCCTGACTGTCCAATATTCCGATGCCAAACTGGCTCGTTTGCTCCCAAGGTACGGTCATCATAGCAACGGTCACCTTCGCCCCTATGGCCCGGTGGTGGCTGACCATGTCCTTGTAGTCCATGTAATAGACGTGATCTCCTGAAAGGATGAGTATCTGAGAAGAGGGCCTTGATTCCATGAAATCCAGATTCTGCCTGACAGCATCGGCAGTACCCTTGTACCAGTCCGAGTCCTCCTCCCCGGTCCTGGGTGGCAGGATCTTGACCTCCCTGGTGCGTCCAGACAGGTCCCATGCGGAGCCGTCCCCGATATGGCTCATGAGGGAAAGGGGCTTGTACTGGGTAAGAACAGCTACGCGGGTAAGGTCTGAGTTCATCACATTTGACAGGGCAAAGTCTATTATGCGGTAAATACCCCCGAAGGGAACTGCGGGTTTGGCCCTGTGTTTGACAAGGATATTCAGCCTCGATCCGACCCCTCCGGCCAGAATTATTGCAAGCGTGTCACGCATATTACTCGTTTATTTTATCACCTTTCAGGTACTGGTTAAGGGCGCTCTCAGCATTTTTGAGCGCACACAATTCACCGCACATGGAGCAGCCTTTTTTTGAAAGGGATTTTCTGGATTCAAGTATCCTTCTCGCATCACCCGGGAAAAGCATGTTTCTGAACTGCTCGTTCCACTTAAAGTCCCTCCTGTCTTTTGCTATTTGCTTGTCATGCCCGTCCACCCTGTCTTTCAACTTTACCACATCCCCAATATGGGCCGCCAGTCTCGCCACCTTTACTCCGGTGGCCACGTCTTCCTCGTTTGGCAGGGCGAGGTGTTCCGCCGGGGTTATGTAACAGATGAGGTCAGCCCCGTGCATGGACGACTGGGCAGCACCAATGGCAGCTGTAACATGGTCCCAGCCGGCACCAATGTCGGTTGGAAGCGGGCCGAGCATGTAGTAAGGGGCGTGGTTGGACATCTTTTTTTGGAGGATAATATTCGCCTCGATCTCATCGAGCGGCACATGGCCAGGCCCTTCCACCATTGCCTGGCATCCAGTTTCCCTGGCGAGCTCGCACAGCTCGCAGTTTAGGATGAGTTCTGCCATCTGTGCCCTATCAAGGGAGTCGTGTATGGCGCCTGCACGTATTCCGTTCCCTAGGCTTAAGACGGTGTCATACTTTTTAAGTATGGAGCATACCCTCCCAAACTGCTCATAAAGGGGATTTTCCCTGTTGTTTTTCATCATCCACTGGATCATAAGAGTGCCGCCTTTGGAGCATAGCCCGCCATAGCGGTATCCCTGTTTTTTCATCCGCTCGATGGTAAAAAGGTTTATGCCGCAGTGGATGGCCATGAAAGCGATGCCGTCCTGGCATTGTTTCTCGATAAGGTCAAATAGAAACTCCGGATCAAGCCGAGTCGGGTCCTTGTATTTTTGTATGGTTTCGCAAAATGCCTGGTAAAGGGGGACGTTACCCACTGGTAGGGAGACCTCAGAAAGCACCGAGCGCCTTATAGTATCGAGATCTCCAGCCGCTGACAGCTCCATCAGAGTGTCTGCTCCTTGGTCCTCCGCTATTCGAGCCTTTCTCTTTTCGTGTTCTAGATCACAGACATCGGTGGAGGTCCCAATGGAAGCATTGATCTTGGTGCGGAGTCCCCTTCCTATTCCCACCACCTTCTTCTTATTAAAGCGTCCTTTAAGTATGATGATCTGTCCCTGCTGTATGCGATTTAATAATAACTTAGGAGAGATCTCTTCCTGTTGGCAGACCTCTTCCATTTCCGGGGTCAGTTCGTTCTTGTTGGCGTATTCTAATTGCGTTGCCAAGTCCTTCTCCTTTCAAGCAAAACATGGCCTGCAAGAAAAAATGGGCCGCAGTTCCGAGACATGTATTGATGAAACCGAATAAATGGCAAAACCGTGCGAAAGTGCAAAAGCGGTATAAGGTAGCGTAAATATAACCACGTTATATTGCGACCCTCTTGTATGACCATGCCTTTTGCAGGTTCGTAACGCGTTTATCCCGAAAAGGCCAAGTCAACATACTATAACTGGCGCCACTTACCAAGATCGACTTTGCAAGGGCTTGCTATGTATCCGGTCACCGGTTTAGACTCTCTTGTGCACAGTTTCCTGTATCAGGACAGAGGACATGAGGAAAGTGGTTTTGACAATAGCCGGGTCTGACCCTGCCGGTGGAGCCGGTGTTCAGCAGGACATCAGGGTGCTGACATGCATCGGGGTATACGCCTGCGCAGCAATAACCGCAATCACAGTGCAGAATACCATGGGTGTAAAGTCGGTTCATCCGGTGGCGGGTGGACTTCTTGAAGAACAGGTCAGGGCGGTTCTTGAGGACATAGATATTTCCGGGATCAAGATCGGAATGATTGCGACAGGGGAAAACATAGCCGCGCTTTCAAGAGTCATGTCTCTGAATGAACGGGCTTGGGTGGTCGCTGACCCTGTCATGCGTTCAAAAAACAACAAGGTGTTGATGGAAGATTCTGCCTCTATGCTCTACCAAAGCATGCTTTTGCCATATGTTGATATTCTCACTCCCAATATCCCTGAGGCGTCCGTACTTTCTTCAATCCAGATAGATTCCCTTGATACGATGGAAAAGGCTGCAAGGGTTATCTATGAAAAGATGAACATGAAGAGGCACTCTATTCACGCGCCAGGGGTTTACCTGAAGGGCGGGCACATGGAGTTTGAAGGGGAAAGCGTTGACATGTTCTATTCCAAGGGTAAAACGCTGTTGCTCAAGGCGAAAAGGATAAGCAACCGTCATACCCACGGTACAGGTTGCGTCCTATCATCAGCTCTTTGTGGGTTTCTGGCATTTGGCGAATGTCCGGAAGATGCTGCATGGCATGCAAAGGATTTTGTAACTTCTGCCATTGAGGCAGGGTTTCGCCTCGGCAGGGGAATAGGGCCGGTTGACCCCCTGATTTTTTTAAAATAGACTTTACTGAATTGTTATTCAGTATTAATAAGGTATAATACTTTAAAAGGGCCTGTTTTTTGGTTTCGACGTGAGATCAATCACATTATTTCCTTGTCTTGTAAGAACGAATGGGATTGGTGGAGAACGACTATTTTCCTATAAGAGTAAGGCCCGGAAGCGAAAAACGCAGCATGTGAAAGCCATGCAGCGAGTTTTCACAACGATAATACATTTATTGGACAAAAGAGGCAGTTTCCCAAAAGTCTCAAAACATCATTTCTACCCAATCTTAAGGAGGTTAAGAAAATGGCAGTTTATGTTCTTGGTCACAAAAGTCCTGACACAGACTCAGTAACGGCGGCAATAGCATTCGCCGAGCTCCAGAAGATGCTTGGCGTGGACGCGGTTCCTTGCAGGCAGGGGGAGCTCAATCCCGAAACCAAGGTAGTCTTGGAAAAATTCGGCTACGACGCGCCAGAGCTGAGAACAGATGTAACCGGCGAGAAATATATGCTGGTTGACCACAGTGATATCAAGCAGGCACCGGATAACTGGGACAAGGGCGAGTTAATGGCGGTGATTGATCATCACAAGGTGGGTGACATAACCACTCCGAATCCGATTCTCTTCGTGGCCATGCCTGTAGGTTGTACAGGTACGGTCCTCTATACCCTTTACAATGATGTATTTAAGAAAGATATTCCTGCAAACGTTGCCGGTCTTATGATGTCAGCGATTCTTAGTGATACGGTTCTCTTCAAGTCGGCCACCTGCACACCTGAGGACAAGGCGGCTGCGGAGGCCCTTGCGAAGATAGCAGGTGTCGGCGACATGATGGAATGGGGAATGGAGATGGCCAAGGCCAAGAGTGCTGTTGAAGGAGTCTCTCCAAGGGATCTGGTATTCCGCGATTACAAGGATTTTGATATGAGCGGAAAGGCCATTGGCATAGGTCAGCTTGAGCTGGTATCCCTGGATCTCGTTGACAAGATGAGGGATGATCTTTACGCAGAGCTTGAAAAGATCAAGCAGGAGAAGAATGCGCACAGCATCTTCCTTATGCTTACGGACATCATGAAGGAAGGCACCGATCTCATGGCGGTCACTGATGATCCTTCCATTGTCGAGAAGGCCTTTGGAGCAAAGCTCGAGGGTAAGTCTGTATGGCTGCCCGGCGTTATGAGCAGAAAGAAACAGATGGTTCCCAACCTGGAGAAGGCCTGCGCTTCCTGATGATGCAAGTAAACCATTTAAAATAGTCGACAAGGCCGGTATAATAGCCGGCCTTTTTGGTTATAGAAACAAGGCGTGAACTGGATTATTATTACTGGGTTGACTGAGTAATCATGAATAAAAGGAGGTGATAGAATGACCCCTGACATTGATGCACTTTTTACCGAGGGACAATTTAAATTCATGGATGAAGAATATGACGAGGCCATCAAGGTCTTTACCAAAGTGATAGAGCTCGATCCTGCTTTTGGTAAGGCATACCAGGCACGTGCAATAGCCTATTTGAGAACAGGCGATAATACCAAGGCTCTTGAGGATATTGCCATGGCAATAGAAGCGGAACCCGAGAACCACAGATTTCATTACCACAAGGGGGCAATTCACCTCAAGAATGAAGAACTTGACGAAGCCGTGGAGGCGCTTTCCCGTGCCATTGATATTGCCCCGGATTATGCCCCTGCCTATCTGCTTAGAAGCGAGGTTTTTGATAAGCTTGGCGAGGAGGAGGCCGCTGCCGCAGACTTTAACAAGGCGGATGTACTGAGAAAAGAGCAGACCCAGGCGAGCAAAATAGTAGATTTTTGGCGTTAGATTCTAAGGCCCTTACCGGTGGCTATGAGTGCCACCGGTCTTGTTAAAATCTGTATTTAAGGGAAAAATAAATGGTAAAGGGGCGGCTTTTTTTCTTGCTGTAAATACCAGGTACAGTATATCTCTCATTGAACAGGTTTTTTACTGCCACCTCGGCATCTATGTGTCGGAGAAATGCGTCCTTGTAAGTGCCCGTCAGGTCGGTTATCCAAAGATTGGTACTGGAAAACCGTTCGGTACCCTTATCGTAATAGCCCGTATAGGCACTGGCGTAGTTTAGTTTTCCCGATAGTTTTAGCTTAGAGGTAAGGTCGAGCTCTGCCCCAACATTAAAGAGGTTCTTTGGCCCGGTTTCAAACGGGGTCTGCCAATTGGAATAAAAAGGCTTCAGGGAGCCGTCCGGTTCAATGATTATGTAATCGAGGACCTTGTATTTTTCTTTGTCGCCGTAATTGTTCAAAAGCGTGGTATTGAACCATAGGTTGAGCCAGAAAGCCGGTCTCCAGTTTACAGTTGCCTCTATACCATAAACATCCTGGGAATTGGGCCTGGAAAGCCCGCCGTTTGGATCTTCGTTCACGTGATGTTTAATCTCGTTCCAAAACCCGGTGGTCGTTATATGAAGGGTCTTAATGGGTTTCCAATCAACGTTCAGGCTGCTGTTTTGTATCTTCTCCGGGTCCATGCCCTTCCGGTTGACAAGCTGCGTGTTGTAAGGGGTCCGATAAGCGGTCCCAAAAAGGAGTTTTATGCGAAGTGGCGAGAATGGATGCCAACCCGCACCGATATTGTAGGAAACGGAATTGTCGTACTGGTTATGGTTATCGAACCTCATTCCTGCCCAGAGGTCAAACCATTTCCAATGCTTTCTCACCTGTCCGTATACCGAGAACAGGCTGGTGTTGAAATCCTTCTGGGCAATAATAGGCGTAAAGAGAGGATTGCCCGGCTGCAGAAAGTCCGGCAAGAAGCTCTTTGAAAGTACGGCCCCTGTTATCCGGTTATAACGGTAGGATGTACCTATGGTGAGGAGGCCGGTCGAATCCCACAGTTGCCTGTCAATGAACAGCTCACTGTAATAAACGTGGCTGTTTGAATGCCATGACACATCTACGAGCTGTTCTTCAAATGGTATCTTGCTGTAGTAGCTGCTGAAATGGAAATTGTACAGGCCGAAGTCCCTGGCGGCCTCGAGCCTTATAAATCTGAAGGGAAGCTTTTTCTTTGCCGCCCATTTTTTGTCCGATCCCATCTCGCCAACCACGTAGCGATTGGTCATGGTTGACCATCGTCCAGACAGCTTGAGCCACTGTTTCCAGGAAAGGTTAAACACGGTTTCCATGTACTTGGAATCGTCCAGGTTACCACTACCCCGTACGTAAGGGGCTGTACACGCTCCCTCATCTTTGCATTTCAGCACGTTGTAGCTGTCATCATAGGCCCGTCTCGAGGTAGCGCTTACCGCCACGAAGCCTTCCCACAGACCGAAATTTTTTCCGAGACTTACCGTAAAATGCCCTTCATGATCCGGAGTCCCTGCCCTGACTTTAAGGGCGATTCCATCGATGTCCCTTCCCTCCATGGGCACGATGTTTACCACCCCAGCAAATGCGTCCGGTCCCCAGAGTACTGAGGTAGGACCCTTGATGATTTCTATCCGTTTTACAAAATCCAGGGTGAGTTCTTCCCCGAGTGGGAAGATGGATTTGGTGCTGTCAGAGGTCATGGGAACAGAGTTGTAAAGAAAGAGGAAGCTGTCAGGAATGCCTCTAAAGAAGGGCTGGCCCCCCGCCTCCCTGTCTGCTATGTAAAAACCCGGCACCATGGATAGCGCTTCACCAAGGGTACGGAGCCCGTATTTATCTATCCTGTTATGATCTATTAGAGAAACAACTGCCGGGGCGTTCTCCGGTGACTCTGGGTGCTTCGACGCACTCGTGACGACTGACAAATCTTCACCAACAAAGAGTACCTTGGTGGGCACTGCTGCGGCTGCCAGGACCTTGACGGGAACTTCTACCGCAAGGGCGCTTAGGCCCGCACATAGGAGAATTATCAATAGTCTCCATTTTGTCTGACTAATCAATTGTCTTCCTCCAGCTGTTTTAGCCTGGTACGGAACTTGGACCTGGTAAGTCCCAGGAGTTTTGCAGCCGCACTTTGATTTTTTCCTGTTATTTCAAGAGCTTGTCTGATTATATCCTTCTCGAGTTCTTCTAAGTTAATCCCTTCGGCAGGCAGCTTGAAGAACTTTTTCGCATCCGCTGTGGTTTGTGTGTAGAGAAATGACATGTGTTCAGAGGTTATTGGTGGGAGCCCGGCCAGTATGGAGGCCCTTTCCATTGTGTTCGCAAGCTCCCTGATGTTTCCTGGCCAATTGTATTCCTTTAGGATCCTCTTTGCTCCTTCTGTCATGAGTTGATCCATTGAGTCAAAATCATCGAGGAATTTCTTGACGAAGAATTCCGCAAGGGGGATAATTGCTTCTTTTCTCTCTCTAAGGGGTGGTATATGTACGGGGAATACGTTTATCCTGAAGAACAGGTCCTGGCGGAACCGTCCTGCTTTCACCAGCCCTTCAAGATCCTGATTTGTTGCGCATATGACCCTGGCGTCAACCTGTATGGACTCGTTGCCTCCGACCCTCTGAATGGTTTTTTCCTGGAGCGCCCTCAGAAGCTTGGCCTGGGCCTCAAGGGGCAGGTCTCCAATCTCATCGAGGAAGAGAGTGCCGCCTGACGCGTATTCAAAGACCCCTTGTTTTGAGCGTTCAGCACCGGTGAAGGCACCCTTTTCATGGCCGAAGAGGGTGCTTTCCACTAAGGTATCCGTTATAGCGGCACAGTTTAGCGCAACGAAGCGGTTCTTGTCCCTTGGGCTATTGTCATGGATGAACCTTGCCACAACCTCTTTACCCGTGCCGGATTCTCCCGTGATGAGAACGGTGGTGTCCGCTTTGGCGGCAACTTTTACGGCAAGATCCATTACACGCTGCATTGCCTCGGAAACACATACTATCTCCCCGGTCTTTGAAAGCCTCCTAAGCCTGCGCTTGAGGTGAACATTTTCCCGGATAATTCTTGACAGGCCGACCGCCTTTTCTACAGATAGTACTATTTGCTCTTCCTCAAAGGGCTTTGTAATGTAGTCCACCGCTCCCTTTTTCATGGCCTCTACTGCCGATTCTATGGTGGCGTAGGCAGTGATGACTACCACGGGTATTGGCGTTTCAGATTCTTTAACGTGCTGAAGGAGCTGGTATCCGTCTACATCCGGCATTCTCAGATCAGTGATTATTACATCAAAGGGCTCCCTTTCCAGAATGCTCAGGGCTTTTTCTCCTGTTTCCGCCTCCTTTATGTAGTGCCCTCTCAGCTTCAGCATTATAGACAATATGTGTCTTATCTTTTCTTCGTCGTCTACTATTAGTATCCTTGCCATGGTCAGTTGTTCATTTTCCAAAAGACTATTTCTATTTTTGTTCCCGTTGGCCTGTTATTCTTGACTTCCATCTGCCCCATGTGGGCCTCTATAATCTTTTTGGTGAGAGTAAGTCCAAGCCCTGTTCCCTTGGATTTGCCCGTAAAAAACGGTTCAAATATCCTTTCTTTTTGATCATCTGGTATTCCTGTCCCCTGGTCCGATACCACAAGCTTATACGAAGCGTCCTGGTCCACGAGCTCGATAAGCACCTCGGTTCCTTCTGTAGAGGCCTCACAGGCGTTCTTGACTATGTTGATTATCGCCCGTGAAAGTGCCTCCTCGTCGGCCTGTATAACGGCTGGACGCGCCCCCGTCTTTACTTTTATGTCTATTTTCCTGGGTTCCCATTCCAATTTCATGCGTCTTGCGATGTGACTGATTAAGGCCGACAGGTCGGTTCTACTAAAATTAAGGGGTCTTGGCCTCGAAAAGTCCAAGAAGTCGCGGATTAGGAAGTCCAGTCTCCTGATTTCATCTTCTACATAGGAGATCATTGTGGCCCTGACCTCATCCTCTACTTCCTTTTTCCGGAGTATGTCCAAGGCACCCTTGATGATTCCAAGGGGGTTTTTCACCTCGTGTGCGACAGTCACTGCAAAGTGTCCCACTTCCGCAAGGGCCTGTTCCTGTATAAGCTTCTGGTAGGTCTCCTCAAGGTCCAGCCTGCTTTCCTTGAGGGCCTGGGTCATGGTGTTGAACGCGCTGGCAAGTTTCCTGGTTTCAGGCAATGAGCCCTTTTCAAGTCTTACTTCAAGGTCTCCCTCTGCTACTTTTTGTGCAGCCTTTATCAGGTGTTCCAGGGGTGCCATTAGGGACCTTGTAAAAAATAGGAAAAAGAGGATGCCTGCAAAGAATATCAGGCTTGTCAACAAAAGGTAGCGTTCTCGAAGTTTCGTAGTGAGCTCGTCTATGCTAGTGGTCACGTATGAGATTTCAACCATTCCTATGACCTTTTTCCCTTTTTCTCCCCTGCCGAAGACAAGGTTCTCGGATGCGGTTGTAAGCATTACGGGGGCAGATGCCTTTCTCGTGGAAGCGCAGCGCGTCTTGTCTCTTACGCTAGCAAGTATTTGACTCTTGGCGTCCTTTATCTTCACCTCCACCACGTCCTTCTCAGCCAGGAGGTTAGATGCCAGCCTCTTGAGCATAGCCTTGTCACCAAGAAGTATGCCCAGCTCGCTGTTTGCTGCCAGATACTTGGCCAGAAAGTCCATCCTGTCGTCGAAGCGTATCAGGAGAAAGTTTTTCGCAAGCTCATTTCCTGCAATTCCGAGTGACAGAGTGGTGACAGCCATCAGAACCGCGATGCCTGCAACTAGACGCTGTTGGAAGTTCAAGTCATGGAAAGATAGCGACGGCAACTTCATTTCGATCTCTCCATGGTTGCCAGGCCTTTCCACTTTTCGGGTCGGGTTCTGACCAGCATCTCAAGGGCCCTCTTGTTCCATAGCAGCTTGACATGTGGCGGCGTGAAGACACACAGGTGATCCCTGACGAGTTTTTCAATAAGCCCCGCTGCCTCTTTCCCCACTTCCTCGTAGTCGATTACAAAGGACAAGAGGGCGCCTGTTTCAAAAAAGAAGCGGTTGAAACCGCACACGGCCACCCCTTTTAAAAGCGCAGTTTTCGTAATATGAGTGATGATTTTTTCGGAAATCACTACCGAGTCCGGTATAAACAGTATGATGTCGATGTCTGCGATAATGGGGGCCAGCTTTGCCATTATTTGGGACGGACTGTTTACCTCGAGCGGAAGCAGGGCCAAGTCATTCATCTCAGCACTTTCTGATGCCTTCCGTATTAACGCACCGTTTTCCTTCCTGTTGAAAAGGACCGCCACCTTTCTGCCTCGGCCGAATTTTTTCCTGATTATTTCTAATTGGAAGGAAATGGGAATGCGCAGGTCTATTCCGCAAATTTCGTGGTTCCCGACGAGTTTTCCCAAGTCAAGGGCCATAATAGATAGTTTGTTAGGAATGAAACTGCCATACTTGTAAAGCAGTCTGACTGCCTCCGGGCCGATGGCCACACAGGTCTGGAATCTTCTGCTTTGTGCATAGTGTTTGGCAAGCTCAAAATTTTCGCTGAGATCAAATACCTGGTAGTCGAAGTCTATATTATCCTCAAGGGCGTGGAGGGCCTGGAGATAAGGGCGTATTTTTGAAGACAGGAAGATGCCAATGGGTGGCTCATCGGCAAAAGCCTGGCCTGTGACCGTTAGCCCGGATAGAAAAAAGGATAAACAAAGCAGGATTACAGGCAGGGGGGAAGCCCTATCCATTTTTTACTGCCCAGAGTACCTGTCTTAAAAAACCACGTATAGTCTTTACATCCCTGGAGGTAAGATCCTTTTTTTTGAATAATCTCCTGGCATTGTGGAGCCAGTAAGAGCGGGTCTGTTTTTCGTAAAGGCCAATGGCCTCAAAGACCTGTTCCATGTGCTCGAACATGCCCTCCTTTTCCCTGATGGACGCAAGGCCGGGCCGGAAAATTTCTTTCTTGTCTCCGCATGCCAGTCTTATCTCGTAACAGATGATCATCACGCTCTGGGCCAGATTGATTGAGGAGAAGCCAGCGGCTGGTATAGTTATGACCCAATCACATAATCCCAAATCGTCATTTCTTAGCCCCCACTTTTCCGATCCGAACATGATGCCTATTCTGGTGCCAACAGGGTATGAAATGATTTTCTGCGCTACGGTTTTAGGAGTATGGGTTGGCCTTCTCTTTCTCCCGGTTCTTGCTGTAGTGCCTGCAAGAAGGTGCAGGTCGGCCACTGCATCCAAGACATGGTCAAACAGTCTTGCGGAATGAACGATATCCGCAGCCTCGTGGGTAGCCATCTTCAGGATTTTTTCCTCGTGCCAGTTCCTCGGGTTTACGATCCTCAACTCGGAAAACCCCATGTTCTTGAGGCATCTTGCTGAAGCGCCTATATTTTCCGGGTACCGTGGCTCGTTAAGGATTACTATGATGTCGGTCAAGTCCCTGGCCATAGATTACCCTAATCTTTAGTAAACCGGAGGTTTAAAAGCAAGGATAACCGCTATGACAGGATGCAGCAAAAGACATATAGTTGGAATGTTTGTTGCTGGTGTTGCGGCCCTTGTTCTGTACGGCTTGGTTGTAGAACCTGAAATGGTGACAGTCAGGCACGTCAAGATTAGGGATCATGTTTTTTACAAGGCCTATGGGGCACTCAGAATAGTTCATATATCCGATATTCATCTGACCCGCCTTGGTGAAAGGGAAAGACGGATTATTAAGACAATAAACGGGTTAAGACCCGATATCGTTTGTGTCACAGGCGATCTATGCCAGTGGGGCTGTTCAAGTTCGGATGTCGTCAGCTTCCTGAAGAGTCTAAGGGGAAAGTACGGCGTTTTTGTGGTGCTTGGCGATTCCGATATGAGTTCAGGCCGGCAAAGGTGTTTTTATTGCCACTATACAGACAACATTCATAGGTTGAGGGAGAAACCGAGGTTCTTGAGGGATCAATGCGTGGCCGTTGGAATCGGAGACAGCCGCGAGATGACATTGTGCGGAATCAGCCCGTCTACCGGAAACGACCAATACGCCATGAAAAAATTTTATTCGGGAATTGTCCAGGCTGGACTGTTAAGGAAAGGTCCAGTCCTGATCCTAAGCCACTTTTCAAGGTACTGGTCTATGCTTCCAGGGGACGAAAGGATACTTTTCCTGTCCGGCAATACCCACGGGGGGCAGGTATGGACGCCACGGTGGCTTTGGCCCTATCTGTTTCCCGGAAAAGATTACAGGCATCTCATGGGTGTTTTTCGCTCCGGCAATGGAAAATGGCTTTATGTCAACCCTGGCCTTGGGACAACAAGGGGATTCCCCATAAGAATCGGCGTTCCACCTGAAATTACCTTGATCGAGGTGGCACCGGAATAGTAAAGATAAGAGGAAAAAGAAGGGGGCCTTTGTGCTTTTTGCAAAGGCCCCTGTTTTAAGAGAAGAGGAAGGTTCTCTTATTTTGATATTATCATGGTCCCATCATTAGCATTTGTGCTTACGTGGAAGTGTTTAAGGAATGACATGCCAAGGAGAGGAGTTTTTAAAGCCCCTTCAGCTAGCTCGTTTGGAATAAAGGCCGGCACATTTTTCTGCTTCAAAACACCTTCAACCTCAATATTTACAAGGCATATATGGCCGCTTACCGAGCCGCCAACACCGGTACCTGTAGCGTTAGCACAAAGGTCCTTAGAAAAGGTGCCATTGACGTCTAACAGGCCATAGTCCCGAGCATAGTCTGGACTTAAGGACACATAATTTGCCCCTGTATCTACTAAAAAGGGAGTGGCTATTCCGTTTACCTTGCCGGCTACTTTGTAACAGTTGCAGTTAGGATCGAGCGGTACCACAACATCCTCGGTGACCGCAGTGAATTTTTCAGGAACTGACCAGTTCCTGTCTCCAACAGGTCTGTACTGCCACTGGCCCTCTATTTTTCCACCTGTTTCTACATCGAATTTATCAATTCTGTACAGGTATTCAAAGGGGCCCCAAATGGTGTTCTCCGTAAAGTATATGTCATATTTCCCAGGGCGGATACAGTTGTCAATAAGTACCCTCTGACCCTGTATGGTAAACTGTTTGCAGACCTGGTCAGAGGTATTGGCATATTTTACCGTAAGCAAAGTCTGCCCCTTTGGTGTCAGCCATACGCCGCTGAGTTTTCCTCGCTCTTCGTTGAGCGTGAGGGGATACACAATTCCACTTGCATCGTCTATGTATGTGGTAGTTTCTCCGTTGTAGTCTTCTGTTACCACCCACCTGCCCTCGAGAGGTGTAATGTGAAGCACATAATAAAGGAGTTCGCGCCAAGACTTATAGTTCTCGATATCTGATGGATCGCCAACAACGGCCCTTATTATCCAGTCTCCTTCAAGGCCTATGAGTCTTATTCCACCACCAAAGGGAACAGGTATAAAACTTCTCACGTCCGGCGCATATTGGCCAGATATCCCGACATTAGTCTCTTTGTATGGAATAGGAGTAAATTCAGCCATGCGTTGGGCCTGTGTTTTATGATTATAGATTGTACCGTTGTTGTTATAAGGCGCCGTATCGTCATTGCTGTATGGCAATGCAATGGGAGTGTTCTGTATGTCTCTGGAATAATAAAGATTTTCTGCGCCGGGAACCGGATGGCCCCACTTGCTGAAAACATCAAAATGGGGCTTCCCATCAATCCAACGGTATGCAAAGACTTGTCCAGGGGCCAGGGATGGATGCTCCGCAAGTATGTAAAGAGCTCCTCTTGTATCTTTTGAAACGGGTACATTCAGGGTTAAATTCATCCAGTCGGTTGTGGCTACCTTTTCCTCTGCCGCATAACGAAGGGAATTTACATATACCTCCACAGGTATCCACCACGTGGACATCTGTCTGTTTACATCTGGAATGCTCGGAAGTGTTTTTAGAAATTTCTTTATATCGTCTATCTTCCAACCCATTTGTGGTGCCAGGCCTTTTATGAGATCTTCAACAAACGCAGGCTCCTTTTCCCACCACTTTGAAAGGGTAGCAGTGATATTTCCTTTTATCGCCTTATCAATAAAAGCACGTGAATTCGATGCGTTTCCATCCGGTACAGTTGGGTCATGAATGGTCGTCGTTACCTGTATCCAGCCCTTTTTTACAATGGGTTTTCCGTCAAAGGCTGCTGTGCCATCAACTAATTTGTTAACATCCACCGTTACCGTGAAGGTCCCATTTCCATTGGATGAATCAACCACCACCCCGGCAGGATTGCCATTTATGTCAATCCACTGCTCGGTCGGTGCGGCTATCCAGCAAAAGTTCAGGGTCTCAGGCCAGCTTATACTGTGCATGGAAAGATCATCAGTGCCATACAAAGGATAACACTTTTGTCCAGTGGCATTTGATGAGTTTGAGGTTCTTGCCCCGGTTGAATCCACATCATAACATCTCATTCTGGGTATTTTTTCACTAGTACAGTTGCCATCGATGCAATTTGGCAGTGCAAACCCAGTAAGGCGAATGGTGATAGGCTCGGGATTATCGAGCTGTTCCTGGTTTACATAGAACTGAAGACTTGTGGGCGATATTACTAGGCGGCCCGTCTTTGTGGAGCTACATACCTGATTGTAGGGACTTGCCGTGCTGTCCTCAGCCTGCGCCATGGGGCTGGCGAGCGCCAGACCGCATCCTATTATTAATAAAATAAGCGGGACTATTCTTCCCTTCATGATATCCTCCTGTATACTTGACTTATGAACCGCAGTTTTCTGGGTTGGCAGGTTCTTTGATGACTTCTATGCCCTCGTTCTCGGCATTGCTTCTCGCGGAGGGGGCATTTGCCTGAAGGGACATATCCTGGCAACCATTTTGGGCCATTGCCGCTTGTGAAGCCTTGGAGCACTTGGGACAGAGGGCCAGGGTGTTTGTCAAGTCGTTAAGAAGAGTTTTTGCCGCTGCTTCCACGGCAAGGTCCATTTGTGTCCTGCCTGAAGAGTCAGACCACATGCTTACCGGTTCCACCTCTTTTTCAACCCTGTTGGCCCAAACCACCTCTCCGGTTTCAGGATCCTGCAAAGCAAGGCTGATCTGGACAACAGCCTGAGGCACATGTCCCCCCTTGGCAGCAAGGTAGGCCGCCGCCATTCCGGCTGCACCCCATACGCCAGCGTTGTATGCGGCCGAGTGTTCGTAGCCGCCGGAGCTTTCTGTTACAAAGTGGGCGAATCTTGGATTAGAGCCCACTACCTTGGTGGATTCGCTTGGGCCATTAAAGGGCGTATCAGCTTGGGAACCAAGCCCGGCACCCATGGCGCCGCCAATTGCAAGGTCCTGCCACAGGTCGTACTGGTCAGACTGTGCAACTCCAAAGATGGCGGCGGAAGTCCAATCAAAGAAAAAGGGCAGGACTCCCTGCTGTAAAGGATTGAGTTGCTGGCCCTCTCTCATTTCATATTCCACGATTCTGCCTCTGAGCACGTAATCAGCCCCGAAGTAATCACCTATCTGTTTGATTACATTCTTATTTAGTCCTATTTTGTTGATCTTGAATTCTTCCATAGGAGTATTGGACACTTCATTGGCAAGTAGTACCTGCTTGATCTCCTTGTTCATGTCGTCAGACCAGCCCGTGCCAAGTTCCCTGTAAAAATTCCTTCTAGCCTTGGCAGAGTCTATGGAAGGCCCTTCAACCAGGGTGATTACGCCGAGATCTATGAGATACTGGACCACGTCCTCTTCCACAGGCATGTAATAACCCTTGGATGCAAGTGTATGAGTAATTGCATTCTGGACCTTGACCTGCCGTCTAAGAGAGTCATCAATGTGCTTGCCCGTGGAATAGTCAGCAAAGGGCAGCATTACTATCTTGGGACAGGGGTAGGGATTCCGTATGGCTGTGGAATCGATTGCCTTGACAGACTCCTTGACTTTCTGGCCGCAGCCGCTAAGCATAAGCAGTGTGCAAAAAGCGGCAAGTATCGTTTTGTGCCATGATGAATACGACATGGTTCCCTCCAATGTTTCTTTTTTTTCCTGTTGCTCATCTCATCGGATAAAAGAGAAAATTTATAAAAGATTTTGTTTTTTTATTGCCCGTTTACCAAAAATTTTTCTCTCAATACCATGGAAGAGCTCCGAGATGTTCTGTAGGACAAGGCATTTGTCTGAAACAGCAAATAGCCTGCCACTTTGTATGTATGGCTTTTGTGGAACGTGAAGTTATGAAGAAGTCAGGTCTTCGTGCAGTGAAAAGGGCGGTATGATTTCCGTTAAGCTGTCTGCGCCGACAAGAAACATCAAAAGACGGTCTATACCCATGGCAATACCGGCAGACGGGGGGCATCTATCCAAGGTGTTGAGGAATTGTTCCGGGAGCGGTTCGGGGTCAAGACCGGCAGAGATACGTTGCCTGTTTTCTGCGTGGAATCTCGCTCTCTGTTTTGCAGAATTAACAAGCTCTGAAAACCCATTTGCCATCTCGATGCCAGAGATGTAGAGTTCAAATCTTTCGCTTACTCTCTCGTCTGATTTTTTAAGTCTCGAAAGAGATGCGGCCCAGCAGGGAAAGTCTATCAGAAACACTATACACTTCAGTGAAAGGGCCGGTTCTATTTTCTCCACTATGTCTTGTTCAAAACGTTGTTCATTGCGAATCTCCAAGGGGTTCCAACCCGCGTATCTCGTAAACGCTTCTTCTACCGTGATGACCTCGGAACACGAAGAGGCGTCTTCCTGCAATACCGGCAGGTCCGGCACCAAAGCGCTCCTGCGGAAGGCCCGGAATATAGATGAGAGCAAGCCCATACAGTCCTCCATTAGGCGAGTGTAGTTCTCATGACCCCTATACCATTCTAAGATGGTGAATTCTGCAGAGTGAATAGGGCCTTTTTCTCCTTTTCTGAAAGCAGGACCTATGTGAAAAAAACGCTCAAGACCTATGGATAGCAACGGTTTCAGGTATATTTCAGGAGAGGGCAGGAGGTACCGGGGTCCTTCTTCGTCACCGATTTTAAAAGGTTCAATGGTTGCCTCCGGTATGACATCCATGCCTGAGCAGGGCACCTGGGCTTCAATGAATCCCTCGCAGTAAAACCAATCTCTTATGGTTTTCAGGAGAAGATGGCGGGCAAAAAGTATTTCGCCGGGCTCAAGCCTTGGTTTGAGTTTGCCTGTCAGCCTTTCACCCTCTCTACGTACTGACCGGTCCGCGTGTCGATTTTTAGAATTTCTCCCTCCTCAATAAAGAGAGGAACCTGTATGGTGTATCCTGTTTCTAGGGTGGCAGGCTTTGTGGCGCCTGTCGCAGTATCTCCTTTAACACCGGGATCAGCCTTCACCACTTCGAGCTGTACAAAGTTTGGCAGATTGATGCTGATGGGTGTTTCGTTAAAGAAAAGGAGGTCAACCTCCATGTTGTCTTGGAGGAAGTTCTTGGCCTCTCCTATGTTTTCTTCGGTTAGCGTAATCTGGTCATACGTCTTGGTATCCATGAAATGGTAACCTTCGGCGTCATTGTACAGGTACTGGACTCTGCGTTCCTCAAGGTTTGCCGGTTCGAATTTGTCACCGGAACGATACGTTCTGTCCATGGTGTAGCCAGTTATCATATTTTTTAGTTTGCACCTGTAAAGGGCCTGGCCCTTGCCTGGTTTGGAAAACTGAAATTCGGTTATAATGTACGGCTGCCCGTCGATTATTATCTTGAGTCCCTTCCTAAGGTCAGAGGATTCGTACACTTGCAATCATCTCCTTTCACGATTTTTTCTGGATAAGTAGAACAATTTCTTAGACAGCGCAACAGGATGGGAGGGCCTTGGAACTTTAAACAGCTCGCCTCCCTCTTATCACTGCTCTGTTATTCCGATGCAGGGTCGTAATGAGAAAATACCATGGTGAAGTTGCCCCGTCCCTGGGTGGCAGACCGCAAGGCCGTTGAATAGCCAAACATCCTTGACAGTGGTACTATGGCCTTTATTACCTGAACGTTACCCCTGGGTTCGATACTTTCCACCTTCCCTCCCCTGGCGTTCAGGTCCCCGATAACATCTCCCATGAAGTTTTCCGGAGTTATCACTTCCACAAGCATCTTTGGTTCAAGAAGTACTGGCGCGGCTGCCCGGCAGGCCTTTCTCAGTGCCATGGAGGCCGCTGCCCTGAAGGCGACCTCTGAAGATAGCCCCTCTTCAAACTGGGCCTCCTTGAGCAATACTTCTGTGTCTATCATGGGGAATCCCTGAAGCACGCCGCTTTCCAGCCCCTGTTCCAGCGTTTCCAGAATCTGTTCTTCGTAGCCCTCTGGAAGAATATCCTCTCCAAGGGAGCTTCTTACCACATTTCCCTGGCCCCGTTTTCTTGGCATTACAAGTACGTCCACCGCGGCTGCCTGTCTTGATCCACCGATTTCCCTGTCAAATTTTTCCCTCACCTCGGCCTCTTCGGAAATGGTTTCCCTGTAAACCACCTGAGGCTTTCCTACCCTGACCGGGACCTTGAACTCCCTTAGAAGCCTCTGGGTAAGCACCTCGAGGTGAAGTTCACCCATGCCAGAGATGATGGTCTGACCAGTCTCTTCGTCCACTTTTACCTTGAAGGTGGGGTCTTCTTCTGAAAGCTTTGAAAGCGAGGTCTCTATCTTTTCCTGATCCTGAGTGGATTTTGGTTCCACCGCAACTGATATAACCGGCTGATATGTCTCTATTGATTCCAGAATGATGGGATGTTCCGGGTCACAAAGGGTGTCCCCGGTGGCTGCAAGTTTAAGCCCCATTACGGCCACAATTTGCCCGGCCCCCGCCTCCTTGATGCGTTCCCTTTTGTTGGCATGCATCCTGAGCAGACGCGCAATCTTTTCCTTCTTTTCCTTGGTGGCATTCCATACCTCTTCACCGGAATGCATGACTCCACTGTATATACGCACAAAGGTCATCTTTCTTCCCTGGTCCATCTGGACCTTGAAGGACAGGGCGGACAGGGGCTCCTTAACGCTCGCCCTTCTGATTTCTTCTTTCCCGGTCTTGGGTTTTTTTCCCTTAACAGGTGGGATATCCAGGGGACTGGGCAGGTATCTGCCAATGGCGTCAAGAACTGGCTGAACCCCCTTGTTTTTAAGGGCGGAGCCGCAAAAGACAGGAACGCCTTCAAGGCTGAGGCAGGCCTTTCTGACCACATCGTGGATCTTTTTATCAGGAATTTCTTCTTCGGAAAGATACATCTCCATTATTTCGTCATCTATCTCCGACAGTGCCTCGATAAGCTGATCCCTGGCTTCGTTAACTGTTTTTATGTGTTCCTCGGGTATGTCGAGTTCCCGGAATTCCCGGCCCTCCGTGGCTTCATCCCATAGTATGAGTTTCTGCTTTACTAGGTCAAATACCCCTTGAAAGCTGTCTTCCGCCCCGACAGGTATGGTCATTACTATCGGATTCGCCCCAAGTCTGTCCCGGAGTTCAGTTACCACTCTCGAGAAATCCGCTCCAAGACGGTCCATTTTGTTGATAAAGGCCATTTTGGGCACCCTGTATTTATCGGCCTGCTGCCAGACCGTCTCGGACTGGGGCTCAACCCCGCCAACTGCGCAGAATATCCCGAGGGCCCCGTCAATGACCCTCAACGACCTTTCAACCTCGATGGTGAAATCTACGTGTCCGGGGGTGTCAATTAGGTGTATTTCTTTTCCTTTCCAGAAACAGGTTGTAACCGCTGACGTGATGGTGATGCCCCTTTCCTGCTCTTCCGGCATCCAGTCCATGGTTGCTTGTCCATCGTGGACCTCTCCAATCTTGTGGGTTTTTCCGGTATAATAGAGTATCCGTTCGGTAAAGGTGGTTTTCCCCGCGTCGATGTGGGCAATGATACCAATATTTCTTATTCTCTTGATCTCTTTGTCGCTTGCCATGTGTTTTAAAAAGCCCTTGTGAAGAAAAAGTATCGGCCATTATAAGGTCTTTTTAGTCGATTCACAAGGAAGCAATCATTCCCTTTTCACCCTGATGGGTGTTACTAATGGCCTTTTGGGGGAGTAGCAGACGGGAAAGGGGCAGAAAATCCTGCCCCGTCTCGAGACCTTTTACCTGAAGATGTTGCAGCCTACCCTGCCGTCATTCTCTCTGCAGATTGCCGATCCGATTTTACCGTATCTCGCAATGGTAACTATGAAAGTGATGTAGTGGGGTAGCCGCTCTCTCTTGACCGCAGGCCTGAATTGTGGTTTTGCCCATCCCCCAGCCTCGCTTTGCTTGTAAGACCTATGGGTCCATATTGAGTATTCCATGGGAACCCTTCCGGGCCTGAAGGCGGTAAAGATGAGCTGGTGACGCGCTGTATCCGCTTCCACCTTTCCAAGGCCAGGTACCGAAAGTATCTGTTGGAAGGCGAAGGAGGCCGGCTCAAAAGAAAACAGGAACAGGATCAATAAGGAAAACACAGTAAATAATCTTTTCATGGCTTAACCTCCTGGACGATGATGGTATAATTTGGACAGGTTTTTGTTTCGTTTTCCATGGACTCCTTTTATAAGTATAATTATGGTATCAAAAAATAAAGTTTCAAGTCTTCACTCCTTAAATCCCTTAGCCAAGTTCCTTGTATGGTTTCTCGCGATCCTAGCCTCCTATACCATGTTCGGTTTTTGGGGCGTTCCCAAGATCGTCAGGTACGTGTTGGTTAAAAAGGCCCCAGAGAGTCTCCACAGAAATGTAAGGGTTCAGGATGTATCCTTCAACCCCTTTAAACTCGATCTCAAAATAAAAGGCATTGAGATAGGTTCACGGATAAAGGGTAAGGAGTTTTTGCGCCTAAAGCGTATCGACCTGAACCTCGAAGTACTGTCTCTATTAAAGAGGGCCCTTATTATCTCGAGCCTGAAGGTGGAAAGCCCGTCCTTTTTTCTTGAAAGGGACAAAAATGGCAATTTCACCATAGACGACCTGATTGGAAGCGGGAATGAAAATAATGGTGAGGGAAATAAGGGAAGCAAGCCCATTAGGTTCTCGATAAACAACATTGAAATAAAAAATGGCAGGATTGTTTTTGACGACAGGTTCAAGGACAGTGTCCATAGGATAGAGAAGATCGATATAGGAATCCCTTTTATTTCCGACCTGGATCAAAAGGTAAGGATATATGTCAAGCCATATTTTTCTGCCGTGGTTAACGGTAGTCCCATTGCGTTTCAGGGGCGCACCAGGCCCTTTGCAAATGACAGGGATACAATAATTGATCTTAAGTTCACCAACATAGATATCCCACACTACCTTGCCTACATGCCTGACATAATGGGCCTCAGGCTGGGAAGCGGGTGTCTTGATACGAATCTTTCCATTCATTTTACTGAAAAGAAAAATCCCACCATCATACTCAGCGGAAATGCCATCCTGAAGGATGCGGCAATAGAAAAGAAGAATACAAGGCTCATAACCATAGAGGCCC
Source organism: Deltaproteobacteria bacterium (assembly GCA_015493475.1). Taxonomy (GTDB): domain Bacteria; phylum Desulfobacterota; class Dissulfuribacteria; order Dissulfuribacterales; family QOAL01; genus JAADCZ01. The sequence goes on from WGDC01000008.1 coordinate 106,410, forward strand.
TGGAGCTTAATCTTAAACCTTCAAGGCTTTTTTCAAGGAAAATGGCATTTAAAACCATATTAAGTGGTGTGGCTCTGAGGGATGTTTCAGACGGCAGTAAAAAGCTTTCATTCAACCAAAAAAGCTCAGGTTCTAAGAACATAAAAAAAGCAGGGGACACAGGTTTTCTTTCAATACCGAGAACAGATGTAACAGGAGTGGATATTGATCTTTTAAAGGGAAAGATAGATGTAAATTCCGTTAACATTCACGGGCCTGTTTTGCGTTTTTTAATGCAAAAAGATGGCACATCAAATCTTGAAAGATTCTATTCGTTCCTGGTCTCTGGTTCTTCTTCAGCAAAGAAAAAGGATGAAGGGACAAGTGAGGATGGAAAGTCAAAGAAGGAAGAAGGAAAGGAAATGCTGTTTCATATCGGTGCCTTTAAGATAGAAAAGGCCCATGTGGAATTTACTGATAATTCCGTCCCTGAGCCTGTAAGACTTCATTTTTCAGGTCTTGAAACAGAACTCAGGGATATTTCAACCAAAAAGGGACGCAAATTTAATTTTACAGCCAAGACACAGGTTAACAAGACGGGTCTTATCAAAATTAGCGGCACAGGAATGCTTTCAACTCTTGGCCTTCAGACCAAGATCATGGCCTCAAATGTACCCCTTCCTCCTCTACAGGGGTATGTCTCTCCTCATCTTAACATGGAACTTGGAAGGGGGCATGTATCCCTTAAGGCCATGGCCTCATTTCAGAAGAAAGGAAACAGGAAGATCCTTTCTGCAAGGGGGACCACCAAGATTCAAAACGTGCTCCTTTTCGGAAAAAAGAGCCAGGAACCCCTTACCAAATGGCGTGAGATAGCCATCAACAATTTTTCCATCGGATACGAACCGCTGAAGGTAGATATAAAGGAAATCGTATTAAACAGAGTGAAACAGAATATCATCGTCTTCAAGGATGGTGATTCAAATATTGCAAGTATTTTAAAAGCTAAAAAGGACGAAAAGGCTTCCCAAAAAACATCCAAAAGAGGAAAGACCCCTGAAGGTAACAGGCAGTCTGATAAAAGTGTGCAAAGGCCGGTCATAAAGATAGGCAGGGTAAGGTTTAAATCGTGTAAAGTAAGGATGGTTGACAGAAGTTTGAAACTGGTGTTCGTGCGTGAATTTGACGATATAAAGGGAACCGTTTCCGGCCTTGAAAACAGGCCGGGAATGAAGGCAAAGGTGGACATCTCCGCCCTTGTGGACAATCGTTCGAAGGCATCCGTAATTGGTCTTGTGAATCCGCTTGCCAAGCCTTTTTTTGCCGACCTCACTGTCAAAATCGGAGGCGCTGGCATGACCCGTTTTTCCCCTTATGCCCAGCGTTTTCTTGGCTACCAGATTGAAAGGGGAAAGATGTTTCTTGACCTTCACATAAGGCTTAATGGAAATAAACTTTACGTTGACAACAGGCTGGTGCTGGACCGCTTTGACCTTGGAAGTCACGTACAAAGTAAAGACGCCATAAACGCTCCTATAAAGCTTGCCATTGCCCTTTTAAAGGACAGAAGCGGCAAAATAGACCTTAATATCCCTGTCAGGGGTGAACTCGATGACCCTGAATTCAGTTATCGAAGTGCCGTTCTACGGGCCATAATGAACATATTCATAAAGGCGGCCACGGCACCGTTTTCTCTTCTTGGCTCGGTTTTTGGATCAGACGAGAAGCTTGATTCAGTGGTCTTCGAGCCCGGCGTTTCAAAGCTTGACGACAAGGCGAGGAAGAAACTCGACATCCTGGCAAAGGCATTGCGTGACAGGCCTGCCCTCAAGGTTGAAGTCACTGGTTACTTTGATCCTGAAGCGGACAAAGAGGGACTCCTTGAAAGGAGGTTCATGCACCTTTTGAAAAAGGAAAAATTTGAGGACCTGCCAAATGCAGAACGCGAAAAGATAGAAGATATCGATGATATGAAGATAGATGATGGTGAATATGAAAAGTACCTTGAAAAGGCATATAAAAACGCATCCTTTAAACGGCCAAGAAACTTTATTGGCATGATAAAGTCCCAGCCAAAGGACGTCATGGAAAAGATGCTAAAAGAGCATATCTCAATAACTCGAGGAGATCTTAAGATATTGGCCAGCGAAAGGGCCAAGGCTGTAGCCAATTATCTGATACGGCAAGGAAAGATGGAACAGGAGCGAATCTTTCTGGTGGCTCCAGAGGGCCAGCCCATCCATGGCAAGGCCGGATTTTCTGGGGTGCGTCTTAGCTTAAAATAGTCTATAGTCCCTGGTCTTGACACCACGGCCCTGACACATTAAAAACAGGCTGTTTCCGACAATAGTTAGAAGCCAGTGGTGGGCGTAGCTCAGTTGGTTAGAGCGTCGGGTTGTGGCCCCGGAGGCCGAGGGTTCAAGTCCCTCCGCTCACCCCATCCTTAAATAATAATTTTGGTTGCAGACCGACATTAAAGTCTGCTACTTGGCTCTGGCTTCCAAACCGAGAGCCTTTCCACCTTGAGGCCTAGAAGCTCGGCCAGCCTTCCAGAAAAGAAAAAGGCCATTTCATTAAGATCCTTTGGCTTTGAGTAAAAGGCGGGCATTGTTGGGAAGATTATGCCCCCTGCCTGGGACAGGGTCAGCATGTTCCTTAGATGTATTTCATTTAAGGGGGTCTCTCTTGCGGCTACAATCAGGGGCCTTCTCTCCTTTAAAAAACAGTCTGCTGCCCTGTGGATAAGGTTTCTGCTTATTCCGTTTGCTATTGCACCGAGGGTACCCATGGTACATGGCATGATGACCATTGCATCGAGCCTGCTGGAGCCGCTGGCTGGGGTAGACCAGAAGCGTTTTGCGTCATACTCGGCTGTTGCCAGGTTCTTGAGAGACAAAAGGCCTTTTTCACCAAGCTCGAACCGTGTCACTTCAAGACCTGTTTCGGAGAACATGAGATGAAGTTCTACGCCCAGTTCGCTTGCGATTTCAGCAAATTTCAGGGCATATATTGACCCGCTTGCCCCTGTTACGGCAAGGACCACCTTTTTTACAGGATTCATGCCAGGGCCCCTTACTCGATACCGAGTTTTTTCCAGATGGAGTCTACCTTTCTTTTTACCTCTTCTGTCATCTTGATGACATCGGGCCACTGCCTTTCAAAGCCCTCTTCCTTCCATTTTCTCGTGCAGTCTATGCCCATCTTGCTCCCATAGTGGGGTAGGGGAGAGGCATGGTCAAGGGCGTCAACCGGCCCATCCGTAAAGATAATGTCACGTCTTGGATCAATGTTGTTGCCAAGCCTCCAAAGTACCTGGCCAAGGTCCTGAACGTCCACCTCCCTGTCAAAGATGCAGATAATCTTGCAAAACATCATCTGCCCAAGGCCCCAAAGGGCGTTCATGACCTTTCGGGCATGCCCTGGATACCTCTTGTCAATGGAGATAAAGGCCAGGTTGTGAAAGACCCCCTCCATTGGAAGGTTCATGTCAATTATCTCAGGCAATGTCTTTTTTATCATGGGAAGGAAGAGTCTTTCCGTTGCCTTTGCCATGTAGCAGTCTTCCTGGGGCGGTTGTCCCACGATGGTGCCAGGATAGATGGCGTCACGCCTCATGGTCATGCAAGTTACATGGAAAACAGGATACTCATCCGCAAGGGAGTAGTAGCCTGTGTGGTCGCCAAAGGGCCCTTCAATGCGCCTTTCTCCAGGTTTAACAAGGCCTTCGAGTACTATTTGCGATGTGGCAGGAACCTCAAGGTCAACGGTTACACACTTTACAAGCTCAACGGGGGATTCCCTAAGAAAACCTGCAAATAGGACCTCGTCTATGTCGTCTGGAAGGGGTGCTGTGGCGGCATAGGTCATGGCAGGGTCTGGGCCAATGGCCACTGCCACTGGCAGATCCTGTCCAAGCCTTTCAGCCACCCTGTAATGGTGCGCGCCTCCCTTGTGGGTATGCCAGTGCATGCCAGTGGTATTTTTGTCATAAACCTGCATACGGTACATGCCCACGTTTCTTATGCCCGTCTCTGGATGTCTCGAGAATACCACCGGAAGTGTTATGAAGGGGCCTCCGTCTTCAGGCCAACACTTAAGAACGGGAAGAATACCAAGGTCCACCTCTTCTCCCTTTAGCACTATCTCCTGGCATGGGGCCTTCTTGGCCATCCTGGGCATGGCGTTTGCCATGCGTTTGAGCTTAGGCACCATTTTCAACTTTTTTATGAGGGTGTCAGGGGCCTCTGCCTCGATAAAATCTAGTATTTCCTGTCCCAGGCTGTCCAGGTTTGGGACCTCAAGGGCAAGTGAGATCCTCTTGAAGGAGCCAAAGGCATTCATGAGGACGGGCATTTTATAGCCAGGAACGTTTTCAAAAAGGAGTGCCGGGCCGTGCATTTTGCAGACGCGGTCCGTAATCTCTGTTATTTCAAGCTCCGGGCTCACGGGTTGCTTTATCCGTTTTATGTCCCCGATTTTTTCCAAGCGCTTGACAAATTCTTGAAGGTCTGAATAGGCCATGGTCTTCTCCTGCAAGGGATTTTTTTATTGGTTAGTAGGGATACATTCAGTTATTATAGTCCAATTGTCTTACGTCTGCGAGATTACCTTAAATAGAGCAGTATCGTTCCCCAGTATGCCCCCTACCGTGTCTTGGTAGTGTTGTCAACAAATAGAGGTGTCCGGTTTGGCATGTGCTAATTTTTTTAGGGAACCGCCCTGCCGGAGGCATCCTGCTGACATGAAAATGGCAAGGAGCAAGCGAAGTGGCCTTGCCAAGATGAAGGGCTTGGCCCGGTCCCGGTCTGGTATGATGCGTTAGCGGTTTGAAGGCTTGTCTGCTCATTTTTTCAGTGCAACCGCCAAAGCCATCCTTTGGACACCAGGCCGGGAGCATCTTGTCAAGGTCCGTAGCGGGTGATATATCAGGCAGCCTTTTGTTCACGGATCAGCTCTCCATTGGCTTTATAGGCTGCAAGCTTCATAGGACCGTGAAAGATGGCCAGTTTGCCATCTCGATAGCGATGTACACACACCTTCACTTTTACATAATGGCATCTGTAGGTATTGCTGGGAATTTGCA
>WGDC01000009.1 GCA_015493475.1 Deltaproteobacteria bacterium
GCTTTGCCTTTTCATATCCCGTACACGTAACAGATAACCGTTATTATGGCACAGGCAACTATTATCCACACTATGGAGGTTACAACGGCAGATGTGGTAACCTGGCCCACGGCAGCAGCACTCCTTCCGCATGAAAGCCCCTTCATGCAGCCAACCATGGAGACGATGATGCCGTAAACCAGGCACTTTCCAAGTCCGATGAAAAAGTGTGTAAGGGGAACCGCCCTTTGTGTCTCTGAAATATACTGAAGAAGGGTCACATCGCTAAAACCTGCACCAACTACAGCCCCTCCTGCAATGCCAAGAAGGTCCGCATAGATGCAAAGTGGCACCATCATTAGGGAGAGGGCAAGTATTCTTGGTATTACGAGAAACTCAATAGGCCGTATCCCTAAGGTCCTAAGGGCGTCAATTTCCTCGTTTACCTGCATGGTGCCAAGCTGGGCTGCGTATGTTGCGCCTGTGCGCCCTGCCATTATGATGCCCACCATCATGGCGCCCATATCCCTGGCCATGGCAATACCAACAAGATCTGCCACGAATATCTGAGCACCAAATATCTTTAACTGCACTGTTGCAACAAAGGCAAGGATTAGCCCAACAAGAAAGCTTACAAGGCTTACAATGGGAAGGGCCCTGGCACCTGCATTTTGAAGATATAGAAGAAAGTCATCCATGCGGAGCCTGCTTCTGCCTGAAAGGATGTTCAAGAATCCAAGCACCACCTGGCCAAGAAACGCATGGAAGCCCTTTATCTGCCTGGCAATCAATGAGGCTGCCTTGCCGACCTTTTCGAGAAAGGGGCCACCATGGTCTTCATCCGTCATTTTTCTTGTGGATTCGGCCTTCATGGCAAGATTTAAGAGATGAAGGGCACCTGGGGGAATGGATGCCAGGTTCAGTCTGATCCGGTTTTTTCGCGCAAATTTTTTTAATTCAAGAAGGAACAGGATAAAGATGCTGTCCCATCTATTGAGCCCTTCGGTGTCGATTACTATTTCGTTTATGGGCAGGTACTTCCTGATTCTTGGGGCAACGTCAGAAAAGGCTGGCGGGGTCTTGTGAACGGTCCAGGTACCTGAAAAACGGATTATTAATTCATTGCCAGGCCTTTTTTCCATGACAAGATCAGGTGGCAGGATTTCAGGACCTTCTGCTGTTTGTGTCATTTAAGCCGGTTATGGTTTCTACTGTCGTTTTGGTTTTAAAGTAAAAAAACGAAAAAATCCGAAAGTTTACCGGGATAAAGTTTAATCCACCTCCTTATTTAAAGTCAAAGGTTGGGTTTTGTTCCAATAAAAAGCTTTGGGGGCTTGCTGCCTTTCTGTTTGAATTTGGGAGCCGTGGGCTCAGCGAGCTTGAATTTGTCGCCTTCTTGCATTAAATAAAGCAGAAGTTTATCGCAACAAAATATTGTCTTAGGCCCAAACAGACCACTTTTTCGGTTTATTTTCCTCTTAAGAGCTCAATTACAAGGGGCTGGATAATTTTGTCCTGCAAAATTTTGGCAGAAGGGGCTGTTTGTGCCATTAAGTTTGTGCCAAGATACGAAGTTGAAAAGGAGACGAATGTGACCCTGAAGGCGGTAAAGGGATTCAAGGACATACTTCCCGAAGAGGCAAGAAAGCGGCAGAGGATCGAAGAGACGGCAAGGCGGATGTTTGAAGGCTGCGGCCTTGAGGAGATAAGGACGCCCATACTTGAAAGGACAGAGGTCTTTGCCCGTGGAATAGGTGAGCACACGGACATAGTGGAAAAGGAGATGTACACCTTTGAGGACAGAAATGGCCAGCTTCTTACCCTCCGGCCAGAGGCCACTGCCGGTATCCTCAGGGCAGTCATCGAGCACAAGCTCTATAATAAGTCGCCACTTCTAAAGCTTTACACCATGGGCCCAATGTTTCGCCACGAGCGTCCTCAAAAGGGCAGGCTCAGGCAGTTTCACCAGCTCAATGTGGAATATATCGGTAGCAGCTCCCCTCTTGCAGATGCAGAGGTTGTCTTTCTTGCCTATGAGATAGTGTCGCAGTTTGCAGACGAAGATGATCTCATCCTTGAGGTGAACTCCCTTGGCTGCCCAAAGTGTAGGCCCCTTCACAGAAAGGACCTTGTCCTTTTCCTTGAAAATAATGCGCGGGATTTTTGTGAAGATTGTCAAAGAAGGGCAGGGCTTAATCCCCTTCGCGTCTTTGACTGCAAGAACGAGGGATGCCAGGCGGTCTTGAAGTTTGCGCCCGTGATCAAGCACTACATTTGCCCTGAGTGGGCA
>WGDC01000010.1 GCA_015493475.1 Deltaproteobacteria bacterium
AGATGACCTACGACGGCTACATTGCCCCAAGCTTTCTTGAAACCCCTGGGGCGATGGACGTTGGAATCGAGTTTCACTCCCTTTCAAAGACCTACAACATGACAGGATGGAGGATAGGCTTTGCAGTTGGAAACCCAGAGCTTGTGGCAGCCCTTAAAAAGGTAAAGTCAAATGTTGATTCAGGCCAGTTCGAGGCAGTCCAGGAGGCGGCAATAGCTGCCCTTGACAGTGACCAGTCCTTTGTTGACAGGATGAGAGGCATCTATACTGCAAGGCGTGACGTTTTGGTTGACGGTCTGAACAGGCTTGGAATCAAGGCACAAAGACCAAGGGCCACCTTTTACGTGTGGTTCAAGGTGCCGGATGGGGAAACTTCCGCATCCTTTTGCGCAAGGCTCCTGGAAGAGGCTGGGATAGTTTGTACGCCTGGAAACGGCTTTGGGGATCCTGGGGAGGGTTATGCGAGAATGGCACTTACGGTTGATGAAAAACGCCTTGGGGAGGTCCTTGAACGGCTCGGTAAATGTCTATAGATGCCAGATGAAAGAAAAAAAAGGCCTGCCTTCATTGCAGTGGGGTCAAATCTTGGTGACAGGGTGAGAAATTGCAGGGAGGCAATAAGGCAGGTTAGTCATACACCTGGAGTTGAGCTTGTTTCTGTCTCAAGCCTTTATGAAACGGCCCCTGTAGGAATCGCCTCTGACAAGAGGTTCATAAACGCTGTCTTTGAGGTCTTAACAACTCTCACCCCCTTGGAACTCATGGAAGTGCTCTTAAGAGTGGAGAAAAAGATGGGGCGTGACAGGTCCCTTGGCCCTGACAGGGTAATTGACCTTGACCTTCTTGCAGTAGAAGGCGAACTACGGATTCCAGATGAAAAGGGTGATCTAGAGCTTCCCCATCCCCGCTTTTCAGAAAGGGACTTTGTCCTGGTTCCCTGGACAGAGATTGCACCTGATTTCGTGCCAGAGGGCTTTGACCTAAGTATCAACCAGATACTTAAAAAACTCACGCTTTGTGATGCGTCCATGAAGAAAGTGGAGGAATCCTGATTGTACCGCTTCATTTTTTTCCTCATCATCGTCTTTGTCATCTACCACCTTTTCAAGAAATACGTTTTAGGGCCCTTCAGGCCAAGGCAGACAAAGCCCGGCAGAAAACCCCCACCAATAACCGATGAACTTGTAAAGGACCCAGTCTGCGGCACCTACGTTCCAAAGAGGGAGGCCATTGTTTACGGCAGGAAGGGAAAGCTCTATTACTTTTGCTGCAAGGACTGCCTAGAAAAGTTCAAACACCCGGAGAAACAGACCAAGACTTGACTTGTGGTGTCGCAAATCTTATCTTCTTAGTCAGCTTAAAGGTAACACAACTCCAACCTTGTTGAAACCACGGGGGCGACACGGTTTCGACGAGGGTATGGAAGCTTAAGTTGCGTGCCGGGGTCCGCGACCTCGTTAAAAACGCGGAAAAAACACAAACGCCGACTCTGAATACGAGTACGCACTGGCTGCATAGTCAGCCACGTCCTGTAGGGCCTGCCTGTTGGACCTGCAGGGCGCTAAGATAGCAGGCTCGCCCGATCCAGTTACCTGCGCTGGAAAGGGTTAAAAATCTTGCAGGTTAGCCTCGGAAAGACCCTGCCCGGATGGGGCTTTCCAGGCGAAAATCAATAATCCGGGATACGCACGTAGACGCTTGAGTGGAATGCCTTCGGACGCGGGTTCGACTCCCGCCGCCTCCACCAGCCTTCTCTTTTCGCTCCGCTCAAAACGAAGGCTGCCGCGACGAAGCCCCTTGGGCGAAGTCGGGCTCACTCACTGCCCCACCTCAATCCTTAAAGCAGAAAAACTCAAGATTGATCATTGGCGCGATAAGGAAACAACGCGTGATGCGGTAAGAATAACAATACGAGACTTTCTGTGGAGCGATGAGATGGGCTTGCCGGTTGACAGTTATTCGGAAGAAGAGGTCGTGGCCTAGGCGGAAGGAGTTATGCTCTAATTTGGTGTACGGGAGTGATTGACTAAGGCGGCGTACCCTGCTGAAATCGGTTTTGCATAACTGAGACAGCAAAGGAGGTACGCCACCATGAGTAAGGATAACGTAGTTACCATTAGATCACCAGGGGGGATTGAGGATCCATTAACGGAGCTGTTATGGAGTGGGGCCAAGC
>WGDC01000011.1 GCA_015493475.1 Deltaproteobacteria bacterium
AATGTGAATCTGCTCCCTTTCCTTGCCCAGGGTACCTTGACAGTCTTTACACCATGTTCCGGACACTTTGTCCTAGGTACCTTGGCAGTGATATAGCAATGGTGCTGAAAGAAGTTGAGATGCCTCCAGGTCTTTTCCTGAAAATCATGGGCCTTGCACATCTTACCGCATACAGGACAGGGATATTTTGAACCACGGTCTGCCTTGATCTTGATCCTCAATTCATGCGGGTTCTTGCTGGTATCAAGAATCTGTCCTACAATCCTCCAGGGTGGCTGAATACCTAATCCAAGAGAAATAACATCATACTCGTTCATCCCTCTTCACCTCGATTTGTTTTCTGTGGATTTGATACTCCCATATATCAAATCCACAGAAAACGTCGAGGACCCATATTTTTCTATTAAAGGCCGGGATAAAGAGCCGACAGGTCAAGTTTGCCCTTTTCTGCAAAGGGGAGGGAAAAGGTTTGTCCGTTTGTGTCTGTGCCGGACACGGTCCCCTTCAATTCGAAGTCCACGTCCTTTGCCTTCTGCATGCTCGACACGAGTCTGATGACATTGAACACCGAACCAGACAACTTCACAGGAATGGCGGCCTCTTCATGGGGCCCGATCTTCTCATCCACCTGTTCCGCACCGTTTACGAGGTTTATGCCGTTTACAAACAGACTGTATTCCATAAAGTTTACATGGAGGCTTTGGAGGTTTGGGTTATAGAGCCTGACGCGTGCCTGATAATTTATGTGGGAAAGGGTTACATCCCTGACGTTGAGATTGAGGAGTTCAACTTTTGGAGAAATAAACCTTGCATGTTGTGCGCAGGCAACCACAAAAAACAAAAAAAAGAAACCGGTTAATGTCATATAAATACGTACCGGTTTCTTATTCATAATGCATCATCTCCTCGATGCATCCCTGCTTTCTGGGCACAAAGGCCCTTGCCCTATTGCTCAGCCGCCCGTACAAGGCTGCTGACCTTCCTGTAAAGACGTGATATCTTCCTGGAGGCCGTGCGCCTGTGCAAGGTTCCCTTTTTGTGCCCTATTTTGTCGATATAACTTTGGGCCTTGCGTAGTCTTTCCATGGCAAGCTCCGGGGCCTTTTCGGCTATGGCTGCCTCTACGGCCTTGGTAAGGTTTTTTATCCTCGTCTTACGTATCCTATTGCGTAACCTGCGTTTACTGTTCTGGCGGACCCTCTTGAGGGCAGATTTATGATTGGCCATTAATCCTCCCAAAATTAAATAATTCCTATTAAACTGGCGACCCTTTATAATAGCTCACATGGAACATGTCAACCAGCAGATACGCATATACATTCATAAGGCCTTCTATTTTCTAGACAAGAACCAGGCTGATGCCATTATAACCATCCTTAGCTATGCACTTCTCGCCAAGATAGCGAGTATCTTCGTGGACAAGGCCCTGAAAAGGCTCGCCGCCCTAACTAACATCTCTTTCGACGACCAGGTCATCGCCTTCATCCACAAGCCTGTTTGCCTTACCATACTGCTGCTTGGCCCTCTGCATGTTGCCGTAGGCTATCAACTTCCAGCGCCCTGGAACTTCATTGCCATCAACTTCATAAAGACCCTCATAATAATGGTGTGGTGGCTGCCTACTGCACACTTCATATCCACATTTAAATTCCAGGAGCCCTATCTCCTGTCTGAAAAGGCCAAGATCGGCCGGGAGGTCTTTCTCCTCTTCAGGAATGTTCTGCGCATAGCCGTCATTGTTCTGGGCATAGTAGCCATACTCATGGTATGGGACGTCAGCCTCACACCATTTTTCGCTTCGGCAGGAATCGCCGGCATAGCAGTAGCCATGGCAGCGAAAGACAGCCTATCAAACTTCTTTGGCGGCATCTCCATTTTCATGGACAAGTCCTACAAGGTCGGCGATTACATTATCCTAGATTCAGGGGAACGTGGAGAGGTGGTTGATATCGGCATCCGCTCCACGAGGATAAAAACCAGGGATGACGTCCTCATCACCATTCCCAATTCTATCATGGCAAACGCCAAGATAATAAACGAGAGCGCACCTGTACCCCGTTTTAGGATCAGGGTCCCGGTGGGAGTAGCCTATGGCTCTGACCTGGATGATGTCTCTATGCTACTTGAGGAAATAGCCCTCGGCGACCCGGACGTGGCGAGAAGTCCCAAGCCCAGGGCAAGGGTCAGAGGCTTTGGGGAGTCTGCCATTGGTCTTGAGCTTCTTTGCTGGGTCAACGAGCCAAGCCTAAAGGGCAGGGTAATCCATCAACTTCTAAAAAGGATAGACCGAACCTTCAAGGAGAAGGGCATCGATATTCCTGTCCCTCAAAGGGAAATATATTTCAAAAACCGGGGAGGTACAAAGGAAGAATAGCAGGTGCCAACCCCAAACCTGCAATTTTTTGGAAAGCTCCGAAAAACTGCCCTTGCCCCAGTTTTTGGCTCCTATTACCCCAAAATGCCCATGTGAACGGGGTACTTGCTTTTTTAACAGTCTCCCTTTGATGAAACGGCTCTCTTGCCGCGCCTTGCCTTGTTCTCAATGTAATCCTCAAGAGAAACGGTCTGTCCAAGCCCGTTCAGGGCAAAAAGCCTGCTTATCATGTAGAGAACCTCTTCCCGGTCTTCCATGTCCGCCCCTTTCTTGAGATAGATGATGGGATCGTGAAGAAGCTTGCCAACAAGGGATCGGGTAAGCCTTTCTACGGCCAGCACATCCTTCTCATCAAGGTGCCTGAGGCTCTTCATTGTCCTTTCAAGCTCTCTTCTCCTAATGGACTCTGCCTTTTCCTGAAGGCCCTTGATCACAGGAACGACATCCAGGGACTTGAGCCACGACTGAAACTTTATGACCTCCGCCTCAATAATCCTTTCTGCCTTTATGGCCTCTTTCTGCCGTTCCTGCTTGTTCTCTTCCACTACCTCCTTGAGTTCGTCTATATCAAAGAGGTAGACATTATCTATGTCGTTTACACCCGGGTCAATATCCCTTGGAACGGCTATATCAATAAAAAAAAGGAGCCTGTGGCGCCTTGGTCGCATGATTTTCTTTATGCGATCCTTTTCGATTATGACGCCTGGGGCCCCGGTGGAGCTTATCACTATATCCGTTCCAATAAGGGCATCATCGAGTTCCTCAAGAGAAATGGCCTTCCCTCCAAGGGTCCTGCTAAGTTCAACCGCCCGCTCAAGGGTCCTGTTTGCCACCACAAGTTCCCCTATACCGTTGGTCTTCAGATGCTGGGCCGCGATTTCGGCCATCTCGCCAGCCCCTATCAGCATGGCCTTTTTGCCTCCGAGCTCCCCAAATATTTTCTTGGCAAGGGCTACCGCCGCGTAACTTATGGATACGGCCTGACTCGCGATACGCGTTTCAGTCCTTATCTTTTTTGCCACGGAAAAGGCCTTGTGCATGAGCTTGTTCAGAAGCTGGCCGGAACACCCCTCTTCCAGGGATAGACGGTATGCATCCTTCATCTGTCCCAGGATCTGGGGCTCACCAACCACCATTGAATCGAGACTCGAGGCTACGCGAAAGACATGACGAATGGCTGAAACCCCTGAATAATCGTAGCAACACCCTTCTATGGCGTTAAGACCCATGTCCGAGATACCTTTCCAGAATTCCAATATCTCTTCCCTCGTCTTACGGGCATTAGAAGAGGCAGCTATGACCTCCACCCTGTTGCACGTGGACAAAAAGACCAACTCTTGGCAGGAAGGCAGTCTTTCAAAGACAAACCGAACCGGCCTGTTCTCACGGGTAAGTGCAAGCCTTTCCCTGACCTCAACCGGGGCTGTTTTGTAATTCACTCCGAAGAGAATAATATCTTTTGAAGCATCCCTACGTGGCATAAGAATGCGCTCCAGGCAAGAGATACGTCACCCCTATGAAGGTAAAAAGCAGAGTGAGGTAACCGATTATGGTCATGTAGGCACTTTTCCGGCCACGCCAGCCAACCGTAAGCCTCTGATGAAGAAGTGCCGCATACAGGAGCCAGGTTATAAGGGACCATGTCTCCTTTGGATCCCAACTCCAGTAAGCCCCCCAGGCCTGCTCGGCCCATATAGAACCCGTGATTATACCAAGGGTAAGGAGGGGAAAGCCTATCTTAAGACATTTTTCCGCCATGGTATCAAGGACTTGCAGAGAGGGCAGCCTCTTGAACAATCCGCCGAGCTGTTTCTTCTTTATGTGATGTTCCTGTATCAGGTACATGATGGATATACAGAAGGACAGGGTCAAAAGTGCATAGGCTATGATACTTATGGACGCATGAACAGGCAGCCAGAAGCTCTGAAGTGCAGGAGGCAAGGGTAATATCCGGTTTGGATGCATGAGAGAGAGGATCATGAAAAGGGTGATTACCGGACTTACGAATGCGCCGAGGGCCTTCAGCTTGTGGCCGGCCTGGAACAGAAGAAATGCGGCGCACAAGGACCATGCCAGGAATGAAAAGACGTCGTAAAAACTCACGAGAGGGGCATGCCGACCGTAAGTCCACCTTAGAATTATGGAAATGGTATGGAGGCACAGGCCGCCGGCGAGTATGCAGGTTGCGATCTTTTCCACTTCCCTGCGAAGGGTAATCAGGTTGACAAAATAGCCTGCTGTCGCTGCTATATAGGTGAAAAAGGTCAGTTGGAAAACGAATCTGTCCATGAAGAAATTGCTTCTTTTGCCAATATTTCGGCCTCCTTACCCCCTATGTCTATAGCCCATTCAACCAATTTTTCCCACTCTTTTTCCTGTATCCATCTTATGCAGCGGAAACAGACAAGCCTCTCGAGGCCCCTTTGGATACGTTCGGGGTCCTTGCTACTAAGGATCAGCCTGCGAAGCCTACCTGCAAGCTCCACGTATGGTGCCCACTCCTCAGGGAATTCCTCCTCAAGCCTTTTCCTCAAGGCCCTTGCCAGCCCCGGACTCTGGCCACCCGTTGAAACGGCCATGGTAAGAGCCCCACGTTTGACAACAGATGGAACTATGAAACTGCATTTTTCCGGCCTGTCCACCACATTGCAGAGACATCCGAGCCTTTCCGCCTCCGAAAAAACCTGTTCCTGAACCTTGGCATCGTCAGTCGCAGCAATTACAAGCCATGCATCCCGGAGGTCTCCGGTGGAAAAAGACCTTTTTAAGTGCCTTATATTGTTGTGTTTTATCAAACAGGCAAGATCATGAGTGACTTCCGGGCTTATTACAGTGATCTTCGCACCGGAAGGCAGCAAGGAACGGACCTTTCGGCCGGCCACCCTTCCCCCACCAACAATGACCACCTTCCTGTCCTGAAGGTTACAATATATGGGGAGATAATGAGCATTTTCATAAGATGATTCCATGGCAGCCATGATAGCAGGTGGCAATTGGGCGGGCAACAAACAACCCATATAAAGGCAAGGAGCAACGCCCGCTATCTTCCTTTGTTATTTTTCTGTCTTAGACTTTTTTTTCTTGCTTCCATAAGGGCCTTTAAAAAAGGATTGTTAATTTTCTGGCCGTTTTTCCCATTTGGAAATACAAAAATCTGCGGCCTTTGCCTGTGCCCGTTTTTCCCTGATATACTTCTCGCCGGAACCGGAGGAGGAATAAAAACCCTGGGCTTAGGGGTGGCAATGGCTACCGGCTCGTTGGATGTCCGTTCGTTTTTTGTGGTTCCGAAAACCTTCAAGAAAACCCTCTTGCCAGCACTGACAAAGGATACACCTTCATCCCTGATGTCGCTGACCTTCCATCCGCTTACAAGGTCGCCGACGGTGACTTTCCTTATGTCGTCCTGGCTTCTATCACGTGATCTTTTTCGCGATCCGGCCTTTGAGACTTCCTTTATGAATGCAAACCGGTTTCCGCCGGCGATCACGACACCGTAAACCGCATGGTTTTTGGCAAATTCCTCTGCTTCGCTTGGAGCATTCCTCCCATTCTCCTGTTCGTTTCCCGCCCCCCTTTCCGGGTCAAAGGGATTTTTCTTAAGGATAATCTGGTACTTGGAACTGACAGCGCAGGCGACCGGAGGGGTTACAGTCCACAGGGTAAGGACCAAGGTGACCAGGACAAGGAGAAATGGCAGTGCAAGGAGCCTTCGGCTGAAATTCTCCATCAGTAATCCTCAGTATCCCCGTCATCATTTACACTTGCTTCGCCACTGTCTTTTTTCAGTATATTCCTTTCTTCAAGCATCCTTTTAAGGCTGTGAACCTTTGTGGCGAACTCCCTGGTTATCCGATCAGCCTCTGCCCTGGTCTTGATGACATGGGGCGTCAATATGAAGATAAGCTCCTTTTTCTCCTTCTTGGTCCCCTTGGAGCCGAATAAGTACCCGAGAACGGGAATATCCTTGAGTATGGGAATCCCGGAGTGGGTCACCGTGTACTGGGTGCTCATGAGGCCTCCCATTAATATATGTTGCCCGTCCCTTGCTATCAAATAAGTAGTGGCCTTCCTGTTGGTTATGCGTGGAGAGGTGATACCCGCGGTGGCCTGCTCATTTACCTTGCTTACCTCCTGGGTCACTTCCATCCGAACAAGGCCGCTGTCGTTGATGTAGGGCTTTACCTGGAGAATGATTCCCGTCTTCCTGTACTGGACGCCCTGAGTCTTCACTCCGCCTGATGAAATGGTTGATTCAGAAAGCGTGGGAACATCCTCACCTATTTCTATTCTTGCCTCCTGGTTATCTGCCGCAAGTATGTTCGGAGCAGAAAGTATGTCAACATCCGTGTTCTCTGCAAGAAGGTTAATAAGTGCCCTAAGACTCCCGTCCCCGTCGTAAAGGGCATAAGTGAAGCCGGGATATCCTTTACCAAGCCCTGTGTCCTGGGCGAGGGCCTTTCCAGCATCGAGCATCATGTTCGCGTTATAGGGAGAGCCTCCAATATTTATACCCTTGTTTT
This sequence comes from Deltaproteobacteria bacterium, assembly GCA_015493475.1. Taxonomy (GTDB): domain Bacteria; phylum Desulfobacterota; class Dissulfuribacteria; order Dissulfuribacterales; family QOAL01; genus JAADCZ01. The sequence continues at coordinate 6,895 of WGDC01000011.1, forward strand.
CTATGAACCATTCCACCCCGTACTTCACATCGTTGGTAAGAGACACCTCTGCGATAAGCACCTCTATAAGAACCTGCCTCGGTATTATATCAAGCTTTTTAAGCACCTCCCGTATCACCGCGTAGTCCTTTGGGCGCGCCTTGAATATCAGGGAATTGTTCGTCTCATCCGCTATTATTTTCACCTCGCCGGAAAGCTCGCCGGCTGCCCCTACGAGCTTGGCCTTTTTTGTCTGCGAGGCCCTCCTGACGATAACCTTCTTATTGGACTTGGCCGAGGACTTCTCCCCGTAAAGCTGGTTCAGAATACCGGCGAGCTCCTTGGCCTGACCGTTTTGCACAAAATAGACGTAGACCTTGCTTCCCCTGTCAAGCTGGCCCTGATCAAGTTCTTTTACCCAGTGGGTCACTTGGCTGAGCACATTTTTCCACCTTGTTACCACAAGCAGGGCATTAAGGGTCTGAAGAGGAATTATTTTCAGTCCGTTTGTATCTATACCGGGACGCTTGTATAGTACACTTGCAGAAAATATACTTTGGAGGTCCTTGGAGAGGTCTTCTATATCGGCATTTTGCAGGGTAAAGAGTCTCCAGTAAACATTCTTGAATATATTGTCGTCAAGGATGGAGAGGACCTTAGCAACCTTTAGAACATTCTCGGCAGTATCTGAAAGGATTATGCTGTTACTGCTTGGGACGGGTATTATAACTGCCCCGGGACTCACCAGGTTTCTCAGGTTGGAGGCGGCATGTGATGCGGAAAGGTACTGAAGTTGTATTACGCGGATTATGTCACCCGGCCTTCTTGGCCTCTTTTTTGTTGTTACGACTACCCCCATCTTCGGACTGTTGGCCTTTCTGACCACCTTGTACAACCCGTTACCCCCGGGTACTATGGCCAGGCCCTGCATCTGGAGCACCGAGTTGACAAGGTCAAGGAGTTCCTTCTTGGTATAATTGCCCCTTATGTGGACAGAAATGGTTCCCCTTATGGAGGGTTCCACAACAAAGTTCAGCCTGAGTATCTGGCCCAGTATCTGGTCAAGGACGGGGTATATATCCATGTTGTCGAGAGATATCTCTATCTTTCTCTTTTCCCCCGGCTTGGCCCCGTCATAGGGAGACCTGTATTCGACCACGGGTTCCTTGGCCTTATCTTTCTTATCCTTGGCAAGTAATGTATTTGCCAGGCCCAAAAAGACAAAGAAGAAACACAATCCCAGTGATAACGTCTTGTTTATCCTTGTCATAACTTAGCCTTATCTCCCAAGAATAGCCCTTCGACTTCCATGTTTATCCTGAGTTCTGACTTTCTGCCCCGTATGGTGGAAAAATTTATATTGTTAATACGCTGTAATCTGCCTTCCCTGTAAAGCGACTCGAGAAGATCAAGAAGCTGGGAAAGGTTACATTTTAAGTTGAATATGGAAACCGCCAGCCTGTAATCCCGCCACCTCCTCGGACTGCCGCTCCTGTAAACCAGCACCTCAGCCCCTGCCTTCTTGGCCTTTTGCAAAAAGGAATTCTGCATATTAGTAGCCACAAGCTGGAGGGAGTCTCCGGGAATTAACCTTTTTTTTAGGTTTACGAACCTCTTTTTCTCCAATGAAAATTCCTTATCAATGTTGCTGAGTTTCCTTATCCTTTTTTGGAGCATTTGGACCCTCAATTCCTGAGTTTCTAAAGTCTCCTGCCTGGTTTTTATCCTGGAATTTATAGGGCTCAGGATGAGTCCGTACCACAGTATCAGAACTATGACTATCAGGCCGTAACGTACCAGCGTCGACTGGTTTTTCCCTCCCATGAGGCTGCCCTTCATCATCTTCTCCCTGCCCCTTGTTTGATGAAGGTCCTGATCCTTAACTCCACGGTATAACGCTCCTTGCCTTGCCTGTCCTTTGTCACCGGGGACGCCAGCTTGACACTTGAAAAGAACCTGCTCCTTCTCCATGCCTCCATGGTATTTACGGCAGACCCCCCTTCTGCGGAGACCTTCAATACATTGCCCCTTAATGTAAAGTACCGTATCCATGCATCCATGGGGGTCTTCTCGGCAAGCTCCTTGAGTATATCGAGCAGAGGCGGACGCTCTATCAGGAAATCGACCATGTCCTGTTCAATGGCCCTGAGCTTCTGGAGTTTCTCCATCTTGGCCTTCAGTGGGGCAAACCTCGTTTGAAGCTGCTTTATTGCTGTAACGTTCGTGTTGTACTGCCTCGACACCTCCATGAGATGAAAGAGCCTGTTGCCAGTAAATATGACAAGGAGGGCGAAAAGCCCGACCACGGCAAGCTGCATGGTATTTATCCGAAGATGCAGGGGTTTTCTCCTCTCCTTTTGCTGTAAGGCTATCTGAGGAAAGGCAGAGGTTCCAAGGACCGCTGCGCAAAGTCCATGGCTAAAGCCTCCTTTGCCGCACATGGCCTCAACGCCAGGATCTTCGCAAGGATTCACGGTCCCTATGTCTGAAAGGCTTACCGTATCTTTACTGTCAAAAACGAAAAGCGGTTCCAAGACTTCAGGGCCATAACCCATCCGCTTAACCATGTCCTGAATGCCGCAGCCGGACGCACTTACTACGTGGCATCCCTGCCACACGTCCCTACCATGGATATTCAAGACTGCCTCTCCTTCCTCATTATACAGGCTGAAACAAGGAAAGGTAACGCTGTTCCCCTTTCTGAGCAAAATATCAGCACCGAGGCTGCACGGGGATATGCAATACAGGCTCTTCCTGTGCCCGGTCTTTTCAACCTGTTCCACAATGGAGTCGATCAGGCCCCTCTTGGCGTATGCAATAAGCACACGGCTCTGACCATCACTTTCATAGGAGGAACAATCGAAATAGATGTCTTCTACCGGCAGGTGGACGTGTGTACCTATGGAAAGACGGACCGCGCTTTCGGCTTCCTCCGGGCTGAGGCCTTGGAATTTGAGATCCCTGAGGAAATACCTGTTACGGGGAAGTGCTATACAGAGCCTGCGGCCCCTCCTTGGCTTCAATTGAGCAAGCAGGCTGCCGAGTCTTTCAAGGGAATTCCTGCCTCCTGTCTCGCCGTACACGACGGTTTCCTGCCTGGACCACCTATTGAACTCCCTTTTCAAAAGGGCGTAGCTCAACTGCTGTTCCCCAAGGAAGATGCCTACAGTTTCACCAAGCAATACATTTCCCCTTATTGAAATCTCGGTACCTGCTGCCAGTGGACCAAGATGAAACCCTCCTTGGCCCCCGGGCTCGTCCTAAAAAAGACCTGGTAACAGGACTGATATGCACACGTCTTGAATCTCAGGGTCCCAAGTCCATGGCCATCTTTAAAATATTCTTTCGCCAATATGTCAACGAGGGGCCGTGGGCTTACATCTTTAACAATCTTGTCGCTACCGTTATAAACGGTTAATAAATCCTGAAGGCCACCCTTCCACGCCGGAGCCTTGCCACTGTCTCCATACCCTTTCCATTCAAGAGTGCCCCAGAAAAGCTCAGGATCAACGCCTTTGACAAGCAAGAGCTGTTCCAGCAGGATAAACTTGCCGTTTCCTGGCTCATAGGGAGGATTTAAGGAAAGGTAATAGTCCTTTTCCGCACCATCCGGCCTCGCCTCGTCGTCATTATCCCGCCAGTCGAGGATACATTCTGCCACCTCGTTTCCCTTGGTTTCCCCAAGAAAAGAGTTGAAAAAATCAAGGATCTCCTCTTCTGATGCCTTGTTCAGGTCAAGTTTTCCCCTTTCGTCTTCAATGGAAAAGGCCATCTCCTGACCGCCAATCCCAATCTTGTAAACAGCACCGTCCGGAACTATGAATTTTTCCTTCTCGTCCACATCCTTTTCTTCACCAAGGGGCCTTATGTGAGTGGCTGCAAGATTGAGGACCGACAATATGGCAAGCCTTGCCCTCAAAAGGTTCCAGTCCGAAAAAGACAAATTGCGCCTCAAGGTGGTCTCAAGGGTAAAATATCCGCCAAGCATGGATAGAAGGGCAATGACCCAGAGCACAAGTATTAGAACCGCTCCTGTCTGTTCCCTTTTAAGAAAAGCTGGCTTCATCACATTACACCTACCGGCAAAACAGTCCATTTCCTCCCAGCATCATCCCTTTCTCCCTTCTTTTTAAAATCAAGGCTGATGCCCACATCTACCGGAATGCCACGGTCCTTCCTGAATTCATCAGGCCACTTTCCAGGCCCCTCCTCTTCCCCTGAAAAAACACTCCTGTATGAGAAGTAAAGCCCCTTTACCCCCGGGAGAGAAGTCACAAGCCAGCCCTTGCTGTTAAGTTCCTCCTGAGAAAGATCATAAAACCTGTCAGGAAGCTCTTCCTTGGCATCCTGGCTGCGTAACAACGGCCGCTCGGCATAGTACAGCCTGCCCTTGGACTCGTTCAACCAGTAAACGACCTTCCATATTCCTCCCTTTCCAACACCCTGGGGCCCATAGGTGGTGACAAAGCATAGTTTGTCATCCTCCCCACGAAAAAAGCAAAAGCCGGAAAGCGTCCCGCGTCCAGGAACCACTATAGCCTCAAGCTGTCTGAATAGAAGGCCTTCAAGGGCGGCTTCAGGAAAGAAGGTTGCATTATAATTCTTTGCCCTGGTATAGGCATTTATTCCGGAGCGAAGCGCCATGGAAAGGACCACTACTAGTACCGCAATGAGGGTCATGGAGACGAGAACTTCAAGCAGAGTAAAGCCCCTTGTCTCTTTCATCGCTCTTCCACCTCCTTGGAAGGTACCCAGAACGTGAGACTGAAATCCCTCTTCCTGTCCGGCGGAACTATCCTCAGGGTGATCTCGGTCAACTCATCGCTTTCTATCATCCTTGTTTCCCCATCCGGCAGGGTCACCGCACTAGAGACAGGCCCCGACTCCTTTAATATATATGACCATCCCGGATTGGACTCCACCTCACCGCTTTCGGAAGCGGGGTACCTCTTTAGTGACTTCCATCTGTCAAGAAGCCGCACCGCTATATTACACGCGGTTTTGACCTCCGCTCCCCGGAAGGCCTCTGAATGGCCCTGTGTGAATATGGCCATGCACACGCCGATGGCAATGCCGGTTATGGCAGTTGCCACGAGCACTTCAAGTAGCGTAAAGCCTCCGGGGTATTTCACTATGGACGCCTGAAATTCAGGGTTTGGTAATTTCATGCTTGATGCTTGCCCAGATAATCCCTATCTGAAATGCGTCTTTTCTTCCGTTGTCCCAGGAAAGATCAATTTTTCCTCCGCTCGAGCTGCCATCAGGATAAAAGGTTATGCCAAAAAGGCCATCCCTTAGCTTTAGTATCCCTTCCGCAGATACCTCTATGGCCTTTGGAATATCCGTAAATTTCTTTCCCTTTATCCCGAACCTGCGTTCTTTCCCATCTATGACGAAATTTACCGCCCTTCCCCTACCTATGGCTGAATTCCTTGCCCTTTTCATTGAAGCGGTAAAATCCTCGATAAATCTCCGTTCCTTGGATTTCAGCAGGCCGCTCGATACCGACACCGCCACCATAGACCCCATGAGGCCGATAAGAATGAGTACGATCATGAGCTCCACAAGGGTAAAGCCGGATGAAAAAACCGACCTTTTAAAAGGTGACATCATTTATGCTGAAAATGGCCATGAGCATTGAAAATATGATGGCGCCAATCAGGACACCCATTACCACTATTGTTATTGGCTCAAGCATGGACAAAAAGAGCTTGGTGTCAGACTGGACCTGTTCGTCAAAATCGTCCGCAACCTTTAGAAGCATCTTTGAAAGGCGCCCTGTCTCCTCGCCAACCGAAACAAGATGAATCACAAGAGGAGGAAAGACCTTAGATTTCTTCATTAGCAGGCTCAGGCTTCTCCCTTGGCGAATCCCCGCATAAAGTCCTCTTACTGCCTCCCTGATGATGGTGTTGCTTACCACCTCGCCTGAGAGGCTTATACCTTTAAGGATTGGCACGCCACTTTCAAGGAGCGTTCCAAGGGTGCGCGCGAACCTACCAATCTCTATACGTTTAACAAAGGGGCCCACTACGGGCATATCGAGCTTAACGCTATCCCACCATCTCCGGCCCTCCGGCTTGCTTATATAAATACGGAAAGAAACCGTTAAAAAAGCGAATACCAAAAGCATAAGCCACCACCAGGCCTTCAGGAACCGGCTTGCGCCAAGCACAAAACTTGTCATGGCCGGCATGGGCTGGTTTATGTCCTGGAATATCTGGCCAAACTTTGGAACGACGAAGGTTACCAGGATCAACACGGATATCAGGCCCACGAAGGCAAGAATGGAAGGATAAATGGATGAAGAAATGATGAATTTCCTGATCTGGCGTGACCTTTCGAGAAAATCTCCGAGCCTTTTCAGGACCTGGGGCAGCACACCCCCAAGCTCGCCCACTTTCACCATGTTAACGTAAAGGCTGTCAAAGATATCCTTGTGTTGGGAAAGCGCTTCGGAAAGGGTCTTGCCGGCGTGAATGGCCTCCTTTATTTCCTGGACAAGGCTCCTTACCTCCTCCTTTTCAGTGGCCTCGCTAAGGATCAGCAGTCCCCTTTCAAGAGGGACACCCGCCTCGAGAAGGTCTGCGAGCTCCCCCGTAAAGTAGAGAACGTCGTCTAAGGATATCTTCTTTTTTCTTATCTCAAGAAGCGCCTGGAAAGAGTGACGCCGCTTTACCTCGATGGGCTGGAGCCCCTTGGATATAAGGCCCGATACCACCTCCTCCTGAGAGATTGCCTCCTGGGTACCAGAAACCCGCTTGCCCTTTGGATCTATTGCTTCGAATGCAAATTCAGGCATTTAGTTAGTGACTCTCAACACCTCTTCAAGGGTAGTCTGGCCGTCAAGCACCTTTTCCAGTCCATCCTGCCTGAGGGTTCGCATGCCATATTCCTGGGCCTTCCTGGATATTGCGCTTGAATTCTCGCCATTGAGTATGAGGGCAGGAATGCCCTCCCTAACCTCAAGAAGTTCGTAAATTCCCGTCCTGCCAGAATAACCAGTGTTTGCACAGGACGGGCAGCCAAGTCCCCGCCAACTCTTAACGGGCACCTCCCCGCTTCTGACCCCAAGGGCGCTTGCCGTCTCTGAAACCGCCTCGTGGGGAATATGGTACTCCGTCTTGCAGTGAGGGCATATTTTCCGGACAAGGCGCTGGGCCATTATGGCGAGAAGACACGAGGAAATCAGATACGGTTCTATGCCCATCTCCTGGAGCCTTGTTATGGCGCTTGCCGCATCGTTTGTGTGGAGGGTGGAAAAAACCAGGTGGCCGGTTAGTGCAGATTGCACTGCAATTTCTGCAGTTTCTGCATCTCTTATCTCCCCAATAAGGATAACGTCCGGATCCTGCCTGAGGATTGTCCTTAGTGCCGAGGCAAAGGTCAGGCCAATGCTGGACTTCACCTGAATCTGGTTTATGCCCTCAAGCTGGTATTCTACAGGATCCTCCACGGTGACTATCTTCTTGTCCGGGGAGTTTATCCTGTTCATGACGCTGTAGAGGGTGGTTGTCTTTCCACTTCCGGTTGGACCTGTAACCAGTATCATCCCGTAGGGCTTTCTTATGAACCTGTCAAACCTGGCAAGTATGTCATCCGCAATACCTAAGGACTCGAGCTCAAGCTTCACCTCGTCCCTATTAAGCAGCCTGAGTACTATGCTTTCACCAAAGATTGTTGGGAGGGACGAAACCCGGATGTCAATCTCACGCCTGCCGTCCTTCACCTTTATCCGGCCATCCTGGGGAAGCCGCATCTCTGCAATGTTCATCTTTGCCATGAGTTTCAGACGAGAGGTGATGGCGGGCTGGAGCTTCTTTGAAACCGTTTCCACGTCGTGAAGCACGCCGTCTATGCGGTAACGCACCTTGAGATTCTCCCTGAATGGCTCAAAGTGGATATCAGAGGCCTTTATTTCAAGGGCCTGGTTTATTACGTGATTGACCAGACGCACGACAGGGGCCTCTGAGGCAAGATCCCTTAACTGCTCAGGGTCGTCCCACAGGCCGTCTGCGATGGAAGACTCCGCATCCTCATCTTCCGCATCCATATCTGAGTCCGCCTCGTACCATCGGTAAATAGCGGAAAGTATATCCTCCTCCTCTGCAAGGACGGCTTCGACCTTCCGCTGGTATATGTCTTCGAGCAACTCGAGCAGATAGACGTCAAGGGGATCCGCCATGGCCACCACTACGGCTTCATCCTTAACATCTATTGGGAGTACCTTCCACTGCTGCATCTGCTGGGCGTTGAGCCCATTCACCATGGGTGGTTTTTCAGGAAAATCCTTGGCATCAATCCTCTGAATAGTGTTTAAGAGACTCCCCGTTGACGTATCCTTCTGGGAAGCCTGCGGTTCCTCCTCGGCATCTTCAGCCATGGAGCCTGAATACCGGATAGTCCCCTTAAAGAGACTGGAAAGCTTGTTTGCAAGCTGTTCAAGAGGCATAAGACTACTTCCAGCTTACAACATCTGCATCTTCGCCTTCACCGCCCTCCTGGCCGTCACGGCCGTAGCTATAAAGGTCGTAATCTCCGTGCTCTCCAGGCGAGCGGTAAATATATTGCCTGCCCCACGGGTCCTTTGGAACGGGTTTTGGCAGATATGGTCCCGCCCAGTTGGGAAGGCCCTCTGGCTTTTTTCTAAGGGCCTCAAGACCCTCGTCTGTGGTTGGATAGCGTCCATTATCGAGGCGAAACTCATCAAGGGCCTGGCCAAGGAGCTCTATCTGGGCCTTTGCAGTCTTCTGGCGGCTTGAGCCAAGCTTTCCAAAGAATTTCGGCGCAACAAGGGAGGCCAAAAGGCCTATAATTATAACGACTACGAGAAGCTCTATCAGGGTGAAACCAGACTCTGAAATTTCTCTTTTCTTTTTCATGGTTGAGTTGGTGAAAAAAGACAAATCAAATCCTCCAAAAAACATTTTCCATTTCAACAAGTTAATTTAACACATTTGGCTGCAGGCTTCATATTATATTCACATGAGTCCTATCTCGCCACCAAAAAGGCCTCGGGGAATCCTGCATCCTCTATCCTTTTTTCAAAGTTTTTGGCAAGCCTGTAGTCATTTGGGGCATCTATCCGCACCTTGTAGTAGTCCTGGCCGTTGGTACGGCCCCTTACCACGGTAACGCCCCTGTATATGCGGCAGAGCCTGTTTCTGAGCCTGAAGGCGTTCTCCCTTGACACAAAGGCCCCCACCTGTACGTAAAAGTCACCGTGCATGAAGTCGGGCGTCTTCTTGAAGGTGACGGTATTGCCCTTTATGCTTCCCACCTCCCCAAGGGCCACAAGCCTAACCCTTGCGGTTCCAGGCCCCACCACCCCGAGCTTTTTGGCTGCGGCATAGCTAAGGTCAATGACCCTGTTTCTCACAAAGGGCCCCCGGTCATTGATCCTTACCACCACGCTCCTGTGATTATCAAGGTTCTCCACCCGCACAAAGGTGTTCATGGGAAGAATCTTGTGGGCCGCTGTCATACTGTACATGTTGTACCTTTCGCCGTTGGCAGTGCGCCTTCCATGGAAGCTGGGCCCGTACCAGGAGGCATAGCCTGTTTCCACAAACCCCCTGGATGAGGGAAGAGGGTAGTAGGTCTTTCCGTTCACCCTGTAGGGCCTGTAGGTGCCACGGGCGTATTTTCCCCGAACAACCGGCCTTTTGGGGCCGCATCCTCCAAGCTGAAGGACGAAAAAAAGCAGGAAAAGGACGGAGAAAAAGGCCCGCGTCCTTGAGAAGGAGAGGGAGTATATCCTCCCTTTTTTCTTAATGCAAAAGCTTCCGCCTACTGAAATCTTTTCCATCTGACAAGGTTCTTTCTTCCAAGTTCCAGAATATGTTATTACTCTTCTAAGAACCCTTTCGGGAAAAATTACAGGTTTCAAAAGCCAAAAGCAATCATCATGCCTGAAAATATCTATCTTGACTACAACGCCACAACCCCTGTGCTGAAAGAGGTGCGCCAGGAGATCCAAAGGATACTCAAGGAGTCGTGGGGAAACCCAAGCAGCAGCCACGCCCTGGGCCAGGCTGCAAAAAGAGAGCTTGAAAAGGCAAGAAAACGCCTTGCAAGTTTTATAAACTGTGAACCTTGCGAGATTGTCTTTACAAGCGGAGGCACAGAGTCAAACAACATGGCCATAATGGGTGCAGCCCTCAGGCATTCCAGCAAGGGAAAACACCTCATAACAACCCGCATAGAGCATCCATCCGTCCTGAACCCCTTTGTTCACCTCATGGAACAGGGCTTTGAGGTGGACTTTGTAGGTCCAGGCAGGGACGGCATTGTTGAGCCAAAAAAACTTGAGACCTTCATAAGGCCCGACACCATCTTCTGCTCGGTAATGCTAGCAAACAACGAGACAGGGGCCATTCAGCCTGTCCAGGAAATAGGCAGAATCTGCAAACGGCACAACATCATTTTCCACACGGATGCTGCACAGGCAGTTGGAAAGATTCCCGTTGACGTAAAGGCCCTTGGAGTTGATCTTCTAACCGTTGCCGGCCACAAGCTCTATGCCCCAAAAGGAATAGGTGCCCTCTATGTGAGAAATGAGATTGAGCTTGAAAACATCCTCTTTGGCGCTGGCCAAGAACGCGGGCTCAGACCAGGGACAGAGCCTGTGCCAGGCGCCTGCGCACTTGGAAAGGCGTGTGAGGTGCTTGAAGAAAGGCTTGAAGAAGAGGTCAAAAGACAGAAAACGCTCAGGGAGCTCCTTTTTGAGCTTCTAGAAGGGGATGTCCCTGATCTTAAAAGGTTTGTGCCTGGTGAGATGTGCCTTCCAAACACCCTTTCAATCTCCTTTCCGGGTATCTCAGGCGCAAGACTCCTTGAAGAGGTGCCAAGTATCCTGGCATCAACTGGTGCTGCGTGCCACGACAGGAGTGTGACCGTCTCACACGTCCTTTCTGCAATGGGAGTTGAAAGAGAAACGGCCCTTGGCATGGTAAGATTCAGCCTTGGGATATTTACTACGGAAACAGAGATCAAAGAGGCAGCAGGCGAGATCATCCAGGCTGCAAAAAGGCTCGTTAGGGGTGGGCAAGGTTGAATTTCATTGATCTAAAAAGACAGTATGAGGCCTACCGGGAAGAGATTGACCAGGCAGTCTTGGGTGTCATGGCTTCCACTCGCTTCATCCTTGGACGTGAGGTGGAGGCCCTTGAAAGGGAGCTTTCAAGCTTTACAGGCGCACCCTTTGCCGTGGGGGTAAGCTCCGGGACAGACGGCCTTCTCCTTTCACTCATGGCCCTTGGGGCAGGAAAGGACACGGTGGTTGTAACTACGCCCTTCAGCTTTTTTGCAACCGTAGAGGCCATAATGCTTCTTGGGGCAGAGCCTGCCTTTTGCGACATAGAAAGGGAGAGCTTCAACCTGGACCCGCACCTTCTTGAAGACAGGATTAACGAACTAGAAGGCCTTGGCAAAAAGGTCTCAGGGGTGATAGCCGTAAGCCTTTACGGCCAGTGCGCAGACATGGACGCCATAAACCGCATCTCAAAAAAGCGGGGTCTTTTCGTCATTGAAGATGCCTGCCAGTCCCTTGGGGCAAGCTACAAGGGCAGGATGTCCGGGAACCTGAGCCTCCTTTCTGTCACCTCCTTTTTCCCGTCAAAACCCCTTGGCTGCTTTGGAGACGGGGGCATGGTCTTCAGCCAGGATGAAGGCCTTTTTGAAAAGATAAAGGCCATGAGGGTACACGGAGACACGGGAAGGTACAACCACAGATACCTTGGGCTGAACGCAAGGCTTGACGCCATTCAGGCCGCGGTCTTAAGGGCCAAGCTTCGCCACTTTGAAAAGGAGATCGCACTTCGCCAGGAGGCTGCTGACAGGTACATGGACCTTCTTTCCCCCTTGGAAAGAAAGGGGATGATAGGGCTTCCCCACATAAAAAAGGGATGCAGGTCAATATTTGCCCAGTTTACCATAAGGATACTTGAAAAGGACAGGGATCAGGTGGCAATGGCCCTTTCAGAACTTGGCATACCAACTGCCATACACTATCCAAGGCCCCTTCCCTTCCTCGAGCCCCTTAAAAGATACGGCTTTAGAAGGGGTGAGTTTCCAGTGGCCGAGGAGGCGGCCCGCCAGGTGCTCAGCCTTCCCATGCACGCGTTCATTGAGGAAAGAGAGCAGGAAGAGGTGGCAAGGGCCCTTTTCAAGGTCCTTGACAGATAGATTACAAAAAGAGCAAAGGAGTAGGACAGATGCTTGAAAGATATTCCAGGGATCGGATGAAAGAGATCTGGACCGAGGAAAACAAGTACAGGACATGGCTCAAGGTGGAGATCCTTGCAGCAGAGGCATGGGCAGAGCTAGGCGTCATTCCCAAGGAGGCCGCAGAGGAGATACGGGCAAAGGCAGACTTTGACGAAAAGCGCATCCTTGAGATTGAAAAGGAGACAAGGCACGACGTAATCGCCTTTCTCACAAATGTGGCCGAGTATGTGGGGCCTGCCGCAAGGTACCTTCACTGGGGGCTCACCTCTTCTGACATGCTGGATACGGCCATGGCCCTTCGTATGAAAGAGGCCATGGATATCATCATCGAGGACGTGGAGGAGTGTCTTGAGACCATCAAGAGGCGTGCCCTTGAACACAAGAACACCGTAATGATAGGCCGCTCCCACGGCATCCATGCCGAGCCCATCACCTTTGGCCTTAAGCTTGCCATCTGGTACGACGAGATGAAGCGGAACTTGAAGAGGCTCAAGGCTGCAAGGGAGACCATTTCAACGGGCAAGATATCCGGGGCCGTTGGCACCTTTGCACACGTGGATCCGAGGGTAGAGGAGTACGTGTGCGAAAAACTCGGGCTCAAGCCTGCCCCTGTCTCGAACCAGATAGTCCAGAGGGACAGGTACGCAGAGGTGTTTACTGCCCTTGCCATTTTGGCTGGCACTGTGGAAAAGATCGCAACGGAGATCCGCCACCTTCAGCGCACCGAGGTCCTTGAGGCAGAGGAATACTTCAGAAAGGGTCAGAAGGGCTCTTCCGCCATGCCCCACAAGAGAAACCCAATACTTTCTGAGAACCTCTGCGGGCTTGCACGAATGGTTCGGGCATACTGCGTTCCGGCCCTTGAAAACATGCCCCTTTGGCATGAAAGGGACATCAGCCACTCCTCTGTGGAAAGGTTCATCTGCCCGGACGGCTTTATCACCGCAGACTTTATGCTTGCAAGGCTAAACGGGCTCCTTTCAAAGCTCGTTGTCTACCCTGAGAACATGAAGAAGAACCTCAACCTGCTAAAGGGCCTCATATTCTCCCAGCAGGTCCTTTTAAGGCTCACCCAGAAGGGGGTAAGCCGCGAGGAGGCCTACAGGATCGTTCAAAGGCGCGCCATGGAGGTATGGGAAGGAAAGGGGACCTTCAAGGAGCTGCTTCTCGAGGACAAGGAGCTTTCAAAATACCTTTCCAGGGAGGAGATAGAGGAGATATTTGACATAAATTACCATCTGAAGCACGTGGATACCATCTTCCACAGGGTCTTTGGCGAGTAGGGGGCAAAAATGGACGAAAGGCAAAGGCTGAAGGAGATCCTCCTTGAAAAGTCGTACAGGGAAGGGACCTTTACCCTCACATCTGGCAAAAAAAGCGACTTCTACATAGACTGCAAGCAGACCACCCTTTCCGCAGAGGGGGCATACCTTTGCGGAAAACTCCTCTTCGGGCTCATCCGCAAGGAGCCGGATCTTAGGGCAGTGGGCGGCATGACCCTTGGGGCAGACCCGCTGGTAACTGCCGTTTCCGTGGTAAGCTTCCTTGAAGGGGCCCCAATTCCTGCCTTCATAATAAGAAAGGAGCCAAAGGGTCACGGGACAGGGTCGTGGATCGAGGGGAAATCCAACATTTCTGCCGGAAGCTTCGTTGCCCTGGTGGAGGACGTGGTGACCACCGGGGGTACGCTCATAAAGGCCATTGAGAGGACCCAGCTCGAGGGCTACAAGGTGGGAGGGGTCTTTGCCCTTGTGGACAGGGAGGAGGGAGGAAGCGAGCTCCTTTCACAGCACGGCTTCAAGCTGGTTTCTCTCTTTACAAGGACGCAACTTCTGTCATAGGAGGCCACATGCCAGAGTACAGGCAAAGCCCAGGCTATGGATACCTTGAGCTTTCAAAGCATACCAGGCAGGAGCTTTTTGAAAGAAAAAGGGAACAGATAGCCCCTGCCGAGCCCTTCAAGCAGTACCAGGGGGTGGAAATCTTCGAGCTTCCCTCCCCTTCCCCAGGGGAGTTTTCCCTCTGGAGCGCCCTTGAAAAAAGACGCTCCATTAGAAAGTACCAGGAAGGTGCCCTTGACCTTGAGGACCTCTCCACACTTCTGTGGGCAGGCCAGGGAATTACCGCAAGGCTTGGAAACTATCTCCTTAGAACTGCACCAAGTGCCGGGGCCCTCTATCCCGTGGAGACCTACATCTGCGTAAACCACGTCAAAGGACTTCCCCAGGGGCTCTTTCATTACAACGTGCCCTTCTCGCACCTTGCCCTCCTCTTAAAGGGAGAATACGGAAGGGAGCTTGGGGAGCGGGCAATGGGCCAGCCCATGTGCTGGCGCGCCCAGGTGGTCTTCATCTGGTCGGCAATACCGAGAAGGACCATGGCAAAGTACGGCTCAAGGGGCATAAGGTACGTCTTCATGGACGTGGCCCACATCTGCCAGAACGTCCTACTTTCAGCCGAGGCGCTCGGGCTTGGTGCCTGCCCCATAGGTGCCTTTTTCGATGACGAGGTAAACGGCCTTCTCGGTCTTGACGGACAGGAAGAAACCGTCATCTACATGGCAAGCGTGGGAATCCCAAGATAAAACAGACATAACCATGGCAGAAGGTCATAGGCAGAGGCTAAGGGACAGGTTCCTTAAATATGGCCTTGATTCCTTTACCGATGAGGAGATCGTGGAACTCCTCCTTGCCTTGGGCACCCCGAGAAGGGACTGCAAGCTCCCTGCAAGACAGGCGTGCAAACAGTTTGGCTCCCTTGCCAGGGTCCTTGAGGCAGAGCCTGAAGAACTTAAAAAGATAAAGGGAATAGGCCCAAACAACCTCTTTGCCCTTAAGTTCATCCACCAGGTGGCGCGCCGCTTCCTGAGACAGCAACTCAAGGAAAAGCAAAAGGTGAGCTGTGCAAGAGACGTGGTTGACTACCTGTGTCACTGGCTCTCTTTCAGGGACAGGGAGTACTTTGCAGCAATCTATCTTGATGTAAAAAACGGCGTAATTGACATTGAAAAGCTCTTTAGCGGTACTTCCGACTCTTCGGCAGTCTATCCAAGGGAGGTGCTTAGACAGGCCCTTTTGAGAAACGCAAGCGGCCTGATCCTAGTGCACAACCACCCCTCTGGCTCAACACAGCCTTCAAGGGCAGATGAAGAGCTGACACGCTCCTTCATAAGGGCCTGCTCCCTTCTGGGCCTTCGGCTCCTTGATCACATAATAGTGGCCGGCCCTTCAAACTACTTTAGTTTTGCCGAGTCCGGGCTCCTTGAAAGGATCAAGGGGGAAATTTCCTGAATCATGCCGGAAAACGAGATCCCTTTTGAAAGGCTGAAATCCTTCATGGAGATGGCCATGGATGAGGCCCAAAATGCGCAAGGGCAGGGAGAAGTCCCGGTTGGGGCAGTGCTCATCTCGGAAGATTGGGAGTTACTCTCAAAGGCCCACAACTGCCCCATCAGTGCCATGGACCCAACTGCCCATGCGGAAATAAACGCCCTGAGAAAGGCTGCCAAAAAGACAGGGAACTACCGTCTTACCGGCACCACCATGATTGTCACCCTTGAGCCATGCATCATGTGCGCAGGCGCCCTTGTTTGGGCCAGGGTCAAACGGGTTGTTTTCGGTGCCACTGACCCGAAGTCCGGGGCCCTTGGCTCTGTTTTGGACATAAACGGTGTCCCTGGCCTCAACCACCGGATAGAGGTGGTGGGCGGAATAATGGAGAAGGAGTGCGGAGATATTTTGAGGGATTTTTTCAGGAAAAGACGGGGGAAATAGATAAGAGATAAAGACAAAGATTCCTTTGGCAGCCTAAAGGGTAAAATGATTTTTCTTTTTAAATCAACGAATTGCCTTTGACTCCAAAGGAAATCAGAAGTTTTTTAGACCAGAAAAAAATCCCGTTCAACTGTTACCTCTCCAGGCCCGTCAATGGCTATCCTTTTCATGTCTCTTGGGCATAGCTGGTAGTAGCGTATCTGGTCCTCGGCAAGGTCAGCAACCTGGCAAAGCCTTTTCCTGAGCATGGCCACCTCCCTTTGAGACAAATAGCACTCGAAGACACTCCTTTGAACCCTGACGCCAAAGTTTTCAAGGGTGTCTGCCACCCTTGTGAGCCTGGTCTCATCCCGTATGTCAAAGCAGATTACATAGAAATCGGCCATGCTACACTATCCTGAAATAGGGATCGTCTGGCGGCATGCCAGGGCCGTCCCAGGAGGTCTTGTCTTTGCACCAGTCACACAGGGGGTACCACCGGACCTGGTCGTCCTGTTCAAGAAGGCCTGCCACCTCCTGCCTCAACCCTGCAAGCTCTTTGCCCCCCAGGTGACATTCGAAAACGCTGTACTGGACCCGTTCCCCGTGGTTTTTAAGCAGGTCGCACACCTTGTTCCGTATCCTGTTGTCTGATATGTCGTAGCAAACCACCCAGAGCCTGCTCATCTCACCACCATTGGCACATACCTTTCTTCAACGCCCCTTATTACCCTTGCCAGGAGATTCACCTGATGCTCAATACATCTCCTGTAATCCAGCTTGAGACCAGTGGACGGATGGGTAATGGCTGAATTCATCTTGTTTTCAAAGGCCCTCAGAAAAAGGTCCCTTGCCTTTTGGCCAATGATGCATCTGCCCGTGGAATCCTTGCTGAATCCAACTGGAGACAACCTCCTGTTTAGAAGAAGTGCAAGCACCACCGAATCAACCGTGATGGCCCTGAATTCCTCTATGATGTCAGAGACAAGGGCGGGATGCCCTGAACGAATGGGATGGAGATAACCCACATGGGGGTTGAGGCCCCTTGCCCTTGCAATGCTGTAAATGTTGTAAAACAGCAGGGTGTAGCCGTAGGAAAGCAGGGAATTGACAGGGTCCTTTGAAGGGCGCTTTCGCCTTTTTTCAAAACCCCACTCAGGGGCAAGGGTCCTGGCTATGGAGCCAAAGTAAATGCGTGCCGCGCTTCCCTCAATGCCGTAAATCTCTTCGAGGCTCGCAGCCTGCCTGAGCCTCCTTATGCTTGACCTTAGCTTCTCAAAGGCCTCCCTGAGCACAGGGGCATTTCTTTTCCTTGAAAAACGGTGGAGCACCACCCGGGAATTTGCAATCTTTCCATGAATAAAGGCCCTGGCCAGCTCAAGGCAGAATGTCTTGTCGTCTGCCCGCTCAAACTGGGCCTTGTGGAGAAATACAGGGTCAGTATCCAGGGAGTCAACCACGCCGTAATACCTGCCCTTGCTGGATAAAAGGAACACGGGAATCTTCTCCATGAGGCAAAAGTGCATGGCCTGGGTGGTAATCTGGGCGTTTCCATACACCATGATCTGGTCAACCTTTATTGCAGGAACCTCAACGAGAACCTTGGCTTTTTCCCTCACAGTGAACCTTTCAGATTCCTTGCCAAGCACGCACCCGTGCTTCATTATGTAGAGGGTGCGAAGCCTGGGGTCGTGGCCAGCGGGAACAGGCTCAGAGGTTGGGGGCTCAAGGCGTGGACCCGGTCCTTCCGGCCCTGGCGCTATCTCTGTGGCATTACGACACGGGGCAGAGCATGCCTGTTTCACCTGCGGTGCTCCGGAAATTTCCTGCCCGGCCCCTTTCCCCTTTTTGTCATTCTTTATCCTGAAGGCAAGGCCCCTTATGAACTGCACGCCAAGAAAGCGGAAACCAACATCAAAGGTGGTAACGGCAGACTTTTCACGGTTTACCGTGAGCTTCAGGGCATTTAGGACATCCTGGGTAAGCTCCATGGCGTCCTGGGCCCTTTCCCGCTTTTTGCATAGAACCAGAAAGTCATCTGCAAACCTTATAATCTTGAGATTTTCATCAAGGAGTTCCTCGTCAAGGCGGTCCAGGTAAAGGTTGGCAAGAAGTGGCGAGATGGGCGAGCCCTGGGGCACCCCTTTTTCAAGCCTAAAGACCCTTTCCCCTTCCTGCACCTGGGCCTGTATCCACATCCTGATGAGATCAAGAATCTCCCGGTCCTTTACAAGCCTCTCCACCTCCTGAAGCAAAATACCGTGGTCTATCTGGTCAAAAAAGGCGTGGATGTCAATGTCAACCACCCAGTTATACCCCATCTCCCTGAGGGCAATCACCCTCTGGACTGCCATGTCCACGGAACGGCCACGCCTGTAGGCAAATGAACAGTCTTCAAATTCTTCCTCAAACACTGGCTCAAGCACTTTGGCAACTGCCGTCTGCAGCACCCTGTCCCGAACCGTTGGTATGGAAAGACTCCTGAATTTTCCATCTTTCTTGGGAATGTCTATTCGAAGCAAGGGCCTGGGACGGTAGCTCCTGTCCAACACCTCCCTTTTAAGCTGATTCAGATTGTCTTCGAGCCTCGCTCCAAACTCTTCAATGGTGATCCCGTCTGTACCCGCACACCCCTTGTTTGAGCGCACCTTTTCCCATGCGGAAATCAGGTTGGCGTGCTCTAGGACATGGTGAATGGTTGGATGGAGCATGTACCCCCCTGGGTCAGGTTTCCAGAGCCAGTATTGCTTTCCCTCTTTTTATTCCATCCCGTTCTGAAGTATCCGGTCTGCCGTCCTTGACTTGGCCGGTGCATCTTGTTGCTGCTTTGAGTTTCCATCCCGTTCTGAAGTATCCGGTCTGCCGTCAGAGGTGTCCCCCAACATCTCTCCCAACATCAAGTTTCCATCCCGTTCTGAAGTATCCGGTCTGCCGTCCGAAAGTAGCATGAGATTCTGTCACCTTTTCGCTGGGTTTCCATCCCGTTCTGAAGTATCCGGTCTGCCGTCCTGGAAAGGTTTGTGGAGAAAATTTAGCTATTATAGGTTTCCATCCCGTTCTGAAGTATCCGGTCTGCCGTCCAGAGAAAGAGTTCAAGAAGCGTACTGAGC
>WGDC01000012.1 GCA_015493475.1 Deltaproteobacteria bacterium
ATTGGTATTTTTAAATACATAGAGGTCTATTACAATCGTCGCAGAAGGCATTCTGCCAATGGCTGGCATTCGCCTGCAGAATATGAGGAACAATGGGTTCAACTACAAAAAGCGGCTTAACTGGGACTGCACAAAATCGGGGCAGGATCACTTTTAGGTCATTATATATGCTGAATGTGTCTATCATTGCTTACCGAAATTGACCTTAGCATCCATAGCGCATAGACGTTTCAGCTTTTGTTTTTAAACCGCCCATTCGCTTTCAGCGGATTCAAGACGCAACGTACGCCAGGTAAAAACCTAACAGCAAGAAGCTTTCCTTCCTTGTCGGTTCACCCCGACAGGGAAGAATCAAAAACCTTTGCGTCCTTAGCGCCTTGGCGGTTCAGCTTTTATTTTTTTACTTTTTGTTCTGCCCTTTTTGGGCTCGGCTCTTCACCCGGCCGTACATGTCTTCAAGACGGACTATATCATCTTCGCCAAGGTAAGGACCGCTTTGCACCTCTATGAGCTCAAGGGGAATCTTACCAGGATTCTCAAGACTATGAACTGTACCCAAGGGAATGAAAGTCGACTCGTTTTCAGTCAGGAGCACGGTTTCATCACCCCGCCGTACCTTGGCAGTGCCCTTTACGATTATCCAGTGCTCTGCCCTGTGATGGTGCATCTGAACCGAGAGCTTTGCCCCTGGTTTTACCGTGATAAGCTTTACCTGGAAGCGATCCCCTGATACAAGCCCCTCATAAGAGCCCCAGGGACGATAGACCTTGGAATGAAAAAGGAACTCTTCCCTTCCCTGTTCCTTTAGGCGCCTAACTATTTTCTTGACCTGCTGGCTTTTGCTCTTATCTGCAACAAGCACCGCATCCTTTGTCTCAACCACCACCAGATCCTTTACTCCCAAGGCCGCAAGCAGTCTGCTTTCGGAAAACAGCAAGCAGTCAGAGACATCTTCAGACACCACGTCTCCACGCACAACATTGGAGTTGTGTTTTTTGGGAAGAACCTCCCACAACGAGGACCAGGAACCGATGTCGTTCCAGCCACTGTCAAGGCTGACAACTGCTGCTCTGTTGGTTCTTTCCATTACCGCATAATCAACTGAGTTGGCAGGACATGTCTCAAAAACGCCCTTTTCAAGGCGTAAGAAATCAAGGTCTTTTATAGCGTATTCATAGGCTTTAACGCACTTCCCATATATCTTAGGTTCAAATTTTTTAAGTTCTTCAAGATAGTCAACAGGGCGAAAGAGAAACATGCCAGAGTTCCAAAGATGTTCAGAGGACGCCACATATTCTTCTGCACGTTTTTTGTCTGGTTTTTCTATAAATTTTTCAACCTTGAAGGCCAGATCTGAAAGCCTTTCTCCCTTTTTTATGTACCCATAGCCAGTTTCTGGAAAGGCCGGCCTTATTCCAAAGGTAACAAGTCTGCCTTCATAGGCCAAGGATAAGCCTTGCTCAACCGCCTTTTGAAATTCCATCTGGTTTTCAAGAAGGTGATCCGCAGGAAGAACGAGCATTACCGCCTCTGGCTCCTTTTTCTGACAATAAAGGGCTGCCGCGGCAACCGCCGGTGCAGTGTTACGCTTTGCCGGCTCGAGGATTATATCCAGGGGTTTTACACCTATCTGCTGCAACTGTTCTGAAATCAAAAAGCGATGCTCGTTGTTGCATACAAGCAAAGGAGATGAAGTGTCAGTAAGAGCTGCAGCGCGTTTGACTGTCTGCTGAATGAGGGTATTGGTTCCTGTTAGGGCAAGAAGCTGTTTAGGGTAGGCATGGCGGGAAAGTGGCCAAAGCCTTGAACCTGAACCTCCAGAAAGTACAACGGGAATGGTCTTCATGTTAGACTGCCTGTTCACCTATGGCGACAAGCTGAGAGCATGTGAGAAACTCAAATTGATTGTCTTGGAAATTTTTCAAAAAATTTTCCAGCCTTTTAACATTTCCGCTTATACCCGTATAGTGTCGGAAGCGGTGATTCCACTGAAGGCCCTTCACCTTGGGTTGTCCTGGGTCAAATTCCCATGGATGGCAATAAAACAGGTAAGAGCCTTGCTTCTTGAGAATTCTTTTTACTCCTTTGTTAAATAGCAACGAGGGAATGATGCGAAAATAGCCTCCTCCGCCCCACGGAATGGTTCTCCCAAAAAACTTGAGGTTACTAATAGGCAGTTCATAAAACCCTTCATTGTCTTGCAAAAGTCCTGGCCTTACCTCTTTCCAGCTTCCGTGGAGGGAACCGTATCTGCCATGGACACTAAAATCATTGTAACTTGAGTCATATACAAATCCACTATCTTTAAGGATGGAAACAAGGGTTTTGTTTGTTGAAAAGCTTGGGGCCCGATAGCCCATAACAGGCCGTGACGTGATGTCTTCCAATATTTTTTTGCTTTTTAGGATATCCTCCCTTAAGGAGGGCTGGTCAATGTCACAGCAAAGCCTGTGTCCGTAGCCGTGGCTTGCAATTTCGTGCCCCTGACTGCTTATTTTTCTTACAAAATTCGGAAGGCGCTTTGCAATCCAGCCAAGGACAAAGAATGTGGCCCTGATATTGTAAGTGTGAAATATATCAAGTAGTTTGTGGGTGGGCTCCTCAAGCCGCAGCCTGCAATTGCGCCACGTGTTACAAGGAAAGCGAGAACGGAGATTTTCCACCTGGAACCAGTCTTCCAGATCTACGGTTACAAGGATTTGCGCCACTATTTTCAACCACTCGCTTCGCTCAATAACCGGAAAACATAGAACTATCTTCCAACTCCTGTGTATTTAAAACCCAATTTTTTCATGGTTTCAGGATCGTAAACGTTCCTAAGATCAATGAATACGGGCTGCCTCATGAGGGAACGTATCCTTTCCATGTCCAGGGCCCGGTACTGGTTCCATTCTGTCATGAGGACCAGGGCATCGGCATCCTTACTTGCCTCGTAGGCGTCCCTGACATACTTTATTCCATCGGGCAGATATTTTTTGGCCTCTTTGATGCCTTGTGGGTCGTGGGCACGCACAATTGCACCCTTTTCCATAAGTGCCGGAATTATTGTGACAGATGGCGCCTCTCTCATGTCATCGGTCTCAGGCTTGAAGGTGAGCCCGAGAAAGCCCACTGTTTTACCGGCGACAGAACCGCCCAGGGCATCCTTTATCTTTTTCACCATCCTTGCCTTTTGTGCAGCGTTTACTTCAACTGCCGCCTCCACCAGGCGCAATCCTTCTCCATACTCCTGGGCAATTCTCAAGAGGGCAAGGGTATCCTTTGGGAAACATGAACCGCCATACCCAGGACCTGGATGGAGAAACTTTGGCCCAATGCGCTTATCCATTCCTATGGCCTTGGCAAGTGATGTTACGTCTGCTCCCACGGCCTCACAGACATTGGCCATCTCGTTTATGAAGCTGATCTTCATGGCCAGAAAGGCATTTGCCGCATACTTTATGAGCTCAGCCGTCTCAATGGTCGTACAAACTATGGGTGTTTCAATCAGATACAAAGGCTTGTAGATTTCTCGAAGTACATTTTCAGCCCTTTCACTGTCAACCCCTATTACTATCCGGTCAGGACGCATGAAGTCGTTAATGGCCGCTCCCTCCCGAAGAAATTCCGGGTTTGAGGCCACATCGAAGTCTGCCTCGGGATTCTCTTCCTTAATAATCCTGGCCACCTGTCTTGCAGTGCCAACAGGCACGGTGCTCTTATCAACCACAACGGTATAACCTGAAAGATACGGGGCAAGCTCGCGAGCAGCCTGATAGACATAGGTAAGGTCTGCATATCCGTCTCCCCTCCTGCTGCTTGGGGTTCCAACGGCAAGGAAAACGGCATCTGCACCTGGCACAGAAGCCGCAAGATCAACTGTAAACTTGAGGCGGCCTTCCTTGACATTCTTGGCAACAAGTGTATCCAGCCCGGGCTCGTAAATTGGAATCTCGCCCCTGTTAAGGCTTTCTATCTTTTCCTCTATCTTATCAACACAAGTTACATGATGGCCGAACTCTGAGAAACAGGTACCTGTTACAAGGCCCACGTAACCGGTGCCAATCATTGTGATATTCATTTATTGGACCTTCCCTCTGAGATCTTTTCTACCTCTTTCTTAAGTTCCTCAATTTCCTGCTGGAGATTTTCATACTCTTTCATCTTTTTCTTGAAGTATCGGATGGTCACGTTGGCCTTTTCTTCAAGCCCCTTGGGGGTGAGTATGTAGGAGTATGCCTTTTTGTTCTTGGAATTACAAAACTCTTCCGCCTTGATAAAGCCCTTTTCTATAAGGGCCTTTAAGGCATAGTTTATCTTGCCAAGGCTGAGGCCCAGCGAGGTTGCAATGGCCCTTTGAGATATGGCTGGCCTACTGCTTAAAAGGCGAAGGAGCTGGTAACTAAGACCGTCGTCAAGCATCAAGAATTGATTAAAATTGACAAGCTACCGCTATTTGGGTGAAGATTTCGAGGATTTCCCGATCAATACCCACCTGGAATCATGTTCATCGAATGAACACAGCTTTATTTTAAACCATGAGCGGTAGGCTTTCAACCTGATTTTTAAGCCAACCCGGCCTTTGTACCTTCATCGAATGAAACGGGTTTGTTCTTTAAGAGTGGACATGAACTTGTAAGAACGTGAATTTTGGTTAAATTGTCAGGATATCACAGGAAATTATGACAAAGAAAGAACAAGAAAAAAGAAACGAAGGAGAAAGGATATCCTTTTCAAGGGAAGTCGGGTTTGTTCTTCTACTTGGCGTGGTAATCTTCGTTGCCGCCTCCCTGTTAAGCTACAACCCAACCGATCCAAGCCTTAATCACCTTGGGGCGGAAAAGGCGAGAAACTGGATGGGGCCAGCAGGAGCTGCACTTTCTGACCTTCTAATGTCGGCCTTTGGCCTGGCCTCATGGCTTCTCGTGCCTATCCTGGTGATCGGCCTTGTCTCACTCGTTAAGGGCAGCATCTGGAACAGAAGGACAATACATCTTATTTCCGGGAGCATCCTCATCCTTTTAAGTTCCTGCATACTCTTATGGCTCATTGAGCCGTCCAAGATGATGGGGGGAATAGTAGGGGCAGCGCTTGCCCAGAGCCTCACCGACTGGTTTGGACCTGGCGGGGCCTTTCTCTTTGGCTTTCTGCTCTTTCTGGTAGGTCTCGTGGTTGGCACCCCCTTTTCCTTATCCCTCCTGTTTAACAGGGTCTCATGCCTTTTCAGAAAAAAGCGCAAGGACGCTCTTCAAGAGGAGGGAAAAGGGCACAAGCCTAAACAAAAGGAGGAGAGAGAACCGGACATAGTTGAGCCGGTTATTGTGGAAAAAAAGAAACCCGTTGATGAGAAACCTCCTAAAGAGATGGAGGACTTTCAGGTCAACCCGGTAAAAGGGGACTTTGTCCGACCTCCCCTAACATTCCTGCAGGAGCCACCAGATGAGGAAATAAGGATAGACAAGGAAGAATACATTGAAAATTCCAAGGTGCTTGAGCAGAAGCTAAAGGACTTTGGCGTGTCTGGCCGGGTGGTTGAGATATGCCCAGGCCCGGTGGTTACCATGTACGAGTTTTCCCCTGCCCCTGGCGTAAAGATCAACAAGGTGGCCTCCCTTGCAGACGACCTGGCCCTTGCCCTTAAGACAAGAAGCGTGAGGATAGTTGCCCCCATTCCGGGAAAGGCAGTCATCGGAATAGAGCTTGCCAACCCCAGGAGGCAGACCGTGTATCTCAGGCAGATTCTTTCTGCCGACGTATTCCAGAAGGGAAAGGGAGAGCTCCTTCTTGCCCTTGGGCAGGACATAGTAGGACAGCCTGTGGTGACGGATCTTGCACGCATGCCGCACCTTCTCATAGCAGGGGCAACGGGAACGGGAAAGAGCGTTGGCCTAAACAGCATGATATGCTCCCTTCTCTACAGGCTTGGCCCGGACAAGCTGCGTCTTTTGATGATTGATCCAAAGCGCATTGAGCTTTCTCTCTATGACGGAATCCCCCACCTCATACACCCGGTGGTAAGCGAGCCAAAGGAGGCCACCCGAGCGCTGAGGTGGGCCGTAATGGAGATGGAGCGAAGGTACCAGCTTCTTGAAGAGGCCCATGCCAGAAACGTATCTGGCTACAACAAACAGGCAGAAGAACCCCTTCCCTACCTGGTTGTAATAATCGATGAACTTGCAGATCTCATGATGGTCTCCTCAAAGGAGGTTGAGGCATCCATTGCCCGTCTTGCCCAGATGGCAAGGGCAGCAGGCATGCACATAATCATAGCTACCCAGCGCCCATCTGTGGACGTACTCACCGGGCTCATAAAGGCCAACTTTCCGGCCCGCATATCCTTCAAGGTCTCTTCCAAGGTGGATTCCAGGACCATCCTTGACACAATGGGGGCTGAAAGGCTCCTTGGAAACGGGGACATGCTCTTTCTGCCTCCTGGGACATCAAACTTGGAACGCATCCACGGGGCCTATGTCTCAGAGGCAGAAATAATGAAGGTTGTTGAATTCCTAAAGGCCCAGGGAGAACCTGATTACGACCTCTCTGTTGTTGAACCAGGCCCTGAGGAGGCCTCTGAAGAAGGAGGGGGCGCAGGGGATTTCTACGACGAAAAGTATGACGAGGCAGTTGAGATAGTAACATCCACTGGCCAGGCCTCCATCTCTGGCCTGCAAAGAAGGCTCAGGGTGGGCTACAACCGGGCGGCAAGGATGATAGAGCAGATGGAGCGCGACGGCATAGTAACCCCTACAGACACCATGGGAAGGCGCCAGGTTATAGCAAGGGGCTATGAAGACGTGTGAACTCCTTGCCCCAGCAGGGAGCTTAGAGAAGCTCAAAATTGCAATAGCCTACGGAGCAGACGCGGTCTATTTCGGGGCAAAGGACTTTAGCCTCAGGGCCAAGGCAGGAAACCTGGATGAAAGCGGGCTTTCAGAGGCAGTCGCCTATGCAAGAAAACGTGGGGTCAAGTCCTACGTTACCGTAAACATATTTGTAAGAAACAGGGATATTGAAAGGCTTCCAGGCTTTCTCTGCCTCCTTTCAGAAATAGGCCCGGACGCGCTGATAATAAGTGATCCGGGCGTAATCGCCCTTGCCAAGGAACATGCGCCCAAAATACCAATTCACCTTTCCACCCAGGCAAACACCCTAAACTATGGCGCTGCCCTCTTCTGGCAGAATCAGGGCATAAAAAGAATAAATCTTGCCCGTGAACTCAGCCTTAACGCGATAGAGAGCATCCGAAGGCGCGTGCCCCAAGTGGAGCTTGAGGTCTTTGTCCACGGCGCCCTTTGCATTGCCTATTCTGGAAGGTGCATGTTGAGTCTGTATCTTACAGGAAGGGAGGCCAACCAGGGCCTTTGCGCACACCCTTGCAGGTATTCCTATTCACTTCAGGAAGAAAAAAGGCCAGGAGAGTTCTTTCCTGTGGAGGAGGACGAAAAGGGACTCTACATCTTTAATTCCAAGGACCTGTGCCTCATAAACAGGCTTAACGAGCTTGTTGATGCAGGGGTTGATTCCCTGAAGATAGAGGGCAGGATGAAGGGCAAGCTCTATGTGGCAACGGTTGTCCGGGCCTACAGGGCGGCCCTTGATGAGGCCATGGGGAAAAGGGCCCCTGGCTTTTCCAGAAAAAGGCTCACTAAGGAGCTAATGGGCATAACATCCAGGGGTTTTACGGAAAACTTCTTTTCATCCGCTCCTGAAAGAAAGGACATGATCTACCACGGCCACAAGGTACCCCAGCTCTTCATACCCGTAGGAGTTGTCACAAAGGGAGGCAAACATCCAATCATAAAGGCAAGCTACGTTATAAGGCCTAAGGACGAACTTGAATACATGGACGAAGGCCTTGTTGACAGGCCCTTTCGCGTCCTTTCCATAAAGGATGCAAAAAGCGGCGAAGACATCCCCATGACAACTGGCGGCGAAACCGTAAGCCTTGTTACCGACAAAGACATAGCCTTTAAGGAATATGGACTCATCAGGAAAAGAAAAGGGGGGGCATAGGGTGATCCCCGCCTACACATCCCCCAAGGACCTTGGCCTTGGGATCAGGCAGCCTAAAGAAGGCTACAGGTTCTCAGTGGATGCACTCCTTCTTGCCGACTTTGTAAAGATAAAAAAAGGATCAAGGGTAATAGAGCTTGGGGCAGGCTGCGGCATAATCTCCCTTATTCTTTCAAAAAGATTTCCTGAAAGCCACTTTAAAGCGGTTGAAATACAGGAGGCTCTCTTTGGTTTTATGGAACAAAATATCAGGATAAACCGCACGTCAAACATCACCCCGCTTCTTCTTGATATGAAGGAGCTTCCAAAGCGCTTTAAGCGCGGAGGTTTTGACCACGTTGTGTCCAATCCGCCCTTCAGGAAGCCAGATAGTGGAAGGCTCTGTCTTGACTCCCAGGAGGCGCTTTCAAGACACGAGATACTCATTACGCTAAAAGAACTGTTGAAGATATCCTTTTTTCTATTAAGCCCCGGGGGCAGGTTTTCCATTGTCTTTCCTGCAGAAAGGACCGCAGAGCTCATGACTAACATGAGCCTTGAAAAACTTGAGCCAAAAAGACTCCAGTTCGTTCATGCAGATGAAGAGCGCCAGGCAAGGCTTATCCTTGCAGAAGGGGTCAAAAATGGTGGGGTTGAGGCAAGGATTCTTCCCCCCCTTTTCATCAATCAATAAGTTTGACACCCGCCTTTTCGCCATGTAATTTTAAAGACTTTGTAAGGCGCAGAACGCTGATAGAAAGAATGCTTCGTGTGGAGGCAGAGGCAGCATACTGCTTCCTTACAAGAATTTATGACCTGTATCTTGTCCTTAAATAAAACAAGCTGATTAGTTTTGCACTCTCACATAAAACTGATAAAAAATACCAATTTCATGCCGAGGAGGACTACTGTCGCCATGCATCTGAAGAAAATCTTCGTCCTCTTTTCAATTTTTGCCCTGCTCGAGGCAGGATGTGCCCCAAAAAGACCCCATATTTCATCGACCTCCCTTTCACCTGCGCAAAAAGAGGCTCTCAACCGGCTTCATAGGCCCGGAAAGCGTACCGAAAAAATCAAAAAAGACCTTGAGGAACTATTTCCGGAGGCTGGCACGTGTCCCATCGATTCCTCCAAGGTGGACCCAGATTCAGATCAGGGCAAGCTCGACATGGCCCTTGAGCTTTGCAAGCTTTCTCAGGACCTATGGGAAGAAGGAGACAACGATGGTGCCATAAAGGTTCTCGATGACGCCTTCAGCCTGGTTCTCGGCGTCAGGAACCAGGACGATGACCCGGATATCGAGCAGCAAAAGGACGACCTTCGCTTCCTCATCTCTAAAAGGATCCTCGAAATACACACCTCGCGCCTCAGGACAACAAAGGGGCTAAGCAACCCGATTCCCCTGACAATGAATCCGTATGTAGAAAAAGAGATAAAACTTTTTCAGGGGAAAAATAGGACATTTTTTCTTGCCGCCTACAAGCGCTCAGGCCGGTATAGGCCAATGATACTCAGGCAACTAAAGAAGGCCGGCCTGCCAAAAGAACTTTCCTGGCTCCCCCTTATTGAGAGCGGTTTCAAGGTAAGGGCCATGTCCCGCGCCAGGGCCCTTGGCCTGTGGCAGTTCATCCCCTCAACGGGGTACAAGTTCGGATTGACGAGAAATATCTGGATAGACGAAAGGCTGGATCCTGAAAAATCGACCAAGGCGGCCATAGCCTACCTTACGGAGCTCCATGAGATATTCGGTGACTGGTCAACGGTCCTTGCCGCATACAACTGCGGTGAACGCACCGTTCTCAAGGCCATAGACAGGCAAAAAATCAACTATCTCGACAACTTTTGGGACCTTTACAAAATGCTTCCGGGGGAAACCGCCCGCTATGTGCCCAAATTCATAGCCACGCTCCTGATTGTGAAAAACCCTGGCAAGTATGGCTTCGACCTCGGAGACCCGGACAACCCCATCGCCTATGAAACGGTAACGGTTACCAAACAGATGAAACTCACAGACGTGGCCTCGGCCATTGGGGTAAACCCTGATGTCCTCCTCAAACTCAATCCAAGCCTCAGATACGGAGTGACCCCGGACACGAGTTTCAAGCTCAAGGTACCCAAAAATTACGGTCGTATACTCCTTGCGAGGCTCGACGAGATAAGGAAATGGACTCCGCCGAAACCCACCTACAAAAGACGCATTCGCTACGCCCGCAGGGGTACGTATATAAGACACAGGGTCAGAAGGGGCGAGCACCTTTCCTTAATAGCAAAACGCTTTCATACCAGTGTCAGGGCCATCAAAAAGGCCAACAGGCTCCGTTCGAGCAGGATCCGTGTGGGCCAAGTACTGAGAATCCCCTTGCGTCCTACATTTGCGAGGTTATACAGAAAGAGGCACAAGAAGGCCAGGAAAAGCAAAAAGTACGTGGTACAAAGGGGGGACACCCTCTGGGATATCGCCAGGAGGTTCAACGTTTCTGTCTCCGCCCTCAGACGTATAAACAGGCTTGGCTCAAATTGTCTGTATATCGGCCAGGTCTTGTCAATACCTTCGAGCGGATAGGCATTTTTTATCAAATAGAGGAAGGAGCACCATTTGAAAAGGCCCAGGATAATACTGGACGAAAAGGAGATAGATAGGGCACTCAGCAGGATGGCCCACCAGATTGTTGAACGAAACAAGGGTGTGGAAAATCTCTGCCTGATTGGCATAAGGACCGGGGGCGTGCCCTTGGCCCACAGGTTACAGGAAAAGATTGAGACCATAGAAGGTAGCGCCCCCAAGGTGGGCATCCTTGACATAACCCTCTACCGGGATGACTGGAGTCACCTCAGCCAGCACCCCATTATCAGAAAAACGGAAATACCCTTTTCCATTGACGCAAAAACCATAATCCTTGTAGATGACGTCATCTACACGGGAAGAACCACAAGAGCCGCCCTTGATGCGGTCATAGACTATGGCAGGCCCGCGAAGATCGAGCTTGCCGTACTCGTTGACAGGGGAAGGCGAGAGCTTCCAATCCAGCCCGACTTTTGCGGTGTCACCCTTTCCACCTCCAGAAACGAACACGTAAATGTCTATCTTAGAGAAATCTCCGGCAATGACCAGGTCATCTTGGAAGAGTCAGAAGATGCAGTATGAAAAACCCTCCTCTACCCTGCCTGTCGCCGTGACCATGGGATGCCCGGCAGGTATCGGCCCTGAGATAGCGCTCGCGGCACTGAGCAAGACTGCTCGTGATGTGCCCTGCGTTGTGGTGGGAGATGCTGGAGTGCTAAGCTCTTGTATAAAAAAACTCGGCCTCGATGACATCCACGTCAGGGCGTGGGAGCCTGGAAATGCAATAAGCCGGGGAGACGGTGTGATAAACTGCCTCGATAAAACGAGGTTGTCATTTGCTGATTTCACCCCGGGTCAGCCCTCAAAAACAACCGGTATGGCAAGTTACCAATACATCATTGAGGCGGTGAAGCTCTGCCAATCTAAACAGGCAATTGCTGTGGTCACGGCACCCATAAGCAAGACAGGGCTCAATCTCGCAGGAATCCCCTTTCCGGGCCATACCGAAATACTTGCACATCGTACAGGTACCTCAGATTATCTCATGATGATGGCCGGAGAAAGGCTCAAGGTTACCCTTGCCACGATTCACGTTCCACTTAGCACGGTCCCTGATTCCATAACCAAGAGGGGTCTTTTAAAGACAATAAAACTGACATGGCGTACACTCAGCAAGGATTTTGGCATACGTTGCCCTCGCCTTGCTGTCTGCGGCCTTAACCCCCACGCTGGTGAAGGGGGCATGTTTGGAGACGAAGAGAAAAGATTGATCAGCCCTGCTTGCAAGGCCGCGAGAGAAGAGGGTATGGATATTGCTGGCCCCCTCCCCCCAGATACGGTCTTTTACCATGCAGCCCAAGGAAAATTTGATGCGGTTGTCTGCATGTACCATGACCAGGGCCTCATTCCCTTCAAACTCATCCACTTTAGAGACGGAGTAAACGTAACGTGCGGACTTCCTATTGTAAGAACATCCGTAGACCACGGTACGGCCTACGATATCGCTTGGCAGGGAAAGGCAAGCCACGAAAGCATGGCTGCCGCCATAATGCTTGCCAGGGAAATCCATGAAAACCGCATGAAAAGCCAAGCATAGGATACATGCATTCCTCCCCTTCAGGCAAACCAGGCAACACTAAAACCGTCATCAGGATAAGGGATCTTAAAAAAACCTTCGGCAAGCGGCAAGTCCTGAAAGGCATTGATATTGAACTCTTGCATGGCACCTGCCTCGGGCTGCTTGGGCCAAACGGTGCGGGAAAGACCACCACCATACGCATCCTTCTAGGCCTGGTAATACCTACAAATGGCCGCATAGAGGTATTTGGC
This sequence comes from Deltaproteobacteria bacterium, assembly GCA_015493475.1. Lineage (GTDB taxonomy): Bacteria > Desulfobacterota > Dissulfuribacteria > Dissulfuribacterales > QOAL01 > JAADCZ01. The sequence continues at coordinate 12,365 of WGDC01000012.1, forward strand.
GAACCGTATCCAGAATCCATACGGCGTGTAAAGTACCGAATCGGGGTTGTTCCCCAGATGGACAACCTTGACCCGGATCTCACCATCTTTGAAAACCTCCTCGTGTACGCAAACTATTTCAAGATACCGATAAAGGTGGCAAGGGATAGGGCCGAGGAACTGCTCGACTTTTTTGCCCTAAAGAATAGGAGAGACGAAATCATTCAGAACCTTTCAGGGGGCCAGAGAAGGAGACTTCTCCTTGCCAGGGCGCTCATAAACAGGCCAGAGCTTCTGATACTCGATGAGCCCACCATTGGCCTTGACCCGCAGGCAAGACTTCTCATGTGGCAGCGTCTTGAGGCCCTGAGAAAAAACGGTACTACCATGCTCCTTACGAGCCACTATATGGAAGAGGTGTCAAGGCTTGCCACCGATGTGATCATAATTGACAATGGCAGGGCCATTGCCAGGGGAAATCCGGGGAATATCGTGGAAAAAATGCTCGGCGTGGAGGTAGTGGAATTTAGCGCAGACGAGAAAGACCTCAGGGAACTTGCGCGTTTGCTGCGAGACTGCGACGTGGCGACCGAACTTGTTGACGACAGGCTGTACGTTTACAAGAAGGCCGGATGCAGGGAGCTTGACGAAGCAGCCACCTCAATGCCTCACGTTGTCAAAAGGCCTGCTACTCTCGAAGACCTCTTTCTCAAACTAACGGGAAGAAAACTTAGGGAGCGTTGATAAAGCCATGTTCAGGGTCTGGTACAGAAATTTCAAGGTATGGCTCAAGCACTTGCAGGCGAGCCTCATCGGGAACCTCGGACAGCCCTTTCTCTTTCTGCTCGCCTTCGGTTTCGGCCTTGGAAAGTCGGTCCCTGAGATAGAGGGCATGAGCTATCTCCAGTTCATCGCCCCGGGACTTGTTGCGTCGGCAGTCATGTACTCGGCGGCATTTGAAGCGACCTATGGCTCATACACTAGGCTGTCCACCCAGGGGACCTTTGAGGCCATCTTGATAACACCGATAACTGTGGTTGAACTTACACTCGGGGAGATACTCTGGGGCGCCACCAAGGGCCTGGTTGCTGGCCTTATCATGCTCGCCACTCTGCCACTTTTTGGCGTGGTACCTTCCTACTGGTCAGTGCTCATGATCCCGCTTCTTTTCGTAGAAGGTATAATCTTCTCTGCTTTCGGGCTCATAATGACAGCAGTAGCCACAAACTACGACTTCTTCAACTACTTCACCTCCTTGGTGATAACCCCCCTCTTCCTATTCTCTGGAATATTCTTTTCCCTGAAAGCGGTAACACCTGCCCTCAGGAACGGGCTCATGCTCCTTCCCCTGTCAAACATCGTGGATCTTTCAAGGATGCTATGTTACGGAAGACTCCACGAAATAGCCCCATTGGAGATGGAACTCCTTATAATCCTCGTATTCACGATAGTATCAGGATGGACCGCTGTTATCCTCCTTAAAAGACGCATGATACAGTAAGGCATAGGACGACAGGCGGTGACAGGACCTACAATCGGGTATCCTCGACAAGTCACCTCGGAACCAGGACAAACATCCTCGCCCGGTTTTTAAGACGTCCCGCCAGCTCCCCCGCAAACCTCCCGGTTCCCGCGTAAAGATCAATCCGTAGAGGACCTCTTATTGCACCGCCCGTATCGTGATTCATGAGTAGCAGCGCCTGCTGCCCGCCTTGTTTTCCTGCAAGCCAAGGCACGGTTCGAGACGTCGGGGGCAGCGAGAGCTGAATCAGGAAAGGAAGCCCGGGCGGATACACGCTTTTGTCAAAGGCCGCCGAGACCATGGGAACTATAACCTGTCCATAGCAACCAACCGGCCCCACTGTTTCCCATTTAAAAAATACGTAGCGCTCATTTCTTGCAAGAAGCTTATTAAAAAGAAAAGGGTTTTTCTCCGCCCATGCCCTTATTGAAGACCAGTCGAGCCTTTCCAACGGCAATATCTTCTTTTTTAGAAGAAGACGGCCAAGGCTAGTATAAGGCCTGCCATTACTTGCCGCGTAATGTATGAAACGTTTTCCCTTATTAGTTTCTATTATGCCTGAACCCTGAATTTGCAGTTCCAAAAGGTCTGCCGGGTTCTTCAGCCAGCAAAGAACCGGCAAGGAACCAAGGTGGTTTTCCAACCTTTCATCGATCTCTTTTCTAGAGTAATAAGGAACAAGCCTCTTACCACTGATCCTGCCCCAAAGGCTACTTGCAGGAAGACGCCTGTTAAAATCGCTCAGTCGTATTTGTATGAGATCATCTGGACGGGCAAGAACCGGCACGGAAAATCCTGAAGACCTTGTAAGGGCACCTGTCAAGACGGGCTGGTAATACCCGGTAACAAGTGGCCGGCCTTCTATATCGCCTTTAACTACCTCGTAAGGGTCAAAAAGGCCCCGGAGGGCCTCTTTCACCTCCATTCCCCCATTTAGCCGTTTTTCAAGGGCTTGGAGGGCGGTTAAAAGGCGCTTTTTTGTTATTGTCCTGTTGAACAGCCTGTAAGTGTCCCACCTACCAGCCTCAAGGATAGAAATGGAGGTGCGTATTCCCTTTTCGATTTGTCCGATACCCTGGCAGTCGGCGCTGGGGAGCCTTGTAAAGTCGACCGGTTTCAAGCATATTCCACCCCTGTTTCCTTTTGGAAAAAAATGAAAAAAAACAAGGGCAAATAACCAGATGACAAGGGATAGTGACCCAATGACACGGACAACCTTTCGATATGGCAAGATCATCAAAGACCGGTAGCAGCTACCTGACGCTTCACAGCCTCCACGGAGTCATCAAGAGCGGAGCGCTCTTCCTCTGTAAGCCTGAACTCAACAATCCTTTCAACCCCGGACCGACCAAGAACCACAGGCACACCAAGGAAAACACCGCTTATTCCAAACTCTCCCTCAAGATACGCTGCGCAGGGAAGCACCCGCTTTTCATCCCAAAGGACTGACTGGGCCATCTCTATGGCGCAAAGACCAGGCGTTGTAAAGGCGCTTCCTGTCTTAAGATGCTGAACAATCTCTCCTCCGCCTGTCTGGGTGCGTTTTACGATTTTTTCAAGCTCCTGCCTTGAAAGGAGTTCCTCAACGGGAACCCCGGCAACACTTGCAAGCCTTGTCAGGGGAAGCATGTTATCCCCGTGGATCCCCATGACAAGGGCTGTCACATCCTTGGGGGCAACACCTAAGGCCTGGGCAAGAAACGTCCTGTAGCGGGCAGAATCAAGAACCCCTGCCATGCCCACTACCTGGTTCTTTGGAAAACCAGACACCTTGAACACCGTGTAGACCATGGCATCTATTGGGTTTGTCACCACCACTATCACTGCATTAGGGCTTTGGGCAACAATGTTTTCCGTTACCTGCTTGACGATCTGGACATTCTTTAAGAGAAGGTCCTCCCGACTCATGCCTGGCTTTCTGGCAAGCCCAGCTGTGATTATCACAACGTCGGAATTCATAGTGTCTGCATAGTCGCATGTGCCGAGAACTTTTCCATTAAAGCCGCAAAGGGGCGCACTCTGGCTCATGTCAACGGCCTTGCCCTGGGGTATTCCCTCTACCACGTCAACCAGTATGATTTCCTGCGCAACATTCCTCGCTACTGCCCAGTGAGCGGCAGATGTGCCTACAGCCCCTGACCCAACGATGGTAAGCTTACTACTATCAGATGACATGAACTTGCTGCTCCTTTCAAATTATCTTTTTCTTCTCTTTAACATACCATGCTCTTCAAGGTACCGCCTGTAATAACTGAGGGCCTCTGGAAGGTATTCTACAATCTTCTCTAACCTTGCCCGGTCTGATGGATGGGTGCTCAAAAACTCAGGCGGCCTGGGCCTGTTCCTCGCAGCAGCCATCATTCTTTTCCAGAACGCAAGAGCACCCCTCGGGTCATAACCTGCCATAGCCATGAATATAAGCCCAAGGTGATCTGCCTCGTACTCTTGGGTCCTGCTGTAGGGAAGAAGCACTCCCACGTTTGCTCCAAGGCCGTAAAGCTGCATCAAAAGACGCCTTGTCGCCGGACTATAGCTTCCCGTGAGCATAGAGAGGGCGTCACCGCCAAGCTGCAGAAGGAGGGCCTGGCTCATCCTCTCCGCTGCGTGATTAGCAACTGCATGGCCTATTTCATGGCCAAGAACCACCGCAAGGCCATTGTCGTTTTTGGCAATGGGCAGAAGCCCCGAATAGACCACCACCTTTCCGCCCGGCATGCAAAATGCGTTTATTTCCTTGCCGCAAACCAAGTTGAACTCCCATCTGTAACCCCGTATTCTCTGACTCTGGCCAGTTTCATAAAGGAACCGCTCAACTGCCTGGCTTATACGCCTGCCAACCCGTTTGACCATGGCCACCTTGGCAGGGTCTTTACACAGCCTGTGTTTTCTGAGAAACTGCCTGTACTCCTGCTCACTCATGGCAAGAAGCTGGTAGTCAGGCACTATGTCTATCTGGCTCCTTCCTGTTACTGGAACCTCGGTGCAACCGCCAAAAATGAACGTGGCCACGGAAAGACACAAAAATAGAAAAAAAATTGCCGCCTGCCTTTCAAACAGCCGTCTTGCCAGACTATTTTCTGAAAACATCAAGGGATTAAAGGGCATTAAGATTCACCTGTTCTTTCTTGCGGCAGAACTTATAAAAATTTACAAAAAAGTGACATCTTTGTCTATCGGAGATGTTATGTTGGAGAAAAAATCGCTGTGACCTTTTTAAAGAGCAAAAAAAGTGTGGTAAAAATCGAGGGTAAGGCCATTGAGCACAATCTCAATATGCTTAAGCAGAGGATGGCTGGCCATTGCATGCTAATGCCTGTTATCAAATCGGACGCATATGGCCATGGTATCGTAGACACTGCACGACTTATCGAGAAGAAATCCATTTGGGGGTTTGGTCTGTACGAGACGAATGAGGCCGCACTTCTCAGACGTTCTGGCATTAAATGCCCCCTGTTTATGCTCTCTGGACTTCTTGGGGAAGGAGCTGAAAAGGTCCTGGAATTTGACCTGACACTGGGGGCCGTGTCCCTTGATGAACTTGAGGAACTTGAAAGCAAGGCCCGGATACATGGCAAAAGGGTCAAGGTGCATCTCAAGGTGGATACGGGCATGTCCAGGTTCGGTTTGAAGCCGGATGGGATTTACTGGGCTTCAAGAAACAGGGGGCGTTTCAGCCACCTTGAGTTTGAGGGCCTTTACTCCCATTTCGCCCGCGCGGATGAACCGGATCATGCAGCCAATGAAAGGCAGCTGCGGCTTTTCAGGAAGATAATTGATGAGGTGAAGATTGCGGGTTGGAGACCGATGTTTACCCATATCGCCAATTCAGCCGCAATCATCTTCCTGAAGGATAGCCATTTTAACCTTGCCAGACCTGGTATTGCCATCTACGGCGGGCTTCAGGAGCCTGGAACCAACCGGCCATTTTCAGGCTTCCGGCAGGCCATGTCATTTTCGACCCAGATAATCCATATCCAGGATTTGCCAAAGGGCGCATGCATAAGTTATGGTCATACCTTCCATGCGACAAATAATATCAGGACAGCCATAGTACCAGTGGGTTACGACAACGGATACATGAGACAGCTTTCAAATAATGCAGATGTCCTCATTGGCGGCAGGAGATGTCCGGTCCTTGGGAACGTCTGTATGAAGACCATTGTGGTTGACATAACAAAAATCCCTGATTGCAGGGTTGGAGACGAGGTTATTCTCATGGGAGGACAGGGTCAGGAAATGGTAAGCGCTGTTGAACTGGCACATAAGGCGTCAACCATAAGCTACGAGCTACTATGCCTCGTAGGCAAGCTAAACAGAAGGATATTCATTTGAGATTGCTATGTTTGGAATAGGACTGCCAGAACTGATTGTCATTTTGGTGCTCGCCCTCATTGTCCTCGGGCCGGAAAAACTACCAGTTGTTGCAAAACAGTTTGCCAGGTTCATGAACGATCTCAAGAAGGCGACGGAAGAGTTCAAACAAGAGATAGAGCTTGACAAGCTCGATGATATAAAAAATCCCGTGAAACTTGAAGACATCCTTGGAGAAGACATCAACAGGCTGAGAAAGGACCCTGCACAGCGAGATTTTTCCGGTGGGGATTCGCGAAAACAACATCCTGAACCGGCAAGGGATGAGCGCCGCCCGGACTCGGACAATTCGGCAGTAGCGCCCCAGGAGGCATTTGACCCGGAAAAAGGCGAAAGGGAGCAGAACGACAAGGAAGAGTGGGAGGACTATAGCCATTTACCCCACAGGGGAGGAAGTGGTGAATGAAGCCAACACCCTTCAAGACCACCTTGCCGAGCTAAGAAGAAGGTTGATAACCTGTGTAATTACCTTTTGCATATCGTTTGGCCTTGCCTATGCCTCGTCGGATTTTTTGATCTCCTTTCTATTCCTGCCCGTTAAGGAAAGCCTTCCTGAAGGAAGCACCATGGTGTTCACCGCCTTGACAGAGGGCTTCATGGCCCATCTCAAGGTGGCTTTCTGGGCGGCCGTCGTGGTCACTACTCCCTTTTTAGTGTACCAGATCTGGCGGTTCCTGCTTCCTGCCCTTTATAAAAACGAAAAACGTTCCCTCAGGAAACTGATTTTGATCGGGGGATTTCTCTTCGTATTCGGAGCAGTTTTTGGTTACTGGATCATTCTGCCGGTGATATTATCACTTAGCCTCGGTTATGCATCCACCAACCTCCAGGCCCTTCCAAGGCTGCAGAACTACCTTGTATTTACTCTCAAGGCCATATTCCTATTTGGCCTCATCTTTGAGATGCCCTTTGTCATGGCCGGGGCCGCAAGGGTTGGACTAGTTCATGGGGACTACTTCAAGAAACACCGAAAGGCCGCCTACATAGTCCTTTTTATTGTGGCGGCAATACTTGTGCCCTCTGACATCTTTTCACAGCTTCTAATCTTCCTGCCCTTCGTAATCATCTATGAAATAGGGGTGTTTTTGTCATCTGGCTTCATCAACACATAACTGAAGTTTCCCAATTTTTAAAATGTGCCGTACAAACTGCGTGACACATTTTCTCATAAACTTGCATTCGCATTAAAGAATATTTTTAAAAACAGGGCAAATCCCATGCAAGATGGTAGGGTCTATGTGGTTTTAGCGCATGCCCCAGCCTTGAGGGACTCAGGTAGCCTGAATCATGTTTCTTACGTAGTTACTCGTTTGTACAACGTACTTTACCCCCTTATGCCGCGCCGAGCATGGAAGTGACAGGCCCCGGTCAGACCCCGAAAACGAACACTAAACAAGTCTGTAGAAGGCGGTTAAAAGTTCCATTAAAAAATCTGAGTTAATTTACAAATTGGTCTATTGACATCAGGCAATAAAAAAGGCCGCCTTTTTGAGGCGGCCTTTTACTATTTGGCTGATATCTTCCCTTTATCTCATGAAGGGCAGCAACTTCGTGTACTTCATGAAGACGATTATGAGTGCAAGTGCGAGCATCCTCTTCAGGAAGATCTCTGGCAGCTTCTTCTGGATCTTCGGACCAACCATACCACCGCCGATAGCACCGCCAGCGATACAGGCCGCCATTATCCAGTCAGGCTGGTAACCCATGAGGATGTACTTTGCAATACCACCGCATGATGTTGCAAAGGTACCGGCCAAGGCAATTGGAACGGCGAGGTACATAGGATAACCCATGAATGTGGTCATAAAAGGCATGAACATGAATCCACCGCCAACGCCAAAGGAAGAGGCGATCATACCCATGATGATACCGCCGATGAGCATGGTCAGCGGACGGGCCACAAATGTCTCGCCCCAGAACCTCATGTCAAACTTTACTATGTTGAATGTATCGAACTCAACCTTGCCAAGCTCGGCCGCCTTACCTGTCTTCTTCGCCTCTTCAACTGCCTTATTGAACTTTTGGACGATGGCCTTGAGGGCCTTCTTCTTTTCAATGGTGCTAGGCAGGGACTCGTGGAAGAGCTTGAAGCCTATAAGCAAACAGATAATACCAAGGTAGAACTTGTAGGCCTTAAGAGGCAAATACTTTGCCGAGAACGTTGGTCCAATGAAGAAGGCGCCAATAAGAATACCTATGGCAAAGAATATGGCCACTGGCCATGCAAAACGTTTTGCCTTAAAGTAGGAAATAAGGCCGGTAATTGGTGAACACAGGGTCAGGAACAGGTTTGTAGGCTTAATTGTGTTAGCCGCGTTGATACCTATGGGGCCCTTAGTGCCGATAACCGTGATCTGGTATGCAGCGGTGAAAAGACCACCTGCGGCACCCATGATAACGAAGAGAACACCAATGATAAACGCACCAAAGAGAACCACGAGCGGGTTCATGTAGCAGCAACCAGTGGGAAAGTAGAAGGTAGAAGGAATGATAGTGAAGCCGCCCGTCTTCTGACCGTTAACATACACGGCCATCTTGGTATGAGGTGCGAGGTTCTTGTAAGGTGTCATTGTCATCTCAAACTCACCTGTCTGCTTGTTTAGCTTGAGGGTGACACCCTTGTTCCAGTCTTCCTTCTGGGTGGAGTAATCGGTCATTACCATCCTGGCGTTACCGCCACCGATGGGCCTTTCCTTGGATATGGTGTTGATACCGAATTTCTTTTCATGGGTGAAGATCAGGAACTTCCACTGCTTTTCCGTGTTTACTGGACCAAGCTCACCCTTTACGTTGTCCGGTATCTGGCCCCATTTCTTTATCTTGTTGACCCTAACCATGAACTTGAATGGCGGCCATGCAAAAGGCCCGCTTGTCTGGCCCTTGGCGACACTCTTTGGTGTCGCAAGATCCTCGGGCCTGTTGGTAATCACGTAGTAGGTAGGCGGGATGGCAGTGTCACCGAACTTCTTGGCAAGCTTTGCCCTCTCCTTACTCCCCGGGGCGTCTGCAGGCTTGAACATCTGCTCTGTACAGACAACGATGTACAGGTCCTGACCAGGATCGATCTTGCCCTTGACGGTTATGGGCTTGCCTGCCTTAACGTGGTCAGAGACCAGGCTCGCCTCGACTGCCCATGCAGATGATGCTGCGAATACCAACATCAAAAAGACCGTAAAGACCTGACCTAAAATCCTCTTCTTCATAATGCTCTCCTCTCTCTTTGTTTTTTTATGCAACCTTTTCGTTGCACTAACTGGTTAAACTGACACCCTGCCTCTGGACATTGGATTGAACAACAGGCCAGCTGTGTTCCCTGGCCCATTTTGGCTTTGAGGAATTAACGGATTCCTTCGAATCCGTAGCGTTTCCTTGAGAGATCTTGTACGTCAGAGTATCCAAAAGTATCGTAAAATCAACATATTGGACGCTCACCCCACGAGGCACACGGATCCTCGTGGTACAGAAATTAAGTATGCCCTTGACTCCGCATTCTACCAGGATATCCGCCATCTCCTGGGCCTTTTCGGAAGGAACTGCCAGCACCGCCAACTGGATATCCCTCTCCTTGAGCACCTTTGGCAGGTCTTCTATACCGTGCACCACGATGCCGCCTTCGAGCTCCTTGCCTATGTGGTTCGGGTCGAAGTCAAAAACAGCCTCGAATACGTAACCTTGCCTCGAAAACTGGGGATGCCTCAACAGGGCCTGGCCTATTGGACCGGCACCCACTAGAACCACGCGCCATTCGTCGAGAAGGCCAAGAATACCGGATATGGTATTCAGCAAGGAGGCAACATCATAACCCACGCCTCTAACGCCAAACCTCCCAAAGTAAGATAGGTCCTTTCTAAGCTGGGCCGGATTCACGCTTGCCTCGTAGGCAAGCTCACTTGATGACACCACTTTTACGCCCTTGGCGAGAAGCCTCTTGAGATACCGCTGGTACACCGACAATCGGATGATTGTAGCGGCTGGGATTTTTTCTTTTCTCATCTTTACCTCCCCTTGAATTTGATTGGAACATGTACCAGCAATATCTGTGCCCACAAAAAAAATAACTGCAATTTCAATTTGTTATAATAATCACGTTCACAAAATTCTCAAGATCGCATCAAGATCAAGGGATAATTGCAACAATAATGTTGCACTTTTGAGTTTAGTTTCACGATTGAAAAGGGCCATAATTCACAAGAATAAAGGGGTAAAAAGAAAAAATTTAAATAATTTTCAATAAGTTACAAACAGCACAAACAGAAAAGGACTTGAAAACATCTTGTATCTTTTTTCCTATTATAAAATGCAACAAAAAAGTTGCAAGAATAAAACAAGAAATGTTGCTCTTATCTGTTTGGAACCTGGATGTTTTCTATCTTTCTTCTTGGACGAAATTTGAAATAGAGAAATATCACGAGCAGATAAACCGTCATGAAAAGGAGGGGTAAAGAGATGCCACTTATTCCCCTTACCGGGCTCGGAAAGGAAATCACGAACACCGCACCAGTCTCTTCCTTGAGCCTAACCACTGATGGAATATGGTCTAGCCAGAAAAGTGCAAAAAATACAGGCATTAAATAGGTGATACCATATCTTGCAAACCTTTGGGCCAGGTATTCGTTGAATTTCTCGTCAAGTTCACTATCACTTGCGTCATAAAGGACCGACTGTTTTTTCCAGTCATCAATCTCCTTTATCAATTCTTGGGCCTGCTGCCTTGCAAGAAAGGCTTGACGGAAGGCCTCTTCCTTTTCGTCAACGCGAAGGAGCTTCCTTATAAACAGTGATATCCCGGCGGTAAGAAGGGCCACCAAGGTTACCTGCATCCATAAAGGTGCTCCTATGGCATCAAGGGGCGTAATTATAAGCACCTGCAAGAAATGGGAAGCAGTGGAAAAAAGCGGCGTCAAAACGCCGATCATCAACCAGTCCAAGAAATCCCTTATAAAACCAGGTATAAAGTCCATGTCCGTAACCATAAAACCCACACGACCTTTTTTCAACGAGCATATAGCAGCGACAACAAGAAAAATCGTGGTTTGCTCATCCTTTTTGGGATAGTGTTGTCTTCAACACTATGAGCAAGGAGACAAGCATGCACAGCCCCGGAAACCGCCCCGTTAGGTTAGCTTCATTTTTTTTGGCAATCCTGCTTTTCCTTTTGCAGATGTCTTCACTGCCTTGCCTTGCGGCACGAGAAAGAGCCCACTGCGCCCTGGAAAAAGAGGCTGAAAAGATAGTTGTGCGGCAGGACGGCACCTACGTTGACATAGACGAGATATTTCTGAGCGTGCTCGATGAAAAGGGCAAGAGACAACAGCAGATCCAGAGTTTTTTCCTTAACAAAAATTACTTTCGCCTCAATATCATTGCCTTTGAACTCATACACAGAAACGGAACAAAAACCAGAATTGACTGGAGGGCCAACTCAAAAGAGACTACTCCTGCCGAGTCTACCCGCATGAACATATACGATCCGAACCAGAAGGTGATAAAGGTATTCATTCCTGGACTGAAAATAGGTGACACCATCCACTACAAGGTAAAGGTGGAAAACTTCAAGCCTATGATAAATGGCGAATTTTTTGGAACCGCCGTGATTCAGCATACCTATCCGGCAAAAAAAATCCGCATTGAAATATCCCTTCCCAGGGAAAAGCCACTTTATACGCTGATCAAGGACAAGGTAAGGAAAGCCAGGATTCTTTCAAGGCAGAAAATCAAGGGGAACAACAGGATTTACATGTGGCGATTTGAAAACATAAACGAACTCGTCCCTGAACCGAACATGCCGGCGTTTTCAAGAGTCGCAATGCGTCTACTTTTTTCAACCATGAAAACATGGAAAGACGTGTCAAATTGGTATTACAACCTGTCCGAGCCGAAGCTTAAACCAACCCCTGCCATCAAGGCAAAGGTCAGGGAGCTGATACGAGGCAAAAAGGACCCTATGGAAAAGGCGCGGGCCCTCTTCTTCTTTGTATCAAGGAAAATACGATACATGGGTCTCATAGAGGAGGCAAAAAGACCTGGATTTGAGCCTCACCAGGTTGGCTTGACCTTCAACAGGAGGTATGGGGTATGCCGGGACAAGGCCGCACTCCTCGTTTCAATGCTCAGGGTGGCGGGTTTCAAGGCAGCCCCTGTTCTGGTAAAGGCGGGGGGGAAACTTGACCCTGAAATCCCGGTACCCTATTTCAACCATGCCATAAGCGCGATCCTTGACAAAGAGGGCAGGCCAGTGACTTACATAGACCCTACTTCCGAGACAAGCAACCAGTTTCTCCCGGATTACGAGCAGGATTCCTCCTGCCTGCCCGCGACGAAAAAGGGCTCCGCCCTTCTTCTTACCCCTGTAAATCCTCCTGCACGTAACCTTTTCATCATGTCAATAAGGGACTCTCTGAGACCGAATGGCCTTGTCACAGGAACTATAACCGTAAAGACAAAAAATTTTATCGATACCGTCTTCAGGAGCATCCTCATGGCCAAGACCAAAGACCAGCAGAAAAGATTCATGGAACGCTTCATACTTGAAAGACGGCCTGGAATCGAGGTAAAAACCCTTTCGTGGACAGACCCGGGTGATACCAATACCCCGTTTTCCTTCAGGTGTTCTTTTTTGATAAAAAACGCCCTGAAGGCTAAAAGACTTTATCCCTTGGCCACTGCAAGGGACATGGGCATCCTTGACACATGGATCATTTCGAAGGCCTCTATGACAGGCAGGAGATACCCTCTTAAACTTGGCTACGCGCTGAAGACAATCATCAGGGAGAAAATGAGGCTTGGCGACGAGGACCTGACCCTTACGCTTCCAAACGTGCGGGACATAACCAACCACTTTTTCTACTTTACAACCACCTTTGCCCTGTCCAATAACACGCTCACCATAGAAAGAACATTTGTCAACAAGACACTTGAGTTGCCAACTATTGGTTACAGGCATCTTTTAAGGCTTCAGGCTGAGCTCCTGCGGGACGAATTCATGCCGATCATGGTCACAAAGGAGGAAAGAGTGAAATGAACATGAAGACCACGCCATCAAAAAAATCACCCTTCCTGCCTCTTATCCTTTTTATAACCCTTCTTGTAACACCCGCAGGCGTACACGCCATGGGTACGCATCATCCGAAAACAAGACCCGATGCGCTTATCCTGCTTGTTGAAAAGCAGTACCGGGTTGGTCAAGGGGGTAACTATACCATAAGGCTTCATGTCAAAACCCTCATCAACTCCTACCAAGGTAGAAAGAGCTGGGCCGATTTCAGGGCTTCCTACAACAAGGACTTTGAGAATATCCGCGTAATAGAAGCAAAAACCATAATGCCTGATGGCAAGGTCATACCCGTAACACAAAGGGAGATTCACGATATAACTGACCCGTCAACACAAAAAGCATCCATTTTCTCAGCCTCACGGCTCAAGGTTGTAAATTTCCCTTCGGTTGAGAAGGGCTGCACGGTCGAACTCGTTATGGAAAAGAAATCCAGACTTGGACTCTGGTCAGAGGAACCATTCTCCCTGAACAACCCTGTGAAATTAAAACGGGTAAGCGTTTCCCTTCCCAGGGGCATGTCTCTTTCCATCCACCTGCAATCAAGGGCTATACGGCAAACCAAGGAAAAAAAGGGTAAAAGAACCGTATTTACCTGGGTGGCGAGGAACCGGCCCAAGCTTATCCCTGACCCCTTGATGCCCCCTGTGGAAAACAGGGACGATACCCTCATCATTTCCACCCTTCATTCATGGAAGGATGTCTCAAATGTCTTGATCGGGCTTTTGACAAGGAGGATTGAAGGCCCGGGCAGGAACCTTGCAGACCGTGCCACCGCATCGGGAACCCGCACGGCGGATGAGATCTTCCTGGATCTTAAGAAGAAGCTCGAAGTCTTTCCCATTGGCCTTTTCAAGTCAAGGCTCCTTTTCTCTCCGCCGGCCCTGACACTGCGACTGGGCTATGGAAGCCAGATGGACGCCCTGTTACTATTTCGCCAACTGCTTGCCTATAGGGGTATAAAGAGCGAGCTCATCGCGGCAAACTCGGCAGGAATCTCCATGGAGGGGCTCAGGGACTGTTTCGACCCGGCCCTTTTCAACACGTTCTTGATAAAGGCCCAAGGGAAATTCTACTCATTTGACATGAAAGAGGCAGCCCCGGGAATAACAGGGCTTGATGGCCAGATGGGGCTTAATCTTGAAAAATCCACATTCGAAGTCATCAAGGACGTAAGCAGCGAGAAAACCGTACAGGCATTTAACATGGTGCTTACCTCCCCGGTATCCTTCGAGGCAGATTACCACGGCGATTTCCTCGGCCTTAAGGCAGTCTCCATGAAAAAGATGTTCAAGGACTTGACCCCGAAAGAATTCAAGGTAAGGCAGTCCATTTTTTTTCATTCCCTCCATCCGTTGGCCCATCCACTTTCGGCCCTGAAGGTTAATGGCGTAGGACCTGCCTCCACACGGGTAGACGTGAGGGCAAGATACGGGGTCAAGGATTTCGGACTCGAAAATAGCGGCCTTTTCTTTATCCCGATTCAGGCCCCAGGACTACTTAGCGCGTTATTCAAACTTCCACCAGAAAGGAAGAATGACATTTTCCTGAGAAAACCAGTAACGGAAACGGTGAGGATAAAAATAGAAATACCGGAAGGGTTCGCCTTCGAAGGTGCGCCTCCCGCTTCTTCAGGCTCTATCGGTCCCTTTTCATGGGAGAATAGCTGCGAGGTAGCAGGCAGGGTTCTTGCCTGCAGCAGGACGGTAAAGACGAAGCGGGGATTCTTGAAAAACGGGACGGCCTTCAGGCGGCTGCGCCAAGTAATTCAAAAACTGCTCGATCCAAGGGTCAACACCCTTACGTTCAGGGACGTGCATTTTTGAATACGTTACCAAATGGAGGCAATCATGGATGCAATGGTTCTTGAAAAACAGGAACAGGGGCTTAAACACAGGTCAGTGCCAAGGCCGGAGCCCTCTGAAGGACAGGTCCTTATAAGGATAGAGGCATGCGGGGTCTGCCGGACAGACCTCCACATCATAGACGGAGAACTTGAAAGGCCGAAGCTTCCTCTCATCCCCGGCCATGAGATAATAGGGAGAATAGAGGAGACAGGGCCAGGCACCAGAAGGTTTGAACCTGGAACGAGGGTTGGCGTACCATGGCTTGCCCGCACCTGCGGCAGGTGCAAATACTGCCAAAAGGGCCTCGAAAACCTCTGCGATAACGCCTATTTTACCGGCTACACGATAGATGGAGGCTATGCCGAGTATTGCTGCGCCTTTGAAGATTTCATATTCCCTATTCCTAAAGGCTACACTAGCCCCAAGGCCGCTCCTTTGATGTGTGCCGGCCTGATCGGATACCGTTCTTATTCCATGACGGAAAACGCCGAAACCATAGGCCTTTACGGCTTCGGCGCATCTGCCCACATAATATGCCAGGTTGCGGTGCACCAGGGCCGTCAGGTCTTCGCCTTTACGAGAGACGGGGATAAGGAAAAACAGCAGTTTGCAATGGACCTCGGGGCGTACTGGGCTGGAGGCTCCGGAACGCTTCCCCCTCATCCACTTGACGCTGCCATTATTTTCGCCCCTGCAGGCCACCTTTTGCCCCAGGCCCTCAGGGCAGTGGACAAGGGCGGCCGGGTAATATGCGCAGGCATATACATGAGTGACATCCCCGGTTTTCCATACTCCCTCCTCTGGGAGGAACGGCATGTCAAGTCCGTTGCAAATCTTACGAGGAGAGACGGAAACGAATTCATGAAAATCGCAGACTGCACCCCGATAGAGCTTCACATAACGACCTTTCCCCTCAAGGAGGCCAACGGGGCACTTGACGCATTGAGAAGGGGCTGCATAAAGGGAGCTGCAGTTCTCGTACCATAGGGACATAAAAATGGATCCTTCCCAAATCATTGCACATGTCAATTCCTTTGTCTGGGGCCCGTACATGCTCATCCTTCTCGTGGGCACCGGCATCTATCTCAGCGTAAGACTGAAATTCATACAATTTTCCAAGCTCGTCCCCGCCCTTATGCTGCTTGTAAAGGGAAGGGAGCAAGAGGACGCCCGGGGAGACATAACTCCCCTACAGGCCCTAACCACGGCGCTGTCCGCTACCATCGGCACAGGAAACATAGCAGGGGTGGCAACGGCCATTTATCTCGGAGGGCCAGGGGCCATATTCTGGATGTGGATATGTGCGGTCTTTGGAATGGCAACCAAGTTTGCAGAGGCTGTCCTGGCAGTCAAATACAGGCGGGTGCTGCAAGACGGAACCATGCAGGGCGGCCCCATGCTCTACATCTCAGAGGGCCTCGGGCTCAAGTGGCTTGGCTGGCTCTTTGCCCTCATGGGAGCTATCTCCGCCTTTGGAATCGGGAGCATGGTGCAGTCAAACTCCGTTGCCGTGGTAATCAAGGGCCACTTTCACGTACCAGAAGTAGTGACAGGGTTCATCCTTGCCCTTCTTACAGGAACGGTGATCATAGGGGGAATAAGGCGCATAGGTAAGGTTACGGAAAGGCTCGTTCCCTTTATGGGGCTCTTTTACGTCGCAGGTGCAGCTGCAATCCTTGTCACGAACCTGTCAAGGATCCCAGAGGCCATCTCCCTCATCCTCACCCATGCCTTTACTCCTGCATCCGGCGTGGGAGGCTTTGCAGGGGCGGGGGTCGCACAGGCAATCCGCTACGGTGTCGCCCGCGGGGTCTTTTCCAACGAGGCAGGGCTTGGAAGCGCACCCATTGCCCATGCCGCAGCCAAGACAAGGGACCCTGTGCACCAGGGCCTCATTGCCATGACAGGTGTCTTCTTCGACACCATCATAATCTGCACCATGACTGCCCTGGTGATACTGACTACAGGAGTGTGGAAAAACGGCATGACATCAAGCTCACTTACCTACTGCGCCTTTGAAACTGGGCTTCCAGGAATTGGCGGATACATCGTCACGGTTGGACTTGCCATCTTTGCATACTCCACCATGATAGGCTGGGCATACTACGGGGAAGAGTGCATAGAGTACATACTTGGCATAAAGGCCAGAATGCCCTACAGGTTTGTCTTTTGCGCAGTTATTGCCCTTGGGGCCTTTCAAAAGGTGGGGCTTGTCTGGGACTTTTCAGACACCATGAACGGAGCCATGGCCATACCGAACCTCATTGGCCTTATTGGCCTGAGCGGAGTGCTGGTGCAAGAGACAAAAAAGAGGCTCAAAAAGGCCCTTTCCTTGAAGTGAAAAGAAAAGGGCCCCTGCCCTTACAGACATTGGGACCCTTTTTAAGAACAATCTTACGACCAATCAGCCAAGTATGGCCTTTAGATCCTCATCAGGTGTCTTGATGGGCATGATGTTGTAGTTTTCCACGAGAACGTTCAGTACGTTTGGAGTTATGAATGCAGGAAGGCTTGGGCCAAGCCTCATGTTCTTAATCCCAAGGGCAAAGAGGGTAAGGAGAATCGCCACAGCCTTCTGCTCGTACCAGGAAAGCACCATGGAAAGGGGAAGGTCGTTTACAGTGCAGCCAAAGGCATCTGCCAGGGCAGAGGCGATCTGGATGGCAGAGTATGCGTCATTACACTGACCAATGTCCAGGAGCCTTGGTATCCCCTCGATGTCCCCAAGCTTCTTGTCAAAGAAGCGGAACTTTCCGCATGCAAGGGTAAGGACAAGGCAGTCCTCTGGCACCTTTTCCACAAACTCCGTGTAGTAGTTCCTGCCAGGCTTTGCCCCGTCACATCCGGCAACCAGGAAGAAGTGCCTTATCTTTCCTTCTTTCACGGCCCCGATTACCTTGTCTGCCACGGAAAGGATTGCGTTTCTTGCAAACCCCACCATGACGCTTCCCCTGTAGGTATCTTCATCGAAGCCTGGTGTCTCAAGGGCCTTTTCAATGACAGGGGTGAAGTCCTTGTCTGCAATATGCTTCACCCCAGGCCAGCCGACAAGGCCCGTTGTAAAAATCCTGTCGAAATAAGATTCCCTGGGCTTCTGAATACAATTGGTAGTCATAAGAATGGGGCCGGGGAAGGCATCGAACTCCCTTGCCTGGTTCTGCCAGGCCGTTCCGTAGTGCCCGTAAAAGTGCGGATACTTCTTGAGCTCGGGATAACCGTGACATGGGAGCATCTCACCGTGGGTATAGACGTTTATGCCCTTCCCCTCGGTCTGCTTTAGTATCAGCTCCAGGTCCCGCAGATCGTGTCCGGATACCAGTATTGCCTTGCCCCTTTTGACCCCAAGGGGAACCTCCGTAGGCACTGGATGGCCGTAAGTCTCCGTGTTTGCGGCATCAAGAAGCTCCATGGCCTTGAGATTAACTTCTCCAGTCCTCAGCGCAAGAGCCACCCAGTCGTTCAGTTCCATGTCCTTCTGAAGGGTTGCCGCAAGTATCTCATGTATATTCCTGTAGTGATCATCGTCTGCCTTGCCTAGTATCTCGGCATGATCTGTATATGCACAAACACCCTTCATACCGTAGACAATGGTTTCCCTGAGCGCCCGCCTGTCCTCGTCCAGCTCACCGTTTGAAAGCACACCGTGCATCTCCCCCAGACGGACCATCTCTTCCTTGTTGCTGCCAGGCTCAAAGGTGGCAGGACCTTCATGGAAATCAGTGCTGCCGCCGGCCGCCCTTACCTTGGCCTTCAAGTCCTCCCTCATATCCACGCACTTTTTGACGAGCTCAACGAATCGCCCAGGGTCAAAATCGACGTTGGTAAGAGTGGAAAAAATGGCCTCGCAGGTGAAAATGTTAACATCCCTGTCGTTAATACCCACCTTATGGCCCTCAACCGCTACCTGTGAAAGCCCCTTAATGGCATAGATCAGCAGGTCCTGCAGCGCCGCCACATCGGGCTTTTTCCCACATACGCCTATCTTTGTACAACCCGTTCCCTTTGCAGTCTGTTCACATTGGAAGCAAAACATGTTCTCACCTCTCTTGTCTATTTTTCCCCTGCGGGGAGATTCATGCGTCCGAGGAGCAAATCCGGCCCCTCACGGGACAGGATAGCTCCGAGTCTTTCACCATTCCTGCACCGTGCCTTGTAAAAACGCGTTACCACCTTTACCGTATCCACGGCCTCATCAGGTTCAAAAACGTCAGGAAGTTCCATGCCAAGTTGCGGTTGCCTGCCGAGCTTTCCACCCACATAAATACGGAACCCTTCCCTACCGTCCACTATGGTGGAACTTGGACATACCCTTGCACAGTGTCCGCAGTAAAGACACTTTTCCCGGTCAATCCCCACAGAGCCGCCGAGGCTTACAGCCCCCTCCTGGCAAACCCTCAAACATGCCTCACAACCGGAACACTCCTCATCAGTAATCTGCGGAACCACCGCCCCAATGAGGCCCACGTCCACGATCTGTGGCCGTGAACAGCTGTTGGGGCAAAATGAGATGGAAACCCGGAACTCGTTGTGAACTTTTAAAGTATGAGACAACCGTTCCTGCAGAAATTGCTTCATATCCTCGTTTTTCAAAAATTTTTCTATCCTGTCAGCAATATCAGTCTCTGGAAGGGTTCTGTTGCTGCATCCCTTGGCGCCCAAGCAGGTCTCCACTGAAAAACCCTGGAGCTCCTCATCCATGTTCTTCATGAAGCGCACTCTACATTCTTCTATCTCTCTGTTTTCAATGATCTTCACCCCATGCTCCAGGGCGTAGGCCTCCACCTTGCTCCTTACCATCTTCCTGATGAAAAAGGGCACGCGCTTCATTGTCCTTTCTGCCTCTTGACTCCATTTCATTCTAAAGCCCTCACAACGTTAATATGATAAACCGGATTATTTTTATGCTCTTTGACTTACGTCAAACACACTAAAATTCTAACCATTAGCAAATAAATCGTTTTTTTTAAAAGATACTTGGTTCTTAAGGTGTCTTAAGGCACTGAATGGGCTACACCTGATTTTTCACAGGCTCAGGAAAACATTGGCAAGAAAAGCTGTTTCGTGTTTTGGATGACCTTTTTCTATATCTAAATGGATACAACAGTTGCAACGCAGTAGCTGGCAATTCCTTGTTTTTCGCCAGCGAAGCCAAGCCCCTCCGTGGTGGTCGCCTTTATGTTCACCCGGCTTATGTCTGTATCGAGACATGAGGCGACATTTTCTATCATGGCGGCCACGAAGGGAGCGAGCCTCGGGGCCTGGGCGACTATGGTGGCATCAACGTTGTTTACCTGGAACCCGGTCTGCTTAATCTTTTCTACCACACCTTCAAGGAGTACCATTGATGAGATGCCCTTGAACCTTTCGTCAGTATCTGGAAAATGTTTTCCAATATCCCCCAGGGACGAGGCCCCGAGAAGGGCGTCGGATATGGCATGAAGCAGTACGTCGGCATCGGAATGGCCAAGAAGGCCGAGGTGGTAACCGATTTTCACTCCCCCCAGGATAAGATCACGTCCCGGCACGAGCCGGTGCACATCGTACCCAAAACCGACACGCAAATCCAATCTCACGCCTCCTTCCCGGCCGTACACCCAACCAGGGCCCGTGCGATCTTCAAATCTGCCTCTGTGGTTATCTTGAAATTTATCGATGAGCTTATCTCAACCGCAACGCTAATGCCCGCGTATTCAAGAAGACTTGCCTCGTCTGTCCCCACAAAGCCCTCTGCTGCCGCCTTTTCATGGGCTGC
The DNA here is from genome assembly GCA_015493475.1 of Deltaproteobacteria bacterium. GTDB lineage: Bacteria > Desulfobacterota > Dissulfuribacteria > Dissulfuribacterales > QOAL01 > JAADCZ01. The sequence goes on from WGDC01000012.1 coordinate 32,887, forward strand.
CAAAATGTCATCCTTTCGGCATACCTGGGGAGTAAGTGCCGCCACAAGCATAGACCGGTCAAGGGTTCTTGTGACTATTCCCTCGTTTACTTCTTTAATAGTGTCATCAACCTTCCTGGCTAGGATAGCGGCTCCCAGCTCGTCTGCCATCATGCAGATGGCATCTATTTCATCCGGCCTTATAAAGGGCCTTGCCGCATCATGCACGGCCACAAGCTCCATTGTCCCTTCTGTTGCAAAAAGGCCATTTCTAACAGATTCCTGCCTTGTACCGCCTCCGGGAACTACCTTGAAGGGCTTCCCCTTGCAATATGTCCGCGCGTAATTCCTTGCCCTGTCCTGGTGGTCAATAGGGGCCACAACAACTATTTCACCGATCTCGGACGCCATGGAGAATGCCTCGAGGCTCCATGCGATTATCGGTTTGCCGTTCAGATCAAGAAACTGCTTGGGCTCCCGGTATCCGAGCCTGCTTCCTGATCCGCCTGCTGCAATTATAGCCGATGCCAACATCTCTTAATCCATAAAATCCCTGAAAATCTTGTACGGATTCAGTATCCCCCGTGGATCAAACACCCTCTTTATCTTTCTTTCAAGGCCAATGACCCGGGGAGGAAGCTCCATGCCGATATGATCCATCTTCGAAAGGCCTATGCCATGTTCGCCGGAAATGGTGCCTCCAAGTCCCACACACTTTTTCATTATCCTGCCGATGAGCCTGTTAAGTTCCTGTTCCACAAGCTCGGATGAATTAAATAACAGGTTTACATGTATGTTTCCATCTCCAAGATGGCCGAAACAGAATATCTTCACGGGAAAAAGCCTTTCAGTTTCATGAAGGAAAAACAGCATCTCCTTCACGGCCCTCCTTGGAACACAGATGTCCTCGCTCACCTTACCTTCGTAGCCAAGGCCCTTTAGTGCCGGGGACACACCCCTTCTTACACGCCATAGCTGCTCCCTTTCCTCAGCCGTATCGGCCTGGACCTTGCTTAGAGCGCCTGCATTGGCAAAGGCGTCCTTAACCTTGATAAACTGGTTCTCAACCGAAGGCCCATCCCCGTCCACCTCAACAAGCAACAAGGCCCCTGTATCCCTTGGAACATCGAAGGCAAGCCTATCCGAAACAACGGTGAGGGTTGCCGTATCAAGAAATTCGGCGCATCTTGGCAAGGTGCCCGAAAGGAAAAGGTACGTCAGCGCATCAACCGCTTCACCAACGTCCCTGAAACAGGCGCACACCGTTCCGACCGCCTCTGGCATGGGTATCAGGCTCAAAACGATTTCCACAACGATGGCAAGGGTGCCCTCGGAACCAACAAGGAACCTGGCAAGGTCGTACCCCACAACCCCTTTTGACGTGACGGCACCAGTTTCGACAAGGCTGCCGTCCGCAAGGACAATCTTTAGACGCCGTACATAGTCCCTTGTTACCCCATACTTTACCGCCATGGGCCCCCCGGCACCGGTGGCGACGTTTCCGCCTATGGTACAAAACTTCAAACTGGCCGGGTCTGGCGGATAAAACAGCCCATGCCTCGCCACCTCCTCCTTCAGAACCCCCGTTACCACGCCTGGTTCAACCCTGGCAGTCAGCTCCACCGGATCAATTTCGAGGATACGGTTCATCCTCGAAAAACAAAGAACCACGCCCCCTCGGGCAGGCACTGCGCTGCCGGTGGTGGAGCTTCCAGCCCCCCTCGGGGTAATTGCCACCCCGAGATCATTACAAAGCTTCGCCACCTTGCATACCTGCTGAATGCTTCCTGGCAGCGCCACGAACCGGGGTTCTGATTCAAAACCGCTCGAGTCAAATCCGTAGCAGGCCACGTCTGCCTTTTCCCGCAACAGCCCATCCGGCCCGAGGATGTCTCCAAGGCCCCTTTCAAGGGAGTCTTTTCCCCAAAAGGCCATGGGCCCTTAACGCCACTTGTGTTTTTCAACCTGGGTAGTCAGGTACTTCATCTGGTTCCTGAACTTGGAAGAGGTCTTCATCATCCTGTCTATCTTCTTGATGGAATGAAGGACTGTCGCATGATCCCTGTTGAACTGTTTACCGATGTACTGTAGGGAAGAATCCGTATACTTCCTGGAAAAATACATGGCTATCTGCCTTGGAAGAGCAATCTCCTTCTTCCTGGACCTGGACCTTATCTGCTCCGGCTTGAGACTGAAGTGACAGCATATCAAATCGGTTATCTTTGACACAGTAAGAGGATCAGGCTCTCCCACAATCTCATGAATTATCTCCCTGGCTAAGGATAGGTCAATGGGTCTCTTCAGAAGCGAGGATTTGGTAATTAACCCTATCACTGCACTTTCTATGCGTCTTATGTCGCCCTTTAGATGATGCGCAAGGTATTCCACGGTGTCGTTGTTAATCTCCACCCCCTGACTGATGGCCTTTCTTGCCACAATCTTTTTCCTGGTCTCGTAGTCAGGAGGATTAATAGAGGTAATAACGCCGCTTGCGAGGCGGGAACGCAACACGTCGCTAAGCTTTGGTATAGCCCTCGGAAGCTGGTTACCTGTGAATATAACGATCTTTCCCCCGTCAATTAATGGGTCAAGGGCCAGCGCAAGCTCGCTCTGGGTCCGCTCCCTGCCGGAAAGACAGTGTACCTGCTCTATGAGAAGACAGTCACACTGCGAATGGAAACGTTTCTTCAGCGTCTCCATGGCATTGTTTTTTATGGCAGAGACCACCTGCTGGGTAAAGTCGTTTGCAGTTAGATAGCATAGGCGCGCCCTCGGACGCATTTCTAGTATCTTGTGGCCCACGGCCTGGGTCAGGTGACTCTTGCCGAGTCCGGAGGCAGCATGAAGGAAGATAGTACGGGCAGACATGGAGCTGCCATTTGCAACCTCCCAGCATGCACCGTGTGCATAGTGATTGCATTCCCCCACTACGAACTCTTCGAAGGTGAATCTTTCGCATAGGTTTGGCCTGGGTATCTCGGTTGGTGAAAACTTTGGCAAATGGAGCTGGCGCCTTGCCGATTCCTTTACCTGCTCCACTGCCTCCAATCTTATCTTCACGTCCATTCCGAGATACAGCAGGTCTTCCTTGATGTAAGGAAAGTAGTGTTCCTGCACCCAGGATGCGAAAAACTGGTTGGGACACTTCAAGATCAAGGTGTTTTCCTCAACCCTGTCAAATTTCAAAGGCTCAATCCAGAGTCTGTAGCTCCCCTCAGATACCTTTTGACGCAGCCTGTCCTTGATCTCCTCCCACAACTCCCTCATGACCTTTACTCCAATCGAAGATTTAAAGAAAGACAGCAAGATCCGTGCATTAGGCCCAAAAAACCTTATACAAGATAGAAAATGCCCTTTCGAGCAAACGCAGAAAAATTGTCCCCCAAGGAATATGGCCTTATTTTTTAATTGGATAGACCCACCCTGTCAAAGCAGATTATTGTGAAATAACATTTTCCCCGCCATTATTTTTCAACAATTTCATATCCTCTCAAAATTTCGTATTTTTTGGATAGAAGAACCCTAACGTGCTGTGAATTATGACATTTTAACTTCACGATGTTTCCTTTTTATTACAGTGAGTTATAATTCGGGACCCAGTTTTCAACAATTCGACCGCCACGAGAAAATCTCGTGAAAGCTTCTAAAATCTTCTATTTTTAATGCCACCGTTATTTTTATGAAGGGACCAACTTACCTTCTTCCAAGGACTGCATTTACCCTCCTGAGACGGCCATCCCTGTAAAAGGATATGAGAACATGGCTACCCGGACCTTTCCGGTTTAGAACGTCTGCCAATTTCTGGCCCGAATCTATGGGTACCCTGTCTACAGCAACGATCAGATCGCCACCCATGGGATACAACCTGTTCCCCAGGCGAAGATTTTTTGAACATCCGCGCAGTCCGGCCCTGCTTGCAGGACTTCCCGGAACAACCTTTACCACCAAGGCGCCCTTGTCAACTGGCAGGTTGAGAAGCCTGCTGAGATCCCGGTCAACCTTTACCACCTCTGCGCCGAGATAGGCCCTGGTAACCGCTCCCGTGTCGATAATAGAATCGGCAACCCACTTAACTAGGGCCGCTGGTAGCACATAACCCATATCAGGCGGGGGCTCCTCCGCAGTTTTAACAGCCATACCCACGAAAAAACCCCTGCTGTCAAAAACTGGAGCGCCATCAAGCCCCCTGTGAACAAATATGGACGTTTGGATAAGACGCCCGAGGCTCTTGCTTTCGAGGCCCACCGGGCAACTCGGAGCCGACACGCACCCGGCAACAATGGTGCGGGAGCCGTCGGGATTGACCCCTATTGCAAATACGTGCTCCCCGAAACCAGGACGAACGTTACCCGATAGAGGTACAGGATTTAGCGAAGACAACACCTTTACGGGGGCCTTTATTTCGAGAACTGCAATGCCAGTGACTCGATCGCTCCCAACAATGACTGCTGGCCAGTAACCCATGGACCCTGCAAGGCACTCTATCGAATGGGGATCGGAAATGGAGGAAATCTGCACCAGCACGTGACCCTTCCTGTCCAGCACGAGCCCAGGACCAAGCCCCTTGTGAACGACAGGATGTATCATGTCGTCTGGCTTTATGGTTGTGCTTGATACAAAAACCACGCTCTTTTTAAGCTTGGAAGGCCCTGTATTCCACGCATGGACCAGGCAGGGCATTGCAAGAATCAAGAACGAGAGGCAGAGGCCGGAAACCACCATTCTTCCCATAAACAACCCCCTAAAAAACAAGCACTGCCGCCACTACCGCTGATAGGGCGAGCCTGTACACTACAAACGGTAAAAAGGTGTGTTTTTTTAGATACGTCATCAGGAAGGCTATGACCATATAGCCAGAAATGCACGACGCAGCAAAGCCGATCAGATAATTCAAATCAAGGGTGGAGGTGCCTTCCCTGATAAGTTTTATGGACTCGTAAACGCCTGCTCCTGCAATAATTGGTGCGGAAAGGAGGAAGGAAAATCGCGCTGAGGCCTCTCTCGTAAATCCGAGAAACAGGGCGCAGGTCATGGTTATGCCGCTTCTGGAAACCCCTGGAACTATGGCAAGTGCCTGGGAAAGACCAACCAGGGCGGCGTCTATTTTTCCGAACCCTTGGAACCTCCTGTCATGCCTGTTAACCCTGTCAGCAAGCAAGAGAAGAAGGGCGACTCCCGAAAGGGTAAAAACCACCACCCAGGGAGACCTGAAGCAAGTGGATGCGGCATGCTCAAGCAGAAAGCCCGCCACAGCGCCAGGCACCGTACCTATTACCAAAAGTAGAAGCAGCCTTCTTGATGCGTTATCCCTCCTTCCAGGCAAAAGAGACGATATCATTGCAACCCAGTCCCTGTAAAAGTAAGCAAGCACTGCAACCAGGGTACCCATGTGCAGTATTACGTCAAAGGCCAGGCCCGCACCCTTGAGATGCATAAAATACTCTGCCAGAACAAGGTGCCCGGAGCTCGATACAGGAAGAAACTCCGTTATGCCCTGAATAATACCGAGAAAAACAGCATCGAAACCGTTCATGAAGACAAGCTCCCTTGGACTTTCCTGGTTGAAGGTTTAGAGTCTTACCCAAAAGCAAGGATTGAAGATAATTCGAAAGCCCCCATGACACAATCAAATTTCTACAGGGAAATAGGGCTCGGCAGGCTCCTGATGGCGGGGCTGCCGGGAACGGAAATTGATGAAGGCACTCTTGGCCTTATACGTGATTTTGGCGTTTCAAAGTTCATCATGTTTTCAAGAAATGCGCGTGAAGGTGCCTGCCGGTTCAGGAAGCTTTGCAGGAGTATCAAGCAGGCCTGTATCGAAGCGCACTTGAGGCCCCTTCTTGCCATAGACCAGGAAGGAGGCCCTGTAAGGAGGCTTACGCCCCCAGAATTCATGGACATGCCAAGTCAGGACCAGGTAAGGAAGGACAGCGATCCCCGGATAGAAATGACAAAACTCGCAGAGGCCACTACCAGGATATTGAAGGGCTGCTCTATTGACATGAACCTCGCACCGGTCCTTGACCTGTGTCTCAATGCCAGCAAAAACGTGCTAAGGCATAGGTGCTTCGGAGAGGACCCGGAAACGGTCTCCGTGCTTGGCTCCATATACATAAAGCACCTGCTGCGACACCGGATAATGACCTGTGCGAAACACTTTCCGGGCATAGGCAGGGTAGAACGTGACCCGCACCGCCACCTTCCGGTGGTTACAGCGGACAGGGCTAAGGTGGCGGTGGAGATGTCACCATTTATCTGCGCCATCCGGAGCGGAACTACCTGCATAATGACATCTCATGTAATCTTCAGCGCTCTTGACCCTGAAAATCCCGCCACCTTTTCCTCTTGCATAGCAAACAGTCTGTTGAGAGAAAAACTCGGATTCAAGGGCGTTCTTCTTACCGACGACCTCGAAATGAAGGGTGCTGTCAAGAAAATGGGAACGGAACAAGCGGCCCTTTCCGCCCTTATGGCAGGTCATGACCTTCTCCTGGTCTGTAGCAGCCAGGAATTAGTAAGACGGTGTCTCTTCTACCTTGCCGAAGCCTTGGAAAAAGGCGTGCTTCCCCTTGAACGGGTAAAAGAGGCGCAGAAGCGGCTGTCGCTCATTGAAAAGGGTCCCGGACCCTGATGTATAAAAAAGAATCAGATTACCCCGAGATAACGGCCTATTTCCCGGTCTTCTCCGATTATATGGTCAACGAGCCAGTGATGTAAAAAACCTACAAGTTCTGGAATAGTCCACATACGGTCTTTTTTGAGATCGATAAGTATACCTGCAATCTCGTTCACAAGGTCCTTATGAAGCACCCTGTGCCTATTAAGGCCCGGGAAACCTATATTCGCCATTATCTTTTCCTCACTTTTGAAATGAAATTTTGCATAGTCCACAAGATTTTTAAGTACGTACCCCATCACCTCTTCGGACTCCCCCTTGTTCATGGCTTGTTCGAGCCTGTCAATCATATTGACCAATATCTTGTGTTCATCATCCACCTTTTTTATCCCTGTGGAAAAGGAATTTTTCCATTCCATCTGCTTAGCACCTCTCAAAAAACCTGCAACCGCGCAGGGGAAAAATAGAAATTGCAAGCGGTAATTAGCAGCCGCCGAAGGGAACCGGCCTGTTATAGTTATCGTCTGATTCCGAATTTGAATTTAAAAATTAGAATACAAAAAATGACGTTTTTGAAAGAAGCGCTGGTATTTAGTTCCGCAGCAACAAATTCTGCGGAGCCTTTTAACCATGATTGAAGGACATTCTACATCATGCTTGATAAGTTCTCACGCATTCACAGGCTGGAGACAATCATCGGCTCCGCTCCTGTACCGTTCTGCATTAAAACCCATCTTTCTTTGGCATTTAACTGGACCCGCCTTGCCGGACAGATCCCGCACATTGTCGGACAAATGCCCCTTTAGCATAGCCGGCCCTGGGCTTCAATAGCGCCGCCCAATCTATCTTACGGGAGTGGAAAACCTTATAAAATGCTCGGTGCCGATACCATCGACAAGCCTTATCTCGCTGATCCCACCCTGGTCCTCCTCTACGCATATCTCGCGGGGCTTGTGAACTAGATGCTCCAGGCTTTCTGACATTACTGACAAGATCCTGTCCTTAGGATCGTAACTGATGCCCAAAAGAGGCAGGCTACTGGCCTCAGCCATTTCAAAAACGCTTGGGGCCTCGATCTCGATTTCGACCTTTTCATCCATATTTTTTGTCTTTTTGTAAAGTTGATCGAAAAATTTTTCCCAGTCCTCTGGAACGATACATTTTTCCGCCATCTTATGCCTCCATAGCTCTTTTCTTAACAGGATCTGTAGTTACGAATAACCATCTGCCCCATTTAGTCAAGAAACAACGCCATTTTTCATTGAATAAATCCACGATGGTGTGTAAAGAAATCAACAATCTGGTCCGGAACCGCCGTCAAAAGACTCCCCGACAAATCTATGGGGCCGCAAATCTTAACAGAACGGCACCATTTCCGACCGGGCGTGATGGCTACATCAACGCGACGAAGAACAGGCATCCTGGAGATACGGTGCAAGCCCTGAAAACAACCATGGCATACCCCCGTATACTCAGGATTATTTTCTAACCGTAACGGTCAGGCCGTACAAAAAAAATGACGGAAAGCCGTTTTAAGTTGCTGTAAAAAACGCTGGAGGTGCAAATTGGCAGAAAACATAGATGACATAACGATAAACTACGAGGATGATCAGGGACGCCTCATAGTAAAAGAGATAAAAAAGGAGATATTGACCAGGGGAAGCTGGACAACCATACTCTTTCTTTACCAGGAGATGGACAGGAAAACCGGAGAATACGGGTCCTTCAAGGCCACCATCCGCAGGTATAAAAAACAGGGTGGATACTTCAGGCCCCAGAGCAAATTCAATATTTCCAACAAAAAACAGGCATTAAAGATAGCGGAGGTACTTACAGGCTGGTTCTCTTAGAACAGAGGGGGCGGCCAAAGCCGCCCTCTCTGTAGCAAGCAAACTCTAATCCGTGATTCAAAAACTACTCCTTAAGCGCCGGTTTGGGCGTTACCATGCATGCCTGTGTTACCGCCTCTATAAGCTTTTCAGAGTAGGGATTTGAGACCATTCGCCTGATTATAATGTCTACCGGCCTTACATTTTTTCTGTAATAAGCAATGTTCCACGAATCTTTTGGGGTGATTATGGCCCCTTCTATGCTAATGCCACCAAAAATACCCTTTGTCTTTGAAAAGGCCAAGACATCCACGGTCTCTGCCTTTGCTCCGGCCCCGTAAGGCCCTGCTGCAATACTGACATCCGCCCCGAGTTTTATGGATGTGGATAAAAGCCCATCAAGGCCGCTGTCTGTCATTATCATGAGTATTATCTGGGAAGACTGCGCCCCGGCCTGAAGCCCGAAGGAAACTGAACCTACGGTATAGAAAGCGGGCTGGCTCCACTTGCCGGTGTACTGGTCTCTTGCAAGGAGGACCCCGGTTCCCCCTTCTGCTCCAAAGATGAACGCGCCCTTGAGCAGCTGGGGAATAATAAGAATACCCTTGGCATTTGCGAGGTGATTACGGAACCATGTCATGTTCGGGTCCGCAACGAAACTCTTGAAAGTCACGGTAGCCCTGTCAATGAGGGCCTGCTGTTGCTCATAACCTGACGCCTCTACAGACCGGGCATTAAAGACAAGGGACAGAAAAGCCACGCTCAGATACAATGCCACTGCAACCTTTTTCATGAGTACCCCCTTTAAAATTGATAGGTTGTAAATGATTATTCTTAAATAAAAATAAAAAGCGCCTCATTGTAAACAAAAAACTTGCCCGCTACCCATATCCTTCTTAGCGCCCTAACATTTTTTATGGTAACTTCTATGGAAATAGTGTAAAAAAACTCTCCCAGGGACCTTTAAAAAATCTGTTCTTTATGACAATCCCAGATAGAAAAACGTGGGCTACTTTCACAATTGCCTAGTTTTTCACGAGTCTCTTTCAAAATACACATGAGGTGCTTTATATAAAAATGGATATTGCACACGCCATCAAGAAAAGAAAATCCGTCAGGAGCTTTCTTGGCAAGCCGGTAACCAGGGAAACCTTGTTAGAGGTGCTGGAAGTGGCGCGATGGTCCCCTTCCGGTGCCAACTGCCAGCCATGGAGGATTGAAATCGTCACGGGCAAGACAAAGGAGAGGATTACAAAAACCATATTACGGGCCAAAGAGAAGGGTCTCCGCGAACCTCCGGACATAGACTACTATCCGGAGATTTGGAAGAATCCGTACAAGGAAAGACGCTTCAGATGCGGCCTTGCCCTGTACTCGGCCCTCGGGATAGAGCGTGGCGACGCAGAGTCCAGAAAAAGGGCATGGCTAAGCAACTACGAATTTTTCGGCGCACCAGTCGGCATCCTGCTCTTTATGCCAAAGGCGCTTGGCACTGGTTTTCTGATTGACATGGGCATTTTTATCCAGTCCCTTGTACTGTCCTGCATGAACAGGGGCCTCGCCACGTGCATCCAGGCATCCCTTGCCGAGTATCCGTCCATAGTCAAGGACATCCTCGGCGTACCTGACGACTTCAACATGGTCTGCGGAATTTCAGTTGGTTATGAGGACAAGTCGAGCCCGGCAAACGGATTCAGGACCAGCAGAATTGACGTGGAGGAGTTTACGCGCTGGCACGATTAGGCTACACAGACGAACATCAGGCGGCCCGCAGGGCTGAGAGGGGAACCTTGGTGGCGACCTCCCTTTTAAGCATCTCAACGAGGATTAAGGCCCTATCCTTACCGTCAAGGGCCTTTAGCACACCCTCAATCACCGTATCGTTAGGGCCCGTAATCCTTACCCGGTCTCCTGGAGCAAATCCGTATTTCTCTTTCATGCCTACATGGATGATGCCTGTTTCATCGCTCCTTGCCATGAGCCCCTGGATAAACCACTCAGGAACCGGAGGATAATAATTCCCGAAACGTACCGGCCCGCAGGCACCGTAAGTGCTGGAGACAGCCACCCAGTTATGCTCGGATGGCTCGAGATGCAAAAAGAGATAGCCGGGAAAGAGGGGTGAAAGAACCTCTTTCACCTTTCTGGCGTGCCTCGCGATCCTTATGGTTGACGGAAGATATACATGGAAGTCCTGGTTCTCAAAATTGGCCTTTGCGTAAAATTCTTTTCTAGGCTTGGTACGAATTGCAAACCATAGTTTTCCCACACCCTCTCACTACCTCCTTTTTAACGACCAGAGCAGCACTCAAAGAGCCTTGCGCAGCCAGAACTATCCTCACAAGCCATGGACATCTCCCCTTGGCCCTTTCTTAATGGGGAGCCACCACGCCATCCTGCATCTCGGTCTTTGAAAACCAGTTCGGAGGCTCCATCTCCTTGAGCTCTGAAAAGAGATCCTGCATCTCCTTTCCTGTTACAAGGGCACCGCTCAAGACCTCATCCATGTGCTCGACGCAATTAATGTTTAGGGATTTCAGGATTCTTGGCTGTATCTCCTTTAAATCCTTCTCATTGGCCTTGGGAATTATGCAGGTATCAAGGTCCATACGCCGCGCTGCAAGCAGCTTCTCCTTGAGCCCTCCAATGGGAAGAACCCTTCCCCTTAAGGTAATCTCCCCAGTCATGGCGAGATCATGCCTTACTGGCACCTTCAACAATGCAGAAACAAGTGCCGTGGCTATGGTTATTCCAGCAGAGGGGCCATCCTTGGGAATTGCTCCTTCAGGTACGTGGACATGTATGTCAACCATTTTGTAAAAATCCCACGGTAAACCAAGTTGATGCGCCCTTGCCCTGACATAGCTCATCGCCGCCTGCACGGACTCCTGCATTACATCACCAAGTTTTCCAGTAATGGTGAGCTTGCCCTTTCCCGGCATCACAGCCACCTCTATCTGTAGAAGCGTCCCACCTGTTTCCGTCCAGGCAAGACCGTTTGCTACGCCTATCAGATCCAGTTCCTCAGTCTGTGAATGCCTATACTTGGGAACCCCAAGATACCTGCCAAGTGACGACCTTGTTATCTTTATGGCCTTTGCCTCGTCCCTGGCCTTGGTGATCTCGCGGGCCGCCTTCCTGCAAAGAGCGGCTATGCACCTTTCTAAGTTCCTTACACCTGCCTCCCTGGTATAGAGATGTATTATATCCTCGAGAGCCTTTGCAGATATCTCCAACCGGTTTCCATTAAGACCATGGGCCTCGAGCTGCCTCGGAATGAGGTGGCGCCTTGCTATCTCCACCTTCTCCTCTTCCGTGTAGCCTGGAAGCTCGATTATCTCCATCCTGTCCTGAAGGGGAAACGGGATCGTGTGAAGGGCATTTGCCGTTGTGATGAACATCACAGCAGAAAGATCGTAATCAAGATCCAGATAATGATCATTGAAGGCATAATTCTGCTCGGGGTCCAGGACCTCAAGGAGGGCTGATGCCGGATCTCCCCTGAAATCTGAACTCATCTTATCTACCTCGTCGAGGCAAAAAACCGGATTTATGGCCTTTGCCTTCTTCATCGACTGTATGATCTTTCCAGGGAGCGCACCAATGTAAGTACGCCTGTGCCCCCTAATCTCCGCCTCGTCCTTTACTCCACCGAGGGAAAGCCTTATGAAGTTACGGTTAAGCGCCCTGGCAACCGATTTTGCAAGGGAAGTCTTGCCAACACCAGGCGGCCCTACGAGGCAAAGGATAGGGCCCTTCATCTTCTTTGCAAGGCTCTTCACGGCGAGATATTCGAGTATCCTTTCCTTTGGCTTTTCAAGACCGTAATGGTCTTCATTGAGGATCTCTTCCGCACGCTCTATGTCCTTGTTGTCCTTGGTGCGCTCGAACCACGGCAGTGCAAGAATCCAGTCTATATAGTTTCGAACGACCGTGGCCTCTGCTGACATGGGTGCCATGAGTTTAAGCTTCTTGAGCTCGTGGCGCACCTTGGCGGCCGCCTCCTTGGGAAGCCTCTTCCGCTTTATTTTCTTCTCAAGCTCCTTAAGCTCGCTCTGGGCCTCATCCTTCTGACCCATCTCCTTCTGGATGGCCCTTATCTGCTCATTCAGATAGTAGTCCTTCTGGTTTTTTTCCATCTGCTTCTTGACCCGCTCTTTTATCCTTTGCTCCACCTTGGCGATCTGTGTTTCTGTGGACATGAAGGTGTAGAGCTTCTCAAGACGCATCATGGGATTGAGGGCCTCTAGGATTGCCTGCTTGTCTGCGACCTTCAGAGAAACATGGGATGCAATAGAATCTGCAAGCCTTGAAGCATCATTTATTGATGATATGGAAACGGCCACTTCGGGCGGAACTTTCTTGTTCAGTTTGCAATATTCATCAAAGGCCGCAATGGTAAGCCGGCAGAGGGCATCAACCTCTGGCCCCGATACTTTCGGCTCCTCGAGATCTTGTACCCCTACGAGGAAGAAACCCTCTTCAGACATGAAATGCCTGATCTCAGCCCGCCTCTTTCCCTCAATAAGGGCCTTCACCGTGCCGTCCGGCAGGCGTAGAAGCTGAAGTATGGTGCCTATGGTCCCTACCCGGTAGATGTCCTTTTTGCCTGGCTCATCCACTTTTGCGTCCTTTTGGGCAGAAAGGAATATCTCCTGGCTTTCCTCCATAGCCTTCTTGATAGCCTCAACGGACTTGTCGCGCCCTATGAAAAGCGGCGCCACCATTTGTGGGAAAAGCACCATGTCCCGGAGGGGGAGAAGCGGGAGTGTCAGGAGCCTGTCTTTGTTATCCATAAAACCTCTGTCTTGCTGTTATGAACTTTTAGATGGCCTGTTAAAATCATGATGCCTCGGCCGTCTTATTTTCATATATAAGTATTGGTTCGGCCTTGTTCAAGATAACCTCTTCACTAATGACACATTCCTTCACGTCTTCCTTGGAAGGCAGGTCATACATAACATCGAGCATGGCACGCTCGAGTATGGCTCGAAGCCCACGGGCCCCGGTCTTTCTCTTTATTGCCTCCCGAGCCACGGCCCTTACCGCGCCGTCGGTAAAATGGAGCTCTATGTTGTCCATTGAGAAAAGCTTCTGGAACTGGCGCACAAGCGCATTCTTTGGTTCCTGGAGAATACGTATGAGATCTTCTTCCGTGAGCTCTTCCAGGGTGGCGACAACCGGGATGCGCCCGACAAGCTCGGGAATGAGCCCGTACTTGATAAGATCCTCGGGCTGGAGGCTCTTTAATATTTCGCTGTACGACAATTCCCTTGCCCCGTGGACGTTGGCTCCGAAGCCGATGGAATACTTTCCGAGCCTCGTCTTGATAATGGAATCAAGGCCGACAAAGGCGCCACCAACGATAAAGAGTATATTGGTGGTGTCTATCTTCACGAATTCCTGCTGCGGATGCTTTCGCCCCCCCTTCGGGGGGACGTTCGCGAGCGTGCCCTCAATTATCTTTAAAAGGGCCTGTTGAACGCCCTCGCCAGAGACGTCACGTGTAATGGAAGGGCTGTCCGACTTTCTTGCAATCTTATCTATCTCGTCAATGTAGACGATGCCACGGCTTGCCAGCTCAACATCGTAGTCCGCGGCCTGAAGCAGGTTCAAAATGATGTTCTCCACGTCTTCTCCAACATAACCCGCCTCAGTGAGGGTAGTGGCATCCGCTATGGTAAAGGGTACATTGAGTATCTTGGCCAGTGTCTGGGCAAGGAGTGTCTTACCGCTGCCGGTTGGCCCAATGAGCATGATATTGCTCTTTTGAAGCTCAACGTCGTCAATAGTCACGTTGGATTCTATCCTTTTGTAGTGATTATGGACGGCCACGGACAGTATCTTCTTGGCACGTTCCTGACCTATGACATACTGGTCAAGTAGGGCCTTTATCTCGGCAGGCTTCAGTATGGCACCGCTGCTTGCGCCAGCGTCTTCCCCGCTGTCATAGTCCTCGGCTATTATATCATTGCACAGGTCGATGCATTCGTCGCATATATAAACATTGGGGCCGGCTATAAGCTTCTTTACCTCGCCCTGCCCTTTACCGCAAAAGGAACAGCTCAAGTCTCCAACCTTGTCAAAATCGTCCTTTTTTCCTGACATAGCTAATCAGTCCTCCTTGGAGGTTTCTGGCCTCTTCTCCAAGATTTCGTCTATGAGGCCGTACTCCAGTGCCTCTTTACTTCCCATGAAGTAATCTCTTTCCGTGTCCGCCTGTATCTTGTCCAGGGGCTGGCCAGTATGCCTTGACAGTATCTCGTTGAGTTTCTGCCTCAGCTTCAATATCTCCTTTGCATGTATGTCAATATCCGTAGCCTGACCTTGAAAACCACCCATGGGCTGGTGAATAAGTATCCTGGAGTTTGGCAGTACATATCTCTTGCCAGGCGCTCCGGCCGCCAATAACAGGGCACCCATGGAGGCCGCCTGGCCAAGGCACAGAGTACTCACATCAGCCTTAATATACTGCATCGTATCGTAAATAGCCAACCCCGCCGTTACCACTCCGCCAGGAGAGTTGACATAGAGGGTTATATCCCTGTTGGGATCTTCGGCCTCGAGAAACAGGAGCTGCGCTATAATGAGGTTTGCAACCTCGTCGTTCACAGCCCCGCCAAGGAACACGATTCTTTCCTTGAGAAGCCTTGAGTAGATATCAAAGGCCCGTTCGCCCCTTGGACTTTGTTCTATAACTATCGGTACTAATGGCATTCCTTTAACCTCTTATGACTCCTTATTTTCACTCCCACCTTCTTTATCCTGCCCAGGCTCTCTGGCCTCATCCCCCTTCCCATCACCGTCCTCGTCCCGGATGATCACGTTTTTAAGCAGAAAATCTATGGTCTGCTTGGCCCTCAGCTTGGGAAGAACAGAGTCGAACACCGCGGCCTCAAACTGCGCCTTGTCCACGTTCATGTCCTTGTAATGCTCATCGACATAATCGTTGTATTTTTTCAGCTCTTTTGTGGGAATTTCTATCTTTTCCTTGTCGGCTATTCTGTCAAGAATGAGCTCGGTCTTTACCTGGCGAACCGCATCGTCCCTCATCTTTTCGCGAAGGCGTTCCTCGTCAATCCCAGCCTGCTCGAGATTCACACCCCGCTCCTGCATGTGTCCCGCAATGTTATCAATCATCTGGTCAAGCTTTTTTTCAACAAGCCGTTCAGACACTGGAAAATCAGCACCCTCAAGCAGCTTGTCAAAAAGCTGGTTACGGAGCACGCTTTCTACCGCCTCTTTTTTCTCCTTCAGTATCTGTTCCCTCACTTTGTCCTTTAAATCGTCCATGGTTTTGAGGCCAATTCCAAAGCGCTCGGCAAACTCATCGTCAAGCTCGGGGAGGTTCCGTGTCTGGATATTCTTGAGGGTAACCTTGTACTTGACTGTCTTTCCCGCAACGAGACTGTTAAGGGCGTCCTCCGGGTAGGTAACCTCTATTTCCCGTTCCTCCCCCTTTTCCATGCCGATAAGCCCCTTCTCCAAGGTCTCGTTGAAGTTGCCCTTGCCCACTTCCACAAAGTAGTCCTCGTTGGCAAGCTCCTGGATTTCCTCGCCGTCCACAAAGGCCCTGTAATCGATTATGGCGATGTCCCCTTCCTGAAGGGGCCTTGGCTCGTCCACTGTCTCCACGCTGCCAAACTGCCTCCTTAGGGCCTCAAGCTGCTCCTCCACCTCTTCGTCGCTGACCTGAAAGCCTGGACGAACCAGCTCGAATTTCCGGAAGTCCGGGATCTCCACCTCCGGCTCCACATCCATAAGAACAGAATACTCAAAGGGTTTGCCGGATTCTACTTCAGAAGAGGAATCGAGCTGCGGCTCCAGAAGCATGGTGACCTCGCTCTGCCTTATGGCCTCCCCTATACTCTCTTCTATAAGGGCCTGCAGAACCTCGGATTTTATCTCGGGTCCGTATTCCCTTTCCAATATGCTTCTCGGCACCCTGCCCTTCCTGAATCCCGGTATCGCCACGCTTCTCTTCAGACGATTCACTACCTGGTTAATCTGCTCATCCACCCTATGGGCAGGTATCTCGACCTTGAGGCGCTTCTGTACCGGGCTTACGTCTTCTACAGTAACTTTCATTTCCATAATCCTAAAAACCTTTCCTGATTTTTATTTCTTCTCTATCGTATGTGGCGGTTTGGTCCGTTTCGGCCCACTGATTCCAATATCGAGCCAGGTATCCCTTTGTCAAATGCTTCTAAATGGTGGGAACTCCTCGTACCAAATGCCAACTTTCTATCGAAATCCCCGAGGTTAGCGAAAAATCACTGGCAGGCACCTGTTCATTGGTGCGAGAGGGGAGACTCGAACTCCCACGACCTCTGGCCACTAGATCCTAAGTCTAGCGCGTCTACCAGTTCCGCCACTCTCGCACTAAGTCCTGGAAAATCAGCCTGACGAAATTTAATAGAGGCAAAAAATGAAGTCAATGACAAACACCGAAAGACACATTGCAATCACAGCAGGTCCATTACAGGACCAGGGCGGATATGCTGGCTCCCACCAGGACCACCCACAGAATATCGACCTTCTTGTAAAGGGCAACAAATGCCCCGATACCAATAACAATCGCGGGCGGAGTCCATTTCACGGCCATTGAAAAGCTGAGAAACACCGCAAGGAGCAGCCCCACAAAGGACGCGAGCACGCCCCGCATTCCCCTCTTGAAAAGAACTGCCTCTTTGAATCCTTCGAAAAAAGGTGCGGAAAACATTAGCATGAAAAGAGAAGGCGTAAATATTGCCCAGGAACACAAAAGGGCACCCTTGATACCACGAAGCAGGTAGCCAACAAAGGCGGAGGTTATGACAATGGGTCCCGGAGTAACCTGGCCAAGGGCTATGCCGTCCATAAAGACCGTCTTGTCAAGAAGCGCCCGTTTTTCCACAATCTCATGAAGCATCAAGGGCAGGGAAGCATAGCCGCCCCCGTAAGCAAAAAAGTCTATCTTCATCATGATGGCGCCGAGCTTAAAAAGAAAGGGATCAAACATGAAGAGAAGGGACAGCACCAGCACGCCAGTCAGGGCCACAACCCCGGCCCACATGAGCATATCGTACGCCCCCGGCCTCTTTACAGCGTCAGAGAAACTGATCCTTTGCCCTGAGCACCCTGTTATGTTGCCATAGAGAAAAAGTCCCAAGCCGGCGCACACAACTATGGCCACTACGGGACTTCCCTTGAAAAAGAGGTAACCAGCGGCCATGAGCATAAGAACCACGTCCTGCCATCGCCTTATCATCTTTCTTCCAAAACCAAGGGTGGCATAGGCGACAATGGCCACCACAATAACCTTCAGCCCGGCGAAACACGATACCACCATGGATATGTTGATGGCCCTTTTGTAAGCGATTGACAGAAGCACCATGAGCAGAAACGCAGGAATAGCGAAACCCGTGAACGCTGCTATGGCTCCGGCTCCTCCCCTGGCCTTCAGGCCCGCATAGGCTGCAGCCTGCATCGCCGTGGCTCCGGGTATGGTCTGTACAAGCGCAATACCATGATCGAAATCCTCCGGACTCACCCACTTGTGCTTCCTGCACGCCAGGTCCTTGATGTACCTGACCATTGCCGGTCCTCCAAAGGCGGTGAACCCGAGGCGCAAAAATGCTGCAAAAAGTGTTACAAGGCTTGGACGGTCTTCCATAGTTCCTCCAGTATCGCTGTCATTTCCATATCCTCCTCAGGAGGCCTCCCTACCGTGGTAAGATAGCCTCCCACAAGCATGGCGTCTGCTCCCGCCATAAACACAAGCGCCTGCACGTCCTTTAGTACCTTTTCTCGCCCCCCGGCGATCCTGATGGCAGCCCATGGAAGCATGATCCTCCACATAGCCACTGTCCGCAATATCTCCGTAACGGAAAGCCTCCTTGCGTTTTCAAGTGGCGTACCCTTAATCGGGACTAGGATATTGATAGGGCACGAAACCACGCCGAGTCTCGCAAGGTCCTTAGACAGGAGATAGCGGTCCTCTTCCGTCTCCCCAAGCCCTATTATTCCGCCGGAGCACACTTCAAGTCCAACCGCCATGGCATTTTTGATAGTGCGCCGCCGCTCTTCGTAAGTATGAGTCGTGCATATCTTTGGGAAAAAACGGCTTGATGTTTCGAGGTTATGATGGTATCTCGTCAGGCCGGCGTTCTTTAAAATCATTAGGCCATCAAGGCCCATTATGCCGAGAGAGGCACAGGTTGGGATTCCCACCTCTTTCCCAATGGCCTGAACGTAGCACGCGATCCTCTCAATTAACCCCGGTGCCGGGCCCTTGCCGCTTATGACCATGCTGAATCTCTTGGCGCCTGTCCTTTTTGCAGTCTCTGCCTCCCGCAAGATATCGTCCATGGCTCTCAGCCCATAAAGCGGCGCATTCGTGTCAAAATGGAGACTCTGGGCGCAAAAGGCGCAATCCTCGCTGCAAGCACCGCTTTTTGCATTAGTGATGGTGCAAAGGCCCATCCTTACGCCCCGGTTCTTCAGCTTAAGCGATAGTGCCCTGTCCATGAGCGCCTTCAGTGACATGCTCCTGATGAATTCATAGGAAGGCGGTTTCACGAATCAGTACCCTATCATGGACGCAACCTGCCTGATGGTGTCTGCCGTGCGATCTAGGAGCCGTGAAATCTGCTCCGTAGTAGTGCAAAGGGGCAGGAACAAGTATATCACATCGGACAATGGCCTGAGTATTAGGCCCCTTTCAAGCCCCTTAAGGTATACCTGCCACCCTGCCCTTAACCCGGGATCAAGGGGCGTCCTCTTTTTCCTGTCTCCAACGAGTTCAAAGGCGGCCACCATGCCTATGCCCCGGACGTCCCCTACCAGTGGAACGTCAAGCAGCCTCTTCTTTTCCTCTTGCAGAAATTCCACCTTCCTGGGGAGACTTTGGAGGACCTTTTCCTTTTCAAAAACATCGAGGCTTCCAAGGGCGGCGGCACTGCAGATTGGATTGGCGGTGAAAGTGTGGCCGTGGAAAAAGGTCTTACCCTCTGTATATTCAGCGTAAAATGCACGGAACACATCCCTTGAAGTAACAGTAACAGCGAGTGGAAGGGCGCCACCGGTTATTCCCTTTGAAAGGCAAAGAAAATCAGGAGCCACTCCGGCATGTTCAAAGGCGAACATTTTACCTGTCCTTCCAAAGCCAGTCGCCACTTCGTCAAATACGAGGTGTGCCCCGACACGGTCGCAAAGCCCTCTTAACCGCACAAGGTATTCCTCCGGGTAAACAACCATGCCCCCAGCGCCCATTAGAAGAGGTTCCACAACCACTGCACACACCTTTCTGGCATGTTGCCTGACATTGCGCTCGAGGATGTCAAAGCATTCAAGGTTACACCTTCTTCCAAGTACAGGATCGTACCTTTCCTGGCCTGCCGGGCAGCGGTAACAGTAAGGAGCAGGAACCCGAAGGGAGTCAAAGGTAAGTTTTGAAAATGGCCCTTCAAAGGCTGGAACTCCCCCAAGGCTCATGGTTCCAAGGGTGTCGCCATGGTAACCCCTTTCGAGAGATACAAAGAGCTCCCTACCATCTACCGCCAAGTTTTTCCAGTACTGGAAGGACATTTTGAGGGCCACCTCAACAGCGGTTGAGCCGTTGTCTGAGAAAAAAAACTTAGAGAGTCTGCCAGGCAAGAGGGCTTTCAGCCTTCTCGCGAGCTCTATGGGCCCCCTGTGTGTGGTTCCGGCAAAATGAACCTGGTCAAGTCTCTCGAGCTGACGCCTGATGCGCTCCATTATTACCGGATGGTTATGGCCATGGGTTATGCACCACCAGGAAGATATGGTGTCAAAATATCTCTTACCGTCAAGGTCATATAGATAGACCCCGCGCGCCCTGTCCACAAACAGAAGGGACATGGCCTCAAAATCCTTCATCTGGGTATATGGATGCCAGATAAGTTCCCGGTCCGTTTCCGGCAGATGCCTGATATCCATATTCCGAGTTGATGCGTCTTTGCTCATTACGCCTCCGGTCCCCCCATGGTCTCTATCCTTACTCCATGCCCCTCTTCCTTTAGAAGCTCCGCTACCTGGGGATGGCACGTAAAAAAGAGGACTTGCCTTTCCATGGATAGCTCTGCGGCCGCCCGTGCGGCAAGCCTCATCCTGCCGGGGTCAAAATTCACGAAAATGTCATCCATGAGTACAGGGATCCGCTCGCCCTCGGGCTCACAGGTCGATATTACACCGAACCTGAGGCACAGGTAAAGCTGCTCCGCTGTGCCCCGGCTCAGTCTTGCCGGCCCGAGACGTCTTCCTTCCCTGCTTATCACCACGAAACCTTCGTCCGGATCTGGAATAATCCGCCAATACCTGTCTCCTGTTATCTTTTTAAGGTGCCTTGACGCCTTGGCAAGAACCCTGGGCTGGTTTTCCTGTTCAAACCGCTGGCGCGCCATGTCGAGAAGCCCCTTGGCTATGCTTAGTTCGGCCCACCTTTCTGAAAGCCGTTTGAGCCTTGCAACAAGGACCTCTTTTTCCAGCAGAAGCTCCTCGTGCTCCCTGGAACCTACAAGGTTTTTCATTGCCTCCATAGCCTCGGCCCGCTCCCTGTACAACCTATCGCGCCTTTGAAGCATCTCCTTTTTTTTCGCGGATAAAACCTCTATTTCCGCATCAAGTTCGGGGATGGAACGTTGTGAAAAAAGGGGAGAGAGAGACTCCATGGATGCCCGCACACCAAACCTTGAGGAAAGCGCTAGTAGCTCGCTGTTGAACTCTTCCTCAAGGTCCGAAAGCAAAAGCCCTTCCTCCACCTTTTTTTCAAACCCCTCAACACTCGGGACATTGAACGTGTCGAGTATTTCGGCAAGCTCACCCTCGGCCTCTTCCAAGATACGCTCCAGCTGACCCATCTCCTCCACAACAAGCCGGCTCTTGGTATTGAGCACCCTGCAACTTGCCTGTTTTTCCGACTCTTCTTCGTACAGCTTAACGAGAAAATCAACTGCCGGCACAAGGCCATCAAAGGCATAATCCACCCTCGCCGCCTCAATTAAAAGCCGAACCGCCCTCGCCGCCTCGTCCGTCTCACGAACGAGCCCATCAATGACCTTTACCATACGGGCCATTTTCACAGACATCTCTTTCAGCCTTTCAATGCGGGAAAAAAGACCATCTATAGCAAGCGCCTCTTCCTCAACATATTGTCCAAGGCCAAGAGCCTCGAGAAAATTGCTCCACTCATCCATCAGATGCTCTGCCTTGCCGTAAGTTTCCTCGAGGCAGCGATCTATCTCTCCTATCCTGGCCTCGCACGTCTCGATGCGGGCCTCAACCCCTGCCAAACGGCTCTTTTGTGATTCAAGTTCCCGGATACCCTTTTCTGTCTCGCCAACCTTCTGGCGTATTTCAAAAAGCAGCCGTCCTCTATCCCGACTCTCGTCTATTTTTTTGATCCCCAACCGTTCACAAAGCGTATTGAGCAATTCCTTGAGCCTGCGCCTGTTTCTCGAATCCTCGTCCGCTACATCCCTCAGCTCGTCTACCCTGGAAAAGAGTTCCAAAAGTTCCAAAGAAATATCACCAAGGGACTCTATTTCCGGCCCCTTAACCATGCCTGCCGACTTTTTGAGCTCATTCCAGGCCCTTTTTATACCCTCACGTCTCTCTTCCTGGCATTCTATTTCCTTCCTGATGGACGCAACATCCTTCCTTTTCCTCTCAATATCCTGGGAAATGCGTCCGATCTCCGCCTCAAGCTGCCTTTTTTCCTTCCAAAGGGATAGGTAGTGCTCGTTCTGTTCCATAACCCTGCTGAACGCAGCCACAACTTCATCTTCTGGCTCATCAAGCAGCCCGGAAAGCCTCGCCAAGTTTTCATTGATCTTCGAAAGCTCTTTCTTTCTGAACGCGAGCTCTCTCCTCATGGCCTCGAGTTTTTCCATGTTCTCCTGCCTTCGTAGCTCAATCTGGCCTTTTTTCCTTTTAGCGTAGACCTGTACCAGGAAAGTAATGGAAAGGGCAAGAATACCGGCTATCGCAAGCGCCTCATCGGGTATGCCCTTAAAAATAGGGAAAAAGATGGAGCCTGCACCAGCAAGGCATAGAGGGTACAAGAACCAGCATGCCTTGACGAGCCCGTTCAGTAAGACCCCCCTTTTTTTCATTTGCCTTATTTTCAAAGCCAAACTGCGCTCTTCAAGGCCGAGTGAGGAGAGGGCATACTCGAGCCGGGACCTCTCGGGAAGGCTTATTGAAAGTGTCTTTACAAGGGCTGATACCTCGAGGATGGTCCCCTTCAGCCGGCCGAGCTCCCCTTCTATGCTTGATACCCGTTCCACCCTGGCCTTCAACCCTTCTTCCATCTGGCGCAATTCGTTGCTGCCATGACTGTACTGGATGGAAAGAATCTCTATCCGCTTAATAGTGTCCCTAAAATCATCAATGAGGGATAGCGCCTCTTTCGCAAAGGATTCAAGGTCCAAAGAAAGCAAATCTTCCGGCCCAAGACCGAGTCCATTGGCCCGTGAAGAAATCCATCTCGATAGCTCGCCCTTCATTTCATTTATCCTTGACAGCCGGCGGGCCACACCCTCCGCCTCGGATAGAACGTCCTTTAAATCTTGAAGCTGGACTTCATCCGTTACTATCAGGCTGTTTTCAATAGCCTCGAGGCCGTTACGAATACCATTAGCTTCTCTTACCGTCTCCTGGAGATCCCCCCTCCTTACCTTCCTTTCTTCCTTTAGAATAGTCTTCTCCTGCTCAATTTGCTGGAACCTTCTTTCAAACCTGTTCAGGGCAGCCCTTTGGCCAAAACCAATGTCGATACGATGAAGGCGTTCGCGGCTCCACCCTGATCCAAGGACCTCTATACCGGACGAAAACCGCGTTTGGAGATCATCGAGTTCCTGTTTCTTTCTCGCTATTTCCTGCTCAAGAGACAGAAAGTGATCCCTTTTCGCCAGGAGACCCTGAATATCGGCCTTTTTATCAAGGATATCCGGCCTGAATCTGTTTTCTTCAAGCCTGGAACGGATCCCTGCAAGTTCCTGTCTCCTTGCATCAAGTTGCGTCTCTGCCTTTTTTATCCTCTTTAGTATCTCCCTGGCGTGCCACAGCTCCTGCTCGGAAGGAATATTGTCCTCGAGCCTGTCCCTGAGCCCTTTTATTCTCGCATCGAGGCTACAAATGGAGACATAACCATTCCAGGACCCTCGTATCAGCTTGAGTTTTCCGAGGTCCCGGTCAATGCGGCTTATCCGGGAGTCTATGATCGGAAGCTCCCTGTCTGAATCTCTGATTGCATGACCAAGGCGTCTATACTCGTCGATATGCCCTCTTGCAACTCGCAGCCTTGATTTGACCTCTTCAATCCTGTCAAGGATCCTGTTTATCTCCTGTCTCTTGCCCGCTGGTCTGAAAAGGGCCGACAAATCACGGTTCAGTCTCTTCATTGCAAGTGGTACGGCTAGCAATGATGTTCCGAAACCGGCCCCGTAAATGGCGTCCTTGATTTCGCCGCCTCCCAGGCTTTCAAGGCCCTGAAGCTCTTCCAAGCTAAAACCGAAAACATTCTCATACAATATTTTGGTAACACTCCCGAAAAGTCCCTTAAGGTAAGAGGCCGGTAGGGCCTCCCCATCCTCTGAATATATCCTCGTTAACGATCGCTGACTTCGGCTTCCGTCAAAACGCCTCCTTCTTTCTATGGTAACCACTTTGCCACCATCGGACTCAATTGTGAGCCGCCCTCCGTACGTTCCTGGGCATAGCGGCTCATAAGCCCGTTGATTTCTCCGTCGATCCGGAAAACCGAAAAACATTGCGCGAATAAATGACAAGGTTGTGGACTTCCCTGCCTCGTTACCGCCGAGAAAAACGGTAAGCCCTGGACCCAAAGGACCGAGCCTCATCTTTTCAAGGCTGCCAAAGGCATCTATATCGATCTGCCTTATCTTCATTTTTCAGGATGTTCCAGGAAATGAATGAGAAGATGCTTAGCGCTACGGATGAGCTGACGAATCTCGCCTTGCGAAAACTTCAATCCGAGCTTCCTGATTCGCCTGTCCCGAAAAAGCTGGGACAACGCTCCCCCCTCGCCCGACAGAGAGACAAAATCACTTTGGAGGTTTTCGGCCTCGGAAAGGACATAGGCGGCAAGGTCCCCGGCCTCTTGGCGCTTTTCCATGTCCATTGCAGGATACGAGCAGTTCCTAATGCCTTCGACTAATATGAGCTGGCCTGCGTCATAAAACTCAGCGTTGAGCTCATCCACCATCTCTTCCAAGGTTTCATCCGTGGAGATATCTTCAAAAAAGGCGCAGACGCCCTCAAGCCTGAACCTGCAAATCAGCCCACGGGGATGCGCCCTGTCTATAAGTCTTTTGGCGACCTGGTAAAGCCTGTCTTGGAGTTCGGATACATCAGGGATTCCGGTCACATCCACTGTTGCCTCCTCCCACACAGCCATGCCTGTTTCGAGGAATGTCAGCTTTACCTTGTGGTCCTCGTTTACCTCAACGAGGTAACAGCCCCTTTCGCCCAGTTCCTTGAAACTCCGGCCCTGTATATTGCCAGGATATATAACAACGGGATCCTCTGAAAGCTGCGCCTTCTTGTGTACGTGTCCAAGGGCCCAATAATCGACAGATCGTTCCTTCAAGTCAGACATGACACAAGGGGCATAAGGCTCATGATCCCCTTGCTGCCCTACGGTGCAATGAAGGAGGACTATCCTGAAGGCATCATCAGGCCCAGGGGGCACAAGCCTTGACAGGTTCCTGTATTCCGCCCTCTGTCCAAAGCTCATTCCCCAAATGGCAACGGCTATTCCACCACTCCTTGTGTTAAAGCGGCGCCATTGTGACGCCTCGGTGGGGAAAGCCACCACGTTTTCCGGAAACCTGAAGGTTCCGGACACTCCTTCTGCGGGATCGTGGTTTCCATGCACGATGAAGACACCTATATCATGTTCCCTGAGCCTTCTGAAGCCCCTTTCCATGTGAAGAAACGGTCTCAGGTTCCTGTCTTCGATGTCTACGAGATCGCCGCAAAGAAGAAGAAAATCCACATCCTTATTGACGGCATATTCCACCATCGCGTCGAAGGCCCTGTAAGTGGATTCCCGGAGTATGGCCGCAGCCTCCTCGTTGAGCCTTGCGAGGCCCCTGAAAGGTGTTCCGATGTGCAAATCAGCGGCGTGAATAAAACGGAATGTCTTCATTTAAATAGTCCAACCACCTGATAAGGTGCTTGCCCTTGAAACCCGAACTAACTATAACGAGGCATGAGGCCTTAACATAACACAAATATTCGATATAAGCCCGCACAACTATTGGAAAGTAAACAAAATGGGATGGATAAAGGACTTCCGGAACTGGGTATGGAAAGACCTTCCGCACCACGAGCAAAAGGGGATAGGCGCCTTTTCCCGGAATATCCTCAAGGTGCTCTGCCTGGTAATCTCCGGATTCGGTAGGCACGGTCTTGAGCTTCGGGCAAGTGCCCTAACGTACACCGTCATACTGTCCATCGTACCAGTACTCGCCATGGGCACAGCGCTTGTCAAAGGCCTTGGCGCGGACAACTACCTGAAACAGGCCGCATACAGGATGATCGCCGAGGCGGAATCTCTTTCAGACTCCGGGCCGGCCATGGGTAATGACATCCCAGCCGGGACAAACGCCACCACTCACGCAATCCACCTGCAGTCCACTAAGCACCTTGAACTGGCCATAGACAAGCTCTTTGACTACGTGGATAAAACCAACTTCGCGGCCCTCGGATGGCTTGGCATCTTTGCCTCCTTGCTGACTGTCATATCCCTGATGACGCATATCGAAGAGGCCATGAACACCATTTGGGAAACAAAAAAGGCCAGGGATATAGGTCGAAAAATCATTGATTACATCGGCCTTATCGTACTTATGCCGCTGTCCATAAACATCGCCTTCTGGGCAATAACTGCCAATCAGAGCAAGGCATTCATTGAGAAGATGACCGCCCTGCTGAAGATATCCTGGCTCTTGCCGGTGATTTTCAAGGTCGTACCATTTCTTATGATTATAGGAACCTTTACCATCCTCTACAGGTTCATGCCGAATACATTCGTGAGATGGTGGCCGGCAACCTTGGGCGGAATGATAGGCGGTATTGGCTGGATAGCGGCCCAGACCCTTTACATCAAGATGCAGATTGGAGTTGCAAAGTACAACGCCATCTACGGCTCCTTTGCCACCCTGCCCCTTTTCATATTCTGGGTCTATGTGGGATGGATCATATTTCTCATAGGGGCGGAGACCTCCTGCGCCATACAAAATTTCCGGAGGCTTAACCCCCTCATGAAACCCCTTGAACCTGTTGAAAAGCTTGCCCTTGCAATTGACATTCTACAAGTGACCTACGAGTACTTTGACCAAGGGACTGCAGTCACCTCAAAGCTCCTGTCAGACCGGATCGGACACCCTCTGCCTGAGATTGACAAGGTAATAGACAGGCTCATTGCAGGCCGCCTGCTCGTCCAAACGGATAATTTTGGGCAATTTCTTCCCACCATCTCGAGGGAGCATGTAGATAACAGGCATGTCTTCGAGGCCGTTTGTGGAAGCATCAGGAGCAGAAAAAGCCTGGGAGAGAAAATCGCTGGGAATCTTTATGACGCAGCCATTAAAAAGATCGAGGGCATCCCGGACAAATTTCCTGGGCCTGATTTAAATCTCCATCATAATTAATAGCGGCTACTAATGAATAAAATGAAAAAGGGATGAAACAGTCTCGTCCCATCCCCCGGCTTACATCAAAGTTAATCTGCCATTGGTGAGCAGCGTGGTTTTAACTTAAGTCTTTTAGTATCTCTTTCTTCTTCTGCTAGCCTTTCTGCGCCTGCGTTCAGCTTCCTGAGCCTTTCTGCGCCTCTTTACACTCGGTTTTTCATAAAAGCGCCTGTTTTTAAGCTCACGCTGAAGCCCGTCAAGCTGCATCTTCTTCTTAAGCAACTTGAGCGCCTTTTCCAGGTTATCCTGGACTTCAACGACAATGGCCAAGGGTATCCCCCCTTTCTATTAAATAGTGAGGCAATAATAAAAGGCCGGAGGGAAAAGTCAAGAAATAAGTGGAAGCAACATCAATTATGGGAATACCAAGCCGCGGCTTCCATTTTTCCGAATCGGTGCGTAACTTTTCCGTGAAGAAAAGACCGGACAGATTGCAGGTATAGAGAAAAAAGAGGGCCTTGCACGAAAAAGACCTTGCACATTGGGAGTTAATTTTTTATAATATAATGTTTCCGCTTTAAGACTAGCATGGAATCAAACTTTTCAGGCGAGGTTTTGCCAGTATGGCTCCCAAAACCATGAGAAAGGAAAGTAGCGTGGAATCCACCAGCTACATGGATCAGCTACTCGAGGCTGGACATGGCGGTTCCCTGTCCTACGAGACCCTTAACGAGATCATCCCGGATGACATCAAGGATCCTGCAAAACTAGAGGAAATCTTCGATGTCTTGTGCCGGAACAATATAGAGGTCATAGGCGGCAATCTTAACGACGCAATCGCCTTAAAAGAACCCGCCAAAACCGGGCAAGCGACCCAGCGACCGCCTGGCAAGATGGCCTCTAAGGACCCGAAAGACCCGAAGCAGGTGGTAATTGACTCTGGTGAATACACCGATTCCGAGGAAATAACCACTACATACCTGAGGGAAATGGGCAGGTACGAGCTCCTTACCCCTGAGAGGGAGGAACAGCTCAGCAAGATCATACGCACGGGCTTTAATACAATTATCTCCGCCGTCATGGAACATCCGGGCTCCATTTCGGAAATGGAAACCCTCAGGGAGCAAATCCGCCTTTGGAAAAGAAGGGATCCCACTCTCAAGCCCAAAAAACAGCATCTCAACCACCTTGCAGAAACGGTTTACCATATATACCGTACATATCCTGACAACGAGTCCGTCCAGGAACTTTGGAAACTCGTGAGCATCCAGCAGAAAAAGGTGGAAAGGGCAAAGGATGAGATGATAAACGCCAACCTGCGCCTCGTGGTAAGCATCGCCAAGCGTTACATGCACCAGGGCCTTTCCCTGGCAGATCTCATCCAGGAAGGTAACCTTGGGCTTATGCGCGCGGTCTTCCGTTTTGACTACACAAAGGGCAACAAGTTCTCCACTTACGCGAGCTGGTGGATCAGGCAGGCCATTACCAGGGCCATCCTTGATAAAACAAGGACCATCAGGCTCCCGGTTCATTTCCTGGAGCTCAGGAGCCAGTTCTTCAAGGCCTTTTATGCCATGCTCAAGGAACTTGGACGGGAGCCCACCCCAGCTGAAATATCTGAACGCACCGGGTTGCCCATGGAAAAGATACTTTCCATCCTTGAGGCCTCAAGGGAGCCTGTATCCCTTGAAACGCCGGTGGGAGATGAGGACAGCACCCTTGGCGACTTCATCGAAAACAAGGATGCGGTTTCCCCTTACGAAAGCGTAAGGGAAAGGGAGCTTACAGAGCGCATCAAGAGCATACTTGCAACCCTTAGCCCGAGGGAGGAAAAGATAATAAGGCTCCGTTTCGGCATTGGCGAAGACTCAGAGTACACTCTCGAAGAGATCGGAAAGCGCTTTAACGTATCGAGGGAAAGGATCAGGCAAATCGAGAAAAAGGCGCTTAACAGACTTAGACATTCAAGCAGGCGAGAAAAGCTCAAATACTTCCTGGATTAAAAGACAGCTTCTTATCCATGTAATAGCCGGAGGCGGTAACTGCGCCGTTTCTGGCTATTTTTATGTCCACCGTGCCCACCCTGTCGGTGCGGAGAAAGGTGATGCCAAGAACCCTGTAGCGCTCAACGACCTGTCTTGCAGGGTGGTGAAAGGGATTTTTGTAACCGCAACTGCATGCCGCCAACCACGGTGAAACCGCTTTCAGAAAAGGGGTGCTGCTAGAGCTTCCAGCCCCGTGATGGGGAACGACCATGACCCTGGCACTAACCGGCAGACCCTCGGCCAACATCTCCAACTCTCTCCTTTTTTCTATGTCTCCTGGTAGAAGAAGCCTGTTCTTCCCGAAAACAAGCCTCAGTACGAGCCCGGCGTTGTTTCTTGAACGCCCCTTGACGCTTTCAGGTGCCATGCAGTCAACAACCACCCCCTTTTCTGGAAACCGGCGATCGTATCCGCGGAACCTCGAAATTGGGATTCCCCGTTTTCTCAACTCTACGAGCAGCTTCCTGTATGCCTTGTTGTCGGCCCTGTCGTCGCCATTCAGCCATGCCCTTTTTACGGGAAACTCCCTTACGATGGAGACGGCCCCGCCCACGTGGTCCGTATCTGGATGAGAAATGGCCATCACCTCGATGCTGCCTATGCCAAGCCTTCTCAGGTACGGGGCCACCAAGGCGCTTCCAACATCAAAGTCTGACTCCCTGAAGCCTCCTGTATCCACCACCATGGCGTCACCCCCTGGAAGCTCAAGGACCTGGCAGAGCCCCTGGCCTACGTCCACCACGTGAAGGATCAGAAAATCCCTGTGGGTCCGCGCGAATCTCGACAGGAAATGTCCTGAGATCAGTATGCAACACAAGGATAGGGTAAAAAGGGCGCACCTCCTGCCTGCCATGGAAAGTGGTATCATCAGCATAACCCCAAGAAACATTGACAGCTCCCATGGAGTGGGAGGAATAACGAAATGATTTATCCAGGAGGGAGAAGTTAAAGACCGAGCTACAAGCAGCATTAACGCTGTTCCCAAGGAGGCAAAAAACATGAATACGTGGCACATTGGCGGAAATACGAGCCAGCAAAAGACCATAGAGAAAAGCATGGGGAGAACGAGGAACTCCACGAGGGGAATGCATAGGATATTCAGCACCAGTGACCAGGGATTGAACCTTTGAAAGTAAAACGCCGCGAGGGGGCTTGAAACCACAAACGCAAGGAGACACACCATCAGAAAGCGCACTACCGGCCTTCTTTTTATGACAGGAACCTTCATTTCGATTGCCACTCCAATATGGATCAGAAAGAAAACCATCAGGAAGGAAAGCTGAAAGGAGACATCGAAAAGGTAAAAAGGGCTCAGCAACAGGAGGATCCAGGCAGCTGCCGCAAGGCCCGACTCTATCCTTGATTTCCTGCCGAGGATTATGCAAAAGGCAACGGATGAAATCATGACAAAGGCCCTCAGGCTCGAAGGGGAAAATCCTGCAAGGAGACAGTAAAAACCACATGATAGGACAGCAGCCATCCAAGAAATTTTCCTGATGTCAACATTGAGGAGTATCCAGGGTATAAAACGACATACAAACATGGTGAAAAAGGCTGCAAATGCCGCCACGATAGCCATATGAAGGCCTGATACGGCAAAAAGGTGGCCAAGACCGGCGGCGGAGAAAAGCCTCTTGAGGTCCGGGGAAAGCCATGCCCTTGAGCCTGTAACAAGCGCCACGGCGACGGACGACACATCCCTTGGTTCAATATCAGAGATGAGCACTCTTGTAACTGCCCACCTGAGCCTTGCAGCCTCAATGGAAAAACACTGCATGAAACCGTACCGGCTACTCCTTCCTCTCAGAAATACAACATTGAGCGGACCCATGCAGCTCGCCCTTGTCATGATACCCCTCAAGGCCCAGTAGTTCTCGAAATCAAACGTCCCCGGCGTGCCGAAGTTCCTTATCCTGTAAATCCGCGCATAAAAGAGGACCCGGCGCCCCGGCCTCAACTCGTCGCAGGAAATGGACTTGAAACTCGCTATTAATGTCTCGTTTACAGGCGCGGTCTTACCACCAACCCCAGCCTCTTCCACTAGTACCCTCACCCTGGCGCCCTTTGAAGCCGGCGTCGCAAGGCCGGTTATGATCCCCCTTAGGAGGATCTTTTGGTCTGTTTGGGCCAAATCCAGAAGTATGGCCTGGGACTGCCAAAGGGCCTTTTTAGTAAAGTGCCAGTGGAACATGCCCGACAGAAACAGGACAGTAAAAAGAACGGCGAGAAACGACAGCCTTTTGACAAGGTCCGGAAGGCCATAAATCGAACCGTCACTTCTACGGCAAAGGGGAAAAGAAAAAAACGCCGAGGCAACCGCAGCCAACGAAAAGACTCCGGCAATATCTGTAATAGTAAGACCATAAGCGCCCCTGCCACAGAAGATTCCCGCCATAAAAGGCACAAGCAAGGCCGCAAGCGGGACGGGGTAAATTGCCGGGAAAAATCGCCTGTCCACCCGCGCGGCCTACTGAGCCTTTAGCACGATCACCACGGTTTTTCCCCCTGGCATGAAAAACCTCGTCCTTTTAAAGGAAGGAGGCCCGGAAAGCCCCGGCGGGACGTTGTTTGAGAAGCCGAACTGTTCCTCCGGGATTTTCAAAACGGTATCGAACTTGCCGTTGTTGTTAGCGTCATGATAAAACATGATCGCATACCACCCCTCTTTCAAACCTGTAAATTTAACGGTCACTTCTCTTCCGCGCACGGGAACCGACGTGCTCCTTACAGGATTTGTCCTATTTCTGTACGTTTCCTCGGAACCGTAAAGGGATAGACGCAGGGTTCCCCTTGGCGGGTTAAGCCCGAAAACCCTTATCATAACAATGGCGTTCTGGCCCCTTCCCCCTTCAAACTGGCGGTTTACTACCGCTACGGCATCAACACACAGGCAGTTCGTCCAGGCCAACCCGTTTACAAAAATAACAAGGAAAAGCAGGAAAAAATTGGGACTATCCGAATAAGGATTATTCATGGGAATAACCTACCAAGGATACAAAAAAAGACTAATGAAGTTATACTGCATAACCTCTTAAAATGACAATATAATTTTTAAAACATTACGCAAAAAACAACAAAAGATAATTTATTTGCGGCCAAAAATTGGCCTTAGTATGACATTTTTTGTTCGTTAATTCAAACATACAACTACCAGATAGCCCAAAAGGCCGGTACATACAAAAAAATTACTCTCTCCTTGGTCGTCTTATTTGGCACGGCTCATGCATTACCTTTAATAAATCAAAAACAGGGCATTACCTGGAAGGAGGTGACAAAATTTAAGATCTTTTAAGTTTGTTCCGATTGTAAAGATAGAAAATTTGACCATCAAAAAAATCAAAAATAGGAGGAAAAAATGTTAGAAAAATTCTTACCCAAACGTACAGGCTCTGAAAAAGGTTTCACGCTCATTGAATTGCTCATCGTCGTTGCAATTATTGGTATTTTGGCCGCCATAGCCATTCCCCAGTATGCCAAGTACAAGAAAAAGGCCGCTGCCGCTGCCGCCGAGGGCATCGTTTCAGCCTGTATGAGTGAGGCCATTGCAGCCTATGCAGATACCGGTGCCACGAGCCATGCATGCAGCAATAGTTTTGGTACTCTGAGCCTGGATTCCAATGGAACCATTACAACCTCACAAGTAACCAATAGTAACTTCAGGGGATTTAATGTCACATGTAATATCACCAATGGAGAAACGGTCAGTTGTACTGTCCAGTAAAACTCACGCATGAATGAATGAAAATTTGAAAAAGGGCCGGATTTCCGGCCCTTTTGGCTATTTCTCACAGATAAACAGGGCATTACCATGTCAAAAGAGATAAATAATAATGACAACGGCTTTACATTGATAGAGCTATTGATAGTAGTGGCCATCATTGGGGTATTGGTAGCGATAGCAATCCCACAATATATGCCCTATAAAAGAAAATCCGCAGTAGCTGCCGCTGAAGATCAAATCAGTTCTTGCATGACAAGCGCACTTGCAAACTATGCTGACAAGGGAGACACGCAATTTATCTGTAATGTGGGAGATGCCATTATCAATTTGAACATTGTAGAAGATTCAGGCTTTATTAGAAACATAAGCAACCAAAATATCAGAATCAATGGAATCGAAATAAATTGCCATGTTATAAACAACCAGGTCGTTTGTAGTTAGAAAGGTGTAACAAGTCTCATAAAAAATTATACATGACGTCCGCATGCTAAAAAATTATTAGGGAACTCATGCGATTGCAAACTCACTATATGTAAGTAAGGCATTTAACTCGTGACGAAGGATTTAAAATTTCGATGTACCTGCCAAGGCAGGCAGGGTAATGAGACACCACCAAGGGGAGGTACTATTATGCACCAACCAATAGACGGCTGCTCTCAAAATGGATTTACTCTCCTTGAATGTGTGATAGCCATGGCGATAATCGCCATAGCAACCGTTGTTTTCGCTTCAAATATCCCACGAATGAAGGCTACATGGCGGCTTAACACGGCGGCAAGAAATATGGTTGCTGATTTTAACCTGGCGCGAAGCCAGGCCCTGAAAGACGGCGTAAACTGTGTAATACGTTTTAATACCGGGGGTTATTCAATTTTCAGGGACGCAAATGGCGATTTTAATCCAGACAAAACTTTCAAGACTATACAGTGGTCTGATTACGGCGGGCATCTTTCTGTATCCAATACATTCCCATCGGGTGCGTTAGCATACGGGCCCGATGGCCTCACATCCTCTCCAGGAGGCGGCTTCGGAGGTGGAACTCTAACCATAACCAACAGTCTTGGTAAGCAAAGGTTAATAATCGTCTCGCTAACAGGAACTGTAAGAATTCAGTAACCCGGGTTCAAAGAGGTTTGTCATGTACAAAAAAAATTTTCTATGGGTGGCAAATAAAGAAACGGGATTCACCCTTTTGGAGCTGATAGTGGGCCTTGCGCTGGCGAGCATAGTGGCCGGTGCAATAGCCATGGCCTGGATCACCCAGCAAAGAACTTACATGCATGAGACCGAATGCAATTTTGTACAAAACAACCTTAGAGCAGCCGTATTACTCCTTGAGCGGGACTTGAGGTCCGCCGGGTATATGGAAAACTGCGCTTCAAAGCCTTGCCTCTCCTTCACGTCAGCTAACGCATCCTCGGTTGCATTTCAGACCTGGGATGACGACAGCAACAGTGTGATGACCATAAAATATGCGCTTTACAACTCTGGAGCAGGGGGCGGGCAAGCTCTCGGGAGACAGGTAAATTCTTCTTCTATACAACCAGTAGCCTTTAATATAGATGCTATTGACTTTGTATATCTCGACAATAATGGCACAATCCTTCCAAGGCCTGTGCCAATAGATAAACTCGACAACATAAACCTGGTACAAATTGCAATTGTTGGCCGTGGCAGTAAGGCCACACCTATTAACAGCCCGGCGCCACAAACGTTTCGAAACTTACAGGGAAACACTATTTATACTGCTCCGGCCGATAGTATCGTAAGAAGGATTCTCCTGACACAAGTGTACTGTCGAAACAATTTTCCAAAATAAAGGGATTTGTACATGAAAAGAGAACTTTCACACGTTGATCATATCCTTGCACCGATACGAACTACTTCCGGCTTTGCCATCCTAGACGCAGTCCTGGCCATGGCGATATTCGCCATAGGCCTTCTGTCTTTGAATCTGCTTTACCATACCGTTATTAAAGACGATTCTTCCGCATATATCATGACCGACGCTGTAGAACTTGCAGGCAGTTACCTTGATAGGGTCCAAGCAGCCCCGTATAGTGCCATTCCCTCGGTTTCCTCGTTGCAGGGTGTCCGTATATACACCGTGAACACCTCAATGACACCATGTGCAAGCAACAGCAGTTGCGTTAACGACACAACTGACATAACTCTGGTAGTCACTAAACCCGACGGGAAAAGTTACAGGTTTTCAACCGTCAAGGCCAAGCTTAAGGGTATGCCATAACACTTTTCAAGAGGAGAATCTAAGATATGGTGGATTCAAAAAAATTAATACTGCTTTCCGAGCAAGGATTCATAATGCCATATGCCGTACTGGCCCTGATCATACTTTCCCTTCTTGGTATCATGCTAGCGCGCAACGCATCCACAGAAAGCATTATTGCAGGCAATATAAAGGCGATGAAAATAAATTTCTACAGTGCCGAAGGCGCTGCAATGAGAGCTGCAAGAGCTATTGAGAACGAAAACGATAACAACTTACGCAATAATAAAATAATTCCTCCGGGAACGGGTGAAATTGATTTCAACACCAGTCCAACGGCATCAAGAAAAGACATAGCCCTTACATTAAAGAATCCAGGCGTAACTATACCGAATTACAATACCTTAGCCCAAAAGAGTGGATTCGAGATTATTCCGAGAGGAGTAACTCCGGGAGCATCCCTTGATATAGGCACCTCTCGACGCACTAGCCATAAATTCAGTATATTTGGGATCTCTAATGCTGGGGGCAAGGGACGCAAGGTCATAGAAATAGGCTACGTACGTATGATCTCCCTATCAAACTAATTGGCATGTGAAAGGTATCGTATCATTATCCGATATAATGCCATCAAGAGGCCGCCGGATAATAATGAAAGGAGCTTAACATGGAGGCATCCAAGGATAAATATAGCATAAAAGATTGGTTACTTAAAAAGTGGATATTTATATGGGTCATTTTATTCGCAGTGGCACCCCTAATATCCTCAATTCCCGGACCTTGCAAGGCCTTCGCATGTGATAACGTGTCCATATCAGATGTCCCCATGGAAGTGGCAATAAAAGCTGCCCCACCAAACATAATGTATCTCCTTGACGACTCGGGCAGCATGGACTGGGAATTTATGACGAGTGAAACTGACGGGCTGTTCTCAGGACGCTATTATGTATTTAAAAACAGCGATTATGATCCCTGGGTGGACCATAATTACCAAAATTATGACCACAG
Organism: Deltaproteobacteria bacterium; assembly: GCA_015493475.1. GTDB lineage: Bacteria > Desulfobacterota > Dissulfuribacteria > Dissulfuribacterales > QOAL01 > JAADCZ01. Next base: position 68,974 of record WGDC01000012.1, read on the forward strand.
CCTTTTTGCAGATCCTCCTTTGCCCCTTCACTGGAAATCTCAATGGTCCGGTTATAACAAGCTCTACTATAACCCGCACAACGTTTACAAACCGTGGCCCGGAATGACTGACGCCAACACGGTAACGCCGCGCTCAAACCCAATAAACGCCTCCCCAGTATTTCACCTGTCCAACGAATTTGCTCATGTTGAAGCAGACGATTATGGAAGTGACTGGCAACATGCCTCATGGGTAGATTGCGGAAACTTTACAGCAAACTTTGACTATAAAGGGGACCACGATGTTTTTAAAGTCGTGCTTGGCACAAATGGCACCTTGACCGTTCGGACATATGATGCTGGCAATTGTACTGATACCATGGGGCGCATTCTGGACGCCTCAGGCAATCCTTACAGAACAAACGACTATCCAAACCCCAAGCATTATGGATGGACTGGAAATGCCATTTATGATGATGATTGCGGCTCTCATTTATATTGTAACCCTACCTGCCACAGCGATGATTGGAATTTCTATATCCAGTTGGCCAATGTACCGGCCGGAACGTATTACATAGATGTAATGGAATATCACAACGACGGTACCGGGAACTATACAATGTCCATAGACTTTACCGGCTCATGTTCCACTGCCCCGCCACCGCCACCCAAACCGGTACCGGTTACCATATACAACGCCCACTATTATGTCTGGGATGACAACAATACTAACGGCAATGTTGATGCCGGTGAAATTTACCTGGTGAACTTTGAGGATACGGATGGTGACGGTATCCTGGACGCCAGAAAATTTTATAAATTCATAGGATCAGGTGATATCGTAAGTGCTAATGAACTGGTTCCAATAGCTGACCAGGACGTACCAGATGCTATCCGGGCGCACAACAAGGATGATGATGGCAATTCTACTGGAGTGATGTCTTTTAGCGAAGAACTTCAAAATTTTGCCAACTGGTTTTCATACTACCGGCGCAGACAATTTACAGCAAAGGCTGCCGTGGGATTTTCAATAGACAAAATTGGCTGGGCACAGGTGGGCTTTTACACAATTAATAGCAGTAGCGACAGACAATGTGTACTTCCCATTAACGTGGTCAGCGACAACGGCACAGTCGAAAACGATAAAGACACACTGTTGAACAAACTGTACCATGTTGGAGCAAGCGGATACACCCCCCTCAGGAGAGGTCTGAAAAAAGTCGGGCAATATTTGGCAAAGGGAGACGGGACAAACGGAGGCATGTGTAATTCGCCAATAGCATCCGCAGATCATGGCGGAATGTGTCAGCAATCATTTTGCATTGCAATGACCGATGGCTTCTGGAACGGATATAGTCCTTCGGTTGGAAACCAGGATGGAAACCAAGGCCCACCCTATGCCGACAACTATAGCAACACCTTGGCAGACGTGGCAATGAAATATTACAAACACGATATTGCCCCTAATCTTGAAAATGTCGTTCCCACCAATGCATGTGACCAGGCAGACTGGCAACACATGGTTACCTACACCGTCTCGTTTGGTGTCCATGGCACGCTACCGTATCCTTGGGTAGACAATGACCATGACGGCAAGGATGATGACCCTTGTTTCCTGAACAGTGCCACCCCAATGCCCCAGTGGCCGAATCCTACAAGTGGTGAACAGAAAAAGATTGATGACCTATGGCATGCTGCCGTTAATGGACGCGGACTATTTTTCAGCGCCGCCAATCCGGCTGAATTGGTAGACGCCCTTAACAGCATTACGAGCAACCTGCTTGCCAGGCTGGCATCTGGTGCATCGGTAGCCGTAAACGGAGAAGAGCTCAACGAGCATTCTGTTGTGTATCAAACCATTTACAAGCCTGATCAGTGGACAGGCAACCTCTTCGCCTATCCAATAGACCCAGCAACTGGGGAAGTTAAACGGGATGAAAACAGCGTCTTGTGGAATGCCGCTGATAAACTAAAAGATCAAGATTGGGATACAGGCCGGACCATAATCACTTCCGATGGTGTTAATGGTGTGGCCTTTAGATACAACAACCTTTCCACAAATGAGAAGGCGCTATTAAACAACAACCCGGATCTCGTGGACTATATTCGGGGTAAGGATGTTACAGGATTCAGGGAAAGAGCCGGAAAGTTGGGAGATCTGGTACATTCTGCACCAACCCTGCTCGGAGATTACCTATACGTTGGCGGGAACGATGGTATGCTCCACGCCTTTAACAAAAACACCGGTCAGGAACAGTTTGCCTATATTCCGAGCATGGTATATTCCAATCTCCCTAAACTTGCCGATCCGTACTACTCCCACAAATTCTTCGTGGATCTGACTCCTACGGCTGTCAACACGGGCAATAAAGCAATACTGGTTGGCGGCCTGGGAGCAGGCGGCAGGGGATATTTTGCATTAGACATAACTGATCCAGCGAGCATCACGGAAAGTAACGCTGGGAACGTATTGCTATGGGAATACCATGATGATAACGACATGGGTCTCAGTTACAGCAAGGCAGCAATTGTAAGAAGTAACTCGGCAGCCCACCCATGGATTGTAGTTTTTGGAAATGGTTACAATAGTCCTAACGGTTCTGCGGTCTTGTTTATCCTGGATGCATTCACAGGGCAACTAATCACGAAAATTGACACAGGCGCTGCCGGCTGTAATGGGCTTTCTACCCCCGCAGTAGTGGATATTAACGGGGATTTCAAGGCGGATTACGCCTATGCTGGAGACCTGAAGGGCAACTTGTGGAAATTTGATTTAACTGGTGATAGCGGGTGGCATCTTTCCTACTCCAAGCCGTTGTTCACTGCTAAGAACCAGCCGATAACTGCAAAACCAGATGTCATGAAACACTGTTCCAAGCTCGGTTACATGGTTCTGTTCGGAACAGGCAAATTCCTTTCCGAAGAGGATAAGACAGATACTTCTCTGCAAACTCTTTATGGAATATGGGACTATGGAGATAACAACGACCCTTCAGAATACGTTGGAACATTTAATCCAGCCACCGGCGATCTCACGGATTCACCGCTATCAAACATTGAGCTGGTTCAACAACAGGCCACTAAAGTTGGGAATGTTGGCAAGCTGAGTGACAACGAGATGCATTGGTCAACGGTTCCCGATATTAACGGCATCGGTAGCATGCCTGATCCAGGCGGCACTAACGCCAGTAAGGCATCAGTAGGATGGTACCTAAACCTTGACAGCCTGGCCCCGGGAGAGCGTTTAACAAATGATGTAATGATAAGAGGAGGCAAGGGCATATTTATTACCCTCGCGCCTGACAACTCTCCTTGTTCTGGTGGAGGTAAGTCCGCCCTTTACGAAGTTGATGCCTGTTCAGGGGGAAAAACAAGGAATCCTGCCTTCCTGCCTGACAACAGTCCACCGGGTGAACATCCTAACGTAATTTACAAAAAGTTTATCATGTACCCACCTAAAATACTTGAGCTTCCTCCTGGTACTGGCGGTGGCGGCGGTGGCAATGGCACTACTGAAAACGAAGAGATGAAATTAATAAGTACTTCGCAAGGCACAATCATTCGCCAGGACGAAAGAGCGCCAACCCGCGGGTTTTCATACTGGAAGGAATGGTAGGAGGAACCGGAATCATGAAAAAATCGAACTATGTAATTATATTATTAATAATTATGACCTGTTTGTTCCAAGTGCGAGAAGTGTGCGCACATGAAAAAGAAGGCCATGATTCCTTTAGGGATGCATCATTGTGTGGCGCTTATGTTAACAGTGGCCAAGTAAATACCATTGAGAATGGTTACGTGGTTATAGATGACGCAGAATACAGTATCGCACCCAATGTTAAGGTCTTTTCAAGGCATGGTGGTCATATTCCACTTTCCTCAATAGCACGGGGAAATGTCATAAAATTTGCCGTCCATAACGGCAAAATATGCGCCCTCAAAAAAGTTGGGGCTTCAACCTCATTAAAAAACGAGACACCGAAACAGGTAACAAAGAAGTCCTTTACCAGAAAAGTACACGGAAAATACATCAATTATTAACGCAAAAAATCACAAATAAAAATCCTATTTACAATTAAAGCCCCCCGCCTTTAAGGGGGGCTAAGTTAGGGGTTAGCCTGATCAGGACTACTGCCTGCAATAATTCTCGAACATTCTGTTATTACAAGCTGTTGCCCTGTTCCGCCCGTTTGATGGATAGCCTCATATCTCCTTTTGGGATCTTTTCCGCGCCGTTACGAACCACAGAGCAGCAAGCACGAAGAGGCCCACGCCCAAGAGTGCGCCAACATCGTGAATGGTAAAGATAACCTGGCGCAGGTTCTCGTTTTCCGAAAAAAGAAGCACGCAACCCGTGGCCGCCTGAAACGCCATGATAAGAACGCCGGCCCAGAAAAGAAGCCCTTTTTTCACCCTTGTTGCAAGAAGGGCAATGCAGATTACAACTGCAATCATCGCAACCACCTTGTGAAACTGAGAAAGGGCAATGAGTGCACTCTGGTCCAGGAACCTTCCAAGGATGACCGTTATTCCAGGGCCGGCTGCGGCCACCGTGAGGATAAGTATCATGATACGTGATCCTGGGCTCGTACACGCCTCTATGGTGAACCCATTAAGGGCCCATGCAAAACCAAGAAGCACTATGGAGACAAGGATACCCCAGTAGAGTACCGGCATGAGAAACTGCTGCCTTATTGCCCCTGAGATCACTGCGGCCCTTGTATATCCAAGAAGCTTGTAGTTCGGCTCATAGGCAAGCTTCCCCCTTTCATCCCAAAGACGGGTAAGCACCGGCCTAAAGAAGAAGGCCGAACCAAGGCTGTGGCAGTCCGTGCATCCCTTGGCCCCAAGGGCGCTTGAGGCGGGCAGCACGTCGTGTGAGAACTTGAATACCGAACCGTAGGGGCTTGCCTCCCAGGGAAATTTCTCAATTACCTGCCATGTCTTTCCATCGGGAGTAAACTCGTCATCCCTTACGAAAACCACCTGGTCCGTGCCCTGATGGTACCTGCCCCGTGAGACGAGCATCTGCCTAACAGAGGCAAGAAGGGCCGATATCTCTTCCTGGCGGTTGACCTCTATGACTCCATCGCCGTTGTCGTCCCGAATCTTAGAAAGAAGGGGATACATGGTTTTTGGATGCTCAAAGTGGGCCTTCCACATGGAAAAGAAATCCTTCATAAAGACCATGTCTATACCGGGCACGCCCTTTCTCCTTATCCCGACCCACAGGCTGTGCACCCTGTTAAGGGGCCATATCTTGCCCTTGTACCAGGCCTTTTCAGGCACAAACTGAAATTCCCTCTGAAATTCCGTCTCTTCCCTGTGAACCTCGCCGTAGTAGTTCCATGGCTTGGCGTCCGGGCCGTAAAACTGCCATATCCTCTTTGGGGGCGGCCATATACCGGGCGCCTCGTTATACACTGTGGAATCCTGTATCAGGGCCGCCTTAACCCTGCGCCAGGGCACATGGCATACGAGGCAAGAAAGCTTTTTGAAATGACGCGGTGGGATCTCCCTGTGACGCATTATAGCGGCTCCGAATTTTCCCTTGTCGTGGCAGTCCGTGCAGGTCCTTACCGTGTTGTCGAGGCGGTCGCTTACAAAATCGCCGGGGTCATCTCCCTTCCCTATCTCGTGCATCTCCCTGCCGTTTATCCTCGGATCCTCTGCCCTTGAACCCGCATAGTGACAGGCAACGCATCTTATACCGGACCGGGCAGGGTGCCCCACTCCCTGGCCGAGATAGCTTGCTCCCCTCTTCTTGAAATCGCTTTCCGCATGGCAGTTGAGGCAGTTTCTCGAAGGCACCTCGAGCACCATCCTGAGATTTACGTGCCCGACATTGTCGAATTTTGAAACATCATATTTCACCCTTGGCTGCTGGCCTGCCTTTACACTTCCTTCTACCCTGGCAAGCCCGGCCCCAACGGTCGCAGCCCACCTGAAGTTAAGGGACTTTATCTGGGCCTTTCTCGCCTTGTATCTGTAACCGGGCATGTGGCAAATAAGGCAGTCCGCCTCTATGACCCCCGTTTTTGACCACATGGCCTTGAAGTAATCCCCGTCGAGGCCGTTTTCCCCTCCTGGTTCAAGGCCCCTTTCCTGCATCCACCTGTCATACCTGTGACCGTTCCTGTCGGTCTCGAGGGGGCCTCCGCCCGGGTGGCAGACCCCGCAGGCGACCACAAAATTGAAAGAGGTCATGTCTATCTGGGACGGATTAGTATTTGATTTTGCCGCCAACTGCGGAAAAAGCGGAGCAGGGCTTCACCACCTGCCCCCGTACTGGCCAGGGGAGGAGACCCAGGGGTAACGTTCCCTCTGCCACTTTGGGACCTTTTCTCCCCTTCCCTGCTGGAAATGAAAGGCGCTTGTTATGCGCTTGTAGTCATGACAGGCCCCGCAGGTCTTTTTTGGGCTGTAGGGCTCATCCGCGTTCATTCCGTGAACCGGGTCAATGACATCACCCGATTCGTCCCTCAGGAAAAAGGGCGGGCACACGGAAAAGGCCTTTCTTATGGCGTTTTCCGCAGGGGTCCTTTTTGCCACCTCGGCAGTAAAATGAAACCCCTGTGCACGGGATGGGTAACCAGTGATCAAGACGGTCAAAAAACCAATTAGGGCCAGGAAAATGTGGAAAATGGACCTATTCATCTTTCTTCTCCTATATGCCAGGGCTTTCTGCCCTTTTCATTCCTTCCTGCCTCCTTTTTTCAAGAAACATCCTTCCCCTCTGCCTTACCCCGTCAAAGAGGTCGTAGAAGATGGGCACGTAGATGAGGGTCAGAAAGGTGGAGACAATGAGCCCGCCTATGGCAACAACAGCCAGTGGCGATAGCCTTTCAAGGCCGAGGGCGCGCTGGGCGGCTATTGGAAGCATGCCCACTATTGTGCCAGAGGCGGTCATTAGGATGGGCCTTGTACGCACCCGTACCGCCTGCTCTATGGCGTCCTTGAGCTCCGCCCCCTTTGCCCTTGCCTTTTCAACAAAGTCTATTAGCAGGATGGAATTGTTCACCACGATTCCTGCAAGGAGGATCATGCCCATGTTGGCGGGCATGCATGCGTGGCGCCCAACGAGCACAAGGCCCCAGGCACCTCCTATCATGGCAAGGGGTATTGCCACCATGATGGTCACCGGGTTTATCCAGGAACGGAATGTGGGCGCAAGGGAGAAGAAAAGCAGTATGACAGCAAGGCCAAGGGCCTTTTTAAGCCTCTTTCCCGCCTCGTGCATGTTCTTTACCTCGCCTTCATAGCTCAGCGTGTAGCCCGGGGGAAGGCTGAGACCCGAAAGGGCCCTTTCTATCCTTTCATGGAGGTGGGTTATGGCGGCTGTTGAACGGTAGCCGTAAACGTCCACGCTTGGGGAAAGGTTCTGCCTGGTAAACTTGGTCCTGGTATATCTCTTTTCTATCCTTGCAATCTCCCTCAAGGGCACCGGGCCAAGGCGGGAAGAGACATGGATGGATTCGATGTCATGCAAACTCCTGCGCCTTTTTGCCGGATACCTCACCCTTATGGTGTAGCCGTCTTCTCCCGGCACCCTGAGCACAGTGGCTGGGCCTCCCTTTATAGCCTTTGTAAGCTCACGGCTTATGCCCTCCTGGTCAAGTCCGTAGATCCTGGCCTTTTCCTCATTGACCTTAAGAAAAAGTTCTACCTTGTCAGCAGTCCAGGAGCGGCTTACTGTCTTTAGCCCGCGCACCTTCCAAAGCCTTTTTGAAACCTCCTCTGCCAGCCCGTCAAGGACCTTGGGGTCAGGGCCGGTAAGCATGATGTCCACAGGGGCAGCTATGGATGAAAGGGGAGTAGCGCCAAAATCAAATACATCGAGGTTCTTAAGACCAACGATTTTTGAGGCCCTTTGCCTTATCTCCTCCTCTATCTGCCAGATGGTCTCCTTGCGGTGAAACCTGTCTATAAAGTGCACGGTGATAAGGCCCTGCTGGGGTATCTGGCCCGTTCCAAAGCTCACCACCCCGGGTTCTGCACCCACAACGGTGGATATGCGCTCAATCCCGGGCATCCTTAAAAGGATGGCCTCGATCCTTTTTGAGATCTCCTCAACCCTTGACAGGGACGTGTCAGAGGCGGCCTCGAAGGATATTTTCACGATGCCTGTATCCATGGGAGGCATGAGGTCCCTTCCTGCAAGGGGCATGACAAGCCTCATGCTTACTATGAAAAGGGCGATCCCCGGCAGGATGAACAGGAGCTTGTGCCTTATGGCAAAGTGGGCAAGATGGACGAAAAAGTTCCTTACAGGCTCAAGCACGTATATTCTAAAAAGATCCACCAGCCTTTCAAGCCTGTTTTTCCTGGAGTGTGCCTGGACGAGATAGGGGGCAAGAAGCGGGATCACCGTAACAGAGATTATGTAGCTTGAAAGGAGCGCCAGGGACAGAACCACGGTGAACTGTCTCAGTATCTTCTGGACGTAGCCTCCTATGAACATGATGGGGACAAGGACTATCACTGTGGTGTAGGTGCCTGCCCAGTCGGCAAGGAGTATCTCGTTAAGGCCATCCACAACGGCCCTGTAGATGGGCTTTCCAAGGCTGTGGTAGTGGCGCTCAATGTTTTCTATTACCACGATTGCGTCATCAAGCAGCAGACCCACGGCCACTATTACCGCGGTAAGTGTTACGATATTTAGTTCGTAGCCGAACAGATACATGGCGGCAAAGGTAAGAAAGTATGTGAAGGGGATGGAGATGGCAGCAAGGATGGAGATGCGCACGTTTGCCAGGAAAAGGAATATGACGGCAACCGTCATTATTATTGCGTCCCTCAGGGCATCCACCATGTTCTCGATGCTCGTCTCTATTATGGTTTTCTGGGTGTCAGCAATCTCGAATTTCACCTCCGGGTACTTCGCCTTTATGGAGGGAAGCGCCCTCTCAACGGCCTTTATGGTTGTGGTGACGTGCCCCTTTTCAGGCCTAAGGATGTTGATACCTATGGCGGCCCTGCCGTTACCCCTGTAAAGTGACTGTCTTTCCTTGAAACCGGTCTTTATCCTTGCTATGTCCGAAAGGTGAACGTCACCCCCCTTTTCGTGGCGGACCACAATGGTGGAAAGCCTGCTTTTTAGAAGCCTTTCCCCTTGCGTCTTTATGAGGTACTGGCCGTCTCTTCTTATTATGAGCCCATTTGGTATGTTCACGTTCTGGGCCCTAAGCGCCATGACCACCTGCTCAAGGGACACACCGTGGGCATGAAGTGCCTCTGGATCTATCTCTATGGTAAGCTCGGGAAAATAGCCGCCAAATACCTCCGCATTTGAGACCTCGGGGATTCTCAGAAAGTCCTCCCTGATCTCGTTGTCTGCAAGCTGGCGAATCTTTTCAAGGTCCAGATTGCTGCCCTTTTTCGGAGAAAGGGCAATTGTAAAGACAGGGGTGGTTGCATCACTTACCCTGAATATCTCTGCGGGCCTGATGGATGCGGGAAGCCTTGCCTGTATCCTCTTTATGGCGTTTGCCGCATCGGTTGCAGCGGCATCAAGCCCCTTCTTATACTCAAACTCAACGGACACTGCCGCCATCTCGTCCTGGCTTACGGACTTCACCTTTCTTACAAGATCAATGGTGGATAGCTCCTTTTCCACAATCCTTGTGACCTTGTCCTCAACATCCGAGGCAGATGCCCCTGGCCACGGTATTATCACGGTTATCACCGGGTAGTTGGCGTCTGGAAAAAGATTCAGCGGCATGGACCTGAAACCTATGAAGCCAAGGGACACAGCAAGGAGAATAAGCGATATCAAAAGATGCGGGTGAGAAAGAAACCTCTCCACAAAGCTTCTTCCCTCCTTTTC
>WGDC01000013.1 GCA_015493475.1 Deltaproteobacteria bacterium
CCAAGCCTTGCAAAGTCCCTGAGTGTGTGAAACCTGCTCCTTATGAGGTCCAGGGTGGAAAGGAACCACTCCCGTTTTTCGCCCTCATAGGCCTCGTCCCAGATGCCCTCTTTCTTGAAATCCTCCTTTATCATCTCTGCTATCGCTTCAATGGGGAGGTGCCTCAGCCACCAGGCGTTTATACTGATGGCCTTCGGGTCCGTAAAGAACTTCGGGTCTCCCTTCCGGTAGTTGAAAATGGAGTTGGCCTTGTTTATGCGCTCTAGGGAAAAGGCCTGGATGAGCTCTTCCTTTGTGAAGATTTCCTGGTCGGTTCCCGGGTTCCAGCCAAGGAGCACAAGGTAGTTCACAAGGGCCCAGGGGATGAATCCCATCTTCCTGTACCACTGCACAGATACCACCTCTCCGTGGGTGCGCTTGGATATCTTCCTTTTTTGAAGATCCAGGGTAAGGGGCATGTGGGCAAAGACAGGAGGTTTTGCACCAAGTGCCTCGTAGAGAAGTATCTGCTTTATGGTGTTTGTCATGTGGTCCTGGCCCCTTATGATGTGGGTGATCCTGTCCCGGATGTCGTCCACCACGTTACAGAGAAGGTAAAGGGGCCTGCCATTTGAGCGCACAATGACAAAGTCTTCTATCTCGCTGTAGTCCTTTTCAATCCTTCCAAGGACCTTGTCGTCATATCCTATCTTGCCCTCCCTTTTTGGGACCTTGAAGCGGATGACATAGGGTATGCCCTGTCTTTCCTTTTCCGCTATCTCTTCCGGGGAAAGGCGCCTGCATGTGCCGTCATATTTGATGTCCCTTTTTTCAGAAAGGGCCTTTTTGCGCTTTGCCTCAAGCTCTTCCCTGGTGCAGAAGCACTTGTAGGCCTTTCCCTCCTTTAGAAGCCTTTCAGCTGCTGCCTTGTGCTCGTGGGCAAACTCGCTCTGGAAATATGGCCCCTCGTCCCAGTCTATTCCCAGCCAGGTGAGTCCGTCTATGATGCCTTCAATGGACTCCTCGGTTGAGCGCTCGACATCCGTATCCTCTATCCTCAGGATGAATTTTCCGCCGTGTTTCCTTGCAAACAGCCAGTTGAAGATGGCGGTCCTTGCACCTCCAATGTGCAGATAGCCCGTTGGGCTTGGAGGAAACCTTACTATTACCTGTTCCTTGTTTTTTTCTGACATGTCTTACCTTTTCTTTTGTCTCTGTTTTTCCTGCTGCTTGAATTTCTTCTCTATCTTTGCCCAGGTGTCCCTTAGGGTGATTGTGCGGTTAAAGAACGGGTTTCCAGGCGTGGAATTTCGAGAGTCTGCGCAGAAGTAGCCAAGCCGTTCAAACTGGTACACCTTCCCAGGCTCTGCCTCCTTTAAGGATGGCTCCATGAGGCAGTCCCTCTTCACCTCCAGAGAGTTTGGGTTGAGATAGTCCATGAAGGTCTTTCCTTCCTCCTTTGCCCTGTCGGGGTAGGGGTGGTCAAAGAGCCTGTCATAGAGCCTCACCTCTGCCTTAAAGGCGTGTGGCGCGCTCACCCAGTGGATGGTGCCCCTGACCTTTCTTCCGTCTGGCGCGTTTCCGCCCCTGGTTTCAGGGTCGTAGGTGCAGCGAAGCTCAAGGATTTGTCCCGTTTCCGGATCCTTAATAACCTCCTTGCAGGTGATAAAGTAGGCGTAACGAAGCCTCACCTCTCTTCCTGGTGCAAGGCGGTAGAATTTCTTTGGCGGCTCTTCCATAAAATCTGTGGCCTCGATGAAAATCTCCCTTGAAAAGGGGACTTTCCTGGTTCCATAGGAGGGGTCTTCCGGGTTATTTATTGCATCAAGCTCCTCCTCCTGGCCCTCTGGGTAGTTTTCTATGACAACCTTTAAGGGGTTCAGGACCGCCATTCGCCTTGGGGCCACCCGGTTAAGTTCATCCCTTATGCAGTGCTCAAGAAGGGCAACGTCCACAACGCTTTCCTTCTTTGCAACGCCTATCCGTTCGCAAAAGTCGCGAATGGCAGCTGGCGGAAAGCCCCTTCGCCTCATTCCGCTTATGGTGGGCATCCTCGGGTCGTCCCAGCCGTCAACAACGCCTGATTCCACAAGCTTTATGAGCTTTCTCTTGCTGAGGATGGTGTAGGTGAGGTTGAGCCTTGCAAACTCTATCTGCTGCGGGTGCCACTCCACCTGAAGGGTGTCCAGAAACCAGTCGTAAAGGAGGCGGTGATCCTCGAACTCCAGGGAACAAAGGGAGTGGGTGATGTGCTCGATGGAGTCTGAAAGGCAGTGGGCAAAGTCATACATGGGGTATATGCACCACTTGTCTCCTGTCCTGTGGTGGGGAACATGCATGATCCGGTAGATGACAGGGTCGCGCATGTTAAGGTTTCCTGCCGCCATGTCTATCTTGGCCCTAAGGGTCCTTTCCCCATCCTTGAATTCCCCTGCCCGCATCCTGCGAAAGAGGTCCAGGTTTTCCTCAATGCTCCTGTTCCTGTACGGGCTTTCCTTGCCTGGCTCCGTAAGTGTGCCCCTGTATTTCTTTATCTCCTCAGGAGACAGGTCGCAAACAAAGGCCTTTCCCATCTTAATGAGCTTTTCTGCATACTCGTAGAACTGATCGAAGTAGTCGGAAGCGTAGTAAAGGTGTTCACCCCAGTCATAACCGAGCCACCTGACATCCTCCATGATGGCGTCCACGTACTCCTGCTCTTCCTTTGTGGGGTTGGTGTCGTCAAAGCGGAGGTGGCACCTGCCGTTAAACTCGATTGCAAAGCCAAAGTTCATGACTATGCTCTTTGCGTGCCCTATGTGCAGGTATCCGTTTGGCTCAGGAGGAAAGCGCGTTATGACCTTGCCGCCGTACTTGTTTGATTTTATGTCCTGAAGAATTATATTTCTGATAAAGTTTGAAGGCCTTTTCTTTTCTTCCTTCTTTTTCATGGCGTCTCCTGTAAGTGTCCTTTACGGCAGCATATAATAATGCCAGATTTCAAAAATAAAAGACACTTAGAAACTTTATGGACAAAAAAGGCGTAGAATTGCCAAAAGAGGTTTGTTTTTACACATGGATTCACCCTTCAGGCTTCACACCAGATTCAGGCCCCAGGGAGATCAGCCCAAAGTAATAGAGCAGCTTTCAAGGGGGCTTAAACAGGGAAAAAGGTTCCAGACCCTCCTTGGAGTAACTGGTTCTGGAAAGACCTTTACCATGGCCAACATCATTGCCCAGGTGGGAAGGCCCGCCCTTGTCATGGCCCCAAACAAGACCCTTGCAGCGCAGCTTTTTTCCGAGTTCAGGGCCTTTTTCCCGGAAAATGCCGTTGAGTACTTTGTAAGCTACTACGACTACTACCAGCCAGAGGCCTACATCCCCGCCTCTGACACCTACATTGAAAAGGACTCCTCGATAAACGACTTCATAGACAGGCTTCGCCACTCTGCCACCTATTCCCTTCTTACAAGAAAGGACGTGATCATAGTTGCAAGTGTCTCGTGCATCTACGGCCTTGGCTCCCCTGAAGAGTACCAGGAGATGCACCTTTACCTTCGCCAGGGCATGGAAAAGTCCAGGGAGGAGATTTTGGACCACCTGGTAACCATGCTCTATGAGCGAAACGATACGGATTTTAAGCGAGGGACCTTCAGGGTTCGGGGCGACATAGTGGAGGTCTTTCCCTCCTACGAGGAAGAGGTCGGGGTGCGCATAGAGCTATTTGGCGACGAGGTGGAAAGGCTGAGCCTCTTTGACCCCCTTACTGGAAAACGAAAAAAGACCATAAGCCACACGGTCATCTACCCTTCAAGCCACTACGTGACATCCCAGGGAAGGCTGGAGCGGGCCATAAAGACCATTCGGGCAGAGCTCAGGGAAAGGCTTGCCTGGTTTGAGAAACAGGGAAAGCTCCTTGAGGCCCAGCGGCTTGAGCAGCGGACAAGCCTCGATCTGGAGATGCTTGAGGAGCTTGGCTACTGCCACGGAATAGAAAATTACGCAAGACACCTTACAGGCAGGCCCCCGGGTGTACCTCCTCCAACCCTTCTCGACTACTTTCCAGACGACTTCATCACCTTTATTGATGAAAGCCACATAACCGTGCCCCAGATAAGGGGAATGTACGCAGGGGATCGCTCAAGAAAGGAGACATTGGTGGAATTTGGCTTTCGCCTGCCTTCTGCCCTTGACAACCGCCCCTTGAGATTTGACGAGTTCCTTGAAAGCGTGGGCCAGGTGGTGTTTGTGTCGGCAACGCCTGGGCCCTTTGAGCTTGAGCACTCCAAGGACAACGTTTTCGAGCAGATAATAAGGCCAACAGGCCTCATGGACCCAATGATGGAGGTGCGTCCTGCTGAAAACCAGGTGGATGACCTGCTTCACGAGATAAGAAAGGTGGTCAAAAGGGGGGAGCGCGTTCTTGTCACCACCCTGACAAAGAAGATGGCAGAGGATCTGACCGAGTACTACCAGGCAGCAGGGGTCAAGGTGGAGTATCTGCACTCTGACATAAAAACCGTTGAAAGGAGCCAGATAATCCAGGGGTTAAGGAGGGGAGACTTTGACGTACTTGTGGGCATAAACCTTTTGAGAGAGGGCCTTGACATGCCGGAGGTGTCTTTGGTGGCAGTTCTTGATGCGGACAAGGAGGGCTTTTTGCGCTCAGAGCGCTCACTCATCCAGACCGCAGGAAGGGCTGCACGAAACGAAAACGGACTTGTGATCCTGTATGCAGACAAGGTGACAGGCTCCATGAAAAGGGCGATCTCTGAGACCCTAAGAAGAAGAAGGCTCCAGGAAAGATACAATCTTGAGCACAACATCGTGCCAAAAGGGATATCAAAGGCCCTTGAGGATGCGCTCACATCCATCTACGAGGAGGACAGGCGGGATGAGGAGGCCTATGTCCTTGAGGAAAAAGGTGCATACGGGGAAATGGGCAGAAAGGAGCTTGAAAAACGAATTAGCGAGCTTGAAAAGGAGATGTACGCCCTTGCTAAAAGGCTTAAGTTCGAAGAGGCCGCAAAAAGGCGGGATGAGATTAAGCTTCTTAAGGAAAGGCTTCTAGCCTTGGCAGAATAGATTTTTGGCGAATTCCCGGCTGCCTCTTCCACCAAAAGCGCCTTCTAAGCTTCATTTTCTTCAAGTACGCATGCCAAGAAGGCACAGTTTCCAAGGGGGTTTCTGGAGGCCTCAAAAAGCCCCTGTCTTCTTGTGACATCAAGGAGCAACCTTGCATTTTCATCATCCCAGAAGGGGGAAAGGGTCTTTAGTGCCCTAAAAAGAACCGATACGGGGGAAGGAAGTGCGCCATCTGGAGGGGCCGTAACCCTTAAGGGAATATCCTTTGCAGAGATGGGCGCATAAAGAAGCATGTTTAGGGATTCATCAAGAAATCTTTGGCGGATTTCTCTTACAAGGTTCCTACATGCACAAAGCACGTCATCGTTTTTGCCTTCCTTATATATCTTTGATGCGCCCAAAAGAAGGCATGCATAGTCTTCAAGACAGGCCCTGTACTTGGCCTCTGAGTCAATAAGGCGCCTTAAAAGGCCCTCTTTCAAAAAAAGCCTTTTAAGGATGAGGTCAAGGCACTTCTCTGCTACCTCAAAAAGGGACTTGTCGTTACAAACCATAGAAAGCTCTACCAGGGCCCCTATCATAAGCCCATTCCAGGCAGTTATTATCTTTTCATCCCTTGCCGGCCTTATCCGTCTCCTTCTTGATGAAAAAAGTTTTCCAAGGGCTTTTTGGATAAAATCTTCCAGTTCTAAAATACTCTTTCCCGTCTCCTTGGAAAGGCTCTCCATATCCTCTCGTAGGGCAATGACGTTTTTCCCGTTTTCAAAGTTTCCTTCTTCTTCCACGAGAAAGAGCCTTTTAAAGAGTTTAAAATCCGCATCCCCAAGAACCCTTTCAAGTTCCTTGGCGCTCCATACATAGTATTCCCCCTCTCTGCCTTCAGAATCCGCATCAAGGGCAGAGTAGAATCCCTTTTCCCTGGACATGAGCTCATCCATGCAGAAGCGGGCGGTTTCCCTAGCCGTTTCCAAAAAGAGCCTGTTTCCAGAAAGCTCATGGGCCTTTAGATAGGTGTGGATCAATAGGGCCTGGTCGTAGAGCATCTTTTCAAAGTGGGGAATAAGCCACCTTTCATCTACGCTGTACCTGTGAAAGCCTCCCCCGACGTGATCCCATATTCCGCCAAGCCTCATCTTTTCAAGGGTGAAACAGGCCATGTCCAGGGCATCCCTGTTTTTCTCCCTTTCGTAAAGGCAAAGAAGGAGGTTCAAAAAGCCAGTTGTGGGAAATTTCGGCGCATTTCCAAAACCCCCATGCTCATGGTCAAAGGCAAGCTTTAGGTGCTCAAATATGGATAGTGCAAGCCCTTTTGCCCCTGGGCCGCCTGTTTCAGAGATGGGCTTAAGCTGCGACTTCATCTCCCTTAAAATGGCATCTGCTGCATCAAGGAGCCTTTTTCTGCCTGCTTTCCAAAGGCGCGAGATCTCCTCAAGGACGGCAATAAAGGCGGGCATGTTTCCATAGGTCCTTTTGGGAAAGTAGGTGCCTGCAAAAAAAGGCCTTCCATCAGGGGTCATGAAAACAGAAAGGGGCCAGCCCCCAGAGCCTGTAAGTTTGTGGCAGACATCCATGTAGAAGTGGTCCACGTCTGGCTGCTCCTCCCTGTCCACCTTTATGGATACGAAGTTCTTGTTCAGAAAGTCAGCAGTTTCCTTATCTTCAAAGGATTCCCTTGCCATTACGTGGCACCAGTGACAGGCAGAGTAGCCAATTGAAAGGAATATGGGCCTGTCTTCCCTTTTTGCCTTTGAAAAGGCCTCCTGGCACCAGGGGTACCATTCCACTGGATTGTTGGCGTGCTGTAAAAGATAGGGGCTTTTTTCCGATTTGAGTCTGTTTGTCAAAGTGTTCTCCTAGGAGTCAAGGGGGCTAGAGAGATGGGAGACGTCCCGGTCCATTACGTGGGTGTAGATTTCTGTGGTTTTTAGGTCGCTGTGGCCAAGAAGCTCCTGCAGGACGCGAATGTTTACACCCTGCTCCAGCATGTGCGTTGCAAAGCTGTGGCGAAGGGTGTGGCATGTTGCCTTCTTTTGAATCCCAGCCCGTTTTGCAGCCCGTTTAACCGCCTTTTGTATGCCCGACTCCAGCACATGAAAACGCACGATCTTTCCGCTTCTTGGGTCCTCTGAGAGCTTTTTGGAGGGAAACACGAACTGCCACTTCGTTTCCCTGGATGCATTTGGATACTTTCTGGAAAGGGCCTCTGGGATGTACGTGTGGCCGTATCCCTGCTCAAGGTCCTGGTGGTGAAGCTCCTTTACCCTTTCAATGTGACTTCTAAGGTCCTCCTCAATACTCCTGGGAAGCACCGTGCAGCGGTCCTTTGCGCCCTTTCCCATTACCACGTGAATGCGTTTTCTTCCAAAGTCTACGTCCTTTATCCTCAGCCTTACGCACTCAATGAGCCTGAGCCCCGAGCCATACATGATTTTTGCCATGAGCTCGTGGGTGCCTGACAGGTGTGAAAGAAGGGCCCTTACCTCTTCCTTGGTTAGCACCGTGGGCAGCCTTCTGAGCCTCTTTGACCTTATTGGCGCAATTTGGGGCTCAAGAGACTTGAAAAGGACCTTGTGATACAAAAAGGCCAGGGCGTTCAGGGCCTGTCTCTGGGTGGAGGCTGAAACATTCCCGTTTACTGCAAGATGCGAAAGAAACCTTTCCACATGGCGTCCATCCATGTCCCTTGGATGTATCTTTCCGCCCCAATACTTGATGTAGCGTACAATCCACTTGCAGTAGGTCTTCTCGGTCCTGTACGAGTAATGGTGATAGCGCAGGACCTCTCGAACCTGATCCATCAGCCTCAATTTGGGATTTGGACGAAATTTTACTTGATTATCCATAGCTCTTCTCATACTATTCCAATATATGGATTTTCCAAGGTAAAAAATGGCATATATGCCTTGTTTTTCCATTTGGGGTGGGTTGATATCGGAATATGTGGAAAATATGGACACCTATATAGGGAAAATATCCGGAAACCGATACGGATATTAAGAATGTTATGCCCTATATTAATTCAACATGAATGGAGTTGTTTAATCCATGGCTGAAAAACAGAAACGGAAGGTCATCTCAATTATACATGTTTGGACAAATATCCTTGCTGCAATAATGTCCATTATTGCAGGTGTTATTTCGAATATGGCAGTTTTTGGAATCAAGGAAGGTAAGCTCATATATTTAGTTATCGTCGTTGCATTTGTTGCGGTGTTGATAACCTTTACCCAGATAATAAAAGGCTCCCAACGTGAACCATCTAAAGTTGTAAAACTGAAATATGTTTTAGAGGAGGCTTATTGTAACGCATTAGACAATAGCATATTAAATCCTGAAAGATTTACGAGGAGCAAGAATGCCTAACAATACTCAGCCAGAAAACCCTTTGCAATCAATCATAAATCAGGCCGAATCAGAATTATCTGGTATTGATACTTCTCCGTTTTCTCATGCTGCATTTTCTATTTTAAAAGCAAAGATAGCCCAATATCTAAGTGAACTGATAGCTGAATCAATTAAGATTTCAAAAAGACATCAGGCAGATACTGTTTCCGCAGCACATGTTGAACGTGCAAGTGATTACTTAGTCTCAAGTACTACAAGGCGGTTTTTTAGGCATCTTGGTACGGTAGGAGGTATCCTGCTTGGGGCGTCTCTTTCAAATATATTGGCCATGACGGTCTCTGCCCAATATTCAACTCTTGGGACGCTTGTTTCTGCAGGTTTAGGTATAATTGGTGCTTTTCTAATTGCGTTACACATCGCTAAAGATTAATGGAGGCATAACAAATCGCTGCACTGGACAGCAATTCCGCTGCGCTCCATTGCTGCCAGTGAGCTCAGTCGTTAGGGCATCTCAAAATGACATCTGGATTTGTTGTATTAGACAAAAGCTATCTCCAGGGTTGTTCTTCCGTTGATATAGGCAATATCTTACAAAGATATCGAATAGTTATGCCAGAAGTGCTTTTTATGGAAATAATGACAACCCAATGTGATGGCATAAAGAAGTGTTTTAAAAAAATTCCGGACGTTGAAAATCCAGTAGACCTGTTACCGAATGTAGGAACATTGATGCGTTATGAAATAGAGAACAAAGAACCTTGTACGCCAATTGAAAAACAATTCTTAAATAATAATCTTCGATATAAATTTAATGATCGTTTGGCATCTGGCAAATTTAAATTTGTTCCTGAAGATAAAGAACTACTTAATAATTGGTTAGAAATAACCACTAATGATACAGAGGATTATATAGAAAGGTCTATTATAATTGATCATTGGTTTCCTGAATTAATAGATTATAAAACAAATAATTCACCGAAGATTATATATAAATTAATGAATGATATAGCCACTAAGACACATTTGATAAGAGATATATATTCACAAATACGTACCCAAATATATCATTATTATGGAGAGTTATGGCCGGATCCTAATAGCATTAATAAAAAATGGATTCTATTCAGGTACCTTCAAGGCCATCTAATAGCAGCTATTGAATATATAAGAAAATTTGGCAAAAATAGCAAAACTGTTACTAAGCGGTTGGAAAATGAATATTTGGATATTCAGTATTATATTACTGCATCTGTCTGTGACGGGCTAGCTACTCGAGATAAAAAAATACAGAAATTTTATAGTTTACTTTGCCCTGATAAGAAATTGATTAAATAAGTCTTTTTGCCCTAACAATCGGCTGCAAGGGACGGCAAACATCGCGGCGGCTTTTGAAAATCAGTGCCCCGCAGAAGGCTCAGTGGTATTTCACGGTTGGTTGCCCCGCATGTTTGCCGCCCCTGAGCCGTGACGTTAGATGATATGAAATATTGATATCTAAATTGTCATATGGCATAATAGGCCATATGGCAAATGCGAAATTAGTTTATCGATCGAAAATGATCTATCCAGATGGTGCCATAAGGGAGATGGTGATATGGCAGCTACCAAGAAAATCAGCAGAAAGGCCTCATGCCTTAAAATATCGTCTCTATTATGGCGATTCAAAAGGAAACTGCCTAGTTAGATATGATAATGAAACCGGCAAAGGGGATCATAGACATATCAAAGGTAAAGAAGAATGTTATAATTTCACCAGTATAGAACAGTTAGTTAAAGACTTCCAAAATGATATTGGTAGGTTTAGGAAGAATCTATGAAAGAAAAAAATATTAAAATTGGTTTAGCTACAGAAAGCGAAGTTAATAGGGAATTTATTGAGGCCTGGCATAAGGCAGAAAAAGAAGAAATTGAGCTCCCAGAAGAGCGACTTTACTTTATGGAACCATCGAATTTTTTCCAGGTCCTAACAAAGCGTCGAATTGCCTTATTAAAAGTATTACACAACCACGGAATATCCAGCATACGTGAATTAAGTCGGCTATTGAATAGAGATTACAAGAACGTGTATCAAGATGTGCAGTTATTAAAGAAGGCGGGATTAATCCATCAGGATACTGCAAAGAAGATATATGTTCCTTGGGATAAAATAAAGGCAGAGATACCTTTAGCAGCTTAAAAAATAAAAATATAAGCATCTAACAAT
>WGDC01000014.1 GCA_015493475.1 Deltaproteobacteria bacterium
AGAAGTGACAGTATGAACAGTATCTTTTTCATAATTTCCTCTCCCTTTATCAAACAAGAGTGAAAAAACGTTAGGTGACGCCACCCTTCTCATAACCTATTAACCATGATCGGCAGAAACATGCATAGCAGGACCTTGTATGACTTAATCATATATATTCAAACCTGCTCCTTTTTTTGTCAAGGTCCGAGGACGGAAAAGGGACGCCATCAGACGGCCCTAATGGAGAACAAGGCGCAATCCAAAAATGTTTGCTTTGTAAAAAAGCCACGACGATTTAGTATGTGGCGGGATACGAACAGAAAGGACACCGTAGGAGATTGAAAGGAAAAGCGCTCTCAAAAAGGCCAATGATTAAGGGACTTGTATTCGTATTTTTTCTCGCACTTTTGATAGTTTCGGCTTGGCCATGTCTGCAACGCGCCCGTGCCCAGGATATCCGTTTCGACATCAATTCATGTGTAAAAATCGCCTTAAAAAACAACCTCAAGATTCTTAAAAAACGGCTCGAAGAACAGGCAAAGGACTACAGTTCCAAAGCGGCCTTTAAACAGATGCTTCCAAGTTTTGGCACTGACTATTCGTACACCGGAAGGCGGGATGCCGCCACAATCGTGATCTTTGGCAGGAGTATCACCATCTACGGCCATGATGAGTACAAGTGGAACCTTAATGTAAAGCAACCCCTGTTTTACGGAGGATTATTATGGAACAAATACAAGGAGGCCAGAATAGACTTGGACCTGGCCCGGCTTGCCTTGTTCCAGGCGAGAAACGAAATAGTCAAGGAGACAAAAACCGCCTTCTATGAGGTGCTAAGGTCCAGGAAACTCCTTGATGAGGCAAAGGCGCAGCTAAGGCGCCTGAAGGCGCAGTACGAGACGGTACAGGCCTTTTACAGTGCGGCCCTCAGGCCAAAGACCGACCTTCTCCAGAGTTCGGTACAGCTTAACCAGGGTAGACTCGCCCTTCTGAAGGCTAGGCACCAGCTTGAGCTGTCAAAGAACAGGCTGAACCTTGTTATGAGAAGGTCTCTCGAGGCGCCCTTGAACATTGAGGAACGCGTCAGTCTAACAGAAGTCAAGCATAGTCTTAAAGAGCTGTATTCCATTGCCCTGAAAAACAGGCCGGAGGTGAACGAGGCCCGACTTGCCGTGGAAAGGGCTGGCAAGGAAATAAAAATAGCAAAGAGTGAATTTTTCCCAAGGGTAGACCTTACTGCGTCTTATTCCAAGGATGGCGTTACCCCGGATGTCTCCAACAACCCGTACGGCGACCACGAAAACGCCGAGGTATTCCTCAATGCGACCTGGAATCTCTTCTCTTGGGGCAAGAGCAGGGACAGGGTTGTGGCGGCACAAAAGAAAATGGAAGCGGCAAGGGTTGAACTCCAGGACGTGAGTGACCATGTTAGACTTGAGGTAAAAAACGCATATTTGTTGTACGAGGATGCCAGAGAGGGTGTCCGGGTTGCGAAATCGGCACTTAAGAGCGCAAAAGAGGATTACGAACTTAACGCAAGCAGGTATAAAAACCAGCTCGCGTCCAATACAGATGTCCTCGATGCGCAGAGCAGACTTACCAAGGCAAGGAGTGATTTTATTTCCGCAGTGGCCGCAGAGCTTACTGCCATTGCGAACATCGAGTATGCCACAGGCGGGGAGATTAAAAAATGTACGAAGTAGAGGAAGTGAAAACCACCCCTTTTGACGACCAAAAACCTGGCACCTCAGGACTCAGAAAGCCCGTTACCACCTTCCAAAAAACCCATTACCTGGAAAATTTCATACAATCCGTCTTTGACACCATGGAGGGTGGAGTAAGGGGCAAGCAACTCGTGCTTGGCGGAGACGGAAGATTCTACAACAAGAGAGCAATCCAGGTGATTATCAAGATGGCAGTGGCAAACGGGGTGGCGCGTCTCAAGGTCGGCAGAGGCGGTCTCCTGTCCACCCCCGCCACATCCAACATCATCAGAAAGTACAGCCTTGACGGCGGCATCATACTTTCAGCGAGCCATAATCCTGGCGGTCCTCAGGGCGACTTTGGAGTAAAGTTCAACATAGGAAACGGCGGACCGGCGCCGGAAAAGGTTACATCGAGGATATACGAGAGAAGTCTTGAACTGCGCCGCTACTTCATCGCCAGGGGTCCTGACGTAGATATCGAAAGAGACGGGATGGAAGCCATGATCATGGAAACCGCAGTAGAGGTGATTGACCCGGTTTCCGATTACGCCGATCTCATGGAGGAACTCTTCGACTTTGAAGAGATCAGGTCACTCTTACGCTCCGGCTTTACAATTAGATATGACGCCCTGCATGCCGTAACAGGAATATATGCAAGGGAAATCTTCGTAAACAGGCTTGGGGCCCCGGAAGACAGCCTCAGAAACTGCGTGCCTCTGCCCGATTTTGGCGGCGGGCATCCAGACCCCAACCTCAAGTATGCCTCCGACCTCGTGGAAGAGATGTTTTCTGATAACGCCCCCGACTTCGGTGCCGCGTCAGACGGGGACGGCGACAGGAACATGATACTCGGACGCAAGTTCTTCGTCACCCCAAGCGACAGCCTATCCATCATTTCCGCCAATCACGATTGCGCACCCGGTTACAGAAAGGGCCTGTCCGGGGTCGCCAGGTCCATGCCCACAAGTTGCGCAGTGGACCACGTCGCAAGGGAACTCGGGATCCCCTGTTTCGAGACGCCGACTGGCTGGAAATTTTTCGGCAACCTGCTTGATGCAGACATGATCACCATCTGCGGGGAGGAAAGTTTTGGAACTGGCTCAAACCACATAAGGGAAAAGGACGGAATATGGGCCGTGCTCTTCTGGATGAACATCCTCGCCAGAAAGAGACAGCCGGTTTCAGCAATAAATAGAAGCCACTGGTTCAAATATGGGAGAAATTTCTACACGCGCCACGACTTTGAAGAGGTTGACATAGAAAGTGCCGACAGACTCATGGAACACCTCGAAAGGCAGCTTGACAGCCTTTCAGGCAATGTGGCTGACGGGCGGAAGATCAAGCTTGCTGACAACTTCTGCTACCATGATCCGGTTGACGGCTCGGAGAGCTGCCAACAGGGCATTAGGATAATATTCCAAGACGGGTCCCGCATAGTTTACAGGCTGTCCGGGACCGGGACCAAGGGCGCCACTATAAGGATATACATTGAAGGCTATACACGGGACATGGAAAGGATGGAGGAAGAAACCCAATCCTTTCTCGGACCTCTAATAAGGCTGTCGAGGAAACTTTCCAATATACAGGAGTTCACGGGCAGAAGCGAGCCTAGCGTAGTAACGTAGAAGAATGGATTCTCTGGCCTGTCCGTTAATCAAGTCCAAGTTCTGCCATGATGCTTGAGACGTCATCGGTATCCTGTCCCTGTTTTGCCTCCTCGATAATACTTCCATTTTCCAGCACGTCATCCACCTGTTCCTGTATCCCCTTTGATTGCGCTCCTGCCTGGGACTCGAGGCGGATAAATTCTGTCTTTTCCAAGTTCATTTCAACATAGAAGGGATTCCGGTCCTCGGTACGGAAGGCTATCTTCCTGCACTCGGGCCTGTCAAGCATGGTCGCAACGGAAAGCGTTATGGCGGATGAAATGGTTATGGCCTTGGGTTGGTTGTTATTGGAAGAAAGGCCGTACTCGGTCTCGATCTTCTGTCTCGCCTTTCCTATTACCTGGTTTATGATCTCTCCCACGTAATTTACCACCTCATCCGAGTTGGCATCCGTAGAAATCTCTTCTTCCGGAAGTCCCATGAAGGACATTGCCTTTGTATAAATCTCGAGTGAAGCGTCCCTTGACAGATTCATTATGAACAGGCCCGAGTAGTCACCTGTAAACTGGACAAAACAGCCAAGGTCCGGTTTCAGGCTGATGGACGGAACATCCTGGATAGTGGGCGCGTATCCAACGGACATACCGGTTGAGGCATCAATTACCTCTTTAACTGCACAACAAAATATCTTTGCAACCTTGTCAACGGTCTTGAGAGATTGTTCCCGCATGCATGACCTCCAAATCTGATTTTACAAGACGGTTGCGGGATATGCCTTCTCTCAACCGGGCTCATTCACAAGGATCCTTATGATCCTTGAACTGGACCTCGGCCGTATCCGCATCCCACCGCCGCCTTTCGTCAACGTAGCCAATCCCGAGCGCCGCCGCCGCGCCGAGCAAAAGGCCGATAAAACCGGTGAGGAGCCAGAGGGAGGAACCGTGACTATCATCGTTTCCTGGCTCGAGCTCTTTGTGACAGTATCGGCAGATAACGGCATTTTTCTTAATCCTCTCCTTGCAATAGGGACAAATCTTTCCAAAAATCATATTTTATCTACCTCCTATCAAACTGCTCTGTTCTGCTGCATATTTCTATCTCTCTTTTATACCAGATAAAACGATCCTTGTATTCAAGGTGCAACGGGTGGACCTCCACTCCCTGTTCCATGGCCATGTACAGGCATCTGTGAAATTTGGGATCTGTATGGATGTTTGCTTCGAAACAGTAAGCCAAAGGGCAAAATATTAGAAACACTACTGCGGCCCCAAAGCCCTGCTTTGTGGCATCCATGAGCTCAAGAAGATGCCTCCTTCCCCTCTCGGTAGGCGCATCCGGAAAAAAGGCCACACCCTTTTTCTCAAGGGTGCAACCCTTGACTTCCACATACATCTCCCTGCCAGCCTCCAGGCCGAGGAAAAAATCGAGCCTACTCTTTCCTGCTTTCACCTCGGGCTTAATGTAGTGAACAGGCCCAAAGGGTGATATCCGTTGATCTCGGAATATCATGGATGCAATCTGCGAGTGAAAACCTGAGTTTACGAGTACCCACCTGCTCCCGGATGAACGGGCGGCAACGAGGTCATAGCCGGTCTTCCTGCGTTTCCTGGCTGCCTTTTTCAGCAGCACCTCGTTTCCCTCAAAAAGCAATTCCCTTAGCCTTCCTGGGTCCCTTACGTGTACCTCGAGCTGCCTGCCGGCACCATCGAGCTCCCTGCATAGCCCAAGAAACCTGTTTGGCCTTTCAAGAAAAATGGCCCTTTTGTCCCAGGAAATCTCAAGAAGCCTTTTCATTGGCCCTTTTCTTTTCTTCCGCCTCTGAAGGCCTTAAATAGAGAGGAGTCAAGTCCAGGGGATCATCTGCTCCACTTGCGTCCCCAAGCCTTGACAGTCCGAGAAGACCGCAAAAAAACGGCCTTGGATACCAGAAGGGCTCCGGGGCAAAAAAGGCATTCTGGCCAAAAAGGTCATCGAAGGTCTCGGAGTACTTTGAAAGGCCGCTGCCAAGAAATAAAATTCCCTGGTGTGCAGGCAGGTGTCCCGGCAAGTCCGAGGGCAGCAGCAACAGATACTCCGATACTCTTTTGACACCACCATCCCTTGCTACGCTGTAAATTGCTGTATAGACCTGGCCCCTTCTGGCGTCCATGACGGGACAGATAATAGGCCCATGAAAAATCGCCCCGTTTTGTGCAAGCACGTCAAGGGTCGGCACACCAACAAGGCGGGCACCGGTTGACAGACAAAGGCCCTTTGCCGTGGCAAGGCCTATGCGAAGGCCTGTAAAACTGCCCGGGCCCAGACTCACGGCCACTGCCTCGATATCGTTCCAGGTAATGCCCGTCTCCTCAAGAAGGAATATGATTGACTTCAGGAGCCTCCTCGAATAGGTGGCCTTGGAACCTACAATTAGTTCGCTCGTGGTGGAGCGGCCAGCAATGATGGCCACGCCCCCGGTAAAGCCGGATGTCTCAATGGCGAGCAGCGTCATGTATCAGGGTTTCGGCACGGTTGGGAGAAGCCCAAGCAACCTCGCGATATCATTGTAGAATACAAGAAGCATGAGGGACCCCAGGATAAACAACCCAATCTGCTGGGCAATCTGCATCTGGCGCATGGTCAGGGGGCTTCCCTTGATGGCCTCTACTGCAAAGAAAAAAAGATGTCCCCCATCGAGGACCGGTATTGGCAGGAGATTGAGTATGGCAAGATTAATACTCAGCAGAGCCATGAAGTAAAAAAGGTTCAAAAGGCCCTGCTGTGCCTGTTGACCTGCCATCTGGGCTATCATGATCGGCCCGCCAAGGGTGGAAAGCGGCACCACCCTTTCTACGATCTTTTCAAAGCCTTCCCAGGTAAGCCTGGTAAGGCTCCATGTCCTCTCAAAGGACATGACAAAGGCACGGAAGGGGGTAAGGCGTTCAATGCGCATGCGCCCAGAGGCGGTGACTCCTATAAGGGGAACCTTAATCTCCTCGCCAAAGATGTTTTTCATAGTGCTTAATTCGGGTTTGACGCGCACGGCAAGGACATTTCTACCCCTCTTCACCCTAAGAAGTATCTCCCGGCCCTTGCTTGCCTTTATCAGCCTCGAAACGTCCTCCCAGCTCTCCACGTTCTTCCCGTTTACAGACAGAAAGACGTCCCCTTTTACAAGGCCCGCCTGAGCCGCTGGAGAAGCCGGTTTGACCGATCCTATCTCGGGCTGTAGTATGGGATTGCCATAAAGCAGAAGAATAAAAAAGAAGATTATCTCGGCGAGGAGAAAATTTGCAAAGGGCCCAGCTGCCACCACAAGCGCCCTTTGATAGACAGGCCTGTGCGAAAATGAAAGATGGCGCTCATCATGGGGCACCTCCTCGTTTGGAACCTCCCCAAGCATCTTTACAAAGCCGCCGAGGGGAACGGCGGAAATACAGTAGTCAGTACCGTTTCTGACGATTCCCCAAAGCCTTGGCCCAAAGCCTATGGAAAACTTCAGCACCCTGATTCCCAAAAGACGCGCCACAGTAAAATGGCCAAGCTCGTGAAAGAAAATAAGTCCGCTAAGAACAAGTAGGAATGACCAAAGGGTTGTCATATAGGCCGCCTCACCTAAGTAGTCCCGCCTTTTCCTGGGCCTTCAGCCTGGCCAGTGCGTCTGCATTCAAGACATCATCCAAGCTGTTCATATCCTGGCCCCCAAGCCCATTAAGAACCTCAGAAATTATCTCGGGAATCTTTAAATAGGGAATCCGGCCCTGGAGAAAGGCCTCGACGGCCACCTCATTGGCGGCATTGAGAACTGTGGTGGCAGTGCCTCCCATTTCCAATGCCTCGAAGGCTAGACACAGGCACGGAAACTTTTCCATTCGGGGGGCCTCAAAGGTCAGATGCCCCACGTTTACCAGGTCTAGGGATGGAAAGTCCAGTTCCATCCTGTCCGGCCAGTAAAGGGCATAGGAAATGGGCACCCTCATATCCGGGACACCCATCTGTGCAATGATGGAGCCGTCCACATATTCTACCATGGAATGGATTATTGACTCTGGATGAACGACCACATCTATCTCCTTGTGAGAAACGGAAAACAACCACCTTGCCTCAATAACTTCCAGCCCCTTGTTCATAAGGGTAGAGGAATCCACGGAAATCTTTGCACCCATTGACCAGTTAGGATGTGCAATCGCCTCCTCCGGCGTAATGGCAGATAGCTCATCTATGGGCTTCTGCCTGAAAGGGCCGCCAGAGGCTGTAAGTATTATCTTCCTGACCATGGACTCCCTGTAGCCCTGGAGACACTGGAATATGGCGGAATGCTCGCTGTCTATGGGAAGGAGGTTCACCCGGTGTTTTTCAACAAGACCCATAACGAGGGGCCCGGCAGCCACCAGGGTCTCCTTGTTGGCGAGGGCCACATCCTTGCCTGCCTCTATGGCGGTAACAGTTGGAATGAGCCCCGCCGCCCCCACCATGGAAGAAACCACTAAGTCCGCATCCGCCATGGAGGCAAGCTCGTTGTATCCATCTTTTCCCCAAAGGACCTTGACATCGCTACCAGGTATCATCCCTTCAAGTTCCACGGCAAGCTCTCTTGTCATGACGGCTACCTTACGGGGAGAAAATTCCTTCACTTGCTCGGCAAGAAGCGCCAGGTTTTTGCCTGCCCCGAGGCCCACAACCTTGAGCCTTCCCCCGGATTTCCTGACGATGTCGGCGACACTTTTGCCAATGGAGCCCGTTGAACCAAGGACCACTATGTGTTTCTGCTCATTCATAAAGGAGACCTTTCTATCCAAGGTAAAAGTTGCCCTCGCTGAAATAGAGAATCCAGAAAAGAACAGGCCCGGCAAGCAGGAGGGCGTCCAGCCGATCGAAAACCCCGCCGTGCCCGGGCAGCAGCCTGCCTGAATCCTTGAAACCAAATGCCCTCTTCACCATGGATTCCACAAGGTCACCTGCCTGGCTCACAAGGGCAAGAAGTATCGCAAGGGGCACAAGAAGCCTCAAGTCAAAAAAATTGAAGAACAGCGCCCATGAAACCACTCCTCCAAGTCCGCTGAAAAAGAGCCCGCCAGCCGCTCCTTCAACAGTTTTCCCCTTGCTTATAGATGGACACAGCTTCCTTTTCCCCACTGATTTGCCCACGTAATAGGCCCCGGTATCCGCTGCAAAAACTGTTGTAAGGAGAAAAAAAACCCACTCCCTCCCGTAAGGCATGAACCTGATAAGGATTATCAAGCCTGAACAAAGTCCAATGTAGGCCGCGCCAAAGACAAGAGAAACCAAGGATGCGAAAGGATCCCTGAAAGAGCTGTAGGCGAATATAGTCAGAAGTGCAGAGAAAAAAAAGCATAGGAAGAGGCCGAAAAGGACGTGGGCCTCCTGCCTAAAATAAACGGCAAAGGATGGGGATAATAGTCCAAGCAGTATCCCCGAGGCAACAATCAGGGGACGGGAGGGAAAGGCCATCATGTAATATTCCAGGAGGCAAAGAAAGGAAATAGTAAGGACAAGGACGGCAAAGAAGCGCTCTCCCCCCCAGGCGAGTCCGGAAACAACCACCGGGAGGAGAATGAGGGCTGTCAGGACTCGCTGCCTGTGCATCTTAAAAAAATCTGGTCGCTTGTTCTTCCAAAACGGCGCTCCCGCATGGAATAGTCTTGCAGGGCCTTGAGAAGCTCCTTTCTATCAAAATCCGGCCACAAGGTCTCTGT
This sequence comes from Deltaproteobacteria bacterium, assembly GCA_015493475.1. Classification (GTDB taxonomy): domain Bacteria; phylum Desulfobacterota; class Dissulfuribacteria; order Dissulfuribacterales; family QOAL01; genus JAADCZ01. The sequence goes on from WGDC01000014.1 coordinate 8,992, forward strand.
AATGTAAAATTCGCTGTATGCCGCCTGGAAAAGCAGAAAGTTGCTGAGCCTCTGCTCTCCGCTCGTGCGGATTATCAGATCAGGATCCGGAATGTCCGAGGTATAAAGAAAAGAGGCGAACGTCTCCTCATCCACCTCCGGCGGGGAAAGCACACCCTTTGCACACTTCTCTGCAATCCGCCTTGCCGCATCCGCTATCTCGCTTCTGCTTCCGTAACTTAATGCAAGCACAAGCTGCATCTCGTAATTTTTCGAGGTCCTCTCCAAGGTTTCAAAGAGGAGGTTCCTTACCCTTTCAGGGAGCCTGTATAGTTCGCCGATGGCGCGAAGGCGTATCCTGTTCCCGAGAAGCTCGTCCACCTCCCTTTGCAGATAGTCGTATAGAAGGTCCATGAGTGCATCTACCTCTTCCCTTGGCCTCGACCAGTTTTCCTTTGAAAAGGCATAGAGGGTAAGGTAAGGAATACCAAGTTCCCTGCACGCAGTAACTATCTCCTTTACGGCCTTGGCACCCTGCCTGTGGCCCATAATCCTGGGCATGAAGCGGCGCTTTGCCCAGCGTCCGTTTCCGTCCATGATGATGGCAAGATGACGCGGAAGACGATCCGGTTTTTCAATGGATACGGTCTTTGTCATCCGGCTCAAAACTCCATTATTTCCTTTTCCTTCTTGGCAAGAACCCCTTCTACCTGCTTAATATGCCTGTCCGTCAGCTTCTGTACATCGTCCTGGAGCTTGTACATTTCATCTTCCGACAATTCCTTGTCCTTTTTTTGTGCCTTCAATTTTTCTATGGCGTCCCTGCGGACATTTCTTATCGCAACCCTGCAGTCTTCTGCCATCTTCTTGATTAGCCTTACCAGCTCCTTCCTCCTTTCCTCGGTTAGAGGAGGTACACTGACCCTTATAATCTTGCCATCATTTGATGGGGTCAGGCCAAGATCAGAGGCAAGAATGGCCTTTTCAATATCTCCAAGTATATTGTTGTCCCACGGCTGAATGGTAAGAAGACGGCTTTCAGGCACCGCTATAGAGGCAACCTGGTTCAAGGGCATGCTTGTGCCGTAATAATCTACTGTAATGCCTTCAAGCAGAGCCGCCGAGGCCCTGCCAGTCCGCACATGCGCAAGATCCTTCTCAAATGCCTCTATCGCCTTGTCCATTCTCCTGTCGGCATCATTTATGACATCGCTACTCATCTTATCCACCTCCTTGAGCCAGAAACGCTACCCGGCGACAATGACGCTTCCAATATCTTCCCCGGATACTGCCCTCACAATGTTTCCCTCTTTAAGCATGTTGAACACCATAACGGGAAGTGCCGAATCCTTTGCGAGGGCTATGGCGGCAGCGTCCATGACCCTAAGTCCCCTTTCAAGGACCTCTGAGTAGGTTATGCGGGGAATCCTAACCGCATCCTTGTTACTGTATGGGTCCTTATCATAGACCCCGTCCACGCGAGTGGCCTTGAACAGTATATCAGCACCTATCTCGAGTGCCCTGAGAGCCGCGGCCGTGTCGGTTGTAAAGAAGGGGTTACCGGTTCCTGCCGCGAAAATGACGACCCTGCCGCGTTCAAGGTGTTTTATGGCCCTCGGCCTAATGAAGGTTTCGACCATTCTTCCAACCTCCACCGCCGACTGGACCCTTGCTGGAATCCCCTTTCTCAAAAAGGCGTCCTGCAGAGCTATGCTGTTAATCACCGTGGCCAACATGCCCATTTGGTCCGCCGCTGCACGGTTCATTCCCTTCGCTGCTCCGGAAACGCCCCTGAAGATGTTTCCACCGCCTACAACGAGCGCAAGCTGAACACCCATGTCCATAGCCTTGCCGAGCTCATCAACCACCTTGTCCATGAACTCAGGACTTATTCCGTAAGGCTGATTCCCCATGAGGGCCTCGCCGCTTAGCTTTATCAAGACCCTTTTGTACATAGCGGGCATGGCGCGGTACTACTTCTCGCCCACCTGATAGCGCACAAAACGCCTTATGGATATGTTCTCGCCCATCTTGGCCACAAGTTCGTTTAAAAGGTCCTGGATGCTAAGATCCGGGTCCTTCACGTAAGGCTGCTCGAGAAGACATATCTCCTTGAGATACTTCTCTATCCTGCCTTCCACTATCTTATCCACTATATGCTCCGGTTTGCCTGAATCAATGGCCTGTTTCCTGTAAATCTCCCGTTCCTTGTCAATGACATCCTGGGGGGCATCCTCCCTGTTTATGCAAAGAGGGTTCGTGGCAGCTATGTGCATTGCCACGTTCCTGGCAAACTCAACAAACTGGTCCGTCTTGGCAACGAAGTCGGTCTCACAGTTTACCTCCACCATGACCCCGAGCTTGTTACCGGCATGAATGTAGCACTGGACTGCTCCCTCACTCGTGGCCCTTCCAGCCCTTTTTGCGGCAACCGCGAGACCTTTCTGGCGCAGGTAATCAACTGCCTTTTCCATGTCTCCGCCGCATTCCTGAAGGGCCTTTTTACAGTCCATCATGCCAGCATTGGTCCTTTCCCTGAGTTCCTTGACCATTGCAGCAGTTATTTCTGCCATGATATTATTCCTCCGTGTCTTTTCAAATAAGCTGCCGCCTCAACATGACCACCATAGTGACGGCGCAGGCACATCTCCATTGAAGGAGAATGTTTTAAAAAACCATAAATTTTCTTAAATAGGGTTAAGCAGTTGTTTCCTGAACGACCTCTTGAGGGCTCTCATTTACCTGGGGCCCATTAGGTGGCGCCTGTTCCTGCGCGACTGCCTCGGCCTGCTGTTCCGCTGCCTCTTCTTCTGCTTCCTTGTCTGTTTGGGCCTGTACCGCCTCTTCATGAAGCTCTTTTCCCTTTAAGGCGGCATTGGCGACAAGGGATGTCAGAAGCCTTATGGCCCTTATGGCGTCATCGTTTCCGGGAATCACGTAATCGATGCCGTCAGGGTCGCAGTTAGTGTCAACAATTGCAACCACTGGAATACCAAGCTTGTTGGCCTCCTTGATCGCGATCTGCTCATACCTCGAATCCACGACGTAAAGGGCCGATGGCAACCCGTCCATGTCTTTGATGCCCCCGAGATTGCGCTCAAGCTTCTGTCTCCTTTTTTCAAGCTTGAGTATTTCCTTCTTTGGAAACTTCTCGATGCTTCCATCCTCAAACATGGACTCGATCCTTTTAAGCTTGTCTATGCTCTTGCTAATGGTATGAAAATTTGTGAGCATGCCTCCAAGCCAGCGGTGGTTCACGTAAGGCATACCCGCCCTCGTGGCCTCTTCGTAAATGGATTCCCGTGCCTGCTTCTTCGTGCCTACAAAGAGTATGTTCCCTCCATTGGCAACGGTTTCCACCACAAACTCGTAGGCCACCTTAAAGAGCCTTACCGTCTTTTGCAGATCAATGATGTAGATGCCGTTTCTGGCGCCGAAGATATACGGCTTCATCTTCGGATTCCAGCGGCGGGTCTGGTGGCCAAAGTGCACACCGGCCTCGAGAAGCTGTTTCATTGTTACGTAAGCCATTTGTTATGTCTCCCTTCGTGGTTTTTCTTCCGCTCCGCGCATACCGCACCTTTTAACTGCCCATGACAGCACCACAAGGCGACCGGAGCGTGTTTTGTGGTTATAAAGTGGCGTCTTTCTAACATCTGAAAAACAATTTGACAAGTAACACGCTGCAATCAACGAGTAAAGCCCTGTTTAAAAAAACAGCATGGAGTAATTCCCGAATCAATGGGATTAACAGGAATAAAGCAAAATTGCTGCCGTAATTTGCGGACCAGGGGTTGACATAAAAAAAAACGGGCTTATTATGAAGGAAAATTATCAGGATAAAAAGGATTAAAATGATAGAAAATATTTTAGTTGCAGTGGCAGTTATCGTGGCCTTTTACATGGTAATCAGGTTCATACTCAAAAAGCTTGCTGGCAACAGCGAAGTAAGCCCATGCCAGGGCTGTGGCGGATGCAGCATGAGTACCCGGCAGAAGGCACAAGAGAACTGTAACGGTCCTATTGGAGACGGTTGCAGGACCACGCTTACAGACAAAAATCAAGGGGGATAAGCCAGGATGAAAAATCACAGACCAGGGATATGCATAAAAACCGGCCGCCCGGTGGTGCATGATGTCGTCTGCAAGATGTGTCATCGCAGGTGCCCCTTTGCTGGCAAACAGGGCAGAAGGCGCGGTTCCATGCCCAGGAATTCGTGACAGAAGTGACTGCCCGCAGCCTTGACGGTAAGGAATCAAGGTATACTGCGCAGGACCTTCTTGGTTTGGGTCTCAGGGCCTTTCACCCATTCCAGGATAAAGGTTGGCCTTTTTCTGACCGCCTGAAAGATGCGTCCGATATACTCGCCGAGAAGCCCAAGAGCGAAAAACTGGCATCCAACAAGGAAAAATAGTGCTGCAAAGAGGGTAAAGACCCCCTCCACAGCCCAGCCCGGTCCGTAATAGAGCCTGAGGGCCACTATGACCGCTGCCGCCACAAGGCCGACAATCGCCATCATGGTTCCGACAAAAAAGAGAATCCTCAGGGGCCACATGGAAAAACCAGTCATGAGATCAAGCTGGAGGCTGAAAAGCTTCAAAAGTGAATACTTTGACTCACCGACGGCCCTCTCTTCATGGCGCACATGGATCTCAACCGGGTTTCTAGCAAAGAACGTGGCAAGGGCCGGAATAAAGGTACGGTACTCTGGATTGTCGAGAATACCCTTGACGACCTCCCTGCTGTAACCCCGTAACATGCAGCCAAAATCGTGCAGAGATATTCCTGATATCCTTGACACGATCCTGTTGGTTATCTTGGAGGCAAACCTCCTGAAACGGGTATCCTGTCTCGCGTCCCTTATGGTCCCGATAAGGTCATGCCCCTTCCTGAACTCATCCACGAGCTTTGGAATCTCCTCTGGCGGGTTCTGAAGATCCGCATCCATGGTAATTATCCAGCCCCCGGAAGCCTCTGAAAAACCCGCCATTACAGCCGCATGCTGACCGAAATTTCTTGCAAGGTTGACAACCACAAGTCCTGGCCGCCTTTTAAGTTCTTCTTGAAGGATCTGGAGAGTGCTGTCCATGGATCCGTCATTTATACATATCACCTCAAATGGTATTCTCAGATCTTCGAGTACTGGGAAAAGCCTGTCAAAAAGAGCTCCTATGCTCTCTTCCTCGTTGTACATGGGAATAACTACTGAAAGTTTTTTGTCTTCTACCATCTCTTTTTAAGCAGGACTTCAAAGGCCTCTTTCAGCCTTATAAATATGGTCGTGTCCGCCACCCTTGTCCGGATGGACCTTCTGGGCCTTTTCCGGAAAACTCAGGGGCCGATAAGACCGCAAAACGACCCTCCAGTCGAGATACTCCACAAGCGCTTCAGGATCCCTTCCAAGGTCGAGAATATCCATGCTTACGTATGTCCCGCTGTAGTTTTGGACGAAATGGCTGAATAAAAACCTGGCCCCTTCAGTGCCCATGTCTATTGCAAGGTGCATGAACTATTTTTCTTGAGACATGCATCGTTATAAATCATAATTGGGCATGGTCAAAAAATACCTTTTCCTGTCCAGTATATTAAATCCAGTAGGTTTCAAAATATTCTGTTAATTGGCAAAAGTAAAGGATATAAGAAGGGGACATTGATTATGAAGGTAATTGCATTTAACGGGAGCGCAAGGGAGCATGGGAATACGAGTATCCTCCTTAAAACAGCTCTTGAAAGAATTGAGGCGGCATCCATAGAAACCAGGCTTATATGGCTTGGCAACAAGCCACTTGGGGGCTGCATGGCATGTTACAAATGCCTGAAAAACAGGGATGGCAAATGCGCTCAGGAGGATATTATCAACCACTATCTTGAGCAAATGATGGAGGCGGACGGTATAATACTTGGGTCACCGACATATTTCGCGGATGTTTCCTGCAACATGAAAGCACTTATCGAAAGGTGTGGCATGGTAAGCAGAGTCAACGGGGACATGCTTAAGAGAAAGGTTGGAGCGGCGGTGGTGGCGGCAAGGCGCGCAGGCGCCTACCACGCCTTCAGCTCACTTAACAGCTTTTTCCTGATAGGCCAAATGATAGTGGTTGGATCATCCTACTGGAACCTCGGCAAAGGCAAGGACCCAGGGGACGTCAGGGAAGACGCAGAGGGCATGAAGACCATGAAAGATCTTGGTGATAACATGGTATATCTGCTGAAAAAAATTGGGGATGAAGGTTGAGAGAAAGGTTACCATCTTGAACAGGCTCGGCCTCCACGCGCGGCCGGCATCCCGTTTCGCCAAGACGGCGAGCGGTTTCGAATCGGACATCTCGGTGGAAAAGGATGGTGTAAGCGTTGACGGGAAGAGTATACTCGAGATCCTGACCGTTTCATGCCCTGCCGGCACGGAGATAGTTATAAGGGCGGAAGGCCCAGATGCCGAGAAGGCGGTTGAAGTATTGCATGATCTTGTAACGGACAGGTTTGGTGAAATCGATTAATCAGAGTGTACGTCGTATATAGTATCTGCTCGGAGAAAAGGTGGAAATACTCAAGGCAATAGCAGCGTCACCAGGGATAGCCATGGGTCCCGTATTCCTGCTAAATGCAAAGCGCATTAAGACCATAAAAAGAAAAGTAGCAGCCAGTGACATTCCAGGAGAACAGGAAAGGTTGGAGCAGGCCGTTTCCGAGGTAGAGAGGCAGCTCAGGCGTCTTATCTCCGAGTTGCCGGAAGAGGTCAAGGAGCACAGTAACATATTGCGCTCCCATATCCTAATGCTCAGGGACAGGATGGTGTACGACAAGGCCGTACGTTTTATTGAAGACAGGAGGATCAATGCTGAATGGGCAGTAGACCTGGTTCTCGAGGCAATAAAGAGCCTTTTTTCAAAGGTGCGGGATTCATACATCAGGGAAAGGCTCGATGACGTAAGCTTCGTGGTGAACAAGGTCAAGGGCGTCCTGGCCGGCACAGAGACGCGTCTCGATCTTTCTTCAGTTGACGAACCCGTCATAATTGTGGCAAGGAACCTGTCTCCGGCAGACACCCTGCACATAAGCAAGGAGAAAGTGCTTGGTTTCGTTACGGAGCTTGGCAGCCGGACCTCCCATACGGCAATCCTGGCCAGATCCCTCGGGATTCCAGCGGTTGTCGGGCTTGAAAATGTCACATCGAGGTGTCTTTCCGGCGAAACCATGATAGTGGACGGTCTCAAAGGCCAGGTAATTATCGAGCCAGATAAGACCATTCTTTCCGAATACGGCCTGCGCCAGGAAAACTACCTCAAGTACAGGCTCGAGGTGGTGCGAAACAGTAATCTTCCCGCAGAGACCACTGACGGTTACCGGGTAAGGGTCATGGCTAACATGGAGCTTGTAGAGGAGATACCCATCGTGATCCAGCACGGGGCGGAAGGCGTGGGGCTTTTCAGAACCGAATTCCTTTACATGACATCAAGGATACTTCCCACGGAAGATGAGCTCTTTCTTGCATACAAGGAGGTGGTCGAGCGACTTAAACCATATCCGGTCACAATTCGCACACTGGATATAGGCGGCGACAAGCTCGCCTCTGACCTTTGTTGCGGGGAAGAAATGAATCCAGCCCTAGGGCTTAGGGCCATAAGATTCTGCCTCCACGAGAAGGGCCTTTTCCGCTCACAGCTACGGGCGATCCTCCGGGCTAGCGCCTTCGGACAGTTGAGGCTCCTTTTCCCGATGGTTTCCGGAAAGAGCGAGATGGTGGAGGTGAAAAGACTCCTTAGCACAATAATGGACGAACTCGAGGCCGAAGGCAGGCCGTTCAACCGGGCCATCAAGACTGGGATAATGATAGAGGTTCCTTCTGCCGTACTTACCGCTGACATTCTTGCCAGGGAGGCGGACTTTTTTAGCATAGGCACAAATGACCTCGTACAATATTCCCTGGCCATAGACAGGGTCAACGAGGCGGTGTGCCACCTTTACGAACCCCTTCATCCGGGGGTGCTCAGGATGATAAAGATTGCCGTGGATTCCGGCCACAGGGAGAACATAGAGGTGGGAATGTGCGGAGAGATGGCGGGAGAGCCCCTCTATGTGCCCATTCTTCTCGGGATGGGTTTAGACGAGCTCAGCATGAATGCCATGGCCATCCCCAAGGCCAAGAAAATAATAAGGCAAAGTAACCAAGAAGAATGCGCTCGTTTTGTGGCGGAACTCCTAAGTCTTGATTCGGCCCGCCATATTAAAGAAAGGGCCATCAAGTTTTTCAGGGATAACTATCCACCTGACATGGAAACCACCGATTTTCTCGAATTCGGGATAGGCCTCGGCTGACGCCATGGACGTGACTGGAAAGGCGGCTGTCTTTTTGAACAACGCAAAAAACAGATCAAAGAGGATAAGAAATTGATTGGAACCGTTAGCAGAGGACGGGATACCGTTATCACCTTTCGAGGGAAACCATGTGCCAAGCTATTCCATTTTGAGAATAAAAAATAACATAAAACCAATGGATTGGAATGCAGACTGAATCTTTTACATCAGGAACAAGACTGCTTAAAAAGGGAGACGGTTTCCAAGAGTCCTTTCAGGAGTGTAAAGACGCATGGAAAAAATACTCGTTACAGGCGGCTGCGGCTTCATAGGCACGAACTTCATACGCCTTCTTCTCAGGGAAAGAGACTACAAGGTGACAAATCTCGATGCCCTGACCTATGCAGGAAACCCCGAGAACATCAGGGACATGGAAGGACACCCATGTTATACCTTTATAAAAGGGAGGATCGAGGACCATGATCTCGTCTCAGGCCTAATGGAGGGTGTTGACGCAGTTGTGAACTTTGCCGCCGAGAGCCATGTTGACCGCTCTATTAAAAACGCCGGACCCTTTATAAACACAAATGTTCTTGGAACCCAGGTGCTCCTTGACTGTTTCAGGCAGGCGGGATGCAGCGGGCCGTTTCTGCATGTCTCCACGGATGAGGTTTACGGAAGCCTCAAAATGGAGGAGCCGCCCTTCAGGGAGGACAACCTCCTAAAGCCGAACAGCCCCTATTCCGCATCGAAGGCATCCGCTGACCTCCTCTGCAGGGCGGCGTGGAAAACCTTCGGAACACCCGTTGTGATAACAAGGTGCTCAAACAACTACGGTCCCTACCAATTTCCTGAAAAACTAATTCCCCTCATGATAATTAACTGTGTGGAAGGACGGAGGCTCCCGGTTTACGGCAACGGCATGAACGTGAGGGACTGGATATATGTTGAGGACCACTGCAAGGGGGTACTTGCCGCCATGGAAAAAGGCAGTCCCGGTTCTGTCTACAACCTCGGGGGCAACTGCGAACTCGCCAATATAGAGGTGGTAGAAACCATACTGAGGCTTCTTGGGAAACCAAGGGAACTGATAGAGTTCGTCAAGGACCGGCCTGGCCATGACAGGCGCTACGCCATGGACACCAGCCGTGCCGAGAGAAAACTCTCTTGGAGCCCTGAGATTGATTTTGAAACCGGCATGGAACGCACGGTCAGGTGGTACCTTGACCACAGACAGTGGTGGCGAAGAATACTATCGGGACAATATCGCTCTTACTACAGGGAACATTACGGCAGGGGGCTATGAACTATGAACACCCACGTGGTGGTAACAGGCGCAAGGGGCATGCTCGGGCAAGATATTACAAGGGCCTTTGAAAACAGAGGCGCCCGCGTCACAGGTCTTTCCAAGAAAGAGCTTGACATTACCCGTGAGACCACGTGCCGCCAAGTATTAAAGGATTTGCGGCCTAATATAGTGGTAAATTGCGCCGCCTTTACAAAGGTAGATCTCTGCGAAAGGGAAAGGGACCTCGCCTACAGGGTAAACGCCCTCGGGCCACAGAACCTGTCAGGCATTTGCAGGGAAATCGGCGCATGGCTTGTCCACATAAGCACTGATTACGTCTTTGACGGTACTGCAACCAGGCCCTATCTGGAAGATGAAAAGACAAATCCAGTAAATGTTTACGGACAGTCAAAACTAGCGGGAGAGAAGGCCGTGGCAAGGGCAGGAGGGCGCTATCTAATAGTGAGAACCTCGTGGCTCTTTGGCGCAGGAGGGCCTAATTTTATCGCCACCATGCTGAATCTGTCTGAGAATATCGACACCCTCAATGTAGTTAACGATCAAAGGGGGCGCCCGACGTTCACCATGGACCTGTCAAAAGGCATCCTATTGCTTCTTGACTCCGGGGCATCGGGCATCGTTCACTGTGCCAACAGCGGCTCCTGCACATGGTTCGAACTCTGCTGCTACGCCCTCAAAAGGGCGGGGAAAACTGGCATCGAGGTAATTCCAGTATCCTCAAACCGCTTTGAACGGCCCGCAAAAAGGCCAGCCTATTCTGTCCTGAGCATTGAAAGGTTCAAGACCATTACTTCCACCACCCCGAGGCACTGGACAGAGGCGGTTGACAGCCTGCTTTGTGAAAATAGTCCTACAACCCAGGAAACCCGGTTTAGAACTATCGGATAGATGTATAGCTTCATAGTGACAAAAATGGTTTTAAAGGAGACGGCCCTTCCTTTTTTCTTATCCCTTGCGGCCATGAGCCTTCTTTTTCTCGTTGGCAAACTGTTCACGCACCTTGAGCCGCTTCTTGCCGCTGGCATAAGCCTTGAGGAGTTCCTGAAGCTGAACCTGCTCATGCTTCCGATCTTCCTCTACATACTCATTCCCATATGTACGCTACTTGGAGTCCTTATCGCATTTATAAGGCTGTCGAGGGACAGCGAAATAATCGCCCTCTTCGCTTGCGGGACGAGCCCATCAAGGCTTCTATTCCCAGTCCTTATCGTTTGCATGGCCGCCTTCCTGTCTGGGCTCCTCATATCTGGCATAGTAGTTCCCGAGGCAAAACGCCAGACGAGCCGGTTCATGGACGACATTACCGAAAGAGCCCTCATGAGAGGGCTTCCCGAGAAACAGTTCTTCACCCCGGTAAAGGGCCTTACCTTTTTCGTTGACAAGGCCATTAAGGGGACCAGGAACTACAGGGGCATATACATAAGGGACGCCAGGGGAAAGGCCATGACCTACTCAATACTTGCAAGGAAGGGCAACCTTTCAACAGATGCCAAATCCGGCAAAATTGCCCTGGAGCTCCTTGAAGGGAGACTGATAAGAATTGATCAACGCTACGAACTTGCCGACACGATATTGTTTGACAGGTACATCCTTTCCCTCGCCTCGGAACCCGAATCCACCAAAAAAAGACGAGGAGAGATGACCACGCTGGAACTGTACAGGCTGTCAAGGTCCACTGGAGTTTCCAACAGGCGGCGCGTCAAGTACCTAATTGAGTTCCACAAGCGTATCGGCGTGCCCTTCGGGGCCTTCCTGCTCGGGCTCCTTGCCGCTCCACTCGGCATCTTTTTTGGCAGGGGCGGGATATCCGCCGGTATCTGTGCAGGGTTAAGCGCGTTCTTGATTTACTACATAGCCATCCTCCTCGGGACCACCTTAGCCGATGAAGGCACGCTGTCGCCGGGACTCGGGGTGTGGCTCCCAAACATCGCCTTTTCTATTCTTGTCCTTTACTCCTGCGGACTCCTGTACAAGAAAGGCCCCATATTCAGGTAGCCATGATACTCGAGCGCTACATCGCAACGAGGTACTGTTCATTTCTCGCCATGCTCTTTTTTGGGCTCACGGGCCTATACCTACTCATTGAGGCATTTGAAAGGCTTCCTGACTTTCTCGACAAGGGAGCGGGGTTCCTTACAATACTGGTATACTTTTCTCTTATCTGCCCCAAGATAATCTACGAGCTTTGCCCCCTCACCATCCTGCTCGCAGGCCTTCTCACCATAGCCACCATGGGCAAGAACCGGGAGATAATGGCTATGCGTTCCCTCGGCATCTCGCCAAGAAGGATATTCCGGCCAATAATGGCCTCCGCCCTTCTTTTCTGCACTCTTTTCCTTCTCATGAACATTTACCTCGTTCCAAGGGCGGAGGAGGCGGCAAGCCTCATTGTCGAGATAGAGCTTGGAAAAAATCGTAAAAATGGTGTGATGATCCAGGGAGGACATCTTTTTTACCGTGGGAAGGACTCCATCCTGTCCGCTGAACTTGTAAATCCAGATGCTGAGGAACTTTCTGGCGTACAGTGGCTCTTTTTCAACCCGGATTACTCCCTTTCCGAATTCATCGGCGCCCCTGTCGCCAGATACTCAAACGGTAGGTGGTACTTCTTCAACGGCATAGAGGAAACGGGAGGCAATATCACCTTCTTTAAGAAAATAGAGAAGGACCTAATGGTCTCCCCTGCCGACCTCGCCGATATAGAAACGCCCGTGGAAGAGGCTGGCTTCCATGTGCTTATTCGCGCGGTAAAACGCCTTAAAAGACTCGGGCTTCCTGCCTACAGCCAGGAAATGGTCCTTCTTGGCTACATATTTTACCCGCTCCTTGGAGTAACCCTTCTGTACCTGTGCCTTCCAGTTGGCTTGTACAGGCTCCAAGGGGGCGCGGCCTTGGGACTCGTGCTTGGCACCATAGTGGCCTTTTCAGTTTGGGCGCTTTGGAATATGCTCTTTTCCATGGGGAAAACCGGCACCCTTCCCCCGGCTGTCTCAGGCCTCCTGCCCCACGCTGGCCTTGTGACCGGCGGGCTATGGTTCAGAAAACGTGTAAGATTTTGATGGTAACAGAAATGGACAAAAGAGAAAAGATCATGGAGATAATCAGGCGGTTACACAAAGAGTACGGCGAGGCAAAAACCACCCTGAAATTCAACAGCCCCTTTGAGCTCCTCGTCGCCGTTGTACTTTCCGCCCAGTGTACCGACGACAGGGTAAACAGGATAACGCCCGTTCTTTTCAGAAGGTTTCCAGGCCCGAGAGAGATGGCGGAGGCAAGCGCGGAAGAGGTGGAAAATCTTGTCCACTCATGCAGCTTCTACAGAAACAAGGCAAGGAACATCCAGTCTGCTGCAAAGATGATAGTTGAAAAATACGGCGGCAAGGTGCCGGACAACATGGAGGACTTGGTGAAGCTTCCAGGGGTAGCGAGAAAGACCGCAAACGTGATTCTTTACAACGCATTTGGCAAGAACGAGGGCATTGCCGTGGATACTCACGTAAAAAGGCTGGTTCAAAGGCTTGGCATATGCGACAGTAAAAACCCAGCGAAGATAGAAAAAAGGCTCATGGAAATCGTGCCGAGAAAATACTGGGGACCCCTGACATACCTCCTAATAGAACATGGCAGGAAGGTATGCAGGGCTAGAAAGCCGGGCTGCCCTACCTGCGTTCTAAGGGATATTTGCCCATCTCGAAGTAGTTAGCAGGGAGTTGTAAGACATGAAAGATTACGTAGAAAAGGTGAAAGAGGCGGTCTCCTTCCTGGATAAAGCCCTGCCCTTTGCCCCTACCGTCACCGTGATGCTGGGAACCGGCCTTGGGGGACTTGTTGATGCCATGGAAACGGAGACTGTCCTTGACTACGGAGCCGTGCCGAACTTTCCCGTATCCACCGCTCCTGACCACGCGGGCAGGCTCCATATAGGCAGGATAGGAGGCACAGGATGCGCGCTCTTCCAGGGACGGTTTCACTACTACGAGGGTTACTCAACAAAGGAACTTGCCTTGCCAGTCAGGGTGATGTCGCTTCTTGGCTCAAGGGTCCTTATTGCATGCAATGCTGCCGGCGGACTCAATCTTGACTTCCAATCAGGAGACCTGATGCTTATAAAGGACCACATAAATCTCATTCCGGAAAGCCCGCTCAGGGGGAAAAATATCGATGAGTGGGGCCCCCGTTTCCCGGACATGTCTCGTACATACAGCCGGGAATTAAGGGATCTCGCAAGACTCGTTGGGGCAAGTAGCGGGATTCTTCTCAGGGAAGGGATATTCGTTTCGGTTCCTGGCCCACAGCTCGAGACCCCAGCGGAGACCCGCTACCTGCAGTTCATAGGGGCAGACGCCGTGGCCATGTCCATGGTACCCGAGGTGATCACGGCAGTTCATGGCGGAATGAAGGTCCTCGGTATTTCAGTAATAGCCAACGTCAACGACCCGGATGACTTCACGCCCATACTTATTGAAGACGTCATAGCCAAGGCGAAAAACTCGGAGGCAAGGCTGGAGCGGCTTATAGAGGGAATACTAACAGAATATGACGACAGTGAAGAGTAACGGGGAACTATTGCTTGTATCTGGGGAGTTCGTCATACCATCCCCCTTCAAAAGTCCCATAAGGCAGGGTGCCGTGGCCATAGAAGGCGAAAAGGTTCTGGAATGCGGCCCTATGGAAAGACTCAAGGCCAAATACAAGGCCGCAAGAATCATCAAGCGCCCCTCGGGGCTCATAGCCCCAGGGCTGATAAACTGCCATACCCATGCCCCCATGGTGCTTATGAGGGGTATGGCCGATGACCTTCCTCTTAAGCAGTGGCTTGAAGAACACATCTTTCCCGCAGAGGCTAGATTGTCTGAGGAACTTGTCAGGACTGCCACCTTCCTGGCCTGCGCCGAAATGATCAGGGGCGGAACAACTACATTCGTAGACATGTACTTTTTTGAAAGGCAGATGGCTCAGGTAGTGGACAAGTGCGGCATGAGGGCCTATCTCGGAGAAGGAATATTCGACTTTCCATCCCCTGCCTTTCAAAACGCCGGAGAGGTTATGGAGGAAACCAGGGAACTCGTCTCCCTTTACAGGGACCACCCCCGCATACACTTTACTGTTGACCCGCATACACCATATACTTGTAGTGACAGTATACTTCAGGAGGCGGGGGATTTCGCCAAGGAAAACCACCTGCCCCTGGTAATACACCTTTCAGAAACGAGACAGGAATTCGACGAGACCCTCTCAGCCCATTCAAGAACGCCTGTCAGGCGCCTTGATGATCTTGGGCTTCTAGGGCCAAATCTCCTTGCCGTGCACTGTGTATGGCTCGAGGACCAGGACATAGAAAGACTTGCGGAAACCGGAACGAGTGTGGTCCACTGCCCGGAAAGCAACCTGAAGCTCGGAAGCGGCATAAGCCCCGTGTCAAGACTTATCGAAGCCGGGGTCAACGTTGCCCTTGGCACAGACGGGGCGGCAAGTAACAACAACCTCGATATGCTGTCGGAAATGGATTTTGCCGCCAAGCTTCCAAAGGGACTTTCCCACGACCCGTCCATAGTAAGTGCAGAACAGGTACTCGGGATGTCAACATGGAACGCGGCAAAGGCCCTCGGGGCAGGCGACATTGGAAGACTCGAACAAGGATTCCAGGCGGATCTCACTATAATCAATCTTGACAGGCCGCATCTCAGACCGTGCTACAACCCCGTATCTCAGATGATTTACTCGGCTTCCGGCCCGGATGTGACCGATGTCATGGTCGCAGGACGCTTCATAATGGAGAACTCCAAAATCCTGACCATGGACGAGAAAGGGCTACTTGAAAAGATCAAATCTCTAGAGAATCGGCCATTTTGGCAAGAATAGCCCGGTAACTCAGCCCGGCCTTCCTGAAACCCTCCCGGCCGAAGTGAATATTTGCCTCAAGAACAAGGGGACCCCTTTTTGACATGCAAATGTCAAAGCCTGCGTGGTCTATATTGCAGCGCCCTGCCGCAACGATTGCGAGATCTACCGCCTCCTGTGGCACGTTTTCAAAATCTATATCACCGCCCTGGGCCACATTTGTCAGGAACGTACCCGTTCTTGCCACCTTCCAGTAGGAAAGCACCGCCTTTGCACCTATCACAACCACGCGCACGTCCCTTTTCATGGGAAGGTATTCCTGAATATATGCGGCACCTGCCATGGATAGATACTCCTCAAGTCCGGCCCTATCCTTTATAAGAAAGACCCCGCGCCCCTGTGAGGAGCCTACGGGAAGCTTCGCAACAAGGGGGAAGGAAAAACTGTCCATAATCCTTTTAAGCCTGCCCCTGCCTGTAAAAAACCGCGTCCTTGGCATGGGAATGCCAGCGGCGTTGAATGTCTGGGTCTGAAGTACCTTGTTGCCAAGAAGGCTGTAGCTCGAACTGGTCGGGAAGATATCTTGGCCAATGGCGGAAAATACTGGTGCATAGTGAAGAGTTGGGAAATATACCCTGTCTGCCTCAAGGATAAGCCTTTTTTCCTGCTCAGCATAATCGCACCAGTCGTATCTAAGAGGCAGACAGCGTACGGTTTTTGCCTTCTTGAGCTTTCCTCCAAGGCATACCTTCAGCATGGTCAGGCGTTTTTGAGTATCTTCGAGGGATCAATGCCTGCCGCCTGCCTCGCGGGGTATATGGTTGCGAGAATGCAAATTATCAGGGCACAGGCGGCAATCAGTATCACGTCAGACCGGTACAGGAGTATCGGAATGCTATCCGTGTAGTAAACCTCCTTGGGTATCTTTATGAACTTGTACCTCTTTAAAAGCCAGCAAAGCCCGGTGCCACCCATTACCCCAAGTATGGTTCCCATTATTCCTATCAAGGTCCCGTTAAGTATGAATATGCGAAGTATCTGGCCGTTTGTGGCCCCCATGGCCTTTAGAATGGCAATATCGGATTTTTTCTCCATAACCATCATGGAGAGGGTGGAAATGATGTTAAAGGCGGCGACAAGCACAATGAGGGTGAGGACAACAAACATGGCGAACTTCTCGAGCTCCATTGCGGAAAACAGGTTCCTGCTCATCTGCTGCCAGTCCATTATCGAAAAGGGATAACCAAGCATTTTTTCAAGGGCCTTAACGAAACTGCTAGCCGCATAGATATCTGAAATTTTCACCTCGAAGGCATGAACCTTGTGACCAAGGCCGAGAAGCTTCTGGGCCGCCGCTATGGGCATGAAGGCAAGGGACATGTCATACTCGTACATGCCCATGGTCTGCACGCCGATAACACGCACGGTCCTTATCTTGGGCATCATGCCTATGGGTGTTATGGTGCCGCTAGGCAGGACTATCCTTATATAGTCTCCAGCCCTTACGCCAAGGGTTATGGCAAGCTCCTTGCCTATGAGAATGGGAGGAGGGCCCTTGGCCGGATAGTCCTTGAAGGCCTCAATCCCCCGTCCCTGCAACACCTTTCCAAAGGTTATGACCCTTTTCACGCTTCCCGGGTCCACTCCCCTTATGGCAACCCCGCTGACGGCTCGTCCGGAACTCAGCAGAGCCTGGATGTAAACCACGGGTGTAACAGCGACTACGTGGGGCGTGCCGCCCTTTCCCCTTAACCTATCAATGAGGTAAGACAGCCCGCTCCTCGGCTTCACGCTTACCCCCTCAATTATTCTCTTCAGCTTGTCAACGGAGTCAAATGGTCCCTCATAACTCCTTATGAGAAGGTGGGCGTTGACCCCGAGAATCTTATCCTTAAGGTGATTTTCAAAACCAGCCATGACGGCTATAACCACGATTAGCGCCATTACACCCACAGCGACTCCCCCGGTGGATATGGCAGATATCAAAGAGATGAACTTGTGCTGTTTTTTGGCCCTGAGATATTTAAGGGCCATGTATAGCTCGTATTTCATGGAGAGGATTTGCGACCGCCTTCGGGCCTGAGCTGGGGAAACAGAATAACATCCCTGATGGAAGGGGAATCAGTGAAGAGCATCACCAGCCTGTCAACCCCTATTCCCTCCCCTGCCGCCGGGGGCATGCCAATCTCCAGGGCACGTATGTAGTCATAGTCCACCTCGGGCGGGATCTCCTCGTCATCGCCCCTTGATGCGACCTGCTCCTCAAAACGCCTCTTCTGGTCCCTTGGGTCGTTAAGCTCGGAAAAGGCGTTAGCAATCTCCCTGCCGGTTATAAAAAGTTCGAAACGGTCTGTAACCGAAGGGTCCTGGGCGTTCCTCCTGGCGAGGGGCGAAATGTCCGTTGGGTAATGGGTGATGAAAGTGGGCTGAATGAGCTTTGGCTCCACAAGCAGGTCAAAAAGCTTTCCAAGGTATTTTCCAAGAACGAGCCCGTTGCCGAGCTCCACTCCAAGGTCCTCAAGCCTTCTGTTAAGCCCTTTCCTGTCGTCTATCTCCTCCTCGGGGATTCCCCCAACCTCCACAAGGGACTGACGCAGTGTCATCTTCTTCCACGGAGGCGTCATGTCTATCTCATTACCCTGGTAGGTAAATTGGGTGCTGCCCTTTATGTCTATGGCGATCTGGGCAAAGAGCTCCTCTGTCCTCACCATTAGGTCCTCAAAGGTTGCGTAGGCCTCGTAAAACTCAAGCATTGTGAACTCTGGATTGTGCTGAAGAGAGATGCCCTCGTTCCTGAAATTCCTGTTCAGCTCAAAGACCCTTTCAAAGCCCCCAACGAGGAGCCTTTTAAGGTAAAGCTCAGGGGCTATCCTCATGAAAAGGTCTATCCCCAGGGCATTGTGATGCGTTACGAAAGGCCTTGCGGTTGCACCGCCCACAATGGACTGCATCATAGGGGTTTCCACCTCGAGAAAACCGTTTGAGGCAAAATAACGCCTGAGCATCTCGATAATGCGCGCCCTGGTCCTGAAGGTCTGCGCTACCTCCTCATTCATTATGAGGTCCTCGTAGCGCCTCCTGTAACGAAGCTCCTTGTCCTTGATTCCATGGTATTTTTCAGGAAGCGGACGCATGGACTTAGAGACAAGGCGCACCCTGTCGGCCTCTATGGTGAGCTCGTTTGTCCGGGTACGGAAAAGGCTACCCTCCGCCTCAACGATGTCTCCTATGTCGAATTTCTTGAATACCTGGTAATTTTCAATGCCCACGCGGTCCCGCATGATATGGACCTGTATAGAGCCAGAACTGTCTTTCAGGCTGAAAAAGGCAGCCTTTCCAAAACGCCTGAGGGCCATGATGCGCCCTGCGACCCGGAAGGTGTCTTCCACGCCTTCAAGGGCCTCGCTGTCGTAACCTTCATATACCTTCCGTATGGCCCTTGCCCGTTCAGGCAGCGCCACGTCATTTGGGAAAAGGTCGATACCGAGCCTCTCAAGCTCCTTAGCCTTCTGCCGCCGCTGCTTTATTATCTGACTTTCCTCACTCAATGTCCAAGACTCCTCAAACTTTTGCCAGACGCCACGATGCCTGTTAGAATTTCAGTTTATTCAGTGTCATGACAGCTTGCAATTCTTAGTGTACTCTTTAATTGGAGTCAAGCTCCCTCTAAGCCGGAAGGGGAAAACGCCTTGTCAGTCGTAAAAAAATACAAAAGGCCATTGCTCGTTCTTGCCTGGATGGCCGTCATTTTCACAGGTTCGTCCATTCCCGGCAAAGACTTGCCCACCGGACTGCCCCCGGATTACCTCATGCACTTTCTCGAGTACGCTATCCTTGGCGCTGTCGCCTTTTCATGGACATCGAAGGACCTGTTCAAAAATAATTACAGGGCAGCATTACTCTTTTCCACTCTATTCTGCTCGGCATATGCTGTTCTTGACGAGATACACCAGTACTTCGTGCCTGGCAGGTGCATGGATCCAAGGGACTGGCTCGCAGACACCCTGGGCGGTCTTGCAGGGGCTTTGGCCCTGATGCTCCTGTTCATGTCTATTTCGGGTGAATAATGACAGGTGAAATGAAAAAGGCAATAGGAGAAGTAATATCCCTTTGCAGGGGCGCAAGAGAAAGCGGCATGGAGCTCGTTCCAGCCTCCCTTCTCCGCAGGATAGAAAAGATGGGAAAAGAAATAGAAAAATCAAGGAATCTACGTGGAAGGCAGACTGCGGCCCTTGGCTCAACAGACCTGTCAAGCCTGGAGCAAATGGTGCGAAACTGCAACCTGTGCGATCTTGGCAAGGTACGGAAAAATACGGTCTTTGGCGAGGGCTCCACAAGCCCCATACTCATGCTCGTTGGGGAAGCCCCAGGCCGGCAGGAGGACATAGAGGGACGGCCCTTTGTGGGAAGGTCCGGCGAGCTGCTTACCAAGATGCTGAGGGCGATTGGGCTTGAAAGAAAGGAGGTCTTCATTACAAGTGTCATAAAGTGCCGCCCGCCGAGAAACCGGACCCCTAACAAACAGGAAATGGAGGCATGTCTCCCCTACCTCTTGAGGCAGATAGACCTTCTTGACCCTCGGCTGATTCTCTGCCTTGGCTCAACTGCGGCGAAAGCCCTTTTAAAAACGGAAAGGCCACTTTCAAGGCTAAGAGGCAGCTTTCACGACCTTGGCGGAAGAAAGGTCCTCGTTACTTACCATCCCGCGTACCTGTTGCGCTTCGGGGGTTCAAGGCTATTGAACCTGAAAAAACAGGCTTGGCATGACCTCCAGATCATTCAAAGGGCATATGAAAAAATCGAAGGAGAGAAGAAACATTAGGTTACAACTTGGACTCTTTGCCATCTGCCTTGCCGTTGCCCTGACTGCGGCATCCAGTGGCCTGGCAAAAATCAGGATTGGGGTGCGACACGAGGGCAGAGTGCGCCATGCGCCCTCGGTCCTGACGGGGCCTGTCGTTGCGGTACGGATTGACTCTTCCATAAACCCGGCCTCTTACGCGCTGCTTAAAAGGGGTATTGAAAGGGCGCGCTCGGAGCAGGCGTCTCTGTTTCTTGTTATTCTCGATACGCCTGGGGGCCTTGTCACCACCGTAAGGAAGATGATCCAACTCGTCATGTCGTCCCCCGTGCCAGTGGCGGTTTTCGTCTTCCCGCCTGGGGCAAGGGCAGCATCAGCAGGAGCGCTTCTCACCATCTCCGCGGATATTGCAGCAATGGCTCCAGGAACCAACATAGGCGCAGCACACCCGGTCACTGTCGGAGGGGGAATGGAGGCCAACAGCACCATGTCCAAGAAGATAGAAAACGACCTATCAGCCCTTGCAGTAAGCATTGCCATGAAAAGGAAGAGAAACGCCAAGTGGGCGGAGGAGGCAGTCAGGGAGAGTATATCCACGCCCGCCGTGGAGGCCCTTAAACTCCACGTTATCGACATTCTGGCGGAAAGCGTTCCGGAACTCTTAAAAAAAATAGAAAGGCGCCCCATAAAACTGAGCGATGGCCGGCTCGTAACCATAAAACCGGCCCCTCCGGTGCCCGAATTTCTCAAGGAAAACATCAGGGAAAGGGTCCTCGGAATTATAGCAGATCCGAACATCGCATACCTACTTCTCATGATAGGGATGGTGGGGCTATATTTCGAGCTTGCGCACCCGGGCGTGGTGCTTCCAGGCTCCGTTGGGTCCGTGTGTCTGCTTCTCGCCCTGTACGCCCTGCACACTCTGTCTGCAAGCACCGCAGCAGTCCTTCTCATTCTTCTTGCCTTTGTACTTTTTGTTCTCGAGCTTTTTATAACAAGCCACGGCGTCCTCGGAATCTGCGGGGCTGTTTCCCTCGCAATTGGCTCTCTCATGCTATTTGACAACGGAGGCGGCCTTGCCATATCCGCCTCGGTTCTGTGGCCCACCCTTGCCATGGTCGTTTTATTTTTTCTCACCATAGCCGTACTTGCGGCAAGGGCTACGCTTTCGAGACCAAAAACCGGCGGGCAGGCGATCGTGGGCAAAACGGGAGTTGTAAGGAAACGGCTCGGGCCCGGAAAATACATGGTCTTTATCCACGGAGAACTTTGGGAAGCCACCGGCCAGGAAATGCTTAAAACCGGCCAGGAAATCCGGGTCTCGGGAATAAGGGGTCTTAGACTTGAAATAAAACCAAAGGAGGAATAGCCATGCCTTTCGCACTTGTTTTTATAATCTTTTTCGCCATCGTTTTTCTTGCAACATCCGTTCGGGTCCTGAAGGAGTATGAACGTGGCGTAATATTTCGCCTCGGCAGGATAATAAACGCCAAAGGGCCAGGATTAATCATTCTCATTCCCATACTCGATAAGATGAAAAAGGTGGACCTCAGAACCGTCACCCTTGACGTACCGCCCCAAGACATCATCACCAAGGACAACGTATCGGTCAAGGTGAGTGCGGTCGTTTACTTCAGGGTGCTTGACCCAACAGCGGCAGTAATCGAGGTGGAAAATTTTTACTTCGCTACCTCCCAGCTTGCGCAAACCACTCTCAGGAGCGTATGCGGGCAGGAAGAACTCGACAGTCTTCTTTCGGAAAGAGAACAGATTAATGCTAAGATACAAAGCATACTTGATCTGGATACTGAACCTTGGGGCGTAAAGGTAAGCAAGGTGGAAGTAAAGGAAATCGATCTCCCCGACGAGATGAAAAGGGCCATGGCAAGACAGGCAGAGGCCGAAAGGGAAAGACGCTCCAAAATTATCAACGCTGAGGGCGAATTTCAGGCAGCCCAGAAACTCGCCGATGCCGCAAGGATCATAGAAAGCGTGCCCGCAGCCCTGCAACTAAGATATCTACAGACCCTCCGGGAGGTTTCCCAGGAACACAGTTCCACCATTCTATTCCCGATTCCCATAGATCTTGTGAAACCCTTCCTTCAAAAGGCTGGTGAAAAATCACATAGTTGAGAAAAAGACATGGACGCGCAGACCAAAAAACAACCCCTGCTTCCCATTGACTGGAATAGCCCAGATCTCCCAACCATGCCTTCCATTGCGGAGCGACTTATATCTCTTATGTGCCAGGAAGACGTGGAGACCAAGGAGCTTTGCGAACTCATTGCACAGGACCCGGCACTTACCGCCAAACTCCTGCAAATATCCAACAGCGCCCTCTACTCACTGAGCGCCGAGGTTACCTCCATCAGGCAGGCGGTTGTCCTTCTCGGACAGCAGGAAGTCATCGAGCTTGCCATAAGCAGCCTCCTTGCAAAGCGCTTTCTCACAGTACCATCGGGATTAAAAGCCGAGGCGGAAAGGCTCTGGAAACACCTAATGACAACGGCAATACTGGCCAAGGACTTCGAGTCCGACCTCGAGGAACCGGACCTCTACACCCTTTCCATGCTTCACGACGTTGGCTGGCTTGTGCTCATAGCCCAGGGCCCAACGGTCTTCCAGACCATTGCACGCGAGAAGGGCAAGACAATGGAGGAGATACAGGCGAGCTGGGGCGTGGATCACGAGCTTTGGGGGGCAAAACTCCTCGAAAGGTGGGGGCTTCCCGAGCCGTTCCAGGTCACGGCCTTCCGCCATCACCACCCCTTTACCGACGCAGCGCCACCAAGGTACCTGCTCATTGTGAGCCTGGCGAACTACCTGTCCATCGCCATGGGAAATGGCCTTATGGAAACAAGCGCCAACGAACCTTCGGATCCCTTGCTCGAACACCTCGGCCTTGACAGGGACGCCCTTTCGGAAATGGTTGAGTGGGCCGTTTCCGAAAAGGGAAAAATTGATCTCAAGTGCCATCTCGTGATTTAAATCATTTGCCTAAAACCTCAAGTCTGTAAGACATCCTGCCGATCCAGGAAAAATAGAAGGCACCTTGAACATCAAGACAGGAGCCACGAGAGGAGAGGTGTCAAATCAAATTTTTTCCGGAGGTATTCAAGCATTGAAGAAGACAGGCAATTTCATATCGTCCATGTCACTGTCCACACGGCTCATTCTTGGAATCACCGTTCTCATACTGTTGATTCTTGCCATTCAGGCAGGACTTTCAATCAGGCGGGCCAGGGCGAAAAAGCACAATCTCGTCGAGGAGGCACTTGAAGGAAAGGATGCTTTCATGAAGGAGGCGGACGACATCTCCATTGATCTTATGAAACAGGCCCTTATCATCTCCAACATACCGGAGGTGGAAAAGGCGGTAGCCGACAAGGACAGGGATTCCCTCATGGGAATCGTCCTTCCCATGGAAAAGGCCATGGCAAAAAACATAGGCCACCCCATAAAGATACACTTTCACGTCCCGCCAGCCATCTCTCTCCTCAGGAGCTGGAAGCCGAACAAGCACGGGGATGACCTTTCATCCTTCAGGTTTTCGGTGGTAGAGGCAATAAGGGACAACAAGCCCGTAAAGGGTATCGAGGCTGGCCGGGGTGGCTTCGCCGTAAGGGCCGTCTGCCCCATTGACATGAACGGCGAGGTAGTGGGTTCAGTGGAGGTGCTTGAAAGCGGGGCCCGTGTGGCCAAGGCGCTCCAGAAACTCAAGGGTGAGATAAACCAACTCTTCTATCTTGAGAAAATCAGCGCCAATGCCGCGGATTCTGCTAAACGTATAGGCAAATTCATCATACTCACCCGGACAAATATGGGCCTTTCTAAGAAAATTGACGAGCCCTTCCTGGAAAAGGCAATTACCAAGGGGTCGGCTGTAAAATTCGTGGGGAACAAGGTGATCACCGCCTCTGCCATAACCGACTTTGCGGGCAACCCCATAGCGGTTTACACGAGATACGTGGACTTTACAGCCATAAACAGGCAGATCAGGAATGAACTCATGGAGTTCGGATTACTTTCCATAGGCTGTCTTGCACTGTCACTGATACTCGTGGCGTTCCTGCTTAAGAGGTCTGTCGCCCTGCCCCTTAACAAATGCCTTGGGACCCTTACAACGACCTCCGAGGGAAGGCTCGTGGAACACGCCGAGCCTGAAGGGGCCCCGGAGATGCGCAAAATCGCGGTGGCCACCAACAACATCATCCTGAATACGGGCTCCCTCCTTGAAACCCTCAAGATTCAGGCAGGAAGCCTGAACGTGCTCGGCAGCCAGCTAGAAAAGATAGTCGACCAGATGCAGGAAGGCGCCCACGATATAGACTCTGCAGCCAAGACCATGGCGGAATCCTCGGCAACTGCCGCACAGACACTTTCCACTGTCGCCACGGCCTCAAACGAGCTGAACGCTGCAACCGGGGAAATCGCCCAGAACGTGGCCGAAACCGCCCGGGCCGCAGGCGAAGCCACGGACGAGGCTACCACCACCAACGACCTCATGAAACGCCTCGGGCAGCAATCAGAGAAAATCAAGGATATCATCGGGGTCATAAATTCCATTGCCGAGCAGACAAACCTCCTTGCCCTGAACGCCACCATAGAGGCCGCGCGCGCCGGAGAGGCCGGAAAGGGCTTTGCCGTTGTGGCAACGGAGGTAAAGGAGCTTGCAAAACAGACCTCAGACGCCACGGAAGAGATAACGGGAATCATAGGGTCGCTAACCACCGGCATTTCAGAGGCCGTTTCCGCAGTCGACAAGATCACCGATACCATTAACAGGGTTAATGACCTCGCAAACACCATTGCCAGCGCGGCAGAGGAGCAGACTGCCACGGTCTCTGAAATAGATCAGAGCATAACAGAGGGGGCAAACAGCGTACAAGAACTCGAAAGCAGGGCAAACGCCCTTGCAGACAGGTCCAGCGACTTTGTCCGTTTCTCCGGCAGGGTAATGCTTGCAGAAGAGGCCATCCAGAACATTGGGCAACAGCTCGCTTCTGTTACCGGAATGTACCACGTTCGCCTCGGTGCCCTGGAGCAGGCCAAGGCACATGCCGGCGCCAAGGTCATGCTAATGGTTGCCGTACTGACCCACTTCAAGTGGCTTGAAGAATTCAGGATGGCCGTAATTAACACACAGGACCCAAGGGTGGAAGAAGACCCAAGGGCATGTCTGCTCGGAAAATGGCTCGAGGAACACAGCCATCAAGAAGCGGCAAGCCACGCGTCAACCATAGAAGAGATAAGGAGGCTGCACGATGAGCTCCACAGCACCGTATCCGAGGTGAGAAAGGCCATGAATGAAGGAAAAGATTCAATTGAACTTGCACGCATTTTTGACAACAAGGTTACCGGCAAGTTCAGGAGGCTTGTGGAGCTCCTGTTAAAGATTGCTAAATAATTTTCCAAGAAACTGCCTTACACGGGTGGGCAAAGGGCCTTGACAAGGCACATGCCCCACCTTATTATTGGCCGTGGATTTCACACGGGGCGGGAATAACTCAGTGGTAGAGTGCAACCTTGCCAAGGTTGAAGTCGCGGGTTCGAATCCCGTTTCCCGCTCCACAACTCTATTGTATTACTTCGGGCACCCTTTGTGGCTGCCCTTTTCTTTTTTGCTTGTAGGCGCACGTCTTTACAAAAAGGTTGATAGGCATGCCGCCGCTTTCCTGCAGCTTGCGTTGCTGCTCTTTCTTTTCTTACAAGCTCCATGGACATCCAGTGCCCTTGCAGAAAACGCCCCACTTAAAAGGCCCAATAGGGTAACAAGAACCCTGAGCGGCCAGATCGACATGTGCCTTTCCTGCCACAAGGAAACCCTTGACAAGGCACATGCCCGGCAGGTACTCGGCTGTTACAGCTGCCACCTTGGGAACCCCCTTGCCGGGACCCCAGAGGAGGCTCACAAGGGCATGGTCTTAAACCCGGGGGACCTGCGGGTGGTGGACAGGACCTGCGGCCAGGAGGGATGTCACGTTCAGCAGGTCAAGGACGTAAAAAATACCCTGATGGCCACAAACAGGGGCATAATCAGCACCCTCAGATACTACTGGGGCGAGACCAGGAACCACAACGAGCCCCTTACGGTTGAAAAACTCCTTGAGGAAAATGCGCCAAAAAGCCTGGCCCTTGACTACTTCAGGAAACTTTGCGGCACCTGCCACCTCTGGCTTCCAAGACATACCCTTCCCTCCTTTCTCTCTGCAAAAGGCGGCGGCTGCACTGCCTGCCACAATGTAAAAAAGGCAAGAGATGGAAGAGCCACCACCCATGACAGGCACCCCCTCATAACCAGGAACATACCCATGGAAAACTGCGTAAGGTGCCACAACAGAAGCGGCAGGATCGGACTTTCCTACCGGGGGCTTTACGAAACCGAGGGCTACGGCACCCCTTTTGAGGACGGGGAGACATCCTCCCTGCAACTCGAAGACGGACGGTTTGTCAAGAAAATCCACCCTGACGTACACTTTGAAAAGGGGCTTGTCTGCATAGACTGCCACAGCCAGAAGGAGATCATGGGAGATGGCAAACAAAGGGCGCACCTTTTTGAGCAGGTGGAGATAAGGTGCACCTCCTGCCATAGTGGGAAAAAGGTCCTTGAAAGGCTTTTTCAGGAACAGGAAAGCAAGAAAAAATTCCCCATGTTGAATAACCTTGTAATGGCAAGGGACGGACGCATCCTTCTTGAGGGCAAAAAGGACAAGAAGACCCACCCCTTGAGGCCCTTTTCCAGGGGAAAGTGCCGAAACCCCCAACACGTGCGCCTTTCCTGCCAGGCATGCCACAGTACCTGGGTTCCCCAGTGCTACGGGTGCCACGTGCGATTTGACCGCGGGAAACGTCAACTGGACAAGCTTGCCATAAAGAAAACCTTTGGCATGTGGCAGGAGTTTAAGTCCTACATGCGTTTTGAGAGCCCTGTTCTTGGAGTCATGGAAGAAAGGCCTAAAAACGAAGATGGAAAGGAAGGGGAAGGAGGCAGGGTGGTCATCCTTGTGCCTGGCTGACAGGACTTTGTGAGCTTTCTGGATGAAAGGGAAGAGTTCAGGGGCACCTTTGAAAGGCTGACTGTCTCCACCATGGACCCTCATACCACAACCAAAAAGACAAGGACCTGCCGTGATTGCCACGAAAATCCAAAGAGCATGGGCCTTGGTTACGGAAACATATTCCTGAAAAAAGACGGAAGCTGGGGCCTTACCCCTTCAAGCTCCGCAAATGCCACCATATTTGGACAGGACAGACGCCTTGACGCCTTTGTAAGCACCGATGGCGCACCGATAGTACACACAAGCAGAAAAGGGCTTAGGCCCTTTAACCAAAGTGAACTTGAAAAAATCGTACGCGTGGGCCTTTGCCTTCCATGCCACCCTGGCATGGACGACCCGGTGATGAAAAACTGGAAGGGAGACACCACCCCAAAGCCATGCAAGGCGTTTCTATACATGGCCCGCCCCGTCAAATGAAACGGATAGATGAAATTAGTAGCGGCCCTTCTCCTCTACATGAGGTCACTAAGGGTCTCTCCCATTTCCCTTACCCTCCCCTTTCTCGTATTTACACCTGCATTCATGATACTTACAGGGGCCTTGATACTATGCGAGCACATGAAAGCCGCAGGAACCGCCGGGATAATGCTCATAATTTCAGTCAGCTACACACTCTACCTTCCAAGTTTAAGATACGGCCTCACAGAACCCATAAGGGCCATGTTCAGGGAGCAGGGCTCCATGCTCATGCTCCTTGTTGTCTTCATCTACTCCATAACCTCTGTCCTTGGAAAGCTTGCCATCCAGCACTCAAATCCCACCTTCTTTGCGAGCTTCTACTTCGTGGTCCACGGCCTCTTTGCAACCTGCGTCCTTTCCCTGATCTTCGGAACAAATCCGGTAGAGGTGCTGCGAAAGCGCCCAAAGGGAGACCTCCCCAAAAAACCTCATCTTGCAGCCGCCTAATGGTTCCCTTATTTTTTGCTTCTCTGAACCCGCCTTTTTTGCAGACCCTGTCACCATGGTAGCCCCTGCAAGATTGTTCAATATTTCCCGAAAGTTACTCCAGAAATTTTCATTGACGATTTGAGAATTTGAATTAATACTCAGCGCTTGAAGTAATTTTTTTTGGAATATTTTCAACAAGTGAATTTTTTCGACAAACCTGTGAAATGATTTTTTATTACATTGATAAAAGGATACCTTTAATTAACAAATCCGGGTTAAGGCCGTTGAACATTGGACGCCGCTTTTAAAGGGTCTCAGTTATTGGAGTGTTAATCGGCAAACAAGAATCTTGCGTTTGATATCATGGCTATTTCTTCTTCATTAAAAATCATTCAGTTTTTTCTCCTGCTAATCATTTTCTCGGCCGCCTTCTTACCCGTGCCTGTCCAGGCCGAGGCGACCCTTGAGGGTTCGGTCCACGAAGGCTTTGGTTGCGAGGTCTGCCACAACAGCCCTGAAGGGGGCGGTCCGGCCCATTGCACCAGGTGCCATGATGATCAGGCATATGCGTACAAGCATGGCATACACGCTGAAAAAAACAAGAATGGCCAGCCAAATGCCAGATGTTATGACTGCCATGGAAGTCACAATATCCTACCGGTATCCAATCCAAACTCCGTGGTCTCAAGCGGCAAGATAACCGACACCTGCGGAACCTGTCATGCTCAGGAAAAGAAGGACTACGCCGGGAGTATCCATGGAGAGATATTTGAGGACGATCCAGATTCCGCGCCCGGGTGTCTGACGTGCCACGGCTACCACAAGATAGGCCGGGTGAATATGCCTGGATTTGTCAAAAACACCGTAAAGACCTGCGGCAAGTGTCACCAGGACGCCTTTAAAACATACGAGGAAAGCCTCCATGGTCAGGTAGTCACCCTCGAAGGCCGGGTTGGAGCAACATGCTGGGACTGCCATTCCTCCCATAAAATTGTTGAGGTTTCAGACCCTGCATCACCCCTTTCAGCCAAGAGGAAGGCCAAGACCTGCGGGAAATGCCATGGCAAGGTCAACTCTCTTTTCATGTCATACTGGCCACACGCATCACTACATGACAAGGTTAACTACCCCGTCCTCTACTACGCTTATATAATGATGAAAATGCTTTTTCTTGTAGTGATGGTCACCGCCACGATACACACCCTTGCCTGGCTCCGGGCCTTCCCCAAGATAGTAAAATCCAGAATCGAAACGCCGGGGCGTCATTACGTGTATTACCTGCGGTTCCGGGCTTGGCACCGGCTGACCCATTTCGTGTTGTTTATAAGCGTCTTAGGCCTTGCCCTTTCCGGCCTGCCCCTCCGGTATCCAGGCACTGAATGGGCCTGCAAGATATCAGAAATCCTGGGAGGGTTTAAGGCATTAAACCTACTCCACAGAAGCATGGCCGGGCTCCTTTTCGTTGCCGTGGTACTGCATGGATATTACCTATTGAGGCTTATACGCGAAAAGGGCCTGAAGGGATTCCTGCAATTTCTCCGTTCGCCAGACTCCCTTTTCCCGAAGATAGAGGATTTCAAAGAGGCCTGGGAAGAATTCCTGTGCTTTTTAACATTCAGGGAGGAGCCTAAAAAGGATAAATGGAGCTACTGGGAAAAATTTGACTACTGGGCCGTATTCTGGGGCATGATCGTTATTGGTGGCTCAGGACTGATGCTGGCGTTTCCCAAGGTGACCACGAGCTGGCTCCCCGGCTGGGTCCTGAACGTGGCCCTCGTGTTCCACTCGGAAGAGGCTTTGCTCGCCGTATTCTTCCTGTTCATTTTTCACTTTTTCCATGCACATCTGAGGCCGTTAAAATTCCCGATAGACGAAACCATATTCACCGGCAGGATCTCCGAGGAAGACTATTTTCACGAAAGGCAGCTTGAAGTTGCAAGAAAAAGCCCGGAGGAGCTCGAAAGGATGAAGGTACCACCCCCTAACTTCTTTTTCAGGGTGACCGTCTACATAGTAAGCTTCATTGCCGTAGATATCGGACTTATCCTGATCGCATGTATTCTCTATACAGCCTGGAAAACAGGAACCTTGATACCATAACCATAGGACCGCGCCTGGCTCGGAGCCGCCGTGGGCCTTGCCGCCCAGGGAGTACTTAAAAACATCCTTGGAACTGTAATGATACTTGCAGACAGACATTACTGGGTGCGCGAAAGTATAGTAGTAAACGGTTACGACGGGGAACAAGTAGAGGAGATCGGCCTGCGATCAACCGCTATCAGGCTCCTGACCGGCCATCTCACCACCATACTAAACGACGAGATAGAAAAGAGCGCCGTAGAGAACACAGGAAGGCGGCCCTTCATCAGGAGGTAGCAGGATATCAGGCTTGCCCTTGATACACTCCTGAAAAGGTGGAAAAGCCCGTTTCCATCATGAGAAGGTCCTTAAAGGAGACCCCCGCCCGGGACCAGTAAGCAGTAATGATAAACGGTGGGTTTCTCAAGAAACCGCCTTGCCGCCAAAAAGCGGGGCCTGTCTCTCCTCAAGGCCTGTTTCAATCTCGTTTACGCCAGGCAGGTCCTTTATACTGCCAAGCTGGAATACCTCGAGAAAATGGCTCGTTGTGGCGTACAGCAGGGGCCTACCGGGAACATCCTTTCTGCCCGCTATGCGGACAAGATTCCTTGACAGAAGATGCCTTATGGTCCCGGAGGAATCCACTCCCCTTATCCTTTCTATCTCGGCCCTGGTTACTGGCTGCCTGTAGGCGATAACGGACAGGGTTTCAAGACCGGCCCTGCTTAGCCTCTGGCAGGACCGCTTGGCAGACCGGAGAATCCATTTTCTGTAACAGGGCCTTGTCTGGAAACGAAAGCCCTTGCCCGCCCTTACAAGCTCTATTCCCCTGCCCTCCATGGAATAGTCTGCCTCGAGACTCGATATGGCCTGTTTTAAAAGCTCAAGGGGGGCGTCCGCCACTGCCTGCCTCAGTACAGAGATTGAAACCGGGGCAGGGCTTGCAAATATAATGGCCTCTATGACAGGCTTAATGGAAGACAGGCTCCAGGTTGTCACGGTCTAAAGCTCTTCCACCACTACCGTGCCACTTATCTTTATATCCTTGCCCTTGTCATCTATGAAAGAAATGTAGGCTCCCTGCACTTCTATCTTGAACCGGCCCTGCCAGCTCCTTATCACCTTGCCGTTACAGTCGTACAACGTTACGCGCCTTTTTAGGCCAATGATGTCGGATTTAAAATGTTTGAGATTCTTTCTCTGCCTTTCGGTGCAACCTGCCCCAAATATCAAGATGGCAAGCATGAAAACAAGTAGAAGAAAAAGGACACCGCGCCTGTTCTGACTTCTTGATCGAATTTTCATCTCCTGAACCTTCCTAACACGATACACTTGAAATTCCGAGCTCAAAGGCATTAAGATTAGCATCAACAAACTTTGGTTTTACCTTGCCCCTGATGGTCTCTTTCATCATCTGAGCCGTAACGGGCAGCTCCCCTAGCCCTATGAGAACACCGAGGAGAACCACGTTCACCGCCTTGGCCGTTCCAGCCTGCCTTGCAAGTTCGTCAGCATCAACAGCGCAGACCCTCCTGTAATTCGACTTGATGAAAGCGATCCATTGGTCCACGTCTGGGTACTCTGCCTGGCCAAGCTTCACTGTAATAGGGGTAATGGGCCTGATGTTGGTTACTATGGAAGTATTCCTGGAACACCTGTTTAACGCCCTTATGGTTTCAAGTGGTTCAAAGCTGACTAGCATGTCCGCCTCACCAGTTGAAATTATTGGGCTTTTTAAACCTCCAAGCATCACGGTAGACTCAACAACGCCGCCCCGCTGCGCCATACCGTGCACCTCGCTCACCCGCACATCCATTCCTGCCGCCATGGCTGCCTCCCCCATGAGTCTCGAGGCAAGCAAGGTTCCCTGTCCACCAACGCCTGAAAATAGTATCTTCATGGTATCCATCTACTTTCTGCCTCCAAACTTTTTGTAATAGAGAATGCAAGGGGCCTCGGCAATGACCACGGAAAGCTCGTCGCGCGAAAGCACGTCCTTGAAAATGGCTACCGTCTCCTTTTTCTTGTAGGGATTAACCTTGCGGACATTCCGGATTCCAAGACCTTTCACGGCATTTTCAATGGGGATGCGGGGCCTGTCATAGCCTGGAGGACGTATCTCGATGCCGGGATTGGGCTGGTGGCCCGTCATGGCAGTGGTGCTGTTATCGAGTACCACGAGGCAAAACTTGTGTTCGTTGTGGAAAGCGCTTGCAAGGGACGAAAGCCCGGAATGAAAAAAGGTGGAATCCCCTATGAATGAGACTATCCTCTGATCGGTTGCCACCGAGAACCCGGATGACGAACCAACACTCGAACCCATGCAGAGGAGATAATCGGCCATCTGTATGGGAGGAAGGAGACCAAGGGTGTAACAACCGATATCAGTAGGGTAGACGGCCACGTCTTCCTCTCCAAGTTCCCTAAGCGCCTTCTTTACGGCATTGTAAGTCTCTCTGTGGGGGCAGCCCTTGCATAGGCTTGGCGGCCTCATGGGAAGCGGGGGAAGCGAGGAAAGATCCGGCATCTCCGGCTCAACAAATGCCGTCCCAAGGAGGTCTGAAACGGCCTTTTTCACCATGAGAGGATCAAATTCATACATCCTTGAAAAATGGCCGCTTGACTTTCCAAGGACCTGTATGTCCCTGCCCATGTCCTTGCAAAGTATCTTGATCTCGTCCTCGAGAAACGGTTCAAGCTCCTCAACCACGAGCACCCTCTCCACTTTTCCGATGAAATCCTTCAGCAGGGCAACAGGATATGGAAATGTGAACCCGAGTTTCAGGAAACGCACCCTGTCTTTTACATCGAGCTCCGAAAGAGCATCTTCCACATAGCAGACACTTACGCCAGAGGCCACTATTCCTACGGTTCCATGGCCCTTCACGCTGTTGAATGGCGAATCTTCTGCGAGCCCCTGGGCCTTTTCATCTTTTTCCAGAAGCACCTTATGTCGAATCCTCGCTACAGCAGGTACCGGGACCCACCTTCTCATGTCCTTCTCGAACCTTCCCTTGCGCTTCACCTCTTCAGGCAAGGGGCCGAGCTTCACAGGACCTCTCACGTGGGACGTACGTGTGGTGGTCCGGATTATAACCGGAAGCTCGAGGGATTCTGAAATCTCAAAGGCCCGGATCGTCATGTCTCTCGCTTCTCCGGGAGAGGAAGGCTCCAGCATGGGAAGGCCGGCAAACCTTGAATAGGCCCTGTTATCCTGTTCGTTCTGGCTCGAGTGCATGTAAGGATCATCAGCGGTAACTATCACCATCCCTGCCTTCACTCCCACGTAAGCCAGTGTCATGAGAACATCCGAGGCCACGTTCATGCCAACATGTTTCATGCAAGTAAGGGAACGGACACCTGCGGCTGCCGCTGAGGCCGCCACCTCCATGGCCACCTTCTCGTTTGTGGAAAACTCAAAGTAAAGAGGCCAGTCCCCCTCAAGGGAAATGAAAAACAGGTTGTTTGCAATCTCTGAGGAAGGAGTGCCGGGATACGCAGCCGCAACAGCCGCACCTGCCTCTATTGCTCCCCTGACTATGGCCTCGTTTCCAAGAAGCAATCTGTTCTGCCCCGTTTCCTTGGATAAAAGAGGATGCATTGGTATCTCCTGGAATTCGCTTTATTCTGCCAGCTCTGCCATCTTCACAACATCCGTAGTGGTAAAACCGGAACCGGCAATGATGCGCGCCTTAGACGCATCAGTACCAAAAAGCTGCTCCACCTCTATGGTTCCCTTCAGGGAACCAAGCCCGTAACCGAGGGAATGCCGCGTGATGGGATCGATTATCTCCTTTCCCCTTGAATAGACGTTAAGCTTGTCACCGGGCTGCAGACCTGTCAGCCTGCCCGAATTCAGATAGACGTGCCCGTCTTCCACCTTCACTATCCGGCAAGACCACTCGGTCCCCCTCACAATGTCCTTTGAGATCTTCTTCGCAACCTTATCAAACTGTGAAATGGTCGCGAGGTAGGAGCCGATCAGGACATTTTCCGTAGCGTGTATCACATCAAGACGCAGCGCCGATCTCTCTCCCTTGGCCGTGGCGGCATTCCCTTGTGGAAAATAAACAAATATATAGGCCTGGATGCCAGCAATGGCAGCAATTTCTCGCCTTACAGACGCTGAGGCAAGATCGGCCACTGTGTACCCATGTTTCTTCAAGAGAAAGGCGAGCTCGTTGGAATCCACAGGGACAATCCCGTCCGTTCTCCTCAAGGCCGCTGGAAGCAAGGACAGGACATCGAGGCCAAGATCGCCAAGAAGGGATATCAGGACCACCTTTCTCCTGAGAACGGGAAGCCCGTGGATATCCGTGGCCCGCTCCGGAAGACCCTTAAGCCTCTGCTCAAGCTTTGCAAGCCTCTTCTCAAGTTCCTTTTCCCTCTTGCTGCTGCCGAAAAGCCTTATCTTAGACCCTGACGACTTTGTCTTTCTGAAGTATTCAGCGGTGATACCAAAGGTTGGGTCCCCGATTATCTGCTCCGCCATTTCCTGCTCATCCTTATCCTTGGAAGAAGCAGCGGCCTGTTTCCCGGAAGCAGGCCTGGAAGCGGAGCTTTTTGCCGCAGGCGAACAACCGCTAAGGGAAAACACGAGAAAAAGAAGGCAGAAAAAAATGGCCTGGGGCCTATCTGGTCTAATAGATATCTTTTCCATTATCGAAAAACCTGATAAACAGTCCTTGAAACGCAGGCAAAATCATAGCGAAAATTGGAAAACGGTTCTCCCGTTTAAAGCCTTTTGATTAAGCGCAGCAGCGTAGTTGATGTTGGCAACTATAGACGGCTGCTCGACTCCGGTCAAGAAAAGTCGGGACCTAAAAATGGCATAACCGGGACAAAAAACAAGGGTAGAGTAGGGTTATGAAAAAACGGCATTTTGCATAAATGTGAGCAGAGGCGGGGGAACGACCTCTATTTCATCAGCCTGATGAATATCCTTACATCCCTGGCGTTTTCCGTAAACCGCAGTGAGCTGACATACCCGCAGATGGTTCCCTTAAATGAATTCCTCACAAATCTTTTCAGCGGTATTTTTCTTCCGTTAACGAGAAGGCATATTTCGTCTTCTCTCACCATGGAGTGAAGTTGCAAGGTCTCTTCTATGAAATCGCACAGGGCCTTTACCTCGTGGAAGCCGAAGCGCCTGACCCCTTCCACCTTGAAATCGGAAACTACCGCAACCACGCCATCTACCTTGTCCTTGATAAGCTCCATGGAAACCGAGCGGCGGGCCACCTCTATCTTCCTGACATCGTTTGCCGATTTAAACCCCTCGCATAGAACAAGATCGCTATCGGGAAAAAGTGAAACCGCAAGGGCAGCAAGGTCCTGATCCTTCCTTGGAACAGTCGCCGTACAGGAAGAAGGCGTTACCACGGCAAGGCGCTCCACGCCTTCCTGCCTGTAGAGATCCGTATCAGAACCGGGTTTTTCGAAGGGGACTAGCTCGTGCTCTGTGGACTTTATGATCCCGACGGTGTATCCCCTGCCCTTTAGCTCCCTGAATACCTTTGTTAACAGGGTTGTTTTCCCAGAATCGTGGTAACCGATAAACGATAGAACTCTACCCATAACTTCTCCATATATGAACATGCCCTGATTTTGCTTTACAAGCGAGCTATGTTACTTTTAAAAAATTTAGGGCGCAATACACAAGAGCGATGATACCAGTCACCCTCAAATATGAAACCACATTAATCTCCCGTGAAGGCACTGAAGCCAGACAGGAAACCGTGGCCGTGGAAACCCCGTTCAAGGTGGCCTTGAATGACGAATCCATTGGCGCATCAATGGTTCTGCCAAGCGGTCTGCAGGAATTCGGAGTGGGCTTTCTTTTCGGCCAGGGCTACATAGAAAAAAGAGAACAGCTCAAGGAGGTCTACGTCTGCCATGAAGGCAGGATAAGCGTCTATGCCGACGTGGAAAACATGGAACATAGGGAGGTAATCATCACCTCTGGCTGTGGGGGCACTGGAAAGATCTCCAGAAAAATGCTCGAAGGGGCCTTCGGCCCGTTATCTGAATGCACCATCAGCCTCGACGAGATGGAACGGTTTATTATCGAAGTCCTTCACTACTCGGACCTTGGGCTTAAAACCCACTGCATCCACGCCTGTGGGTTCTGGTCGGGAGGGAAACTTACCGCATTTTACGAGGATGTCGGCCGCCATAACGCGGTGGATAAGGTCATAGGGGCAATACTGCTCGGAAAAATAGCGCCCAAAGGAGCAATCTATACAACCGGCAGGCTCACCTCTGACATGGTGTTGAAATGTGCCAGGATCGGGATTCCCATTATCATGTCAAGAACCGCTCCGTCCTCTCTTGGCCTGGCCATAGCGAGAAGGGCCGGTGTGACCCTGGCAGCATACGTCCGGCCACACAGGGTGAACTGCTTCCACGCACCCGGAAGGATAATTACCGCCTGAAAAATCGGGCAATGGATAGCACTTTGCACATTTATCCTTTCTTATCGCACATTCGTGCTTAGAATATTTGTAAAACAACTCTACGGGACAGGGGAATATGTCAAAAGAGGTCAAGGAACTTGTAAAGACGATCAGGCCAGGCCTTTCTCTCGGGGAATACGGCAGGGTATACAGGGACACCTCGGCTTTCATGAAAATCTCCTACGGAGATGTCATTGAGCTCAAGGGCCAGCACTATCTCGTGCTCAGAGACGAATCTGAAAGGAGCTTTGGGATAGAGGACCCCAAGTACTGGGTCAAAAGATGCATACACTTAGAATCGGGGGACAGGAAGATACTGAAGCTGGTGTTCCACGAAAAATTCACGCTGAAGCTCGGTGACCTTGAAATACCCTGTTACAGGAGCCCGAGAAAAGAGGCCAGGATACTTGACCTTGTGAGGGGGGACAAAAGGTTCATGCAGGGGCAGTCCTACCATGACGCCAAGGGAAACGTGGTGAGAATACTTGACGTAGTAAGAGGCAAGAGGCTGGACCACTGTGTATTCGAGATAGAAAAGGGCCACCGCGACTACTTCTTCCAGGATTTCCCTCGCATACTTGGAAAATTCATGGATTCATGCAGGGCCATAGGGATGCTGCATGAAAAGAGAGAAATCCATGGAGATATACGAAGGGATCATCTGTGGAGAGAATACAAGGGCGGCCGATACGTCTGGATCGATTTTGACTACGCGTACGAGTTTGAGGAAAGCCCATTTGGCCTGGACATATTTGGCCTGGGAAACCTGCTCATATACCTTGCGGGCAAACAGATTTACACGGCCGCCAATATCGAAAGGATTATTGGAGAAAGAAGGGTAAAGCTTGAGGAAAACGACTTTTCCCTTCTCTATCGGAACAGGATAGTAAATCTTCGGAAACTTTTCCCTTATATTCCGCAGGAACTTAACCTCGTTTTTCTTCATTTTTCCCAGGGCGCCGAGGTCTTCTATGAAACGGTGGAGGAATTTCTCCGGGAGCTTGAGCCCTGCTTAGACATCATTATTGAGAGAAAGGAAGGCTGGTCATGAATTACAAGAAGATACTAATTGCGGCGGATGCGTCGGAAAATGCAAGAAGGGCCGTAGACTATGTCGGGCGGATCGTGGGGCGCAGCCCGGGCTTCGAGATTACGGTCCTGTATGTAATCCGTCATGCAGAAAGGGACCTTTTCCCCGATGACAAGTCGTGGCAGGCAAGGAAAAGACACGAAAAAGAAGAGGCACTGCATGTCCTCCGCGAACTTAAGGAACTCCTTTCCACGAAAGGGCTCGAACGTGGTACGTTGTCCACGGACCTGTTGGAGATAACGGATTTCAGCATTGCCCAGGCCATCATGGACTACCAGAAAAACGGCGGCTTCGGGACTATAGTAGTAGGACGGCGAGGCATGTCAAAGGCAGAGGAATTTCTCTTTGGCAGCATATCCAACAAGATAGTCCATTACGCAAAAAACTGCGCCGTATGGATTATAGAATAGAATCGTTTCTCCCTCGCGGTCTTTTGTTCTTTCCTTTAAACTCCCGTTCAACAGGCCAAGGGATATGAAGGCGACAACATGAGGCCACGTCTTGTAAACTGCATTGGTTTTGACGACTGCCCTTTTCAAAGAAACTACCGGGGACAAATCGGGATCGTTGGGACCGTCTATGCCGGCAAACGACTTGATGGAATCCTAAAAGGTAGTGTGGAAAAAGACGGAGACGACTCTGCGGAACACCTAATTGAAATCGTGGGAAGTTCGCGGTTCTATGAGCACTGCAACCTCATAATGCTTCAGGGAATCTGTCTCGGAGGATTCAACATAGTGGATGCGGAAATGATCCACCGGGAACTGTCAAGACCCGTCTTAGTGGTGGCGAGAAAAATGCCCGATTACCAGGCCATAAGGAATGCCCTTTTAAAAAAGGTGCCCCGGGGGAAGGCAAAATGGAAGATAATCAGCGGGCTTGGTCCCATGGAGCCGTGCTGTAAATGCTTTATCCAGAGGATTGGACTTGGTTTTGAAGAAGCGGAAAAGATCATTAATTTCTTTTGCATAAATTCAAATATCCCAGAGCCCATCAGGACTGCCCACCTCATAGCCGGGGCACTAGGCAAGGGGTCGAGCAGAGGAAGGGTGTGATGCCCAGGAAACGGATAAGCGAATATCACGCCATATCATCAACAAACGGGGCCTCTCATAAAATTATTTTATGCTTGGCCCCGTTTAATTAACTTTTTTAAAGGTTTTTCTATAGCAAAAGAGCGGACTATTTCAGCTTTTTCTCTTCTTTCTTTAAATCTTTCAACTTCTTCTTGTAATATTTCAGGCACTGCTTGATGAACCTCTGCTGTCCCCTCTTGGAGGTGAGATTTTCCCTCTCTACGGGTGCATCCCAGCATGCCAGCAGGATAAGCTTTATGGGCAGATTCATATCCATCAGGCAGCTTATCTTGCTTTCATAGTATTCCTTTTCCACCTGAAGCTGAATACGCTTGTTTTTAGTGATTGCAGTGACTGGAAGCTCTCTTTTCACCATGGCAAGATTCATTGTTCAGTCCACCTTTCTCTCTGATCTTTCCAATTCTCCTGCAAAGTTACTGCCAATCTCGACGAACGCGAGCAGGGAAAATCTGTAAATAATCCCGTCCATCCAGCCGATAAAACAAAATAGGTAGAACTTTTTTTCTAAAAACGGAAGAATTTTTCACATAAGAAATGATAAAAAATGTTGCCATAATTGATCTCGACACCCAGAGACGGAAAAAAGAGATCATCTCCAAGATCAAAAGGATCCCCCCTCTGCCCGCTGCGGCACAGGAGGTCCTTACAATTGTGGCCCAAAACCCCCAGGACATAAGACGGCTTGAGCAGGTGATAATGCACGACCCCTCCCTTTCATCGCAGCTTCTAAAGGTAGCCAACTGCGCCGCATACTATCCCGCAAGCCAGATCACCACCATACACAGGGCCATAGTGTTCCTCGGCTTTTCCGAAGTCAGGAGCCTTGCCCTGAGCCTGAGTATCTCCAGCGTATTCAAGGGCAAGAAATCACGCACCGGTTTTGACAGGCAAAAATTCTGGGAACATTCCATAGCGACCGCAATGATAAGCAGGATACTGGCAGGGGAACTCGAAATTGAAGAGACGGATGTCTATTTCACCTGCGGGCTGCTTCACGACCTTGGCAGAGCGGTCATGGACACGTGTTTCCCCCAGGACTGGAAGCGTATTCTAAACCTCGCAGAGGAAAACGGATATTCCCTGATCAAGGCGGAAAGAACCATGGGCTTCCCCCATAATGTCATTGGCGCCTGGCTCGTGAAAAACTGGGACCTGCCTTCAATCTACCACCGTGTCATCGCAAGCCACCACCTGCCCCCTGGCCATCCACACTTCAATACGGACGGCGCAATCATTGAGCTTGCCGACTACCTGAGCCACGAACTCGGCCTGGGCCTTTACATGTCTCCCCATTGCAACAAAACTGCGCTGGCCAATTACCTGGGACTTGGGCAGGAAAGGATAGAGCTCCTGCAAGAACACATCAACAAACTTGCGGAGATTGCCGAGGCCATTTCAAAGGGAATGCTTTGAAAACCGACCCCTGACCTAACCTTCCGCAGCCCTCTGGAGGTCTATTATGCCCTCCGTACCTGGATAGTCCTTTCTAGCGTACCTTGTAATATCCGTGAGCTTGTGAACGAGTTCTCCAAGGTACTCAACCTGCGTTTCAAGCCTTAAAAGGGGTTTCCTGTCTAAAGATGAAGAGGAGGAACGAAGAAGCTCGCAATTAAGGAGAATTGCCTGGAGGGGCTGACTGAACTCGTGGGCCACGGCCCCTGCCATCTCCACAATACCTTCGAGGCGCTGCTGTTCAAGAAGCGCCTTTTGCGCCTCCTTCAGCTCTGTTATATCGAGAATCAACACAGCAATCTCGTTGCCTTCGGGCCTTTTTGTAGAAGAAATCAGGAACCACCTTTCAGTTTCTTCGTCAAAATACTCAAAATTGCCTTTTTTACTGCTGCTTATCATTTCCTCAATAAGTTCCCTGCCAAAGGGCAGCCTCGGCGCCCCAAGCTGTTCTGTCAGGTTAAAAAGCTCCCATGCAGACTTGTTGGCCCACTGGATGCAGCCTTCAAGGTCTATGATGACCAGGCCTGCACCTATACGCGAAATGACCTTTCCCCAGAGCTCCCTTTCCAGGCTGACCCTTCTCTCTATGCTGGCGATTTCCACCGCTCGCTGGATAATGTCCTTAAGCTGCTTTGCGTCAACAGGCTTCTCGAGGTAAGAGAACGCACCCTTCTTCATGGATATGACCGCGTCGTCAACCTTTCCATAGGCCGTCATTATGATAACGGGGATGAAAGGCGCAATCTCTTTTATCTTGGACAGGAGCTCTACACCCTTTAGACCGTCCATCCTCTGATCGGTAAGTACGAGATCGAAATCGCCATCCTTGAACAGGTTGAGGGCATCCATGGGATTGTCACAGGATGTGACGTTGAGCCCCATAAGCTCCAGACGCATCTTCAAGACCGTCAAGATGTTTTCGTCATCGTCAACAAGAAGAATTTTTTTGGTGGGCATAATTTTTATCCTTAACGATATTGACAAATCTCCAACCTGTTTTATAAGCAAATTATATACCTTAATAGAGAAACATGAAACGGGCAAATTTAGATAACATAAGAAAAACAGTGGAAAAACTTGCCGTTCACATCGGTCCAAGGCCAATAAAACGGCGGGACAGACTGGCAAAGGCAAGGACCTTCATAGCCGAGTCCTTCCGGGGCTTCGGCATGTCCGTCGCCCTTCAACCCGTGATCTACATGGGGATTTAGTACCATAATATCATCGCCGGATGGAAGCGAAGCGCCACCCTTTCCATGCATGAAAAGGCCATCCTTGTAGTAGGAGCCCACTACGATACTGTCTCTTCTACGCCTGGATCCGACGACAACGCAAGCGGCGTCGCGGCCCTCATAGAAACCGCAAACCTCCTTTCTCCTGTGGAACTTGACAACGTCATCTTCGCCGCCTTTTGTATGGAAGAACCACCGGTTTTCAGTACAAGGAACATGGGAAGCCACCGTTATGCGAAACACCTAAAAAAATGGGCCAGAAGCTCATGGGAATGATTTGCCTTGAGATTGGTCGGCTACTTTTCAAACAGGCCGGATAGCCAGCAATACCCCTTTCCCTTCATGGACAGGTTGTATCGAGACACGGGAGACTTTATAGCAATTGTTGGAAACCTGAAATCCTGAGACCTGACATTGAGATTGAAGAAACTTTTCAGGGAATACAGCCCTATTCCGGTAGAGACCTTGAATGCCCCTGCTATCATGGTCGGCATTGATTTTTCAGACCACTGGGCCTTTCAAAAACTCGGTTACAAGGCCATAATGGTGACAGACACCGCCTTTTACGGAACCCGAATTACCACAGGGCAACCGACACCCCTTCCACGCTCAACTACAAAAAGGCCGCCCAGATCGTGGACGGCCTTGCAGGTTCCATTTCCAATATTTGCTCCATTGGTTAATCCCTATGCCACTCAATACGCACGCTATTTTCGCCGTCTCCGTATTCAATGCCGTAGCTGCCCTGGTAGGAACGCCGTACCGCCTCGCCTATACGTTTCGCAAGGTGAATACCAGTAGTAAGCACCTCTACAGCACCGTCCTCATTTCTTGTCTCCATTATCCTTTCCAGTGGATGCTCGGCCTTTTCCGCCTTTTCCTCATTCCTTATAAGGTTCAATATCTCCTTGCCATGTCCCTTTAGAAACCTACCGCTGAGCCTGATCACGCCGGCAGCCATCTTCTCCCTTATTCTCCTGCAGGCAGGGCACAGAGCCCTATTGGCCTTATCAGGCCTTTCTTCCATCCACGCCCAGCGGCCGCCTGAATAGACACAGCCGCAACCTGTACACACTGTCGGCTCAGGAAACTTTTCGGTTGAGCGGTAGGGATCGTGCCTTTTTTCCTTAACCAGCCTGTCAAGCCTGCCAAACTTGCCTTTGTCCATAAGCACCTCCTCGGCTCTTTAATAGGGAACACAACCGAACCACCTTTCTATTATTAAAGGTAGGTACCAGCCAACCCATGGACAAGGGCACAGGTCACCGACTATTTCTTTTGGTAAGTCCCCAAAAGGACCGCTTCTGATAAAACATGGCCATCCATGG
The DNA here is from genome assembly GCA_015493475.1 of Deltaproteobacteria bacterium. Classification (GTDB taxonomy): domain Bacteria; phylum Desulfobacterota; class Dissulfuribacteria; order Dissulfuribacterales; family QOAL01; genus JAADCZ01. The sequence goes on from WGDC01000014.1 coordinate 51,896, forward strand.
CAGCCTCGAGCTCTGGCCTTGTGGGACGCTTCAGGCTATCAAGCATCGTGTCAAGGGCGTAGAGCCTGAAAAAATACCTGTGACATCCGATAGGGGGACATGGCCCTCCGTATCCGGTCCTGTGCCAGTCGTTCAGCCCGGATTTCACTCCAGGGGGAAGCATGGCATCTGTTACGCCCTCACGGAGTTCGTCTATTTCGGAGGGAATATCAAAAAGTATCCAGTGTACCCAGATCATCTTTGGGTTTGCCGGATCAGGTGCATCCGGGTCCTCCACAATCAGGGCGAAGCTCTTGGTGCCTTGAGGAACACCATCCCACTCAAGCGGCGGGGATACATCCTTACCATCGCAGGTGTAGATAGCCGGAATTTCGCCGCCATTTTCAAAGGCTGCGGACCTGAGTTGAAAAGACATTGCAACCTCCCCTGATACAAGATTAAAGGCCATGAACAAAAATGATAGCAAGAGAAAATAGACAATATGGCTAAATTTTTTCATACCTTTAATCTTATCAAAAAACTCAGGTCTTTTGAACTGCCAATTGGGACTTGACCATTTCACGAAAGCGCTTAGCTTCTTTCAAGGAAAGCCATTGATAAGTCGTTTGCCTCTGTGATGAATGCGTTCTTATTGCAGGAAAATGTACAGGCGCATCAAGTTTGTATACCATTTTTGTGGATGCTCAATCAATGTCAATGAAAATGGAAGCCGTTTTTCAACCGCCGGCAAAGGAAAAAAGGAGGCAGCCATGACGAAGAGCAGAAGACCACTGACAAAGAAAGAAATAGGTGAATTCAGAAAACTACTCCTTGAAAAGAGGGAAGAAATATGGAAGGAGATCAGAACCGAGTTGAAGTCCAGGGTAAGCGAGGAATATCATGGACTCATAAACGACGTTAACGATGAACAGGACCTGGCCCAGATAGACCTCCAGGAAGAGGTTGTCCTCGGAGTCTTGGAGACCAGGAAAAAAGAGCTCGAGGCCATCAGCCAGGCCCTGTGGAGAATTGAACACGGCGAGTACGGACGATGCATTGAGTGCGAAGACTGGATATGCACAGAAAGGCTTAAGGTGAGACCCTGGGCCGTCTACTGTATCCCGTGCAAGGAGAGGCTTGAGAAGCTTGGAAAGGTGTAGGCCCGTATTCCAATATCACCTGCGAAGAGCCGATAAAAGAGCACCCTCCGCTGCATGAGGGTCAATCTGCCTAAGACAGACAGGCTCCGGACATTTCCTATAGCTTTCTCCACAGGGGCTGCATGGGGCCTTGCTTCTAAAAACTGTTACATTCCTGCAGACAGGCGCCCAGAGCTCCGGGTTGGTGGGTCCGAAGTTGATATATGTTCTCGCCCCGCACCATGCTGACAGATGAGAAACGCCAGAATCATTTCCCCAGAAAACCCTGGTCCGCCCGAGAAGGTTGGATAGGCCTCCGAGATCGAATCCCATTGCAATTTGAACCCTTCCATCAAAGCCGCGAGCGAACCTTTCCACATCCTCTATCATACCTCCTTCGGCAGGTCCCAGGATGAAACAGCAGGTCATCCCGGGGGCATTATCGAGGAGCCTTGCCGCCACGTCCATGAACATTGACAGTGGCAGGTTCTTCATAGCACTGCCACTGCCCGGATGAATAGACAGGTCAAATCCCTCCCGCTCATCCATAGCCATTGAATATGAAAGGGGCATCAGGAAATCACCAAAATCTGCCCCCTTTTCGTTTAACTCGTTGCAGACCTGCTGAAACTGAAAGGCCGAGCAGTTTGTGCCGCCTGGCCCTTCATCCACCGTGAATATAACCCTTGCCTTCAGCCTGGAATCCGGCATCATTAAGATGGTTGGGACAAGACCCCTCCTTCTCGTAAACCACCAGATATCATCAAAATAATCGAGATGCGGAGGAATCGTTCCGGTAAAAAGCTGTGAAAATGCCGCTGAATTTGCGGGGAACACAGAGGTAACCTCGCCGATAGCCTTGAAAAAAAGGCATCTCTCCGGATCACCCGCCAATGTGAAATCCCCGAGGTGTTTCTTTATTAAACGAAGAGCGGGCAGAGACAACAACAGGTCCCCAAGGGCACCCTGGTTCACGACCAAAGTTCGCATAGAACCTCCAATGTCCAAAATGATTACGCCCTAGGCGAGGCCGTGGCAGAAAAACGCTACAAATAACCGGATAAATAAGTTACAGTGTTGGCCTTGTAGGGAATAATAATACCAAGTCGGAGTGACGACTACAGGAACCGTCCATTTTTCAAGGAGGAAATACTAAATGGCAGGGGAAAAGATCACTATAAATACAGACAACACCATAAGCGTACCTGAAAATCCCATCATTCCCTTCATAGAGGGAGACGGGATAGGCCCGGATATATGGCAGGCTACCCGCATGGTGCTTGATTCAGCGGTCGAGAAGGCTTACGGCGGCAGGCGCTCCATTTCATGGAAGGAAATATTCGCCGGGGAAAAGGCCATGGAAAAGACCGGCGAGTACCTTCCCAAGGAAACCCTTGAGGCCCTCTCGGAATACGTGGTCGCCATAAAGGGCCCCCTTACAACCCCTGTTGGTGAAGGAATAAGGAGTCTTAACGTCACTTTAAGGCAGGTGCTTAACCTTTATGCATGCGTGAGGCCTGTACGTTATTTCAGTGGTGTTCCAAGCCCCGTAAAGAGGCCGGAGCTTGTAGACATGATCATATTCAGGGAAAATACGGAAGATGTCTATGCCGGCATCGAGTGGGCCGCAGGAAGCCCGGAGGCCATGAAGGTAATAGATTTTCTCGGAAAGGAACTCGGCGCTGATATCCGCCCGGACTCCGGTATCGGCATAAAGCCTATTAGCAGGACGGGTACCTTCAGGCTTATGAAAAAGGCGGTCAGGTACGCCATCGACAACAACAGGGATTCTGTCACCATAGTTCACAAGGGTAACATCATGAAATACACAGAGGGGGCATTCAGAAACTGGGGCTACGAGCTTGCAGAAACTGAATTCCCCCAAGAAACCATAACGGAAGCCGCCGTATGGGAAAAGCACGGTGGCAAGGTTCCGGAAGGAAAGATAGTAATAAAGGATCGCATTGCTGATGCCATGTTCCAGCAGATACTTTTAAGACCTTCTGAGTATGGGGTACTTGCCCTGCCAAACCTTAACGGGGATTACATGTCGGACGCCCTGGCAGCCCAGGTGGGAGGGCTCGGCATGGCTCCAGGTGCAAACATTGGAGACGGGGTGGCACTCTTTGAGGCAACCCACGGCACGGCGCCAAAATATGCGGGCCTCGACAAGGTGAATCCCGGTTCCTTGATCCTTTCAGGGGCCATGATGCTTGAATACCTAGGCTGGTTAGAGGCGAGAGACAGGATATACAGTGGCATCGAAAAGGCCATCGCAAAAAAAAGGGTCACCTACGACCTTGCGCGTCAGATACCAGATGCCACAGAGGTAAAATGCTCCGAGTTTGCAAAAAGTATCATTGAATCCATGGATTAGCCTGTTAAGAAACTGGCTTTCAAGCCGGACCGGCAGAATTTCCCGCCAGTCTGGCCGGCTTCTCGATTTTGTTTTCCCTCGCCTCTGTCCCGCGTGCTCATCGCCGACTCCGGTACCATGGAGCCTGCCGTTATGCGCCGAATGCATGGGAAAAATCAGGAAGATTCCGTCACCTATCTGCCCCCGCTGCGGAACTCCCCTTGAATCCAGAACCTCTATGACGCATCTTTGTCAAGACTGCATGGTACGACCCGGTCCCATTGACTGGGCAAGATCTGTTCTCGTATACGAAGAACCGGTGGCACCCCTCATAAGGAACTTCAAATACCGAGGAGACAACTCCAGCCTCAAGGCTCTTATAGAAATAGCTAGGCCCCTTGCCGAGACTGTCATGGACTGTGCCCCTGCGGAAATCCACAGCGAGGCTGAGAAAACTTGCGTCGTGCCCGTTCCCCTCCATCCAAGGCGGCTCAGAAAAAGGATGTTCAACCAGGCCCTTGTCATGGCGCGGGCGCTATTTCCCGGTCTGATAGTGAAACATGGCATGGTCCGGAGAACAGTTCACAACTCTCCCCAGAGAGGACTTTCAAGGAAAGAGAGGCGTCAAAATGTGAGGGGCATATTCGAGGCCGGCTCCATAGAAGACTTCAGCCATTTCATCATTTTTGACGATGTCCTGACAACAGGCAGCACGGTCCGTGAAATGGCTCGGATGCTTAAGGGAAAAGGGGCCAGGAAGGTACTCGCGCTTACCCTTGCCCGTACATTAAGGGATGTCTGCTAATGAACAAGCCCCCAGTGGCCCGAAAAAAACCTGAGGACTGAAAGGGAGGACGGATCAAGACGCGAATGATCCCTCTTGTCAAAGTAAAATTTCCCCACCACCCCGCGATAGCCCTTGATACCCTTTTCAAGAACCGATCTCAGGGCCTTGCGGCTGCCCACTCCTCCCCTTGTCGATTTGAGGGCCATGACCACCACGTGCAGCGCATCCCAGGCCTGTGCAGCATAAAGCCGTGCTCCAAAAGGAAGGACGTCAAGTTCACTGCCCCATTTGTTGAGAAAATTCCTTGCGCTGAAGGAAAGCCCCCTTCTCAGTCCCTCCGGGGCAAGAGCAGATGGGACAGCCACAAAGATGAGCTCGCTTCCGGTCGAGTTTCCAGCCTGCAACAATGACGGATCAAAAAGCCCGTGAGATATCCCGATAGGCAGGTCCGCCCCGTGAAGCGAATTTATCACAAGGGGCATTGCCGAGCTGTTCGCCCATAACAGAGCAGCGTCCGGATCACACCTGTCTATGAAGGCAAACTTTCTCGCCACGTCCTCCTTGTTAAGATTGAATCCTTGGGCACACCCGATCTTTAAGCCGTATTCCGGGGCGTATCCACGTATCCATAGAAAAAGTTCCCTGTAAAATTCACCCGCCTCGACTATGACACCGAGGTTCTGGTAACCGCGCCTCTTGAAAACCGAGAAAAGTGCCTTCAGCTCCGATGAAAAATTAAGCGTAGTGGAAAAAATCCACTTCGTCTTCAGCCCGGAGAATGTCAGTACCGGAGCTGTGCCAGATATTAATACAAGCGGTATCCTGCTCTTTTCCGCGAACTTCCTCAGTAAGATACAATTTTGTGGTGCAGAGGGGCCTATCAAAGCCACCACGCCCTGATCCTTCAACTTGGTAGCGCCTTCTATCATCCTCTTGCCGTCTGAGGCCGTATCAAAAACAGTTATTTCAATGTGTCTTCCCCCTACGCCGCCAAGCAGATTGATATCCTCCACTGCAAACTGGATCGATTTGTACGCTGCCTCTCCACTCTGGCTCAATGGTCCCGACAGATCGAGGAGTACACCTATTCGGACCTGCCCTGCGAGAGCGCTGTAAACGGTATGGGCAAAGATGACCTGCATGAAAAGCAGGCAGAGCACGGCACAAGCCGCCACGGGACAAGCATTACTACCCGTCATTTTCCAACGTATGCCAGACAAACCCAATCACCTCAGAAGCTTCAATTGCCTCTTGGCCGCCTTTGCCTGAGGGGTCGTCGGAAAACTCTTTATGAGCCTTTTCAGTAGTATCCTTGCGCTTTCCTTGTCTCCAAGCTTTGCAAATGCAAATCCCTGTTTAAGCAGCGCATCCGGCACCTTGTTACTCTTGGGAAACTTGTTAATGACCTTATTATATTCAAGAATGGCCTCCTCATATCTGGAACGCTTGTATTCACATTCACCTATCCAGAAATGAGCGTTCGCCACCATTGGGGAGCCCGGATGCTGTTTTATGAAATCCCTGAAGGCGGACTTAGCCTCCTGATACTTCTGCATCTTAAACAGCTTGAGCCCCTCACGGTAAAGGTCTTCAGGCCTTGCAGCCGGCTTTGGCTCCTGGACCTGGACTTCCTCCTGAACTGTGGCGGACTTGGCGCCCCGAGGGGAGACCGTGCTGACACCCGGCTGTACGGCAGGAGACATTTTACCAACTCTTTCAAGGCTTGACTGTATCTCCTCCTTAAGCTGTGCAAGCTCTGTCTCCTCTCTTTCCTGATTGTACTTGAGCTGGTCCACGAGGCCGTTCAACCTCATAAGCTCGCTTTCCAGGCCGTCGATACGGGCGTTCAGCCTTGCCACTGACTTTCGACCGTTTTCACCACTCTGGCCCTCTACCTCTACCATTCGCTTCTTGAGGGTTTCAACCTCCTGGCCAATCCTGTGGGTCTCTATTTGAAGCCCGGAAACATTCCTGTCAAGCATGTCAAGCTGGGCCTGAGGCGCACATCCACCAAGAAAAAGGGCCAGTAAAATGATAAAAACTGGCACGGGCCGGGCAAACAGGTGTATCTTGTGAGCTGATTGCATTGGAAAAAATCCTCTACTTGAAAGTATTTGGCCCCCAAAAAGGAAAAAAGTCCTGTCGGCCATATCTTAAAAGAAGCCTCTGATCCTGTCCATTAGCCTGCATAACGAACAGGTGTTTATTACCACCAGTCCTGTCTGAACTGAAGAGAATTTGTCTCCCATCAGGAGACCAGGACGGATTCTCGTTATTTCCTTCAAAGGTAAGCTGCAAGGGGTCTCCGCCCTTGGACGAAATCGTGAAGACCTGGAATTTCCCTCCGACCCGGCTCACGTAGATGATCCGGTCTCCACATGGTGACCACTCGGGATCTGTGTTGTAGCTTCCCGAGTACGTCAGCCTAACGGTCCGGCCTGACGATACATTCATTATATAAAGCTGGGGCCCACCGGCCCTGTCAGATACGAAAACGATCCTTGCCCCATCAGGAGAAAACGATGGAGAGACATTTATACCAGGTCCGTGGGTAAGCCGTTTTATGATCTGGCCCCTTATGTCCAGGAGGTATATATCAGGACTCCCATCCTTGCTGAGTGTAACAGCAAGACGCTTGCCTGAGGGATGCCACGCAGGAGACATGTTTACTCCCTGGAAACATGCAAGCTTTCTTATACTCCCGTTCCGGACAGCCTTTATATATAGGCAGGGGCGGCCGGTTTTGAAGGAAGTGAAAGCGATAAACCGGCCGTCCGGAGAGTATCTTGGGGACATGACAATGGTATGCAGCCATGTCTCTTGCCTGATGCCTGTCCCGTCAAAATCTGCCGAATATATTTCGCGGTTCGATGCATTTTCTGAAACAAAAACAATTCTCGACAGGGTTACGCCCGGATGCCCTGTTATTGATAGTACGATCTCGTTTGCAAACCTGTGGGCAACCTTCTTGAGATCAGACAGCGTGGCTATATATTTCCGGCCCACTACCATGGTTCCATTGGACAGGTCATAGAGTTTCAGGATCACCGTGACAGTCCTGCCCTTTCTGGCAAAATCAGTGGTAACCTTGTAATCTATCTTTTCATTTTGGCCCTCTGCTATGCACCTAAACACTGAAAAAAAGCCCTGAAACAACAAGTCCTTGGACAGGGTATCCACGATCTCCTGAGATGCCTGCCTGTTTTCATAGGTCATGACGGACAGGTTCGGATCCTGTACCATGACTGGAATTTTTTGGAAATATGGAGAGTTTATATCTATGAAGATCTTTGCGAAGCCATTACAGGCATGAAACAGGAGGAAAAGACTTAGAAGGCAAAATGCACCAAGAAATGATTTTTTGTTCACCTATTTTCCCCTTTGAACTTCTTGACGAACCAATATAAAAGGCCCCAGCCAATTTGCAAATCAACCGGGGCCTCTTTCAATATTCGTTTTATTCGTTTCTTTCTTTTAGTCCAAAGCTACCACCAGCTTACTGTCTGATCGGCATCGAAGATCATCTGGACCAGCGTGTCGTAATTAGGATCGCCAATATAAAGCCTGAATTCAGCCGCATCCCTGTCACGGCTCAGTATCTCAACAAGTTTCATAGTATCGTCGTTGGGCTCGGACCTGTAGATATGCAGAATTTTCATCTTTTTTTCTTCGCTCATCTTTTATCCTCCCCTTTGTTAGTCTTCTGAACAGGCAGGCGGCGGGGTCTTGCTCTGTTTTGGCAGGCCGTACGGAATAATCAGGTCAGCCTCCCTAAGCCTTTCGCCCAACTCCTCGAGACTCAGTTTTGTAAGTTCTACGCCCTCCGCATCCTCTCCTTCTATGGTAAAAACATCCCCTTCCATGTCCCTGATCCAGTCGATGTTCTCTTTCACGTAATCTGAGAAACGGGGATATTCACTATACATAAAGCAAGGATAAGAATAATGGTTCTCAACAGCGAGACCAAGCGCTGAACGCACGGCATCACCTGAATACATCCTGTTTTGCATCAAAAAGTAACATTTTTTTGATTCCATGGTTTTATGCCTCCTGCATTAAAGGACCAGATATTTTCCACACTCGTCTATGATGGCGCCATGATAGGCCTGAGTCCTCATCTGACGCGGAGTCAGCCCCTTCGGCACATCCTTTTCCACGTCGTAACCTTCACAGGTATAACTGTCTGCGCAAATGGCGAGGTCTTCCACCTCGCACATGTTGGCGAGCTTCACGAAATCTGGATGTTTGGTCAGATGTACGGACTTGAATGTAAAGAACACCATCACCTTCTTCCCAGCCCTCGTGGCAGCGGCTGCAACGCCTATGACATGCCTCATGTGCTGGGGAGAAGTAACAAAGATTCCAAGTTTATTAGCATCGGTAGCCATTGTTGTGAAACCTCCATCTCTTCATTGCTTTCTTCAGCAAATACCCTTTATTTTTTCTTCACGTAAAAACGGATAAACCCCTCATCTTCCTTTTCGCCAAGGTACTCGTGACCAGCCCTTGAGCACCAGCCGGGGATGTCATTCCTGGACCCTGGATCAGTGCCAAGGACCTCGAGAATCTCGCCGGAGTTGATCTTCTCTATCTCTTTCTTGGTCCTCAAAAGCGGCATGGGGCAGCTAAGTCCCTTTGCATCGAGTGTGCGGGCTACTTCCAGGCCTTCGGGGGCAATCTTGATGTCGCTCATGTTTCCTCCTTTTTTCTATTCATATAATTTTATTCAGTCTTTCACTGAAATCACATCTCCACAATCAATTTGTTTGAATCCTCGTTCCAGTCAACAATGATGTACCAAAGGGCCATAGCGATAACTACCACGGCAAGGGCACCCCCGTATCCAAGGGCGTCCGGGAGATAAAGATGTATTCCAAGCTTGCTACCTTCATGGGTCGGCCCAATGCCTTCCATGTGTATAGCCCTGAACCATTTTGTCATGATGGCGTTTGATATCCCGAAAAATGGCACCACGAGCCAAAGCTTCAATTGCCCCTCTCCAACGCGCCACAACGTGCCCGAACCACAGCCGCCAGCAAACATAGCGCCAAGCCCAAAGAGGAAACCACCAAGAATCGACCCCCAACCGAAGGTCCCGCGTACGTAATTTACGGGATCCAGTGTACGCCTTGCCGCTATTTCCGCCTGGCCTGCCGCATCCACCACGTCTTCAAGGGTATCTGCAAGGTCCTGGTCATGAACTTCCTCCGGGTCGATTTCATCCACCACATCGCTCAGTATGGACTGGACCGCCACGGCAGAACCCCTCTGTGGCACCGCATACTTGAGAACTGCGGCACCGATGGCCACCACGAGGATACTCAGGGCAACCGACTTTGCCAGCGTACAATCCCCCGTCATGTGCGGTTCCCTGAAGGCTTGGACCATGCACCAGCGTCCCCTCTGCATGGTGTACCCGAGACCAGCGGAGATAAGAAGAATGCCGCTAAGAGAGGATATGTAATTGTCGTTTTGACCTGAATAATGATATGCACCCCATATCACGGCTACCATTGCGGCAATACCTATCAATATCTTTAATCCGTAAGGAAAATCGAAGTTCCTTCCACCTGTAGTGCCCCATGTGATGTGTTCCATCTCCCAGTATATGTACTTGAGACCGAGAACCACGCCGACCACTAGGCCAAGCCACATGGTAAAACCGTTGGCAGCAAGGTTTCCTATGGCGTTGTACATGCCGCCCACGTTACAGCCCCCCGCGAAGGCGGAACCAACGCCCATGAGTATTCCCGCGATAACCGCCTTTACAAATTCCCAGGGAGGAGGAACCTTGAACGAGAAATCATTCCCGAGGCACGCGGATATGAAAGCGCCTGCAAGAAAGCCTATGCCTATGACCGATCCAGAGCTCGCCACTACACTTGCGGGCCTTGAGTGAAAAATTCCGGCTCCGTAAAGTATCCATTCTCCCCAGTTCCTGATGGCTCCGACGGCGCCCCAAGGCCGCCACCACGCCATGATAAGGATACTCAAAAGGGCAACAATAAGACCTGCCGCAGTAGCATTCCATTCGGTTTGGCAAAGGATTTTGAAAAAATTCTTGACCTTTTCCTGAAAAAGTCCGTCGCTCATAAACCGCTCCTCTCCTCCAAGTGATCAGTGCAGGCACAGGTTAAAAGGATAAGCATTGCGTGAAGAGAACATAAAAGTTATTAATATTTTTCCAAATCGAATTCGTGTGTACCAAAATTCACGCACTGTGTCAAGGATTAGTTGAATGACCATTCAGTCGTAACTGTGCTTGAACACTTTTATCCCGATATTCAGGAGTTACAACAATGAACAGAACACTTTTCCTGGTCTTAATGCTTGCAGTGGCGCCAATCCTTTTATCGTCTATGGCCTTGGCAATGACATCATCCGGCCTTTCTGGCCTTTTCGTGAAGGTGCTGCCAAATGGCCTTACGGCAGTGGTGAAGGAAAGCCACAGGGCACCGGTGGTAGCCGTCCAGATATGGGTCAAGGCGGGAAGCGCCTACGAGACAGAAAAACAGGCAGGCATAACCCACATGATAGAACACATGATATTCAAAGGCACGGAAAAGAGGGGGCCTGGAGAACTGGCATCAACCATAGAATCCCTCGGGGGAACCATAAACGCTTATACCTCCTACGATTATACCGTATATCACTGCGTGGTGCCGAAAAGCCACCTTTCAACAGCCCTCGATGTGCTCGAAGATGCGGTCTTTCACTCTAAGTTCGACCCTGACGAGCTTGAAAGGGAAAAGAAGGTGGTTCTCGAGGAGATGAAAATGCGGCTCGACGACCCACACACCAGGCTGTTTGAAGACCTCATGAAAATCTCCTATCAGGTCTACCCCTACCGGCGGCCCATAATCGGTTACGAAGAAACCGTGACATCTTTTACCAGGGATGACATTCTTTCCTACATGGCACTCCACTACAGGCCCTGCAACATGGCTGTAATAGTAACAGGGGACGTGAATGCCACGCAGGCCCTTTCTCAGATAAACAAGTTTTTCGGCAAAGATAAAAAAGAGGCATGCTCCGAGCCATCTTTCCCCGCAGAGCCGGCCCAAACCTCCCCTCGCATGATAAGGACGTCCATGGACTGCAACGAAGGCTACATAGCCCTGTCCTTTTCCGGGATTCCCGATTTCAACAACGAGGATGTTCCCGCCCTTGACCTGCTCTCCGCCTGCTTGTCTGACGGAGACAGCTCGATTCTCGTATCCCGGCTCAAGAACCAGCTCGGACTCGTGCATTCCATAGGGGCCTCGGCCTTCACACCTAAGGGACCTGGACTGTTTGAGATAACCGCAGACATAGACCCTGAAAACCTAAAGAAAGTCCTTGTCAACATCCTTGTAGAGCTGTCGAAACTCAGGAAGGAAGAAATATCAGACAGACAGCTAAGGCGCGCCAAAACCAAGCTCATCACCGATTTCATATACAGCCAGGAAACCATGGAAGGAGAGGCCAGGAAAATTGGCGTCTTCCAGATACTTGCCGGGGACGCCGCCAAGGAAACAGAGTACATTAAACGGGTCAAAAAGCTCACGGCGGCAGACATAAAAAGGGTCAGTGAAAAATATCTTGACCCCAATAAGCTAAACGTCTCCCTCGTCTTTCCTGAAGAATCCACTGTTACCTTTGATGGGAAGGACCTTGAAAACGTAATTCAAGAGGCATCCACCGAGGCCATCAGAGAATCGGTAGGGTTTACGGACAACGGCACGGATAGGGAAAAGGTAAAACGCTTTACCATAGGCAACGGCGTTACCCTTCTGTGCCTTGAGGACCATTCCCTCCCGACTGTTGGAGTACGGATCGTCATGCCGGGCGGGTTAAGGTACGAAAACCCTGCCAACAACGGCATCTTCAACATGATAGCAAAGGCATGGACAAAGGGCACCAACCTCCACAATGCCCAGGCCCTTTCAGAGATAATCGATGACATGGGAGCAGAGGTTCACGGTTTTTCAGGCCAAAACTCCTTCGGACTCAAGGCCAAATTCACAAGCGATACGTTCAAGAGGGGCGTTGCGCTCCTGATGGAGATGCTTCTATCCCCCTCTTTTCCGGAAAAGGAGATAGAAAAGCTCAAGCCCCAGATACTCGCCTCATTAAAGAGACAGGACGACTACATTCCCTCGGTGGCCATCAGGGAGTTCAGGAAACTCCTTTTTTCCCCACATCCGTACGGGATGAACGTACTTGGCACACCTGAAAACGTCATGAGGTTTTCGAGACAGGATGTCCTTTCAGCGTACAGAAACTTTGCTGTACCAGACAGGGCAATCATTGCCGTGGTTGGAGACTTTGATAGCCATGAAATAAAAAACGAGCTTTCTGCCCTGCTGAAGGGATGGGTAAACCAGTCGAATTCCTTTCTTCCATCACCGCCTTCTCCATCCGTGCTCACGGCCCCAAAGGTGGTTAACATCCACAGGGACATACAACAGGAGAATATTGTGCTTGGTTTTATGGGGACCTCTGTCTCGGACAGGGACCGTTACCCCATGGAGGTGTTGAATGCCATCCTTGCCGGCCAGGGAGGGAGACTTTTCAAGGATCTCCGGGACAAGGAGTCCCTAGCATATTCAGTCACCTCATTTCTCAACTTTGGAGTGGATTACGGATTCATAGCCGCCTACATAGCCTGTTCGCCGGAAAAGAAAAAGAAGGCCCAGGAGGAGTTGTGGAGAGAGCTTTACAGGATACAGGAACAACCGCCTGCCGCCGCCGAGATACAGCGGGCTAAGAACTGGATTATCGGAAGGTACGAGATATCCTTGCAAACTCCCGGAGCCAAGGCCATGGACATGGCCATAAATACAATGCTCGGACTTGGATACAATTTTTCAGAAAAATATCCGGAATTTATCAGGAAGGTAACTCCAAAGGACGTATCTATGGTGGCAAGGAAATACTTCAATTCCCAGGCGTACGTTTTGCTATCGGTGGGGCCCTAATATATGATAGGGCGCGTTAACGTCACGGTAAAGCAGGATTCTGAATGTGCCACTGAGATAGCAAACAGGGTAAAGAACTTTCTTGACGCCCGCAAGGTAGAGGTCTCGGAAGGAGATATCCGTCCCCATGACGAGGCAGTTGTCGTGGTCGGTGGAGACGGGACCCTGCTACACGTTGCCGCCAGTGCATTCAAGAGGCAGATCCCACTTCTCGGAATAAATGCCGGCGGTCTCGGCTTTCTGACCGAAGTCCACACGGACGAGATGGATGAAGCGCTTGAGGGGCTCGTGACAGGCTCCTTTGAACTTGATAAGAGAATGGTCCTGCACGTAGAGGTACTAAACCACTGCGGTAAAACAATCGCGGAATATACCGCCCTTAACGAAGCGGTAATAACAAAGGGAGCGCTGTCAAAAATAATCAGGATCGATACATGGGCCGACGACCGTTTTCTCACCACATACAGGGGAGACGGCCTCATCATATCCTCCGCCACCGGCTCCACGGGTTACAACCTGTCTGCCGGCGGCCCGATAATCCGTCCGGGACTCGAGATAATAGTACTGACCCCGATATGTCCATTCGCCTTAAGCTCACGCCCCATCATCCTGTCAGGTTCATCCACGATAAGGGTGGAGGTACGGCACATGCAGGAGGAGGTCTGCATAGACGTTGATGGACAGGTGGGAATGCACCTGCTCAAGGACTACGTAATACAGGTTTCCCGTGAAAAGGGATACCTCCTGCTTATCAAGTCACCATCCAGGGACTATTTTACCATTCTCAGGGAAAAACTTGGGTGGACAAAGAGCATATAACACGTTTCAGGGAAAAGGCTCGGCCATGAGGAGGTTATAGATTACCAAGATGGGCTGAAATACGCTTTAAAAGAGCCGTATAGGTAGCCTGTACCCTTGTATAGTTATCCAGAGAAATAAACAATATTGCACTGGAGGGTATCAGAAAGAAACAAGACCAGGGAGGAATAAGGTCCTAATGTTTTGCTAAAAGGCCCTGCCCTTTTCGGCAGGACCTATCAACATACCGGGAAGGGTCCCGGATTTTCATACCTTCTCTGCCTTTTCGTCAAACTTTATCTTGGTGAGCAGGCGCTCCTTTTCCTTCTCCATGGCCTCTTTTCCAGCTTCCAACGCAGATTCCAGCACGGCCCTTTTCGTCTCAACGACCTCCCTGCTCTTTTCTATAAGCCCAGTGCCCTTCTTCTTCACCTCATCGGCCACCTTAAGGGCTTCGTCCTTGGCCACGTTGGCCTGCTCCTTCAAAAGTTCCCTTGTCTCTGTACCAGATTTTGGAGCGGCGAGCAGGGCAAGGCCCGCACCTACCGCGCTTCCAAGCACAAAGGCGAGTGCCACGCTCCCTGCCGAATAACGTCCGTTACTCATTTATCTTCACCTCCTTTATGGATGTTGTCTGTTACATACTCTAACGACGCCTTCATACCTACCGCAAGGCTAGCCAACTGAACCGCAAGCCCTGAAAAGCCACTTCTCACGATACCGGTGACCATCCTTACGGTCTGGCCCGTCTCTTCAACGGCCTCGAAAAGTTCATCAGCAGCCCTGACCTTCCTTTCTACATCATGGGCTATCTCGTTGACCCCGGTAACAAGTTCCCTTGTTTCTTCCAGGATGGGAGGAACACCCTCTTCAAGCCTTTGCTCAAGCTTACGCAGCGTGGACAGTGTCTCTGTCACACTGGACATTACCATGGATGCCTCCTGCTGTATCGTTTCCACGTGTACCGCGGCATCACCGATAATCTCGTTCAGGTTCTCCTCAACCTTTCTTGCGCCTTCCAAGATCGGCTCGATCTGGTGAAGGCGTTCGTCAACAAGAGCCAGGCTTCTACGCATTTTTTTCAAGAAAGAAACCACAGAAGACACAAGCATCACAAAACAAACAGTAACAATAATCAAACAAGCCGCAACCACCACGTAAAATAGATAAACCGGATTTCCAAGGATGTGTTCCAGACTCACCTGCGCCTCCACGTCGGTATTTGGGAATAAATCCCCTTTCCATAGGAAACCTTAAGTCATTGACTATCCATTTTCAACCACTCGACACCCTTTTGACAATGGAAATCATGCCGGGTTAAACGAGCCTATATATTGCAACCTCTTTCAACGTACTTATATTGCAAAAATAAGGTTCTCTTTCTTTACCACCTTTCCATTTTCTATAAATTGACGACCATAAGGAGGAACACATGAAAAACCTGGTAGTTTATTCTTCAAAAACAGGCAACACCAAAAAACTCGCCGAGGCAATCTATGATTATCTTCCAGAAGAAAAGGAGATATACCAGGTTAACCACGCACCAGACCCAAGTGATTACACTTTTGTCGCTGTTGGTTTCAGGATAGAAAACGGCCAGCCGGACAAGGCGGCCCAGGAATACCTGAAAAAATTCATTGATGAAAAGGAGCTGTTTCTCTTTGCCACCCATGCCTCCGAACCAGAATCGGAAACGGTGAAAAGGGCGATGAACATGGCGAAGGAGCTATCAAAAAAGGCAAAAATAGTAGGCATATTCGATTGCCTCGGCGAGGTGCCTGAAGAGGTGCTGAGTGAGGCGCGAAGCCAGGGGCCAGTGCCCGAATGGGTAAAAGATGCAGAAAACGCCAAGGGACATCCCAACAAAGAGGACATTGAAAGACTCATCAAGCTCCTGAACAGCCTGGACTTGCCCTTGTAATCTCTGTTCCAGAATACGCGGAAACGGCCGGTGCGCCCCGGTAAAGAGGCGCTGGGCTTTCTATCTTTTTACAAAATTTCCTTGTGAATACTTTTTAATCTGAATTATTACCCTTTTTATCTTGAGTCTGGTTAAAAAAGGTGTATATTCTTGCTCCGCTGAAATCTTCCGAAACGGAGCATACGCCTTTGATTGTTACCATAGATGGCCCAGCGGGCGCAGGGAAAAGCACTATCGGGAAAAAGGTGGCCAAGAGGCTTGGATTTCTGTACCTTGATACCGGTGCCATGTACCGGGCCTGCGCGCTTTTCATGATGGACAACAACGCGCCAATTGATGACCCAGGCCGGGTATCCGCCCTTCTTCCCAAGATAGACATCAGGTTCAGGGCAACACGCGTCCTGCTCGATGGCGTGGACGTTTCCGATAGGATAAGGAGCCCCGAAATAGACCAAGCAGCCTCCCTGATTTCACAAATTCCTCCCGTCAGGGAAAAACTCACCCTGCTCCAGAGAAAAATCGCCGCGGGAACCAACATAGTTGCAGAAGGACGAGACATGGGAACCGTGGTGTTTCCCAATGCAGACGTAAAGATATTTTTGACCGCCTCCCCTGAAGAACGTGCTTTGAGAAGAAAAAGACAGCTCGATGAGCATGGCAATATAATTGCATTTGATATTATATTGCAACAAATTAAAAAACGTGATAAAAAAGATAGGGAACGGGAAATTGCTCCATTGAAGGCGGCGCCTGACGCAGTGGTAATAGATTCAACGGAACTTACAGCCGAAGAGGTGGTTGAAGCTATATTAAAATTAGTGAATAGACAGGAGAAAAAAATGAACAAGCAAACAGACACTTCGAGTTTTTCATTTAGCGTGGACAATTGCCTTGGATTTATTGCGAATCGCCTCGTAAAGGCGTTCTTGAAGCTTCTTGATTACAAGCTCGAAGATTTTAACCTGACCGGCGCCCAGTTCTGTGTTCTTACAAAGCTGTTTGAGGAAGAAGGCTTGACCCAGACGCAACTTGCTCACAGGCTCTACATTGAAAGTCCCACCCTTGTCAGGACTCTTGACAGGCTGGAAGAAGCAGGCCTAATAGAAAGACGCAGGGTGCCGTCGGACAGGAGGGCATTCCACATATTCCTCACCGAAAGGGGTCATGGACTCCAGGAAACGCTCATTCAGAAAGGCAGCGAGGTCCATGAGACCGCCGTAAAGGGACTCAACGACAAGGAGATAGAAATGCTGAAAGACCTGCTCTTTACACTTTGGCAAAATCTTGAAAGCGGCGCCAAAAAGGCGAAAATGGAGGCGCGAGGATAGAGAGGGCTGAACGCCTTGGGCTAACTTTCTTTTCCTATAACTGGCCCTCGAAAAGCCTTGACATCACCTGGATTATATCATTCAGCCGGAATGGTTTTGTCAGAAGGGCGTCAATACCTTTTTCCTTTAACTCTTCCTCCTTGAAAGAGGCGCCCCATCCGGTCATCAGCACTACGCATGTCTTTGGGGAAACCTGGCGGATTTTCGAGGCGATCTCCCAACCGCTTAACCCCGGCATGCCGAGATCGGTAAGGACCAGGTCGAAATCCTCCCTTTCCACCCTGCTTATGGCATCCATTGGGTCGTTACAGACAGTTACGTGGTGTCCGAGGCTTCCGAGCATAAGACCTATGAGCTCAACTATCTGCAGCTCGTCATCTATCACCATTATCCTCAGTTGTTCACTATCTGATGGCCTTTCATCGAATTCCGGATCTGGCTCTCTTTCGTCCTGCTCCTCACTCGGGAGCAAAATAACCAAGGTGCTTCCGCATCCTTTCTTTGAAACAACGTCGATCTTGCCTCCAACATTGGAAATCAGGCCGTACACGATGCTTAGTCCAAGCCCGGAACTCCCGGTCTCCTTTGTTGAAAAATAGGGATCGAAAATGTGGGAAAGCACGTCTTCGTCCATGCCAGTACCCGTGTCCCTGACCTCAATAACCGCATTGTCGCCCTTCTTGTAGGACCTTATGATTATCCTGCCACCCGATGGCATGGCATCAATGGCGTTAATAATAAGGTTTATCAGTACCTCCCTCAATTCGTACGCAGGTATATTGGCCTTAAGCCCCTTTTCCAGCTCCGTTTCCACGGAGATATATATCCCTTTCTTCTCGCAGTCGTCCTTCCAAAGAGGCCTGGTGAACTGCACGGCCTCCTCTATTATGGATGATGTCTCAACGGCCTTCTCGGTCGCTGTCTGGTTGCCCGACCTGCCTTTTACAAATGTCTGTATCCTCTTGATGGTTTTAGCGCCGTCATTTACGCATGACTCGATATTTTTGAGCCTTTCCTCGAATTTGGTGCCCTTAAGCTCCATCTGTAAAAGCTCAACGTTCCCTAGTATGGCCATAAGCAGATTGTTAAAGTCATGGGCGATCCCTGCCGCCATCGAACCAAGGGCCCTGAGTTTCTCTTCACGTATTCTCTGCTCAGAGTCATGAAGATGATCAGAAAGGTCGTGGATAAAAACTATTCCCCCTTTCTTTTCCCCCTTTTTGGACTTGACCGGGTGAAAAAAGAAATCGGCCAGGACTGTTGTGCCATCGGGTTTTATTAGCCTCACCTCTGAAATTTTTTTGTAGGAAACCGACTTGACCGTCTTGGTGAAATCAAGGAAGACGGACGCATCCATGAAAAAACGCCCAAGACCCTTCTCCTTCAAAGATACCTCGTCACACTGAAGAAGCCTGCAAATCGATTCGTTGGCATGGATAACATTTCCATCGATATCAAGCAGGCAGATACCCTGTGGGGCATTTTCCATTGCGGACTTGAGGTAATCAAGGGGCATTCCCTCCTCGGAAGGCAAAGGCCTCACCCTGTTGTTGCTTTCCACGATATTCTGGATGTGAAAATGTCCCTCTGACAGGACCTCGCCCCTCCCAAAGCCCTGGATCAGATGGGCTATCACCTGAGAAATTATTATAAGGTTCCTTTTTAGCCCGTTGGTAAATTCTATTTTGGAGGAGGAGCTGAGATTCAAGATACCCTTGGAAGATATGGGGAGGCATGCAAGGGAACGCGGCACCCGCCTTGCGTTTTCTACAAGGGGTATCTCTATCTCGGAGCTTTCGCTGATGAAGACCGGCTGCTGGGAGTCAAAAACCTCCCACGCTATACTTTTACCTTCCCGAAAAAAGAGTCCCCTGTTGAACTTCCTGTCAAACCTTCTATCCTCATCCTGGACGATCTGGTTTATCCCGATGGCCGCGGCAAGCTCCAGTATCTCTTTCTCTGGCCTGTAAATAAGCAGGGATACATTTTCGCATCCCATGTCCTCTGCAACTATCTTTACCACAAGGGAGTAAAGCTCTTCTATGGACGACGCCTTTGAGGCCACCTCCATGAGACGGAGCACTATACCGAGGGCCGTCCTATGGATAAGCCTCTCCTGATCCATTTCAAGGACTGCGGAATGGATCTCCTCAGTACTCAGCTTCTTGTCGCAATTACTCACGTCCGACATATCAGTCATGCCCTACGATTATGTCTGCCAGTACTTCTATCTCGTCGAGCAGTTCCATTGTCTTTCCAAAAAAATGGTCCATCTTCTCAAGTTCCACACCGGCAAGCAGAAAAACCTTGGTATCCGGCAGCTCCGGTTCAGGCCCTGTTCCAGCCGTGAATTCGACCATTTTGGCCTGATACGCTGACAGGCTTACTATGGCGCACTCTCTTGGAAAGGATCTAGAGGATAGAGGATCATGATGAAATTCCAGCACATCTGAAATCTGCGGGGTAAGCCCCCACCTCTCGGATAGCAGACGCCCGATAGAGGTATGGGTTATGCCCTCCTGTTTCTCAACAACATAGGGTAAAACCTTTTTCTTTCTTGCCTTCACCTCTATGAGGTTGAACTCATCTGGCACCAGTTGGGCCATGGCTAGTCTGCCGAGGTCGTGAAGCAAGCCCATCAGGTAGAGCTCGTCTGCATCAAACATGGGATATTCCTTGCCCATCTCTCTGGCACAAAAAGATGTAAGCAGGTTGTGAATCCAGAACCGTCTGAGGTCGAATCCCCGTGCAAGCACACCGGCCTTGAACTGATTGACAAGGCAGATGGCGAGCGAAAGGTTTCTCACCTCGTCGACCCCTATCAGCATCACCGCCTTATTTATGGTGTTAACCTTGCCCTTGAATCCGTAATAAGCACTGTTTGCCACCCTGAGAAGCTGTGCACACAAGGAGGCATCCGGCTCTACGATGGAGCTTATGTCTTCAAAGGTACAGTTTTTTTTTGTAATTGTGCGAAAAAGGCTTAAAGCTATACTGTTTGGCACCGGGATATACTTTATCTTGCGTACCCTTTCGGCAAGGTCCTTGTAAGATTGGGCTTCCATTTTTGGTTTCCGCATCGGCATTTTTTTCTTTATCGGCAAGAAAAAAGAGAATGATGAAGGAATCCGGCCAGTTTATTAGTACTTATGATAATTTTCTGGAAGGTTTGACACCAGGATCAAGCACCTGAGTACGAGCCTTTTGTCATGGTATTCAAATGGAAACTTGACACCCTTGGCCCTGAAATAACCGTATCTCTTGCGGTCAAGGATGATGAATACCCGCCTTTGCCGGTTCCTCATCATCCAGGCGGCCTTGTCAAGGTCAATCCTCGAAACGATTCTATCAAGGTAAAAGGTACATTCCTCGTCCCAGAATCCGCCGTAAAAAAGCGGCATCCTCCCTACCACTTCTTTTACATGCCTGCAAAATGGCCTGGCGTCTTTACCCCTGTATACAGCGGGAAGAGTAAAAGAGGTAACAGTCAGGATGAAAAGACCTCCCACCAATAGCAAGGAAGACAAATAGGAGGTGGCATCTTCCCTTGCGCCATGTCCGTTTTTGCGCCAGAGGACCCAAAGGCACAGGAGGAATGAAAAAAGAAAAACAAAGGCCTCCTTCTTCAGTACGTCCGCGAATAGTGCGAGCACGTCCTTATTGACATGGGAAAACAAACGGGATGCAAGAGACTGGGCCTGAACGAGATAACAACACAGGCCAATTATGGCCATAATTGCACATAGTATGGGCAACAACCACGTCACGGCCCTTATAAAACACATAGAGAGCGAACAATCTTTCTTAACATTGAAAAGGAAATCGGCGCTCAGAAAGGCTGCTGCGGGATAGAGAGGCAGAATATAGTCGCTTCTCTTTGACTGTGCCACGGAAAAGAACAGGAAGACGAAAATGAAATAGATAAACAGGAACCTATAGACCGGTTTTTTATCCTTCCATTTACTGACGGCATGAAATATCCACAATGGCATAATGAGGGACCAGGGGAAAAAACCAGACAGAAAATAAACAAGATACCTCGTGGGAGGAGAATGGTTAAAGTCCTTGAAAGATCCGAATGGAAGCAGACTAGTGAAACGGGAAAGATTCTCTTCGAGAATAAAACGGTGAAAGAAACGAAAATCCGTCTTCAACGTAACATAAGCATACCAGGGAAGGCATACGAACAGAAACAGCAAGAAATAAGGAGATAAAAAAAGCTTCCTGATAAGGGAGAATCTCCTTTCGGAAATGGCGAAAAGGACCACAGTTGAAAAAACGAGAATGGCCCCTAGGGGGCCTTTTATCATTACGGCAGCCCCGGCTGAAACGTGAAAACCACACAGGCACCAGGCCTCGTGGGCGGCATCGTCCATGCTACCCGGGGTTTCGTCAAGGAGCCCTGCCCACTGAATAAAAAAAAACAGGGCGAGAAAGCAGGTTACCGAAAACAGAAGGTCCATCCGCGCCATCTGGCTCATCCACAAGACCTTGGGACAGAAAAGGAATATGGCGGAGAAGGCCGGGAAAAAAATCCCATCTTGGCCTGCAATAATTGAAATCTTGTAAAAAAGGATGATAAACAGGGCTGCGGCAACGAGGGACGGAAGCCTTGAAGCAAGCTCATAGTTGGGGAAAAACAAGGAAAAACCTGCGATTAGCCAGTAGTAGAGCGGGGGTTTGTCCAAATCCTCCGTGCCGTTCAACTCGTTGACCAAAAGGGCCTTACCCTGCACGTAGGCCTTTGCTATGAGGGCCGATTCAGCCTCAAGGGTCTCGCAGAGGGAACGCTCAAGGGAAAGACAGGTAAGGCCGAGGAAAAAACAGGCCAGGAAAAAGGCAAAGGCCCTGTGAGGATCTATCCTTGCAATCACCATGACAACAGCAGGAAAAGGACCATTGGCAAAAAGCAGTAAAGTATAAGCGAGACCCTGTAAAGAAGCCTCACCGCTTCTTTTATGTCTGCCGGAACCGGTACCCTGGCCTGTCCGTTCATGCGGGGGGAATCTGATAGAACCCCGTCATAAACCGCAGGCCCACCGAGGTTAACCCCGAGTACGTGGGCAAAAGCGGCCTCCGGGAGCCCGGAATTGGGGCTTTTTTGTCCCGTAGAATCCTTTAACGCCTGTCTGATAATATCAATAACCCCCTTGCCGTTCCAGATTCGTCCTGCAAGGGCTATTATAAGGAGCGCTATCCTGGCGGGAAGAAAGTTCGCAGCATCGTCCATCCTCGCGGCCGCCTTGCCAAATTCCTCGTACTGGATGTTTCGATAACCGATCATGGAATCCATGGTGCTTATCATCTTGAAACAGAGACACAGGGCAGGCCCCCCTATAACCGCATAAAAGTAAGGGGAACATATTCCGTCAACGAAATTTTCGGAAACGGTCTCTATCACCGCCCTTGAAACAGCCGTCTCGTCCATGTCTTGTGTCTGCCTGCTTACGAGCATGGAAAGCCTCTTCCTGGCAAGATCCAGGTCCCCGCGTGAAAGGGCGGCGAGAACCCTCATTGCCTCGTCTGCAAGACATCTGAGACAGAGGCTGAAATACACACACAGGACTGAAAAAAGGATACATAGAAAATGGGAAAATGCCGCTGTGAGACCCATCATCACCTTTACCATGGAAAAGGTCAACACGGGCAGAACCATGCTCATCAAAAGACCGGCCTGAAACTTGGGCAGAAACAAGGCCGTGGCCCTTTTCTCGCCCCATGAAATGGCGGCGCCCATAATCCTTACCGGATGCAAGGGGCTGTCACCGTCACCGAGGGCAATGTCTGCGGCAACCGCGCTAAATAATACGAGCCATGAAGAGGCCTCATGGATATAAGGCTCAAGCATTCAGTAACCCCAGCAATTCCGTGACCCGGCTATGTTCCTCAAGCCAGTCCGCTAGCTTATCGAACTGGCCAAGCCTGTACCTTCTATAATCGAGACGGGACGGGAGCGGCACAAGCCCCCTCCTGATTCTTGCAAAGTTCAAAAAGGAACGCCTGAAAAGATCATTGTCGAAGATGCCGTGAATGTAAGTACCCAGGATACCCGCCTTCCCGTCAAAGACTATAATGGGGCCCTTGTCGGAGCCGACGGACAGGAGGCCCGTAGCCTCTTTCTCGAGAACACTTCTTCCCATGTGTATCTCGTATCCCTTGATAGAGACCGGCCCCTTGTGAAGTGGCGGAAAGGACGCGAGAATTTCTACCTGCTTGAGCACCTTCTTCCCCGCCATCTCCGTATCCAATGGCAGGAGTCCGAATCCTTCGTACCTGCCGGGAGGACCGTCACTACCAAGGCTGTCGGTTATGGACCTCCCAAGCATCTGGAAACCCCCGCATATTCCCACCACCAGCCCTCCCCTTTTCAGGAATTCCGGTAACGCCCTTGCCCATCCGCGCCTTTTCAGGAACCCGAGATCAGACGAAGTCGCCTTGGTGCCGGGAAGTATCACGATATCAGAGGTTAAGATGGCCCTGGGATCATCACTGAGAATCATCTCCACGTCCCTTTCAAGTCCAAGGGGAGAGAAGTCGGTAAAATTACTTATCCTTGGAAGTCTCGCCACGCAAACCCTTACCGCATCCTTCACAGACAGGCCCCTTGACTCTATTTTCCCAACATGGACCCCATCCTCCTCATCCACGTGGATATCATGAAACCATGGAAGCACAGCGACCACGGGTACAGGAACAATCCGGTAAAACATCTCGATTCCTGGCTCAAGCAGACCCATGTCTCCTCGAAACTTGTTTATGATAAACCCCTTGATAAGGGGCCTGAATTTCTCCTCTACGAGGTCGAAGGTACCCTTCAGACTAGCGAAGACCCCTCCCCTGTCTATATCGGCAACTATTACAACCGGGGCACATGCATGGTGGGCCATTCTCATGTTCACGATATCCGTGCGCCTTAGATTTATCTCGGCGGGGCTGCCCGCCCCCTCTATGACAATGACGTCATACTCGCCGCTGAGGCTGTTATATGCCTCCCGCACCACCTGCCAGTGCTCCTCTGACCGGTCATAATAATCCATAGCATTGAGGTGTCCGCATGCCTCGCCCATGAGTATCACCTGGCTCCTTGCATCCGTGGAAGGCTTCAGCAAAACAGGGTTCATCCTTGCGTCAGGTAGAAGCCCACAGGCCTCGGCCTGAAAGACCTGGGCCCTTCCCATTTCCTTTCCCTCAGCGGTAACAAAGGAATTAAGGGCCATGTTCTGGGCCTTGAAGGGACAGACTTTCACCCCCCTGCGGGAAAGCAGCCTGCACATTGCGGCCGCAACGATGCTCTTTCCCACACCGGACCCAGTACCCTGGAACATTATGCCTCTCGCTCTCGCCATGGTAAGAGAAATTAGAACAGCCTTCCATTTAAGGCAACAAGATAGACGACGCCCCTGAAAAACCGCCTTTTTTCGTCGAGTGGCCGGGTTCTCGTAACCCCCAAATGCCTATCCTGGTTCTTACATGCCACCCCTTCTTGCGATCAGGTCCTTACACTATGGAAAAGGCGGTTTTCCCCCTATGGCATTTGATAAAGTGACACAAGTCGCAACGAGGAAGGAACGAAAACCTTTTGAAAGGAAGGAGAAATGGTGGGCGGTACTGGGATCGAACCAGTGGCTTCCACCGTGTGAAGGTGGCACTCTCCCGCTGAGTTAACCGCCCGCTTTCTTCAGTGTTAGAAAAAGTAATAAAGATATGTTCAAGCCTTGTCAACCACTAAAATTGGGGTAAAAGTGGCGAAAAATTGAAGTCCGTGCAAAAGCACGATAAAAATAAGACACATGCCTCAAAAACAAGCACCATCAGACCACGAATACACAAAGCCGGCTGAAGGCCTTTTCCTATGGGATAACGGAAAGACGCCCACAGGCCAGAAAATGTGCCTGCTTTTTAAGAACCCGGTAAAAACCTTGTTACTTGGCCCTTTCGCAGAAACATGCCATGTAAAGAATTTTTTCACTCAACTTAAAGAAGGGACAAATAGCGGACTTTTCGCAGCCGGCTGGCTCTCCTACGAGGTCGGATATCTCATGATACCGAGGCTAAGACACCTCATAGCAAAAAAACCCCCTTCGGTGCCACTTGCATGGTTCGGTCTTTATGAAGCACCCTGCGAGGCTCACCACTGGTATCCATCCACAGACGGCATTGATATTTATCCATTAGAGCTCAGGCTTGATACTTCAAAGGAGGAATTCATAGATTCCATACACAAGATACACGACTACATCAAGGCGGGCGACACCTACCAGATAAATTACACCGTTCGGGCAAGCTTTGACTGGAAAGGACCGGGGCTTGCCCTTTACAACTCACTGAAAAAGAGGCAATCCGTTAACTACTCTGCCTTTATCAGGCCATTTCAGGGCCTTGAAATCCTGTCTCTTTCCCCGGAACTCTTCTTTGCAAAGAAAGGACGCCTCATCTGGTCAAGGCCCATGAAGGGAACCGCCCCGAGGGGGACAGACCGGGTTGATGATGAAGCCATAGCAAAGGCCCTTTCCATAGACGAAAAAAACAGGGCTGAAAACGTAATGATAGTTGACCTTCTGAGAAACGATCTTGGAAGGATATGCAGCACCGGCTCCGTAAGGGTCCCCGAGCTTTTCAGGATAGAAGGCTACGAAACCCTCTTCCAGATGACCTCCCGGGTGGAAGGAATATTAAGGCGGGAGGCAGGCCTTTACGACGCCTTTCGATCCCTGTTTCCCTGCGGATCCATAACGGGCGCCCCAAAGATCAGATCAATGGAGATAATCTCCGAACTTGAACAAAATCCCCGCGGCGTCTACACCGGGGCCATCGGCTTCGTTACACCTGGGGGCGATGCGATCTTCAACGTAGCCATTCGCACAATAACACTTCAAAACGGTGGGGCAGAGCTTGGGATAGGCGCCGGAATTACCATTGCCTCTGACCCATATTCCGAGTACGAGGAAACCCTGTTAAAGGCGAAATTTGTCTCAGACCGGGCTTTATAGGATGTCTTTATGGAAATATCAAATAATTTCCTCATAGTCGAGACCCTGTGCTATGAAAAAAGAGCTGGAGAAAAGGGACACTTCCGCCTTTTACAGGAACATATAGAAAGGCTTGAAAAGTCTGCAGCCTTTTGGGGGTTTCCATTCAACAGGGATAGTTTTTCAAAAACGCTGGAACAGGTTCGGAAGATCTTCATTAAAAAAGGAAAAAAATTAATGAGGGTTCGCCTCGCACTTGACCGAACAGGCTCATTTAAACTCACCTACTCGTCGATAGCAGCAACAGTGGAACTGCCCGTAAGGATAGACGTCTCCGAGCACAGGGTCAACAGCACTGACATCTTTCTCTACCACAAGACGACAAACAGGCATCTTTTTGAACTGGAAAGAAGAAGGCTTGATACCCTTGGCCTGTTTGAAACCATCTTCCTGAATGAACGCGCGGAGTTGACTGAGGGGACCATAACAACTCTGTTCATAAATACGGGAGATGGCGTCCTTCTTACTCCAGCCCTTTCCTGCGGCTTGCTCCCAGGAACACTAAGGCGACATCTCTTGGAACAAGGCCGGGCCAGGGAAGCGGTGCTCCGGCTTGACGATCTTTTCATGGCAAAGGAGATTTTCGTAGGCAACTCGGTACGGGGGCTTTTGAAAGCAAGGATTATAGCGGGAAGCCCTTAGCGTCTTTTCCATTTCAGAAACGGGGACTGATCAAATAACGGACTCTTAGGAGAAAGATCAACAACCGCCACCCTTGAGATGGTAAGCGTGCCACTTACTGCTGCCCTGTAAAACCTGAACCTTATCTGCCTTGGATATACTGGAATTGTTTTCAGGCCCTGTGAAAAGGATACATCACAATCCGCCGAATAAAACCTTGAAGGCGCAAGATTATCACGGAGGTATTCAAATATAAAAGGTTCACTGAGAAAATTGCCCATCAAGCAAACGACCCCGCCATTACCCTTTGAACAGGCTACCTGTTGCAGGACCAGGGAATTCGCAGGCGCCCACGGGTTCAACAGGCTTTCCATAACCTTTACGCCGTCTTTAACATCAATGGAGCCGTAACTTGTGAAAAACCGTGAACCCTCAAGGACCTTGCCCGCCCTTGGAAGGTATATATAGGCATTATCTCCTCTCGACAGGAAGTCAAAAACCGTGATGCCGAATGGGGCAAAACCCCGAATCCTCATGTAACGCCTGCTTCGTGTTGAAAGAAGCCACGAGCGGATCTTTACAGATGCGAGATCATGGCCTTTTACAGTCAATTTGAGGCGTCCAGAAAGGGTAATGGAGCGAAAAAACTGCGCCCTTGTGTACAGGTCTTCCAAGACTCGGCCGGTCCTTTCCGGAGGTTGCGCCACCCCGTGTACGCTGCCCCTTAGCAGGCTGCATCCGCCTGACATATTCAGGAGACTAAATAAGAGAGTCAGGGCCACGGCCGTCCTGACGGTATATTTTATGTCTCTTGAAAATGTCATTTCTATGGGTAGTGCCTTGTCTAAATGGTAAGAGGCTATTAGATTTTACTCAAAATTCCAAGGAGGTTTCATGGTAGAATCGGCCGTCTCCCAAAAGGCCTTGGAACTTTTTAATGAAGGTTACCATTGAAGCCAGGCGGTATTTTCTGCAGTTGCAGAAAATATAGGTATATCTTCAGATGAGGTTATAAAGGCCCTTTCTCCCTTTGGAGGGGGGCTCGGCAGCAGCGGCGGTACATGCGGAACCCTTGCGGGGGCCCTGGCGGTACTGGGAACACTCATGGGGAAGAAAACGCCCCGAGCACGGGATCACCGGCTCATGTGGCGGCTATCCAACAAAATGGTAAGGGAATTCCGGAAAATTACGCGAGATTACGGGGGCATGAACTGTTCGGATATTGCCCGCATTGACTGGACGGACATAAAACAGGTGAAGGCATTTTACCGGGATTCTTCGAGCAGGCGCAACGAGTGCTGTAGCGTGATAGCAAAAACAGTGGAGATACTCGAGGGCCTTCTTGCGGATTATGGCTTAAAAAGGGGGGTACAAAAATATGTCAACGGAAGAACTGCTTCCTGAAGGAGAAAAACTAAGAAAGGCCGTAAGGTGGTTTTCTGAAATGATAAAGGAACATCCTGAAAAACACAGGAAGGAGCTAGTGCTTGAGGCGGAGATAAAGTTTGACCTTTCTCCCAAGGAGTGCGATTTTTTGAACAAAAAGTTCCTGTAGAGTAATTTTCAGGCCTTCTTGTCAAAGAGTATTCCGACCATCTCATCCAGCTTTTCGGCGAGTTTCCTTACCTCTTCCGGAGGTATCTCTCTTAGGGTCTTTCCAGTGTCCTTGTCCACGATCTTGATGTAGGTCTGGCCGGTTTCCTTGTCCCTGTTGAACTTTAGTTCCACATTGTTAATTAGGCTAAAGTCCTGCTTGAATGCCTGGAGGACCTCGTTTGACAGTTTGGAATCCCTTTTACCGTCTTCTTCACCTACCTGCACCCCTTTTGAGGGGCTTTCCATAGGTCTTATACTTTTAGGTCTTATACTTTCCGGTCCACGATTTCCTTGCTCCTGCCGCGCTGGGTCCAGGGCAGGATAGCTTGCCTGTTTTATCCCTATTGCACTAATCATGGCCTTACTCCTTTAAGGCTTTGATTGCCGTAGGCGCTATATGCCTTCCTGCGGCTTTTAATTCCCTTCATTTCTTCCATGATTTCCTGCTTCTTTTCCCTTGCAAGTTCGGTAACGAGCTGTTCAAGGGAAATCACCGTTCTGAGCACCTCCGCTACCTCGTCTACATCCTCTCGACACGGTTCCAATGCCTGTATTTCCTCCATTAGGCAACTTCTGCGGGAAAGGAGCTCACCTATGCGGCTCATGTCTCCCTCAGCCACACTTCTTGTTATTTCCTTTAAGGTCTGTTCCAAACCCTTACATGCCAAAAGCATACGATACACCCCTTAAATAGCCGTCTGGACCTGCCTGGCTTCCGTTTCCTGGCTGGCTGCAGATCCAGTTACTTGGTGTTTGTGCTGCCACAAAACCCCTTGCCATGCCTCAATAATTGGCAGCAGGGCCGACTTGGCATTTTCGAGCAAGTTCCTGTCGTTTTTCAGATTAGACAGGAGCAAAGTCCTTATGATGTAGTCGTAAAGCAGGTTGAGCCTCTCTGCTATCTCTCCGCCTTCCTTGAAATTAAGGGAAGCCTGGAGTTCGCCGGCAATGGCGATGGCCCTGGTAATTCTTTCTCCCTTTGTCGAAACATCACCTATTTTCATTGCCTCGGCCGCGCGGTCAATATCAGAGCACATGGCTTTGAGCAACCTGTCGATTATTTCCACGCAAGACAGGCTCATTACGTCGGTCTGCTGATATTTCAAGTATCCATTTTTCACGTTCGAATACATTATTTATTTCCCCTGCTTTTTGATATCTGACTGTTAAGATTCGCTATGGCCGTGAGCTGCTGATCGAGCTGGCCCGAGGTCCTCTGAAACTCGGCAAGAAGATTTTCAAGATTATCGAACTTATGCCTGAGGTTTGCTTCCCTTTTTGATAGCCTGTCGTTTATTTGCTCTATCTGGTCGTCAATCTTGTCTATTGACTTTTGGAGACCGTCTGTCTCGGCTGCGAATATACCGGTAGAGCTCTTGAGGTAACCATCCAGCATAGTACCAAGCCTTACTGCAATACCCTTGTTGCCCGGCTCGCTTGACGTAAAAAGGGCAGCGACATCGTCGGGATGCGCCTCCATGGCGCTTTTAAGTTTGCCGGTGTCAAGACTCAGAGTTCCTCCATCCTCTATCTCAATCCCAAGCTTACTTAGGCTGTTCACGGAACTGTCAATCCCGTCCACGGTTTCATAAACCATCCTGGAAAGGCTCAAACCTATCCTGCTAACAGTGCTGTCCCCAATAAGCGTTCCGCCCTGTTTAGTTGCGGGATTATAGGCTGTCTGTTTCTTGAGGATATCCACGAGCGCATTATAATTTTTTACAAAAGACCTGAGTTTGCCCGTTATTCCTCCATAGTCCGTACTCGAGTTGACCGTTACGCTTTTTGAAGCGTCGGCAGACTTAAGATTGAGCGTCATGCCGTTTATAAGGTCTGTAATCTCATTGCCGGAACGTTCGACATCCATGCCATTCACTGTAAGCTGTGCGTTCGAGGCAGCTTGTGTCTCTGTCAATGTCTGCGCAGAAGGATCTGTATACAGGGATGAGAGTCCTGACGAGTCATTATTATCACCGTCGTCGTCCTGCATAGTAAGTTTTATGGTATTGTTAGCCCCTGTCTCCTGGCTTTGAAGGGTCAGGTAAAAGTTACCACCGCCATCGTTTATGACGCCAGCCGTTACTCCTGTATCAGCATCGTTAATGGCTTGGGCGATACCGGAAAGCGTATTGTGGTCGCTGTCTATCTTTATATCCACGGCCTCGCCTGTGCCGACCTGAACAGTCAAGGTTCCAGTACCCACGGTCTCATCACTGCCGGTAAAGGCAGCGCTTCTGACTGATTGAGCAGATGCAAGATGGGAAACCGTGATATTGTAGACACCCGGAAGCACTTTTTCTCCGGCGGAAACGGTAAGGATATCCTCGTTACTGCTCTTGGCCGAATACGCAACAAAATCGTCGGATTTCTGCAGAGCGTCCACTGCGGATTTGAGGCCGGACATGGCGCTTTTTACCTGCCCAAGGGCGGTAATCTTTGCCTGGTAGTCTGCCTCCTTCTTCTGAAGCAGAACGATGGGCCTTTTTTCCAGGTCCATCAGCTTGGAGATGATGGAATCCGTGTCAAGGCCTGACATGAGTCCAGATACACCTATGCCCATGATGTAGCTCCCTGTTTAAAATTTAATTAGGAGTTAGAGGGGCGGATAAACCGCCCCTCCCGCCTTTTTGTGGCATTAACCCTTGAGGAGGGTAAGCGCTGCCTGTGGCAACGTGTTGGCCTGGGCAAGCATTGCAGTACCGGCCTGCTGCAGGATCTGTGCCTTGGTAAGGTTCGCTGTCTCGGCGGCAAAATCTGCATCAACGATACGGGACTTAGCTGCAGAGATATTTTCACTAACACTCATCAGGTTTGCAATGGTTGAATCGAAACGGTTCTGAATAGCACCGAGGTCTGCCCTGAGGTCATCTATGGATGCAAGAGCGCTGTCAATACGGTCAATTGCCAGGTTCGCTCCGTCCCTTGAACCTATGTCGATGCTACCGACATCCTTCATGCTCGAGGCATGGGCATCGGTATCGTTGAAAAGGGCACCCGAGGCGCCTGCCGTAACGGTGTAGGACTTGGCTGAGTCAAACACTATGGAACCGCCTACTGTGGCAGAGTGTCCACCCGAAACTGTGACGGCGTTGCCGACTTCGGAACCCGAGCTGAAAAAGTTATCACCAGTAGCCTGGGAACCTGCCTCCTTTACACCCGTAAGATCGAAATCAACTGAGCCTGCACCTGAGGTCATGGTAATATCATAACCTTCACTGTTCTCAAGAAGTATGGCGCTCTTGTCATCGCTAAGCCGAGCGCTGATGCCGGTCTTACCTGCAACGTCATTTATTGCCTTGGCAAGATCAGTCAGGTCAGTAGTACTGGTCAGGTTGGCGCTAACGGTAATTCCATCGCTTTCGTTCTGGCCAAAGAGTGTAAGAGAAATACTTCCGGTTGCTGCCACGTTATCAATCTTGGCATAGGTCATGGCCTTGGCCTTAACGCCTGTTGAATCTGAAGCGTTATTGATGGCAGTGGCAATATCCCGTGCAGTAGCATTGGCTGAGTAATTTACTGAAGACTCACCAATGGCACCACTGATATTAAGGCTTCCAGAAGCGGTTACTCCATTGTGCGTCGCACCAGAAGCAGCAGCAATACTGTCACTATTGTATTCCTGGGTCAGCCGGTTGGTTCCGATGGCGGTGGCCCTCATATCTCCCATAGTCACGTTAATAGACTGGTAAGACTCAGCCCCTACCTGGAATTTTGCTGTCCCGAAGGTACCGTCAAGCAACACTTTTCCATTGAAGCTTGTAGTATTTGCAATCCTGTTCAACTCCGACTGAAGCTGAGCTACTTCTTTTTGGAGACTCGCCCTGTCAGAAGCAGTATTGGTGTCATTGGCAGACTGCACTGCCAGCTCCCTCATACGCTGAAGAATGTTTGTGGATTCCTGCAGGGCTCCTTCAGCGGTCTGTGCCAGAGAGATGCCGTCATTGGCGTTCCTGACAGCCTGGTTAAGGCCTCGAATCTGTGCGTTCATACGGTCAGAAATTGCAAGACCCGCCGCATCGTCCTTTGCACTGTTGATCCTCAGACCTGATGAAAGTCTCTGTAATGACCTCTGAAGAAGTTTTCCGGTTCCTACGAGGTTTCTCTGGGCATTGAGAGAAGATACATTGGTATTAACAACAATAGCCATGGTTTAAATCCTCCTTGATTTTTATTTTTGGCTTTCCATGCCTGATTTTTTTTTGAAATGAAATACTTTGACTAAGTTCTAAGGTGTTTCTTCGGAAAAGTTCTTTGCCTCCTTTCTCTGAGATTTGTTCTTCATATCGGAGCCAATGGTCCCGGACTTAAAAAACGGTACCTGATGAGGAGAGGTCAAAATTTTGACTACATGCTCCATGATTCTCCGAAAAAGACTCGGAGTATCTAAACAGCTTTTAGCGTCATTGCCATATAACCGCAAGGTACCCTGGCGAGGAAAGGGAGCGGGTAACCTTCCTGATTGAGCAGGCAGTCATGTTCCATGTAAAGGAGCTGCAGTTACGGCTTCATCATAGCTTAAGAGGCTGTCCCGCAAACATGGCTCCCAGACCACATAAAAGGCAGTGAAAACTGGACAAAACAGCTGACATGAGGCAGGTTTTATGGTAAAATATCTTGTAAAATCAAGCAGTAAAGGGCCAGAAAGACCTCATGCACTACAACTTCAAAAGCTACAATCCTAAGCAGATTCTTCTGCTTCCTCCCTCTCTGGATGAGTGGCTGCCACAGAATCATCTTGCACGTTTCATTTCTGAAGTTGTTGATCAAATGGACCTGTCAGAGCTGATCAATTCATACAGGGCAAATGGACAGGGGAGCGCAGCCTATCATCCTGCGATGATGACCAAGA
>WGDC01000015.1 GCA_015493475.1 Deltaproteobacteria bacterium
ATGTGTATAAGAGACAGTCCCCCTCCTGAGCCGGACGAGCTCGAAAAGGAGGCCATGGAGATGGCAGAACCAAGTCCTGTTCCCACGTCGCTTGAGATGGAGGAGAGGCTGTAATAGCTGCCATGATACCATACTGGCCGGTAGGTTGACGCCTGGCCAATCTTTTCAAGGTATCTTTGAAAGTTTTCTGCCCACTGGTTTTCCACATCAAGGGCCATGGCCCAGGGCAGATATTTTTCAAAAAGCTCTGGTGCCTTTCCTGGCGGGATCAAGGCCTCAAGCCTCGGGGCCTCGGCGGTCTTAAGGAACATTTTGAAGCCTTCAAGTTGTGAAATGATGGATGCCCCCTTCATGGTCGGGGCCTTCATGAGCTGGTAAAAGACAATGTTTAAAATGATTATTGCAAAAAAGACTGCAAGGCTTATTGGGCCAATCATCATGGCGTAGAAGGTTCCGCCCACCCCAAGGCCAACAGAGAAAAAGAGGGAGACAATGAGGTTTCTGATGGCTGCTGCCTTCTGCCTAAGGGACACTGCAAAAAAGCCCTTTAGTCCCTTTACCCCGTTCCAGAGCAGAAAAAGGGAGAAGAAGGTCCAGACGCTAAGCCAGACCGTGATAAAGATTCCAGGGACGATTTCCTGCCCCCCAAGGGCAAGGGCAACAACTGCCAAAACCGATAGAACAAGTCCTGGAACCAGGTACTTCTGGTTGGTAAGAAAGTAGACCTTCTCGTAGTTTCGTTTCAGGCTGTTTTTGAGCTTTTTCTTGGCAGAGCTTATCTTCTTATAGTTTGAATTATCCAGGGATACGGTTGAGCTTGGATAGAAGAGGCTTGTAAGAAGCTTTTCTTCACCCTCTGTAAGTGGTGCCTTTGCCTCATCCCCTTTCCTGATGGCAGTAAAGCCCTTCTTGTCCTTTCTAAGTTCCACCAGCCCCTTTGTTGCAAGGCTCACCAGGGTGGTTGCAAATATCTTGTCATCAAAGCCCATCTGCCTTATGAACCTGGCCGCCCCAGGGCCCAGGTTTTTAGGAGGGTCAAACCTTGGCACCACGGTTCCTGTTTCAGGATCCTTTCCCACCTGAAGCCATGCGTACGCATAGTAAAGGAGCGTGCACAAAAGCAGTACGACCCCAGAGAGGATGGAGAAGTTGTCTTTTAGCAGAAAGAGGAATTTTTCAAAGGAGCCTGGCTCTGTTACCACGCCCTTTGGCCAGGCAGCGGCAACGGTGAAGCCCTGTCCAGGCGGAAGCGGCTTTGTGGTCTCAAAGGTGATACTCTTTCCTGTCTGGTCCACCACCCTGGCCATGGTGACCCTTGAGCCGCGCCTTCCCGTGTAGGTGGCAAAGCGGATGAATCGTGAGGGTTCTGGCAGTATTATGGTGCAGGTGGCCTTTAGTATGGGAAAGGCCCACTCATCCCCTGTCACGTTCCAGTAAAGCTCGTCAAAATCTGAAAAGAAACGCACCATGCGCCCCATCTCATAAGTAAGCTTGAAGGTATGAAGACCCTTTGAGACGTAGCTGCTTTTTGAGCCCATGTAGATGCGGATGGTTCCGCCCCTTCGCTTTGTATGGTATGGAGCCCGGCTTCCGTCTATCTCCACACTTAACACCTGGAACCTGGGGCGCATTCTCATGAGAAGACCTTTGCGGTACACAATGGGGATATCCCGGTATATGCCGTGCTTTATCCTGTTTCCAAGGCAGTTTGCAGTAATGGTTTCTGTGACCACAACTGCGCCAGAAGGCTGGATCCAGATGCGGCTTTCAAAGTTCGTGATCTCTTCTGTTTCAAGGGCAGATGCCTTCTGGGGAAAAAGGGGAAAAATTATGGATAAAAAAAGGGCAATAAGCAGAAGCCTGATAAAGACAGCCTGATTTTGCCCTTTTCTATTCATTTGCAAATGAAACCTAAAATTTTACCTCTGGGACCTTCCTGTCCTCAGGATCTGTTATTTCAAAGAATTCTTCCTGCCTGAAACCAAAGAGGGAGGCCACAATGGTGTTAGGAAAGACCTCAATGGCAGTGTTAAAGTCCCTTACTGTTGCGTTGTAGTAGCGCCTTGCCTTCTGTATCTCGTCTTCAATGAGCGAAAGCTGGTTCTGAAGCTCCAGGAAGTTGGTGTTGGCCTTGAGCTCAGGGTAGTTTTCAGCAACTGCAAAGAGGGTCCTGAGACTTTGAGTCAGCATGGACTCCCCCTGGCCGCGCTCTGCAGGCCCCTTTGCCGATAGCGCCCTGGCCCTTGCCTCGGTCACCTGTTTGAACACGTCCTTTTCATGGCTCATGTAACCCTTGACCGTCTCAAGGAGGTTTGGAATCAGGTTGGCCCTTCTCTTCAGCTGAACGTCAATGCCGCTCCAGCCCTCTTTGCAAAGGTTTCTTAGCCTGATAAGGCGGTTGTAGATCATTACCGCCCAGATGGCCAGTACAGCTATTATCACCCCTATGGTTATGAGCACGTTCATCTTCTTTTATACCTGCCTTTTATTCTTAATCGGAACATCTGATTCCAGGATAAAACAAATCGGACCTTGAAGACGTCTACACCGGCCGTATCTCCACGTTGTGCTCCCTGAGGTAGTCCTTCACCTGCCTTATGGAGACCTCGTTCCTGTGAAATATCCCGGCCGCAAGGGCTGCCTCAACTCCTGTCTTTTGAAACACCTCGAGGAAATGCTCAGGGCTTCCAGCACCGCTTGAGGCAATTACCGGAATGGTCACAGCCTCCTTGACGCTCTTAATAAGCTCAATATCAAAGCCGCTGTTTGTCCCGTCCCGGTCGATGCAGTTAAGGAGGATTTCCCCTGCCCCAAGCTCTTCGCACACCCTGGCCAGGGTTATGGCATCAACGTCCCTGCCTTCCCTGCCGCCCTTTATGGTACACTGGTACCAGCAGTAGCGCTCCCCATTTGGGCCAGGGATTTCCGTCTCTATGACGTGGTGTTTCAACTCGTCCGGGGAACTGCAATAGACCCTTCTTGGGTCAATGGAGATGACAACCGCCTGGTTGCCGTAAACCATGGAGATGAGCTCTATTGCGCTTTCCCCGGTTGCCTTTCCGCTTTCAAGAAATTTTTCCACAATGAGCACCGCATCACTTCCTATGGAGACCTTGTCCGCGCCGGAACGGAAGTACTCGGCGGCCACCTGGAGGGCAGAGTAGAACCTGCCGTTTCTGTCCGTGTAATCCCTTATGCCTCCGCCTATGGTGAGGGGAACAAAGACCTGTTGGGACGTGCGTTTCAGCACCTCCAGCATGGGCATGTCCTTTAGGGGGAAGTCCCTGAAGGCGGTGATGTTAAGAAAGGTTATCTCGTCTGCGCCTTCACGGTAGTATCTGGCAGCCAGTTCCACGGGCTTTCCGAGGTTTCTCACCTCGCCCTTTTCCCTGACGTCATACTGATCCCCCTTTGTGACAACAAGGTCTCCCTGGTCGTTTGATCGGACATCGAGACATGCAATTATCCTCTTTGCAAGACGCGTGGAATCCTGGCTTATTTCCGGCATGGCCTCGCTGGATGAGTCTTTAAGGAAGTTTTCGAGTATTTTCAGCCCCTTTGTGCCACTTTTTTCAGGGTGAAACTGCGTAGCAATGCAGCGGCCATGCTGGATGCTACTTGTAAAGCGTACGCCATAATCGGTCTCTGTAAGGACTATTTCAGCATCCTCCGGGGCCACGAAGTAGGAGTGGACAAAGTAGAACTTTTCATCCCCACTTATTCCATGAAAAATGGTGGAGGGCTTTCTTGAGATGATTCCGTTCCAGCCGATGTGTGGAACCGCAAGGTCTCCCATAAACCTCTTCACCCTGCCCTTAAAGATTCCAAGGCCCCTGACCCCTGGGGCCTCTTCGCTTTCTTCAAAAAGGGCCTGAAGGCCGAGGCAGATGCCAAAAAATGGCCGTCCCTGCCTGATGTACTCCTTTAAGGGGCCTGTCAATCCCTTTCCGTCAAGTATGTTCATCATGCTCTTAAAGTTTCCAACACCGGGGAAGACAAGCCTTTCCGCAGAGAGGATGTCTTCGCCGCGCTCTACAAGTCTTACCGATGCCCCAAGGCCCTCAAGGGCATTCACCACGCTTCTTACGTTGCCTGCGCCATAATCCAAAAGGGTAATCATTGCCATCACCTGCCGTGTAAAGTTGATTTTCCTGCTGGAAGATACAATGGCAAGGCGCAAAAATAAAGGAGACAGGAAAAGTAGCAACGCCTTTTGTGGTGGCAGAAATCCATATTTTTTTCTAAACTTCCCTGATTAAACAAATGCATGGAGAGACGAGATTGAAAGAAGAGTCATTGGACAAAAGGAATTTTGCTAGCGAAGTGAACGAGTTCGTTGAACTTCTAAAGGTTTTAAAGCGCCTTCGCGCCCCGGATGGATGCCCTTGGGACAGGGAACAGACGCCTAAGAGTATAAAAAAGTACATGCTGGAGGAGGCCTATGAGCTTTACGAAGCCATAGACAAGGAGGATGCCCAGGA
This sequence comes from Deltaproteobacteria bacterium, assembly GCA_015493475.1. GTDB lineage: Bacteria > Desulfobacterota > Dissulfuribacteria > Dissulfuribacterales > QOAL01 > JAADCZ01. Next base: position 4,482 of record WGDC01000015.1, read on the forward strand.
GGTCAAGGAGGAGCTTGGGGACCTGTTTTTCCTGCTCCTTTTCCTTGCGGACCTTTTTGAGGAAAGCCGGGACTTCAGCCTGGCCGAGGCCCTTTTTTCCATTAGGGAGAAGATGATAAGGCGCCACCCCCACATATTTGGAGACGTCAAGGTAAGGGGTTCTATGGACGTTGTGGCAAACTGGCAGGCCATAAAGGACAGGGAACAGGAGAAAAAGGGGCGGAAAAAGAGCAGTCTTGGCAATCTCCCCCTTGTTCTGCCTGCCCTTCAGAGGGCCTTTAGGCTATGTGAGCGTGCATCCCGTGTGGGTTTTGACTGGAAGAGGCCGGAAGAGGTCCTTGAAAAGCTCAGGGAAGAGACAGGGGAGCTTGAAGAGGCCATGAAATCAGGGGATAGAGAGGCCATTGAAGATGAGCTTGGAGACCTCCTCTTTACGGCTTCCAACCTTGCAAGAAAGCTTGATCTTAACCCGGAAGAGGTACTCAAGAAGGCCCTTAAGAAGTTTGTGGACAGGTTTGAGAAAATGGAGGAGAGGATAAGGCAGAACGGAAAGGAAATGCGCGAAATGGATATTTCTGAGCTTGAATCCTACTGGCAGGAGGTAAAGTAACAGGTGTCTGTCTTTCCCAAAAAATATGGCGTGATTGTGGTTGGGGCAGGCCATGCCGGCTGTGAGGCCGCCCTTGCCGCCTCGCGCCTTGGGGTTGAGACATGTCTCTTAACCATAAACCTCGACTGCATAGCCGCCATGAGCTGCAACCCTGCCATAGGCGGCCTTGCAAAGGGGCACCTTGTGTGCGAGATAGACGCCCTTGGCGGAGAGATGGCAAGAAACACCGACGCCACGGGAATACAGTTCAGGCGTCTCAACATGTCAAAGGGTCCGGCCGTGCGGGCAAGGCGCGCCCAGTCGGACAGGCTCCTTTACAGGCTAAGGATGAAGGAGATCACAGAGAGGCAGCCCCACTTAGACATTGTCCAGGCCATGGTTGCAAGGCTTCTAGTGAAGGGCAGCATGGTTTACGGAATAGAGACCACCATTGGCCAGGAGATACACGCAGACAGGGTGATCGTTACAACGGGCACTTTTCTGCGGGGGTTAATCCACATTGGCCTTAAGAATTTTCCTGCCGGCCGCCTGGGAGATCCGCCATCAAACAAGCTTTCAAGGTGTCTAAAGGAGCTTGGCTTTGAAATGGGAAGGCTCAAGACTGGAACCACCCCAAGACTACACGCCCAGAGCATCGACTACAGCGGCCTTGAGCGCCAGGACGGGGACGATCCTCCCCCGCACTTTTCCATAATGACAGATGAGATCACCCTTCCACAGTGCCCCTGCTTCATCACCTACACCAATGAAAAGACCCATGAGGCCATTTTGAAGGGCCTTGACCGCTCACCCCTTTTTACCGGTGTAATAGAGGGGGTGGGGGCGCGCTACTGCCCGTCCATTGAGGACAAGGTCTTCAGGTTCAGGGACAGGCCAAGGCACCAGATATTTCTTGAGCCAGAAGGGCTAAAAACCGTGGAGGTCTATCCAAACGGCATTGCCACAAGCCTCCCTATTGACGTTCAAATTGAGATGGTTCACTCCATAAGGGGCCTTGAAAACGCAAAGATACTTCGTCCAGGCTACGCCATTGAGTATGACTACTGCGATCCCGTGCAGCTAAGGCCAAGTCTTGAAACAAGGCTTATCAGGGGACTTTACTTTGCAGGCCAGATTAACGGCACGTCAGGTTACGAGGAGGCTGCGGCACAGGGCATAATGGCAGGGATAAATGCGGCAAGGGCAGTGAGGGAGGAGGAGCCTGTAATCCTTGACAGGAGCCAGGCCTATATTGGCGTACTCATAGATGACCTTGTCACCAAGGGAACCAAGGAGCCTTACAGGATGTTTACCTCCCGGGCCGAATACAGGCTCCTTCTCAGGGAGGATAACGCGGCAATGCGTCTTACCCCCACTGGCAGGAAGATCGGCCTTGTGGGGGATGAGCAGTGGGAGCGATTTAACAAAAGGTATGCGCTTTTTAAGGGATTTATGAAAAGGCTTTCAGAAACAAGGATCAGCCCGTCCGAAGGAGTAAATAGATGGCTCGAATCCATTGGGTCATCTCCCCTCAAGCAGGGTGTTTCCGCCCTTGAACTCCTAAAAAGGCCGGAGATTGGTCTTTTCGCCCTCTGCGGCTTTCTTGGGATAGAGCCACCTCCCTCCGACATTACTGATCAGGTGGAGATAGAGGCGAAGTATCAGGGATACATAAAACGCCAGGAAGAGGAGGTGGCAAGGTTTCAGAGGTGGGAAGAAGTGAGGATACCGGAAAGCCTTGATTTTGCTACAATCCCTGGGCTTTCCAGGGAGGTTGTGGAAAAGCTTTCAAGGGTCAGGCCCGAAAGCCTTGGAAGGGCCTCGCGTATATCCGGCATAACCCCTGCAGCCCTTACTGCCATCCAGATATATCTAAAAAAGCAGGGGCTTTTGTGACGGGGCGAGATTTTTCTTTACCTTCACCCGCTTCAACCGTAGTGTGTATCATCAAAAAGAAAGGACATGATCCATGGCAGTAAACTTTCCATATCTTGACGTATCAAACTGTAACGCAAGCGTGAAGGTTGCCCAGAACGGTGCACAGGTCTTCGGATTTGACAGGGTAGGTGAGGCCCCTGTCCTCTGGGTGAGCCCTTCTGCAACCTACGAAATGGGAAGGCCGCTAATAGGGGGAATGCCCGTTTGCTGGCCCTGGTTTGGCATCCCTCCAACCGATGCCTCACTGCCAAGGAACGGATTTGCCAAGGTCATGGCGTGGGAACTTGAGGACTTTGCAGAAACTGGAAAAGGGGTAACGGCTTCATCTTTTAAGCTCAGGGACTCGGAAGAGACCAGGAAGATGTGGCCCTACAGGTTTGAGCTCACCCTGAGCTTGGAGGTTTCAAAAACGCTTAGGGTAATGCTTGTGACAAAAAACCTGGATGAGAAGCCCTTTGAGATAAGTCAGGCCATCAGCGCCTATTTTTTCATTGGGGATATCGAGGGTGTTGAAGTTGAGGGTCTTGAGGGCCACGAATACGTGGACAAGGTCAGCGGCGAGACCGGGGTGCAGCAGGGGCCGGTAGTGGTCATAGGAGAGACTGAGCGCATCTACCGCCACTCAGACAGTTGCTGTCTGGTGGATAAGCGTATAGGCCGGAAAATACACATGAACAAGCAGGGGAGCGAGGCAACGGTTGTATGGAATCCGTGGGATGAAAAGTCCAGGCAGATACCCGATCTTCCAGATGACGGATTCAGGAACATGGTGTGTGTAGAGGCAGGAAGTGGTCTTCATGAAAAGGTAGTGTGTGGGCCCGGAGAAGAGGTCATGCTGGGAATGCAGATTCGGCCTGAATCAGTGTAGACCTTTTTAAGCGCCATTTATTAATGGGTAAGTTTTCAAAATTTTAGATTAATCATGCATGAAAATTTTGCAGATTTCTTGACATAAACAT
>WGDC01000016.1 GCA_015493475.1 Deltaproteobacteria bacterium
CATTACTCTTCATCTTGGAGTCCTTTCTGATTTAATGGCGTTTTGCTAACCACCATTATAATCGAAAAGAAAGGACTCCTTAAGTAAAATATAACAATTATTTCAATATATTATCTGTAAAATTTTCTCAAAAATTAACTCCGAAAGTTGAATAATCTAATCTATATCCTTTCCATGGTGGCCAAAAGAGGAAACCCGGCAGACCTGGCCCTTGCATGAACAATGTCCACTTTTGTCTCCGCAATCTCCGCAGGATACACGCCGCATTCACCAACTCCTTTGTTATGCACATGCAACATTATTGCCGTAGCCTCAGATGGACTTTTATGAAAGACCTCTTCGAGTATTTTCACCACAAAATCCATGGTGGTGTAATCGTCATTGTGAAGAAGCACCCTGAACCTCGGAGGTTCCTTTATTTTTTCCTGGGCCTTTTGCTTCTCCTTAATGTCAAAACCGGTGTTTGACATGCTTAAGATTTGTCTCCTTTGGTCAAGTATGCCAGATATTCCCTATTTCCCTTCGCCCCGGAAATCGGTGAATCTATCACCCCTTGTACGTTCAGGCTGAGGGTTTTGGAAAAAAAATTCGTCAGGTCGCTCACTACTTCCTTCCTGACCTTTTCACTCCTCACTATGCCTCCCTTGCCAACCATCGAAGGGCCCGCTTCGAATTGAGGCTTTATGAGGGCAACAATATGGCAAGCGTCGTGGGCCATGAGTGGCAACACTGCGGGCAACACCACCTTCAGCGAGATAAAAGATACGTCCACCGTCGCTATCTCCGGGACACGGTCGAAACTACCTCTTCTCACGTAGCGAATATTTGTCTTTTCAAGGTTGACCACGTCGGCCCTGTTTCGAAGGCCCCAATCAAGTTGACCATAACCCACATCTACCGCATATACCAACATGGCACCTTTTTGAAGAAGGCAATCCGTAAATCCCCCTGTAGAGGCGCCAACATCCATGCATACCTTGGATTCAACATCTATATCAAAATGATCTATCGCCGCCTGCAGCTTAAGTCCTCCCCTGCTTACGTAGGGACAGGCCTTGTCCTTTAAGATAATCTCATCATCCTTGCATACAAGATACCCCGCTTTTGAACGCTGTTCTCCGTTAACAAACACGACCCCCGCCATGATCAGCGCCTTCGCCTTCGCCCTTGTGGGAACAAGGCCTTTTTCTTTTAGTATTATATCGAGTCTTTGCTTTTTTTTTGCCATGAGCTCATTATTCATGTTAAGGTTACCATAAATATAAGACGCTTTGGAGGCCATGGAAATGGCTGTAAACAGGGAACAGGTCATAGACGTACTGAAAAAGGTCAACGATCCGGAATTACACAAGTCCTTAATTGATCTTGGCATGGTTAAGGACGTGGAAATAGCAGGCGACAATGTCCGTGTAACCATAGCACTGACCATGGCTGGCTGCCCTCTCAAGGACAAGATAAAAGCAGAGGTTAAGGAAGCCTTATTGTCAATCCCGGAGGTCAATGAAGTCAAAGTCGTGCTTACCACCATGACATCTGCCGAAAGGGCCAAGATTTTTGGGCAGGAACCCTCAGAAATGGAAGGCATGAAGGGCGTAAAGAATGTCATTGCAGTGGCAAGTGGCAAGGGTGGGGTAGGCAAAAGCACTGTTTCTGTCAACTTATCGGTTGCCCTGTCAAGGATGGGGTACAAGGTTGGGATACTGGACGCAGATATGCACGGACCCGACGTTCCGGTCATGCTTGGAATAAGCGACAGGCCTATAGGTTCTCGTGGAATGCTTTTTCCCCTTGAAAAACATGGAATAAAGATGATGTCTACAGGTACCCTCGCTGGAGACGGTACCCCAATAATCTGGAGAGGCCCTCTGGTAAACAAGGCCATCAAGGAATTCCTGGGTCATGTCGCCTGGGGCAATCTTGATTACCTCATTGTGGATCTGCCACCTGGGACTGGGGACGCCCCGCTTACTGTCGCCTCGACCATCCCTATAAAGGGGGTGATAATAGTTACCACGCCGCAAAGGGTCGCTCTTTCGGACGTTAGAAGGTCCGTTGGACTTTTCCTTAAAGAAAATATTCCTATCCTCGGGATAGTGGAAAATATGTCTTACCTGAAGATACCAGGCACCGAAAACGTTATAGATATTTTCGGAAGCGGGGGAGGTGAAAAGGTGGCAAGGGCCTTCAGGCTTCCACTGCTTGCAAAGATTCCCATTGAGCCTGAGATCAGGAAGGGGGGAGACGAGGGTGAACCCGTAGCCGTTGAAAAAAAGGAAGTTTCGAGGCCCTTTTACGAACTGGCCGCACGGGTTGTAGAACTAGTGGAAAAGGACGGAAAAGCAAGGGGGGCGGATATATAGATATGGATACCTCTTTTCCCCGGGTGAGGCTTGAAAAGGAAGAATTATTTGACCTGATAGTACAGAATTTTCCCGTAGGAATGATAATAGTAAACCGGGACGAGGTTGTTCTGGAGTTTAATCCCGCTGCAGAAAAGATGACAGGCTTTAAGAGGGAAGACGTGGTCGGGAGGAACTGCCGCGAGGTCCTGCCGGGTGTCCCGTGTAAGCTCAAGGACCTTGATAAAAAAGCACTTGTTAAGAAGGACGAGATTTTCGTTTATATAGAAGGCACCATACCCCACAAGAATGGACATGAAATACCTGTCCGTTACACGGCGGCACCGCTTGTTAAAGGTTACGAACCAAAGGGCGCAATAGTGACCTTCAGGGACGTATCCAAGGAAAAGCAGCTGGAACAGCACAGGCGCGTTCTTATCTCCATGTTTGCTCATGATTTGAAGGGACCCCTCGCCATTGCCGGCGGACTTCTTATCAGGCTCAGGGAAGGCAAGGCAGGGAGCCTTACGGAAAAACAGGTTGAATATCTCGATACAATAATCAAGGAAATAAAAAAGGTTGACACGTACATAAGGAGTTTTCTGGATATCGTAAGAATGGAAGCCGGGCAGATCAGGCTGTCCATGGAACTATGCGACATACGTGGCTTGGTTTCAGAACTTCTGAGTGATTTAGAGGTAAGGGCGAATCAGAAAAAAATGACTATCCAGATGGATATTCCTGAAGACCTGCCCCTTGTTTACGTGGATAAGTGCCAGCTTCACCGCGTCATTTTCAACCTGCTCGATAATGCAATCAAGTATTCCCCGCCCGAGTCTAAGATAATCATTGCGTGCCGGGATGTAGGTGAGGCCATCCTGTGTACGGTTGAGGATTCTGGTACCGGTATAAATGAAGAAGACCTGCCCTATATTTTTGACCCTTTTTACAGGGCGAATTATTCCCAGGGGGTAGAGGGTACCGGCATCGGCCTTGCGGTTGTGAAAACCATAATTGAAGCCCACGGGGGAAGGGTGTGGGTGAGAAACAAGAAGCCGCCGGAACATGGAGCAATATTCAGTTTCACTATTCCAAAGGCGAAAAAATAGGCCGGTAGACGGATACCGTCTCGAGGCGGAATCCTCAAGCTTCTCTGCAATGCACCGATAAAGATAAAAAACGGTGCACCATGGGCGTAAACGAGACAGTCAACATTCAAGATTTTCGCGGAGGGCTTTTGCTGGGTCCGAGGGAATTTTTTGTAAATTCACAGAAGGAACTGGCGGGGGTAGAACGCTATGGTCATAAAACAACCTTCTTGTTTATAAAACCGATAGTACATTCTTACGTTTCTAAAGTAGATTACATTACATCTTTATACCATTCCATAAGCAAAGAGCTTAGGCACTGTGATAGCGTTTACCTCTTTAACGCCGGCTGCATTGCAGCAATCCTTCCGCACACCCATGAGGCCGGCGGGGAAACGGCGGCCCATAGAATAAAGAAAAAAATTTCACAAATAGGGGCTATAAACAGGGAACCGGTGCCTATGTCGATAGGTGTAGTAAGCGTGTGGCCTGGACATTGCCCGAATGTCAACGATCTCATTGACGAGCTAAAAAGCGACCTTGAAAGGGACAAAAGATGCCAATTTTTGCCGTCTCCAGGGGTGAAAAGGCAGGAAAGGCGAAAACTTGGGGTCTTGATGGATGAAAATGAGATACATACCTGGCTTGCACGCGTTCGGGAATCCTTTGAAATCTCAACTGAGCCAAGGTCCTTTTCAGACGCAGACGCATTAGTGGTAGATAAATCATTTTGTAAACGAAAAAATATCAAGATTGATATCAAACAAATTAACCCGGCATTACATGGAAGAATTGATCTATTTTATAAAGATACGGAGGTGACTGTCTATTTTAGCGATGCCCTCGGTCATGATTTCGTGTTTTTTGGTATGTTGCCATTGGCTCGAGGCACTAGAGGTAGTGATGGCCTGTCGTACGAGCGGAAGATTAAGGATGTCCTGGCATCTATAGGCTCATCCACCCACCAGCTCAATCAGCCTTTACAGATAATGATGGGGAAGATAGAGCTTCTCCTGCTTGATCTTTCCGTGGACGGTGGCGAAATATCAAGGCGGCAAATTAGAGAAGCTCTCCAGCAGATAAAGGACCAGGTGCATTATGCTGCTGAAATCAACTCAAAAATAAACAGGCTCACAAAACTTTAATAACTACTTTAAGAATCTGATTTGTTCCGGACAAGTAGCTATCTCTACGTTTTTTAAGCATATTTTATTTTACATAATGTATCTTATGCGACATTGCTTCGATGTATCCCACCTGCCAAGTATCATATTGAGGGCCTTACCAGTCCTGCCCTGCAGTCAGGATGGAAAACACTGGCGGGTTGCTATCGTGGGAAGTTCCTTGCTTGCCCTGACCCAAACCGGCCACTGCGTGGAACTGGAATCACTAGTGCCGCCTTCGGCAGAATGAGTGGCTGGAATGAAATCGAATAGATGGCCGACTTACCGTGGAATACGAACTGTCAGAGGTAACGCATGAAGAAAGAGATTATTAAAAGACTATATGGATAGTTATACTGCAATCTTAATGTTTTTCCTTAAAAATGAAAAAGGGGCGAGAATTCACCCCTTTTTCATGGGGAGGAGAGGAGGAGAAGAAATTTTATCCCAGATCCTTTATCAGGTCTTTTAACATGGCGTTTGCCACCTTGCCGGCATCCATCTTGTAGGTGCCATTTTGTACCTGTTCTTTAATCATCTGAAGTTTTTCAGCCCTTTGGGGTTCGTGGGTCTTCATGGTGTCCGAGACCTTGTTTAACAGTTTGGACTGGGACGAGAGTTCCACGGTGTCGGTTTTTACAGGCGATTTCTGGTCTGCCCTGTTCGCATTATGCTGATTCTCAGGTTTGTTGCCTATAGCCTGGGTGTTCAGATATTTTTCTATTTGAAGTCCGTGATTTTGATCACCTATTTTCATGTTGCTTCTCCATTCTCGTTGTCGTTATAAAGACTCTCTACTATATGCCTAAGATCTTCAAAGGACAACTCTTCTATCTTCTCTTGTGAATTTCTGTCCAGGACCTTGAATTTGAATCCAGAATTCTTATTTTTTTGTGGTATTATATCAACCTTTTCCCTGAACTTCTGACCTATCTTCGCAAATAACTCGTTCTCAATATCTCCGGCGTTACTTCCCTTTATCTGGTTTTTCGCTTTATCAACGAGACCTGTTGTAATTTCATGGATCAATTGTTTCTTTTTTGCCTCTGGAGATATGTCTATGATGTCAGGAGTGGGTCTTTCCGCCCGAGATAGTTTCATTCTGGCAAGGCTTCTCCTCCCAAGTCTTTGACCATAAGCCTTGATTACGTGTTGAATATGGAAGGAGGAAACATTCATTTCGCATCTGTCCTGACAATTTTTGTCACTAAATCTCTTTTATCTTGCTATATTCCTCGGCCATTTCTCACAAAAACTTAAATTTTTATGGGCGTATTGGCGCATATTGTCGTGTCATGTGATCTTGGATGCGGTAGCCAAAATTTTGATGCGGTACTTTCTTGTAAGTGCTATAAAAAATCAAAAAATTTCAGGCAGATTGCAAAACGATGAAATATTTATTTGGTCCAGTTCCTTCTAGAAGATTAGGTTATTCTCTTGGCGTAGATATCTTGCCTGCCAAGACGTGCAATATGAACTGCATATATTGTGAGCTTGGCCCGAGTAAGGTGACATATTACAAGGCTCCTTTCTGTCCACCATCAGGAGAGATACTAAGTGAAATAGAGGAATTTTGTTTCCTGCACAGAAGACACTTTGACTGCCTTACCTTTACAGCTTCGGGAGAGCCTACATTGCATGAGGAGCTTGGTGTTCTGCTTGCAGAGAGCAAGAAAATCACAGGCAGGCCTGTTACAGTCCTGACAAATTCATCAACCGTAACCAGCAAGCAAACAAGAAATATCCTGAGCATGGCGGATATCGTCCTGCCTTCTCTTGATGCTGTTACTCCAATGACGTTCAGAAAGATAAATAGGCCCCATCCGGGGCTCGATATATACGCAATAATAGATGGCCTTTCCCGCCTAAGGAGGGAGATGGCGGGGAAAATGTGGCTGGAAATACTGCTGGTGCGCGGTATTAACGATGGGGCTGATGAACTCCTGGCCCTTAGGGATGCGGTCAATAGAATTAATCCCCACAAGATTCAGCTCAATACCGTGGCAAGACCACCCGCCGAGGACTATGCAAAGCCGGTAGGCTCAAAAAAGATGAGAGAAATATTATCTTTTTTTGGAGAAAAGGCGGAGATCGTGATAGACTTTGAGGCCCAGATGGGCAGTGGGAGCGGACTCATCCTTGAATCCGAGATCATGGATACATTAAGACGGAGACCCCTTTCATTCCGGGATATGGAAGGGCTGTTCGGCAGGTATGAAAAGACCCAAAAGATTTTGTCCCACTTAATAGACAAGGGAATGATAGAGGAGAAGAAGCTGAAGGGCAGGACGTTCTACGCCGCCCTCAATAACAAGTGATAGCTCGATTATGTCTTTTGCATCAGAAGGGAAACCTGTATCGGCCTCCATGATTGTTCTTACGCAGGTAATGCTGCCCCAGGATACCAATTCTGCTGGTAATGTTCATGGCGGCACCATAATGAAGCTTGCAGACAATGCTGCCTTTGTTGTTGCGAGCAGGCACTGCAGGACCAATGTGGTGACCGCCTCGGTGGATCGTATTGATTTTCTGGCCCCTGTTTATACAGGCGATCTTTTGATTCTTCACGCAAGACTTAACTGGACCGGACATGCCTCCATGGAAATAGGGATCAAGATAGACTCTGAAGACCTGTTTTCGGGTACTGTCAGACATGTGGCCACAGCGCTTCTCACCTTCGTCTCCCTTGACGAAAAGGGACGCCCTATACAAGTGCCCCCTCTGATTCTTGAATCGGATGAGGACAGGATGATTTTCGAGGAAGCAGCGCAGAGGGCAAGTATCCGGCAAGAGACACGAGAGAGAGAAATATAGTAGATAAATGGCAGGAAAAAAGAAAAGGGCTTCAAGGCCCCAAAAAAATAGCAAGATACTCATAAACGCGCAGGCCCCAGAAGAATGCAGGGTAGCCCTTATCGAAAACGGAAAGCTCGAAGCCTTCGAACTCGAAGGGGCAGGCTATGAGACTACCAAGGGCAACATCTACAAGGGCAAGATCGTAAACGTGGAAACGGGTCTTCAGGCAGTTTTTGTCGATATCGGACTTAATCGTAACGGCTACCTGCCCTTTGAGGAGATACATCCCGACTATTACGGCTATGCAGAGGACAGGAATAAGATTCCAAGGCTTCTCAGGAAGGGCCAGGACATCTTGGTACAGGTGGTCAAGGAGGAAACGCCCCTGAAGGGTTCTTATGTCACCACATACCTGTCTCTGCCTGGAAGGTTCCTAGTGCTAATGCCTGGCAATCCTCATGTAGGAGTGTCGCGGAAAATAGAGGATGACAAGGAAAGGCAGAGGTTGAAAAAGATATTGAAGCAGACGAAGCTTCCTGAAGGGGTTGGAATAATAGCAAGGACGGCGGCTGCAAAGGCTACCAAGGCCGAAATATTAAAGGACCTTAGATACCTGACGAGGCTTTGGAACAGCATGAAAAAGTCAGCCAAGTCGGCATTGACGCCTTCCCTTCTTTACCGAGACAGGGAGCTGACCACAAGGTTTCTGCGCGACTATCTGACTACCGATGTCTCGGAAATAAAAGTCGATCATAAGGAAACCCATGAAAAGATCAGGGCGTTTCTCAAGATCATAGCCCCTAGACAGGTCTCTTCCCTAAACCTGTACCAAGAGGAACGTCCTCTTTTTGAAAGATACGGCATAGAAAACCAGATAGAACAGGTTTTCCAGCCGCGCGTTAACCTGCCTTCCGGGGGTTATATTATTATAGAACCGACAGAGGCGATGGTTTCCATAGATGTAAACTCCGGCAAGAATGTAAAGGAAAAGGATCTCGAAGACACCGCTCTCGCCACAAACCTCGAGGCTGGAGAGGAAATAGCGAGGCAGCTTAGACTGAGGGATCTCGGCGGTATAATCGTTATAGATTTCATCGATATGAAGGCAAAGGGCAACAGAAGCCTCGTCGAAAGGCGCCTGCGGCAAAGCCTGAAAAAAGACAAGGCCAAGACCGAGGTTGCGCGCATTTCAAGGTTTGGGCTTTTACAGCTTGTAAGACAAAAATTAAAGAGCCCCGTGAAGGCCCTGAGTCATGTCAAATGTCCCTACTGCAAGGGGGCTGGACTCATAAAATCGGTTGAATCACTATCGGTTCTCTATCTGCGCCTCATAGGCAGCAAATTGGCATCTCGGCAAACTCAGAAGGAGGAGTCTCAGAGGCTTGTTCTCGAAGTCCCACCCGCTGTGGCTTCCTATCTGCTAAACAAGAAACGGGCCGAGCTTTCGAGGCTTGAGGAAGCGTACCGCATACATATACAGGTGGAGCCCAAGCAAAGACTTGGAGCAGAAGAGTTTTATCTATACCTTGCAAAGGAACAGTGACGAAATGGAACAGATTTTAAAGGACGTGCCGGATTATATCAGGAGGTTAGTCCCCTACCCTCCTGGCAAGCCAAGGGATGAGCTTGAGCGGGAGTATGGGATAAGAGATTCTATCAAGCTCGCTTCCAATGAAAACGATCTCGGTCCATCACCCAGGGCAGTGGACAGCATAGAGGGGATACTTGGTGAGCTTCACCGCTATCCGGACGGAAGTTGTTACTACCTCAAACAGGCCCTTGCACGCCGTTTCGAGGTAAGTCCTGCCAACATAGTGGTGGGGAACGGATCTAACGAGCTTATAGACTTCCTGTGCAGGATATTTATTCGGGAAGGCAGAAATGCCATAAGCAGCAGGCCGAGTTTTCTGGTCTACAACAAGATGGTTCAGATCAATGGTGGAGAAAACAGGATCGTGCCCCTGAAAAAATCCACCCACGATCTCCATGCCATTGCCGCTACGGTTGATGAAAACACACGCCTTATATTTCTTGATAATCCCAACAATCCTATGGGAACCGTAATAAGGGAAAAGGATATGAGCGAGTTTCTTGCAGGGCTTCCGGACCATCTCCTTGTCGTTCTCGACGAGGCCTACGGAGAATTCGTAAGACCAGGAACCGACTGGGCGGAAGGAAACGGGTTGTTCCCATCAGACAGCCGGATAATCATTCTCCGCACCTTTTCCAAGGCATATGGGCTCGCGGGCCTGAGAGTGGGTTACGGCATTATGCATGAGGATGTTGCCTCGCTTTGCGACAGGGTGCGTCAGCCCTTTAACGTGAACCTGCCAGCCGAGGCAGGTGCCCTTGCCGCCCTTTCGGACACAAGTCATCTTGAATCAACCCTTGAAAATACCTGGAATGGAATGATAAAACTCTTCAAGGCAATACAGGGGTTTGGATGTGTTCCATTTGAAAGTAACACAAATTTCATGATAGTTGACACACACAGAAAGGCCAAAGAGGTATTTGAGGCCATGTTACGGAAAGGGGTAATCATAAGGTCAATGGATTCCTACGGTTTCCCCACGTATATTCGTATCACTGTTGGTACGCCACGAGAAAATGAAAGATTTATTCATAGCTTTTCCGAGGTCCTAAACGAAATACCAAAAATACAAGGGAGAGGATAGATGGCGAGGCCACCAAAGTGCAGGCTTGTAGGCAGGGAACCATCGGTTACCTACTTCAAACCAAGAGGTATACCCCTCAGAGACCTTGAAGAGGTCACCCTTACAGTCGAGGGGCTTGAGGCCTTGAGGCTCAGCGAGATAGAGGGCCTTGACCAGGATTCGGCCGCTGAGAAGATGGGTATTTCCCGCCAGACCTTTGGGCGTATACTGGCCGAGGCGAGAAAGACGGTTGCCCGCTCGGTGGTGGAGGGACTTGGGCTCAGGATTGAAGGCGGCAACTACCGGCTCGTTTCACGTAGATAAACGATATGGAGAAAACTGCCCGGGTAGGACACACTATGGTTGTTCTAAAGGTGGGCGACATAACCAAAGAAACAGTGGCCGCCATAGTGAATGCCGCCAACTCCAGGCTACTCGGAGGGGGCGGAGTCGATGGGGCCATACACGCGGCAGCAGGCCCGAGTCTTCTCGAAGAGTGTAGAAAAATCGGTTATTGCGAACCAGGCGACGCGGTTGTTACAGGAGCCGGCAACCTTCCAGCAAAATTTGTTATTCATACCGTGGGCCCGGTGTGGCGAGGAGGAACAAGAAACGAGCAAAAGGTTCTCGAAAGCGCCTTTATAAACAGCCTGAAAAGGGCCTTTGAAAAAGCGGTAAAAACAGTGGCTTTCCCCGCCATAAGTACCGGTGCCTATGGCTTTCCCCTTGACGTTGCCGCAAAGGTGAGCCTGTGTGCAATCAGGGGCTTCCTTATGGAACATCCCGATGCCTTCGAGGAGGTACGTATTGTTCTTTTCAATCAGGTCGTATTTGAAAATTTCTCTAAAGAGGCGCACAGGTGTTTTCCCATATAACGCTGTGATAAATGAATATTACCTCCGAGAAGTCTATATCAGCAGCCCCATGTACAAAACCTTTATCGTTTCCACTCCTTTACCGCTTTAAAAAACAAAAATGCCGGCAATAAAGCCGGCTCTTTTTAGACTGGTCCTTACGAAATAAGGAAGCCCTATTTATCCACAGCCACCGCAGGTTCCACAACCACCATTTGGGTCAGTATCACAGCCGCATGAGCCAGCCATTGCCGACATCTCTGCGAAAGACGGCTCCCGGACATCAAGGATGGTGATATCAAAGTGGAGGGTCTGGCCCGCAAGAGGGTGGTTGAAATCCGCCATTACTACGTCATCTTTTACTTCTTTCACGGTAAAGCGCACAGGGCCTTGAGGTGACTGGGCCTCGAAAGGCATTCCAGGCGCAAGATCCATACCTTCGGGGAAATTGGACCTCGGTATTTCGCGTATAAGGTCCGTTCTGGCTTCCCCGTATGCATCTTCCGGCTTGATTGTCAGGGAAACATTGTCCCCAGCCTTCTTACCCTTTATTCCATCCTCAAGTCCCTTGATAACCTGGCCCGAGCCAAACAGAAAACCGAAGGGCTGTTCAGGCGTGCTCTGGTCTATTGTTTCTCCAGAATCGAGCTTGAGGGTGTAGTCGATTGTTACATAACTCTTGTTGTCAATTTCCATTTCTTTCTCCTAGTTGATTTTTTGGTCCAAGAAACTTATGGGGGCAGTTTTTGGTATTGTTGGTTGATTTACTTACGACGCGTTAGCAATCCATAATAAGTACTAATGATTACAAGGTCAAGTAATAAATGAAGGAAAGATAATGAGGAATTACCAATCAATGGCCCGGCTTCCGGTCAAGAATATACTTCTTAACCGCATGGTTATGTTCCTTGAGGGTCTTAGAAAAATAGTGGGTGCCATTTCCTTTTGATACGAAGTAAAGATAGCGAGTATTCTTCGGATACAATACCGCCCTGATCGAAATGAGTCCCGGATTGCATATAGGTCCTCTCGGCAGCCCGTGTCTCGTATAGGTATTGTAAGGAGTCGACTTTCTCAAGTCCTTCCAGGTAAGCCTTCGTTCCTTGATCCTTCTTTCCACCATAATGCCGTATTTTACGGTAGGATCTGCCTGGAGTGGCATCCCCCTTTTCAATCTGTTCCAGAAGACACTAGCAATAATCGGCTTTTCATACTGTTCTGCGGCTTCAAGCTCTACTATGGATGCAAGAGTCACCACCTCATGAATGGTTGCGCCTATTTCCCTTGTTCTGGCCCCAAAGGAGTTTCTATGCCATATTTCCCAGAAATGGCCCACGAAGTTTTTAACGATGTCCCTTGCGCTTACACCCTTTGGAAGGAAATAAGAATCCGGGAACATATAGCCTTCCGCGCTTTCCTCGTGTACATTGAGACTTCCCAGAAAATTTTTGTCAGTAACCGCAGCCATAAATTTTTTTTTGCTCACAAGCCGTGCCCTGGCGAGTAGGTCTCTAATCTGGAATATGTTATAGCCTTCTGGTATTGTGACAAAGTGCTGAACGACCTTGCCGGAAACGAGGATATCAAGGATTTCCCCAGGCGTCATGGAAGGGCTGAGCTTGTATTCTCCGGCCTTTATCAGGCTGGTCTCCTTCCTGCACCAAGCAAGCGCATAAAATGCTTCCTTGGATCTTATAAGGCCCTTTTGTTCTAGCATTCGGGCTACTTGCTTGAATGACGTTCCTTTGGCTATGTCTACAAGGACAAAGGAAGGCTTGATAGACACAGGCTCTAGCAGTCTCTCGACGTGTCCGTAACCTATATACCCGGCAAGGAATACGAAATAGAGGAAAAAGACAAATCTGAGGTTTAAAAATATCTTCATTATGCAAATAAATAGATTTTTATGGCTTATTTTTATACTATTGCTATCACTCTACCTTTTCGTTTCTTATACTTCAAAAGGCAATTATCCGTGAATTTTCAATCCATCAAGTCTTGGTGGAAAGGCATATACCACGAATAGCTCGCCGAATCCCGCCATGTTACCTGGTGCTTCTGAACATGGACGGTAAGTGGTTATTAATAACAATTAAAGAGTACTAGGGAAAGTGGCGTACATTGAAAAAGAGATAAACCGTAAAGTAGGCAGGGCAATTCATGCCTACAGCCTCATAGAAGATGGGGATATAATCCTGGCGGCCGTTTCTGGAGGCGCGGACAGTCTTCTTATGCTTCATTTTCTCTGCGCCTGGCAAAAAAAGGCTCCCATAGATTTTGATGTACTGCCCGTTTACCTTGAAATGGGCTACAATCGTCAAGGCACGTGGCAAGTGCTTCGTGAACATTTTGAGAAGATGAAACTCCCTTTCTACCTTGAAGAGACTCAGTTTGGAAGGAGGGCTCACGGTCACGAAAACCGGGGAAAGAGCCCCTGTTTCCTCTGCTCATGGAACAGGAGGAAAAGGCTTTTTGAACTTACCCAAATTCTTGGATGCAACAAGATAGCCCTTGGACACAACCTAGACGATCTTATAGAGACCTTTTTCTTGAATATGCTCTATAGCGGGGAAATGAGCACCATGTTGCCAAGACAGGAGATGTTCAAGGGGGTATTAACCCTGGTAAGGCCCCTGGCCCTAGTGGAAAAATACAGGATAGAAAAACTCTCCCGCATCCTTGGACTGCCGGTTTCAACCAACAACTGCCCTTCCGCTTCCAAGAGCAGCAGAAATCATATCAGGAACATACTTAAGGGCCTTTACAGGCAAAACAGTAAGGCAAGAGCCAACATAGCCAGGGCATTGTTCAACCTAAGGCCAGAATATCTTCCAGGGGTATTGCCCCGGACCTGATAACCACCGGCTCTCTCGGCTGGCAGTCCACTATGGTTGAAGGTGGACCAGGGGGTATTTCTCCGGCATCGAGAAAGTAGTCTGGCCCCATTTGTGAAAATTGCCTCTTTACCTCGGCGATAGTCTTTGACGGTCTCCTGCCGGAAAGGTTGGCGCTTGTTGCGGTAAGTGGCGTTCCTACCTCCCGGACAAGCTCCATTGCCACTCCATGACTCGATATTCGAAGCCCAACCTTGCCGGTTCCGCCTGTCAACAGGTAACCTGCGTCACGGCTTGCCGGCAGAAGCAGGGTTAACGGCCCAGGCCAGAATTTTTCCATAAGCCTTAGCGCGTATTTGGGAATGTCTTGCAAGTCAACCGGCGCCTTTTCAACTCCTTCCACTATAAGCAGCAATGGCTTGTAAAGAGGCCTTTTCTTTATCTCGTAAATCCTTTGAAGTGCCTTTTCAAAGCGTATGGAGGCAGCAAGCCCGTAGGCAGTTTCAGTTGGGATTACGCAGACTCCACCCCCTTTTATCATCTTTGCCGCATCTTGAATTTTATCAGACAGTTCCGGCTCGAGAGCAGCACTTATCATACATAATCAAAAAAGTTTCTTCTCGTTCAGATCCCTTATCTTTTCTTCCTGTTTTTCCCTCAGTCGGCAAAGCCTTTCCTTCAGGTTTTCATCAGCGAGTGAAAGCAGTTCCACAGCAAACAACGCGGCGTTTCGTGCGCCCGCTTTGCCTATACCCATGGACGCAACGGGAATGCCGGGAGGCATCTGTACTGTGGAAAAGAGGGCATCGAGACCCTTTAATGAACTGCTGTCAATAGGCACCCCGATGACAGGCAGTGTGGTGTGTGATGCAATTACACCAGCAAGATGGGCCGCCATGCCCGCTCCTGCAATAATTACTTTTACTCCCCTTTTTCTTGCAGAGCGGGCGAAATCTGCAGTCAGCTCAGGGCTCCTGTGGGCGGAAAGCACCCTTACTTCATAGCCGATACCGAAATCCTTCAGAACATGGGCCGCTTTTTCCATCACCTTGGCGTCGTTTTTACTGCCCATCACTATGGAAACAACCGGGCTTGAAAGATGTTTCAGCGCCTTTTGGCCTATGTCCCTTCTGTAGTGCATGCCTTCCCAGCTTATCTTGGAGACCGCCTCATAAGCCCTTTCTATCGCCTCCTTTATAGTGGAACCAAGGGCGGTGACCCCGAGAACCCTGCCCCCTGCGGTAACGTATTTTCCATTTTTAAGGGCCGTACCTGCATGAAAGACCATTACGTCTTTCATTTTTTCTGCCTCTTCGAGCCCCTTGATAACCTTCCCTTTTTCGTATTTTCCAGGGTAACCTTTTGAGGCGAGCACTACACAGACCGCAGCCCTTTCATCCCAGTCAAGTTGCAGTTCTTGGAGTCTTCCCGCAGAGGCAGCCTCCACCACATCAAGCAGGTCTGTCCTGAGCCTCATCAGTATGGGCTGGGCCTCTGGATCGCCAAAGCGGCAGTTGAACTCTAGTACCTTCGGTTGTCCCTCTTTAATAATAAGTCCGCCGTACAGCACGCCCTTGTAAGGCATTCCCTCCGCCGCCATGGCATTCACAGTGGGTACCATTATCTCTCCCATGATCCTGTCAAAGAGCCTGGCGTTTACCACAGGTGCTGGAGAATACGCACCCATTCCCCCTGTGTTCGGACCCTTGTCGTCATCATAGACTGCCTTATGATCCTGGGAAGTAGCAAGTGGCAGGACGTTTTTACCGTCCGTAATGGCCATAAAGGAGGCCTCTTCCCCCTGAAGGAATTCCTCCACAATGACCCTGTCGCCTGCCTCACCAAATGCCCTTTTCACCAGGACAAGGTCTATGGCCTCTAAGGCTTCCTCGATACTGAAACAGAGTATCACACCCTTGCCGGCTGCCAGACCATCTGCCTTGATTACCACGGGTGCCCCGGTTTCATGTAGGACAAAATCCTTGGCCGAATCCGGATCGGCAAAAACCCTGTATTTACCCGTAGAAATGTTATACTTGGACAGCAGGTCCTTGGTAAATACTTTGCTGGCCTCTATTTGTGCGGCCTTCTTGTCCGGGCCGAAGCATACGAGCCCCCTGTCCTCAAAGAGGTCCACGATGCCTTGGGCCAGAGGGGCCTCGGGCCCGACGATTGTTATATCAATTCTTTTATCCATGGCAAACGCGAGAAGCCCTTCCATGTCTGATGCGCCTATGTCGACACAGGCGGCGTGGCGGGCGATCCCCGCATTTCCAGGAGCGCAATATACAGTTTCAACCCTTGGGCTTCGGGCAAATTTCCAGCATAGCGCATGTTCCCTGCCTCCAGCGCCAACAACGAGGATGTTCTTCTTTGCAGCCATTTTCCTCTCCAGAGCTTTTTGAAAACTACTACTAATAGCCATGCACTCACTGGTCAAGACCAGCTTTATTGCTTATATAAGGTTTATGGCGTTCCATCTTGATAGGTTGAAAATAGGCGGATTCTGGCAGAACAAGTACCTCATAGCTATTCTCTTTTTGCTCACCCTGTTCAGTATAATCGCCACGATAAGTGCCGTTTCGAGCTACAGGATATCAATAGCGGGCTCGAGGCACCTGCTTGAGACAAGGGCCACTGACATAGCAGTGAACCTGGGCTTCGCCCTTGAAAGGCTTGGCCTGAATACCGAGCTTTTCCCAGACCTTGTGGCCTCTGACCGCTGGGAATACCTAGCTTTTCTGGCCCTCGTAGACAAGGATATGACGTGCATTCTTCATTCAAATCAGAAGCTCATAGGCAGGAAGATAAAAGACGCCTCCATAAGCAGGGTGTTCAAAATGGAAAGGATAGTTACCCACTTTGAAAAGCTTGCTACCGGTGAAAAGGTATTCATATTGGATTTTCCATTGAAGCTTCATCTTGCTGATATGAATCAGATGGCCGGGAGAAGGATTTGGAGCGATACGGGCCTTGGACGTAGGCCAGGGCCTGATGTCTTGAAGCCCCTTCCGGCCCTCAAAATATATTGTCTTAGGGTGGCGCTGCATCCCTGGCCCGCCTTTTCTATAGAGAGAAAGGCAAAATTTCAATTAATGATGATTCTTTCTTCTGTTGTGCTTTTGTGGCTTCTTGCTGGTTTTTTTATCAGGGCATGGAAGAAAAACTACCTTCTTGAAAAAAGCCTTGCTGAAAAGGAGAGAATGGCCGCCCTTGGACAGATGGCAGCTGTGCTTGCCCATGAAATAAGGAATCCTCTCAGTACAATAAAAGGATTTGCCCAGATTCACATGGAAGACGCAAGTGACCCGGATATCAAGGAGGATATGGAGATCATAGTGGATCAGGTTGCCAGGCTTGAAAGGTTGGCGTCCAACCTCCTCGGTTATGCGAAACCCACGCAGATACACCTGGAAAATTTTGATGTAAGGCAGTTATGCCGCGACATTGCGCGCACGATACCGGTTGATGGGCAGAAAATAGATTTGCGCATTGAATGCCTTGGGAAAAAGATCGTTGCTGACAGGTCCAAGATTATCCAGGTCGTAGTGAACCTGGTTCAAAACTCCATTGAGGCGCTCAAGGACGAGCCGGTCAAAGGGAGTGTCCATGTGCGGATAAAAGCCACCGAAGAAGGAGTTGGTATCAGGGTGGAGGACAACGGTCCCGGATTCAAGGAGGAGACAATGGACAGACTTTTTCAGCCCTTTTTTACCACAAAAACAAGGGGAACCGGCCTTGGCCTTGCTATAGTAAAAAGGCTTTGCGACGCAATGAACGGCAAAATAGATATCGGCAGGGGCAATATGGGAGGGGCAATGGTAGAGATATTTATACCTTCACCGGAGGAAGAAAAGTAGTGACCAAGGGAAAACAACTCTACGTCTGCGACAGTTGCGGTTTCACCTCGGTCAAATGGCTTGGAAGATGCCCGCAGTGTAATAAATGGGACAGTATGAGCAAGATAACCGGAACCGTTGTGCAAGATCCAGGTGCAGCTTCTATCGCTACGAGGGCAGGGAAAATCTTCAGACTCGGCGAGGTTGATGGTAGACAAGAGCAGGCACGCTATGAGACAGGCATGGGTGAATTTGACAGGGTGCTTGGTGGAGGCGTCGTTCCGGGTTCGTTGATACTGCTTGGAGGCGAGCCGGGGATAGGTAAATCCACGCTGCTGATCCAGGTCCTTTCCGCGCTCGCAGACAGGGGATTGAAGGTTATCTATGCGTCTGGTGAGGAGTCGATAACCCAAATAAAGATGCGTGGCGAAAGGCTTGGAGTGAATGGAAACGTGCTGCTCCTTTGTCAGCCTCAGGTTGAGGCCATTTCCACACATGTTATTCATGAACAGCCCCAGGTTCTCGCCGTGGATTCCATTCAGACCCTTTACTGCCAGGACGCGCCTTCTTTGCCCGGCAGCATGGGGCAGGTCAAGGCGTCTTCCGCACGTCTCATGCTCATGGCTAAAGATATGGTAATACCGATTTTCATAGTGGGGCATGTTACCAAGGAGGGGGCAATCGCGGGCCCCAGGGCCCTTGAGCACCTTGTCGATACGGTGCTGTATTTCGAAGGCGACAGGACCCAGGCGTTCAGGCTACTCAGAACCGTGAAAAACCGGTTCGGTCCGACCCACGAGATAGGCATTTTCGAGATGAAAGAAAGTGGTCTTGCAGAGGTAAAAAACCCGTCCAACCTCTTTCTCGAACACAGGAACCAGGACGTGGCGGGCTCTGCCATATTTCCATGCATAGAAGGTACGAGACCCCTCCTTGTGGAAATCCAGGCCCTTGTCAACCAGTCGTACCTATCCCTGCCTAGGCGCACCACTGCCGGCTTCGACTCCAACAGGCTTGCCCTTCTAACAGCAGTGATGGAAAAGCTTCTTGGAACAGCACTTTTTGACAAGGATATATTCGTTAATATAGTGGGGGGGCTGAGAATATCCGAGCCAGCCGCAGATCTTCCCCTGATATGCGCAGTACTTTCAAGTTTTTTTGACAACCCCCTACCCCATTCAGTTGCCGTTTTCGGGGAAGTCGGACTTACAGGAGAGATAAGGCCGGTCTCACACATGGATATCAGAATTAAAGAAGCTCGACGGCTCGGCATACGTCAGTGCGTGATTCCAAAGGGGGCGAGAGTCGGTTCAGGACAGAAGGTAATATTGAAAGAACTTACCCACATAGGGCAGCTGCCCGACCTTCTCTTTTCATGAGGTATCTCAATACCCAAGGAAATGAAAACCAACCCGATTTCCAGATGTTTAATTCCTTGACACCCAAATGAAGCTATCCTAAACTTTTTCTCTCTAACGAGACACATAAAGTCACGGCCATGGAATTTATTTCATAAGTACATACTTTGGAAAAGGAGAACATAACTTATGTCTAGCGACAAGATTATCCAGGTAACCGATGCAGATTTCGACGAAAAGGTCCTGAAGAATGAACTCCCAGTATTGGTTGATTTTTGGGCGGCCTGGTGCGGTCCATGCAGGGCCATAGCCCCTGTTATTGATCAACTCGCTGAAGAATATGAAGGCAAGGTGACCATTGCAAAAATGAACGTGGATGAAAATCCGGCCACTCCCGGTAAATTGGGCATCAGGGCCATACCCACCCTGATTCTTTTCAAGAACGGTGGGGTTGTCGAACAGATTACAGGGGCCGTGGGTAAGACCGTTATAGACAACGCCCTTGGAAAGGTTTCATAGATGATCCATGACCTGGTCATAATCGGTGGAGGGCCAGCGGGACTTGCAGCCGCCATTTACGCAGGCAGGGCCGATTTGGAAGGCTTCATACTTGAAAAGATGAGCCCGGGAGGACAGGTACTTATTACCGATATTGTTGAAAATTATCCTGGCTTTCCGGACGGAATTACAGGTTTCGAACTTGTCGAGAAGTTGTCCGAGCACGCCAAGAAGTTTGGTTTTGGGGTCGAAAATGGCGAGGTAGAGGCTATAGAACAGGCAGGGGAAAACCTTAACATTATTCTTGCCGATGAACGCGTTATCACTACTCGGAACGTAATAATAGCCACTGGAGCGACCCACAGAAGGCTTGGCGTAAAGGGGGAGGAACGGCTTACCGGCCGTGGCGTTTCCTATTGCGCCACCTGTGACGGCCCCTTTTTCAGGGACCAGCGAGTCGCCGTAGTTGGCGGAGGGGACAGCGCCGTCCAGGAGGCCGTATTCCTCTCCAGGTTTGCTAGCAAAGTCTACCTGATTCACCGGCGGGACGAATTAAGGGCGGTGAAGGTACTCCAGGAAAGGGCGTTTTCAAACGAAAAGATCGAATTCATCTGGGACAGTGTAGTTGAGGAGATAGAGGGACAGGACCAGGTTAAATCGGTCAGGGTTCGTAACGTGAAAACCGGCGAGGTTACGCATCTTCCGCTTGATGGCGTTTTTATATTCATAGGGATAGAACCGGCCACGAATTTTGTGAGAGATTTAATAGAAACGGACGAGCAGGGCTTCATCAAAACTGACGAATGGATGCGGACCTCGTTAAAGGGCGTGTACGCTGCCGGGGACTGTAGGCTCAAACCTCTTCTGCAAATAGTCACAGCAGTGGCGGAGGGCGCCACTGCCGCATTTGCCGTGGAACAGGAAATGGCATGAAAAGAATTTCTTGCCTTTTCATGATTTGTCTTTTTCTGGTCACTACCCTGTCTCTTGGGGGGTGTTCCGGCAAGTCGGGGGATTCCTGGCTTAAACATATCTTTTCTCCCCAGGAAGAGGAAGAAGGTCCGGTCCCTCCAGAAGCGCAGCTTACCGCGAGGGCCATGCACTACTTTGATATCGGACGCTACCTCCTTGCCGAGGATGAATTCAAAAGAATAAGGGACAGGTATCCCTTCAGCCCGTATGCCACGGTGGCGGAGTTGCGTCTTGCTGACTGCAAGTACTACCTCGGTCTTTACGAGGAGGCCATTCCGCTTTACCAGGACTTTGAGAACTTGCACCCCACCAATGAGGCTGTTCCCTATGTAATTTTCCAGATAGGTAGCTGTTACTATCATCTTATGGATACCCCAGACCGTGACCAGACCAGTACTCACAAGATGATAGAAACATTCACGAGGCTGATCAGCCGATATCCTGACAGCCCGTTTACCATTGAGGCGCAAAAAAGGATAAAGGAAGGAAGGGCGCTCCTTGCAGAACATGAGTACGTTGTCGCCCATTGGTACTTCAGGACAGATCACATTCCCCAGGCCATAAAAAGGCTGGAAAATATTATCACCCTCTATCCAGACACTCCGGTATATCACAAAGCGGTGATGAAAATAGCTGAGTACAAGGACGTTGCAGAGCATCTTGACGAATATGTTAAGGCCGAGGAAAAAAAGGACGAAGAGAAGAAACTGCATGAAAAACCCTGGTGGGACAAACTTTGGCCATTTTAACAGCCCTCATGGATCGAAACCGATACGGTTCTTGGTCGGGCAAATGAGATGTCCGTCTGCACCATGCCGTCTTGAGGATTATTTATTTCGTGTTGCTTATCTCTGTTGCCCTTTCTCTTTTTCTGTGGGTCATTATCCTGCTGCTTCCCTGGAGGCCATGGAGCACCCGGGAGCGTTTCGATGATTGCGATTCCGAAGCAACATGTGCATCTAGTGAAATAACCGTCCTGATTCCCGCAAGAAACGAGGCAGATTTCATAGAAACTTCTCTTATTTCCGTACTTTCACAATCAGAGGACATCATGGTCATAGTAGTGGATGACTGCTCGGAGGATGGGACAGGCTCAGTTGCCAAAAGGATTATGGGCAATCGTGGCAGGGTTATCAGAGGGACCATGCCCCCACGGGGTTGGACCGGCAAGCTGTGGGCTCTTGAGAAGGGCCTTGCCGAGGTATGCACTCCCTACGTACTCCTTATGGATGCCGATATAGTCCTTGAAAAAGATGTGGTGACCGCCGCCCTGTCTTTCATGAAAAGGCATGAACTATCCCTCTTTTCCCTCATGGCCAGGCTGCGTATGGAATCTATTGTGGAACTGCTTTTTATGCCCGCCTTTGTATATTTTTTCAAGCTCATCTATCCATTTTCCATAGTGAATGGCAAAAACCGTTTTGTTGCCGCAGCCGCTGGGGGATTCATCCTTGCAAAAACAGATGTACTCAGGGAGATCGATGCATTCTCTTCCATAAAAGGATGCATCATAGACGATTGTACCCTCGCCATGAAAATAAAGAGACATGGCGGTTCGATCTTTCTTGCCATAACAAAGTGTGTTCGGAGCATCAGGGAATACAAACGCCTTGGAGAGGTCTGGGCCATGGTGGAACGCACTGCGTATACCGAACTTCACTATAGTCCTTTTTTGCTCGTTCTGACAACGGTATTGATAATTCTATCATTTCTTGTGCCCCTTGCCGGTCTTTTTTCGGCATGTTTCTTGACTTTTGTCATGTCTGCTCTTGCTCTTTCCATCATGCTTATTTCCTATGTGCCCGTTTTGAGGTATTATGCTGTCTCTATCTATCTTTGCTTTACTCTTCCCTTGGTAGCGCTTTTATACATGGGTATGACATGGTCATCGGCCATCAACTATTATCTTGGGAATGGGGCTTCATGGAAAGGCAGAAGATACCGGGAGAAATAACAGGATGAACAGGAAGAGGCTAAGAATCATTTTGGCCCAGCCGAGGGGTTTTTGTGCTGGAGTAAAAAGGGCAATCAACATAGTGGAAACCGCCATCGAGCGATACGGTACACCTGTGTGGGTACTGCACGAGATAGTGCACAACACCCATGTCATTAAAAGCCTGTCCCAGGCTGGGGCAAGATTTGTAGAGGAGATAGACGATATTCCTCCTGGGTCGATAACCATTTTCAGCGCTCATGGCGTTTCCAACGCTACAGAGGAAAGGGCCAAGGAAAAGGGACTTAAGGTTATTGATGCCACGTGTCCATTGGTAAAAAAGGTTCACCACCAGGCGATGCGTTACAATAAGATGGGACATGACATTGTGATAATTGGCCACCACGGCCATCCCGAGGTTGAGGGGACCCTTGGCAGGGTTATGGGCAGGGTAATCGTTGTTTCAACAGTTGAAGACATAAGGGCGCTTACGCTTTCAGATCCCAAAAAGGTCGCTTACGTTACCCAGACCACCCTTAGCACTGACGATACCAGAGAGCTTATCAGCGAGCTTGCGAGACGGTTTCCGGAAATAAAGGGGCCCAACCTGAGGGATATATGCTATGCTACCCAGAGCAGGCAGGACGCGGTCAGGAAACTTGCCGAGGAGGTGCAAATGCTGCTCGTAGTAGGCTCACAAAACAGCTCCAATTCCAACAGGCTCAGGGAAACTGGGAGGGCAAGGGGGCTCGAGGCATACCTTGTGGACAATGCACAGCACGTTGATCTGAACTGGTTCAATAACAAGTCCGTGGTAGGCATCACAGCTGGGGCGTCTGCCCCGGAGATACTGGTGCAAGATATTATTAACATGCTAAAAAGGCATTTTGTTCTCGATGTAAGGTCCCAAGAGGGGAAGGAAGAGACTATGAGGTTCAAGCTTCCCAAGTTTCCCGATTTCGAATAGCATCAAACGCATTATTCATGTCTTCAAAAAGACGAAAGATCAGAGTTTCTTCTGATGAGGCTAGTTCAAAAGGGCTGTTTCTATGTCTTGTGGCTATTACCAGCCTTTTTATATGCCTGTTTCTTCTTTCCCTTTGGGTTGTTCCCTATTTCGGTTTTGACGCCATAGGCCCATGGGCCAAGTGGGTTGCCGGTTTTTTTGTGGGGGTTGCCCTTTTTATTGTGCTCTCGGCGAGCATAGGGCTTCTCCTTAGTGCCACGACCGGCAAGTACCTTCCCTTTTTCAGAAAGCTCAGGGGAGTCAGTGTGAAGCTCTTTCTCCCTGTCATGATCATTATCGGGAGAATTTTTGGGATATCTAAAAACAAGATCCGGTCCTCTTTTATAAGGGTCAACAACGAGTTAGTGCTTTCCGAAGCAGATACCTATAGGCCTGACCAGATACTCATGCTGATGCCTCACTGCCTCCAGAACAGCAGGTGCAAGATAAGGCTCACTTATAACGTGAGGAACTGTAAGAGATGCGGCAAGTGTTCCATCGCAGGGCTGTTGGAGTTGAGCGACAAGTACAAGATACACCTTGCCGTTGCAACCGGAGGCACCATCGCAAGAAGAATAGTCGTGGAAAGGAGACCATTGCTTATCCTGGCAGTCGCATGTCAAAGGGATTTGTCAAGCGGCATACAGGATACCTACCCTCTTCCAGTTTTCGGCATACTTAACCTTAGACCTCACGGTCCATGTCTTGATACCCTTGTGCCCCTCGATATCCTCGAGGCGGCAATAAGACGCTTTCTGGATTCCCGCTATTATCCTGAAAGTGTTGACAGCGGCCCCATATCGGTACCACCCTTGAAATAATACACAGTTGCGGAGAAAAAATGTCCATACCACTTATTCAACAGTTTCGGCTTGGAAGCTATATTACGCGCAGACTCGCAGCAGGAACCCCTAAATTCCCCTTAGTCCTGATGCTTGAACCCCTTTTCCTTTGCAATCTCAATTGTAGGGGTTGCGGTAAGACCGCCTACCCTCCTGAGATCCTGAAAAAAAGGATGTCCGTTAGCGAATGTATACAGGCAGTAGAAGAGTGCGGGGCCCCTATTGTATCCATACCAGGAGGCGAGCCCCTCATGCATCCGGAAATTCATGTCATTGTAAGGGAGCTTATCAAGAGAAAAAAGTTCATCTATCTGTGCACCAATGCCCTTCTTGTCAAAAAGCGTATAGCTAATTTCACTCCTTCACCATATCTTACCTTTAACGTTCACTTGGACGGCCTTGCTGAAAAACACGACGCGCTGGTTGGGGCCAGTGGCACCTTCGACTCTGCGGTTGAGGCAATAAGGCTCCTCCTGGCAAGGGGGTTCAGAGTTACCACCAATACCACGTTTTTTTACGGGGAAACCCCTGAGTCTGCGGAAAGGTTTCTTGACTTTGTTACTGATCTGAATGTAGAGGCCATGACGATTTCCGCTGGTTTCAGC
Source organism: Deltaproteobacteria bacterium (assembly GCA_015493475.1). Classification (GTDB taxonomy): domain Bacteria; phylum Desulfobacterota; class Dissulfuribacteria; order Dissulfuribacterales; family QOAL01; genus JAADCZ01. Next base: position 24,782 of record WGDC01000016.1, read on the forward strand.
TACGAGAAGGCAAAGGATCAGGAAAACTTTCTTAGTAGAAAGACAACAATTGAACTGTTTAGGGGCATTTTCGATATAAAGAAGAGGAAGAAAAAGAAATGGAAATTCAATCACAGCATCCTTTACCTGGATTTTCTCGCAGGCAATCAGGACTATGAATGTACCCCATGGGGCAACCCTACGAGAAACATGTTCGGCTGGCAGTGGCCATGTTATCTTTTGAATGACGGATACGTTCCAACGTACAAGGAGCTTATTGAAAAGACCGACTGGACCCTTTACGGCAGGGGAAGGGACCCAAGGTGCGAAAACTGTATGGTTCATTGCGGATACGAGCCGACTGCTGTTGTGGATACAGTGAAGCATCCATTGAAGGCGTTGAAGGTAAGCCTGTCAGGAATTAGGACCCGTTGATGTTGCCATCCTTATGCTCCGGCATATTTTCATTCCGTTTCCCCGGATCGTTTTTTTCATACTGATGAAAGAGCCTCGCAAACAGAAAACCTGACAGGAAGACCATGACGGGCATCAAGACTATTTCAGGAAATATCCTGTTCTCTGGCTTTACAAGGGAAAAGGCTGAAAGGAACAGGCAGAACAGATAGCCCGTACGCCTGTATCGCATTATTTCCCTGAGTATGTAAAGGTCTAATGTGGGTACAATCAAGGCAAGGAGCGTGACCATGCCGGATTGTCCAAAAGAGAGGGCAAAGTAAAATTTTTTTATTGTAATAAACAGAAGTATGCAAAAGAGCGAGAGATTGACAAATTGATATTTTGCCCTGTCTTCCGGGTAGGCGATGTTCTTTAAATAGAAATCAAGCTCCCTGTCACGGTAGTCATCTTTTAAGATGGCCTTAACTTTTTCCTTTCCAAATCCCCTCGATAAGAGGTCCTCAACCTTTTCTTCAATGAGGGCCGACACAAGCTATTCCCGTAAGACTCCATCTTTAGACAGAAAACCGGTAAAATCGTCAAGAAAGGTGTAAAGGACCTGATTCATGGAGGCAAAATCGTGACCTCTTTCGAGCAATACCTCCGGCCTCTGAATATATTCACCCTCCTCGAGGAGCTCGTCTCCGCAATTTCGGATGAGGTTCTCAAGGCCCTGTTTCGTGCTTTCTATATGGAATTGGAACCCCACTATCCTGTTATCATATAAGAAGGCCTGGTTGGCGCACCCGGAGGAACTTGCAATGTGGAGGGCGTCTTTCGGCATATCAAAGGTGTCTCCATGCCAATGGAGGGCATCGAACGTGGCAGGCATCCTACCGAAGATGGGAGAATCCCATCCAAGGGGTGTAAGGGACACGGGGAAAAATCCGATTTCCTTGTAGAGGTTCTTGTGAACCTTGGCACCGAGGGCCTCTGCGAGAAGCTGCGCACCAAGGCAGATGCCAACGGCTACTCCCCTTGAATTAATGGTCTCCCTGATGAGGGCCTTTTCTTCCTTAAGCCAAGAATATTGCATTTCATCATGAACCCCCATGGGCCCTCCCATTATAACCATGAGGTCAAAATCATCCGGAGAAGGCAGTGCCTCATTTTCATAGAGCCTCGTAAATCTCTCCTTGTGGCCCCTTTTACCAGACCAGGTGCTTATGGCCTGCGGGCCTTCAAAGGGTACGTGCATGAGATAGTGGACCCTCATACGCTATGCCTCCTGTTCAGGTGCATGCCACTTCTTGAAAAGGGCCTGCTGTGCCAGCTCAACCCTTTTCTTATAACATGTTCTCACCGTTTCTATGTCCGCCATGTAATAATCCAGTTCTGGCATCGTAAGGGCCTGGTGGCCGTCGCACAGGGCCATTTCCGGACGGGGATGGAACTCCGTAAGTACCATGTTCGCTCCTGCTATAAGCCCTTGCGCTGTGACGTGAAAGATGTCAAAGATGCCATCTGGCGCTCTGTCCTTGCTTCCCACTGAATGGGTCGGGTCGATACAAACCGGAAGTCTTGTGAGCCTTTTCACTACAGGGACATGTGCGAAATCAACCATGTTTCGGTGAGGGTCTCCAAGCCGTGACTGCACGCCTCTAAGACAAAAGACGATATTCCTGTTTCCCTCGCTCGCAATATATTCGCAGGCATTTAACGAGTCTTCGAGGCTCAATCCCATCCCCCGCTTGTAAAGCACCGGGAATTCCGCCTGGGATCCTGCCGCCTTTAGGAGCTCAAAGTTCTGTGCGTTACGTGTCCCGATCTGTAGCATAACGCCTGTTGGCCTCCCGGTTTCATCGAGCGCCTTGTATATTTCCTCTATGTGGATTTCCTTTAACACCTCCATGGCGATGACCTTGATATCGTACTTGCCTGCAAGCTCGAAAAGCCAGGGGAGGCAGGTGCGACCGTGTCCTTGGAAATCATAAGGACTGGTTCTCGGTTTATAAACCCCCATTCGAGCGGTTTTCAGTCCAATGCGCTTCATGTTTCTAAAAATGGTTTCCACGTTGTCAGGGGTATCAACAGCGCAAGGGCCAATAAAACAGTTGAAGTTCTGTTGCGTGAATTCAACAGTGTTATAGACAAAACCGACGTCATCAACCTGTCCGCCGTGTCTTCCTATCTGCCTGTATTTGCTCGATACCCGGACCACTTTCTCCACCCCTGGCATCCTTTCAATGACTTCTGAAGGGATATGGTGAGTGGGGCCAATAAGATATATTTCGTTAACCACCCTGTGGGCTCCCTTAATGCCGGAGGACCTGGTTTGGATATCCTCGAACTGTGAAAGAAAATCCAGGAGTTTTTGGGCCTCAGGACCCGAAGGGTCCACGTCTGGTTTCATGATTATGATCATTTTTACCTATTTCACCTCTGATATATTTTAATTATATCTCTGACAACATATTTGGAAATTTACTCCAAAAAATGGCTGTTTCAAAGGGAAATATGGATGGAGGATATGTATTGACAGCGATAAAGAGGACAAAAAAAGCCGGCATAAGCCGGCAGAAAACTTTGGAGGAAAGAACTTACTTGACGGCTTCTGACAGGCGGGAGCCGGGACGAAATTTTACAACCTTCTTAGCTGGAATCTTCATCGTTTTGCCTGTCTGGGGATTCCGGCCGGTTCTGGCCTTTCTCTTTGTCACATAAAATGTGCCAAACCCTACCAAGGTAACCTTGTCCTTAGAGGCAACCGCATCCATTACGGCATCCATAAAGGCATTTAACGCCCTCTCTGCGGCAGCCTTGGAGATGCCAGCCCCTGTTGCCATCTGTTCCACCAATTGTGTTTTATTCATGAAGGCCCTCCCGATTGTTTATATTTGCCCGGATAAAGAGCATATTTTCATTATCTTATGGAAAACAAAGGAAAAGGCAAGTGCTTTTTAAAAAAAATTGCAAAAAAGGCCCCAAAAATCAGGAAAAGGGCGTTTTTTTTGACTCAAGCTCAAAATAAAGTGCGCCGAGGTTGTGTTCTGTTAACTTGACAGACCATGGTATCCTGGTAGCAAGACACGACTCCGGGGGGGTATTCCAGAAACTGTATCCCCACTTCCACAGAGACCATCTGATATCCGTTTTGGTAAAGCCAATTGAAGCCAGGGGGGTCAGTACGTCCAATTCCCTCAATGCATTCAGTCCCGGCCTGTCTCTATACAAATCATCGAACTGGGTCCCGTCAACAATCAGCTCATTCCCATACCCGATTTCATAGAGCCTCCCTTTAATGGAAATGTACATGTTTTTCTTGCAGAAATAGCACCGCAAAGGGCCGTTGTCGGCTATTTCATTAATGGAAAGCGGCTCCCAGTAAACCCTTAAAAGATCACACCCTGTCTCGAAGGCAACCTTTTCAGCCTGTTTTACAGACGAAGGGGGAAGGAGGCAAGAAACAGCAATAAGGGGATATACAGGCACTCCCGCCCATTTTTTTGAAGAGGCGAGAACAAAAGCGCTGTCCACTCCTCCTGAAAAACCCACACCGCAGGCTACGTTGATCCGGCGCCAGAAACTTTTTAGCTCTGAAAGTTTATCCCGAAGGCTTTTCTCCTGATGGGAGTCGATCCTGGGGATGTCCAAGGAAGAAACGTCCATCTTCTATCCATTGTTTTAGGATTGTCGCTATCTCTCTTGCCCTGACATAACTTGACAGGGGAGCGGTCTTCACCATCCTACCACTGATTTCTATCTGACCGCTTCTCAGTTCAGCGTAGGTTACCTCCCTGATGGATTCCCCCTCTCCCTTAGGATATGCCGCCCCGTAATCCACCACCTGAGTTACAATCTCGTCATCTCCTATACCGGTAAACTGCGCCATTTCCTCATTTAATATAGGAATGGGGAGCCCAAGGCCCACCGCCATGGAACAGCCATATCCTAGCATGCTCACGCCCACAAGCCATCTCGGCGACATCTGCTTCAAATCTCCCGTAACCATCAGGGTTCCGGCGGGACTCATAGGAATTCCCATAGCGGTCCTGGGAACGTCTGGATTATGCTGAGTTCCGGGTCCTATCACGTATCCTATCCCGCCTCCAAGAAATATCCTTGTGCCGATACCTATTGTCCGATAGTAAGGATCGTTGAACAGCGGGCTCAGTTGGCCGGATGTACAGTAATTGGCATTGCCCATCCTCGGTTTGAGGGTGCCCATGTATGTGAAGACCGTCTTGTTAGTAAGGTTGATGGCGCAGTTATAATTCTGGTATGCATTTCGCGGATTGCAGAGCTGTGCGAACGGGAAGTCGTCAAGGCAAACCTTTTTTTCAGCCTGTCTTTTCGGGTAGCAATGGGTGCCGTAGGCCTTGGCCCTGAGGTGTACCGCCTTCCCAGCAACAAGATCATGAATTACGTGGCCTCCCCCGTAAAGGAACTCTCCAGGATATATCTTGTTCAGAGGGTCGTCTTCCCTCGGCTCCGTTGCCCCTATAAATGCGTCCACTGCGGCAAGCCCAGCATAGGTAGGTACGCCGTTCAGCCAGATTTTAGCGGCCTTTATGCCTGGTTTGGTATGGCCGATGTTTATGAAGGCGCCTGATGAACACATGGGCGAAAATGTCCCTGTGGTCACTACGTCAACCTCTTTTGCTGCCCGGACAGCCCCCTTTTTCCTGACTATGCCAACCATTTCCTCGGCAGTCACTACTACCGCCCTGCCCTCTTTGATCTTGCGGTTAATCTGTTCAAAAGTCTTGTTTACCTGAAAATTGGACATCGCCTTCTCTTTGCCGTCACTCAAGCAGTGAAAGGACCTTGTGACCTCTCTGTTCGATCTGTTCTATAATGGGAGCAACATCGGTTTTCTCAAGTCTTATGTAATATACCTTTTTTCTTGATGACTGGGTATCTACCCCAACGCTTATGATCTTGCTGCCCATTGCCCTTATCAGCTTGAGTATGTCGTCTATGTTTCCCTTTTTCTCATTCAGCAGGATATCAAGCCTGGTGCTTTCCTCAAGAAGACCCAGCAGCTCTATAAACGCCCCAAGTATATCGGTAATGGTGATAATTCCCACCAATTTTCTCTTCTCAAGAACAGGTAATCCCCCGATCTTGTATTCGTGAATGAGCCTTGCCGCATAGTCTATGCTCGCGTTCGAATCCACAGTAATGGGATTAATAATCATAACGTCCGAGGTAGTAAGGTCGTTAAGCATGTCTGTCAAAAGGTATTGCCTGAGGTTGCTCTCGGTTACAAATCCCATCATTCTGCCGTTGTCAACCACTGGCAGATGCCTTATCGAATGCCGATGCATTATTTCGATGGCATTTCTGAGGTCTGCATCCGGGGAAATAGTGACCACCTTTTTGTTCATCCAGTTTTTGACTTTCACTTTTGTTCACCCATATTTTTGATATCTACCTCCAGGCTCTTATCAAACCGGATCCTATAATATGGCACAAAAATTATCATTTCAATGAAAAAGAAGGCATCTACAGCGCCGGAAAGGTTTACACTAATGGTGGAAAAGATTAAATAAGGGCTGGAATGAACGGATTTACACAACAAGATTCGGGAGGTTTTTTTATGGCTAAACACAAAAAACGGGAAAGGGAGCGCGAGATAGAGCGCAGGAGGAGACGGAGGAAAAAAAGGATGAAACTCCGGGCAAAGGGGCTTCTTCCGACGGCCGAAGAATCGAGATAGGTGCTTCGTTAACAACTGATAGATGCCTATCAGCGGCATGACTTGATTATGGATGCGGCCAACAAGGCCGCTCCTACGCCGTTATCTATGTTTACTACACCGACTCCCGGCGCACAGGAGTTCAGCATGGAAAGAAGGGGAGTAATCCCACCAAGATTTGCCCCATAACCTGTGCTTGTCGGAATCGCGATTACAGGTGCCGCTGCAATACCAGCAATTACGCTAGGAAGGGCACCCTCCATGCCCGCCACTGCTATAATAACCCTCGCATTGAATAAGGCGTCAAGATGATCAAGCAGTCTGTGGATGCCTGCCACTCCTACGTCAGCAAGAATTTCACTGTACACACCTGTAACCATGAGGACATGGGAGGCCTCCATGGCGACCGCCAAATCGGAAGTGCCTGCTGTTACTATCAACACACCCCGATCCATTAATTTATCTTCTGTCCGCCCTGCAAGGTACCATAGGCACCTTGAGAGGCCGTCGTAATCGAGACCGGGAACATGCTGGCGAATAAAATCCGCATGTTCTTTTTTAATCCGCGTTATGATGAAAGGCGTCTTGTCTATGGCGAATTTCCTTGCGAGGCTAAGGAGCTGCCCACTGTCCTTTCCTGGGCCGTAGATGACCTCTGGGAGCCCTTTTCGCAAGAGCCTGTGATGGTCAAAAAGCACCCTGCCGATTCCCTCGTAAGGAATGCGTTTCAGGGCCTTAACAGCGTCGCCTATTGAAATGCCACCTCCTTGTACCTCTCTTAACAGTTGTTCCAAGGCCTTTTCGTCCATTGATTTTACTGCAGATAGGTCTTCATGGGCTTGAGCTGTTGTTCAAACTGGCTGGAAATCTCTGCGGATATCTTGTTCCATTCCTCCTGCATGGATGCAAGGGCATTCATCTCTTCTGGGCTCATAGCCATCATGCCTCCATGCGCCTTGGCTCCTATGGACGACTTTATCTGCTGCTGAAATTGTTTTTTATAGTTCTGGAGGGTCTCTTCATAATTTTTAAGCAGGTATTCCATCTCGGGCACTACCTGTTCCGCAATGCTTCCCTTTATTTCCTTTATACCTTTAAAGGCCCTGTGTATCGTGTCCCACTGGCTCTTATCCCGCGGAAGCGTGATGTTTCTAAGAAGTACCTCCGTGGCCCCTTTGAGTACCGTTTGGATGAATTCGGGTGGTATGCCACTTAGCCCTTCCTGGAAAGAGTCGAACTGTCCTCTAAGGAAGGCGGCAGCCTTTTTTTTGCCCTCCTCTTCCCACTTCTGGGCCTCTATTTCTTCCTCAGAAAGTTTCCCGAGTTTCTCTGCCTTCTCAAGTGCTATTTCAAGAGCGCTCTTTATTTCTCCCATTTGAACCTTCTCCCATTTTAAGCTTTTGTATCCGAATCAGATAGTTAAGAAAGTTAACTAAATTTATTGTAATAAAAAAAGACAGTAAAATAAAGGAGCCGGCTTGATATGTAAGGGTCAAGACAGCATAATTTTTTGAAAACGGAGTCTTAAACGCCAGCCGTTGACTTCAACGGTTCTTTGACTTTATTTTTATTTATATTGCCTCTTCAAAAAATTTCCTCAAAGGAGCCTTATATTAATGGAAAACATCGATCCGCCCTGGCTGAAGAACCTTCTTGATCCATCCTCCTATCCTGACCATCCAGAGGAGGTAAGACTGATTCAGACCCACCTGTCATGGGTATTTATTGCCGGTGAATTTGTTTACAAGGTAAAAAAACCTGTGGATTTCGGCTTCCTCGATTTCACTACACTCGGCAAGAGAAGATTCTTCTGTGACGAGGAAATAAGGCTGAACAAAAGGCTTTGTCCTGATATATATCTCGACGTGGTTCCCGTAAACCGCCAGGAAGGACGCTTCCGTATGGAAGGCCCTGGAGAGACAGTCGAGTGGGCGGTCAAGATGAAACACATGCCTGATGAAGGACTCATGTCTTCGCTTGTCAAGAGAGATGAGATAGAAAAGAAAGACATTGAAAATATTTGCTCCATTTTGTCCCCTTTTTATGAAACGGCCAAGGCCCCTCCTGGAAAGGTTTGGCTCGGCGGCATAGATGTAATCAGGGAAAATTGCAGGGAAAATTTTAGGCAGACCAAGGAGTTTGCGGGTAATGTTTTCCCCATGGAGGTCTTTGAAAATATAAAGGGATACACTGTGGAGTTCATAGAAAAAAACCAGCCCCTTTTTGAAAAGAGGCAGAAGGAAGGACGCATTGTTGAAGGCCACGGGGACCTCTACACTGCAAATATATGCTTCGACAGGGAGAGGGACAATGTATATATATTCGACTGCATCGAGTTCAATGAAAGATTCAGGTATGGAGACATCGTTGCGGACGTGGCCTTTCTTTCAATGGATCTCGATTTCCTCGGCCTTTGTGATCTGTCTGCATACTTCATAGAGATTTTTAAGGAAAAGACTCGTGACCAGGACTTCTTCAGGCTTCTTGATTTCTACAGGTGCTACAGGGCCTACGTCCGGGGGAAAATTGGCTGTTTCACGTGGGCGTCAGCAGAAGTAGATCAGAAAACGAGGAGCACTTCAATAGAAATGGCGCGTAGATACTTTCAGCTTGCCCTGAGGTATGCCGGAGGCCAAGAAGGAAAACCGACCCTTTTTGTTTTCATGGGGCTTTCAGGTGCCGGTAAATCTACCGTAGCCCGCGCTTTTTCCGAGCATACCGGCCTTAAATGTTTCAATTCAGACTATGTTAGGAAAAGACATGTCTGCGGGATACCATCGGGTGAAAGGAGGTTCGAGCCCTTTGGCAGGGGTATCTATTCAAGGCGTTTTACGGAAAAAACTTACAGGGCGCTTTCGAGACTTGCAGGAGAGAGGCTTGTTCTCGGGCAAAGCGCCATCCTTGACGCTACCTACATCGATAAGCAAAAAAGGGACAAGGTGCGCGAGCTTGCGCGTTCCTGTGGCGCGAGGCTTATCCTCGTAAACTGTACCTGCCCTGAAGGTATAGCCCTTGAACGCATGAGGAAGCGAATGTTGGCCAATGATACGGTTTCGGACGGACGTCAGGAAATTTATGAGAACCAGAAACAATTATTCGTTCCTCCCGAGCAGTCAGAGGCGGATATGGTCATAGAGCTTGATACGTCTCGAAGCGTTGAAGAAGCACTCAACAGCTTGGAAAGGCTCATTTCTGGCAAGTGATGAATTCCTGGCCGGCAGTCGAAATTGAACGCATAAGGCGGGCTGGACTTTTGCGCCGGTTAGTAACTACATCCCCGCCATGCCATGGAAAGATTCGGGTGGAGGGAAAGCCCCTAGTCGATTTTTCGTCTAATGACTACATGGGCCTCAGCCAGCATCCCGCTCTTAAGGATGCGGCGGCTATAGCAGCCAAGGCCTATGGGGTTGGCTCGCGCGCCTCACGGCTTATGAGCGGAAATATCGATCTTTATGACAGGTTGGAAAAGAAACTGGCTCGTCTGAAGGGAACAGAGTCCAGCCTCGTTTTTGGCAGCGGATACCTATGTAACCTTGCAGTTATCAGCTCTCTTGCAGGGCCGGGAGATATCGTGCTTCTTGACAGGTTGTGTCATGCAAGCATGGTGGACGGGGCGCTTCTTTCCGGGGCGAGAATCAGCCGCTTCGGCCACAATGATGTCGCGGCCCTTGAGGATATACTTGTAAGGAAAAGAGACCGTTATAAAAGGGTGCTGATATGCATTGAAACTGTCTATTCCATGGATGGGGATATTGCACCTGTAGCTGAATTCATCCAGGCAGCCAGGGCACACGAGGCCATGCTGCTTGCAGACGAGGCCCATGCGGTGGGAGTATTTGGCAAGGACGGAGAGGGAGTGATCAACAGACTCGACAGGGAAAAACCCACTGTCATGATCGGGACCTTTGGCAAGGCCCTTGGCGGCTACGGTGCATTTTGTACCACTACCCTGCAATTTCGCGAATACCTTGTGAACAAGGCCCGAAGCCTCATATATTCAACGGCTCTTCCTCCCCCTGTCCTTGCGGCAAATTTGAAAGCCGTGGAGATCCTGCCTGGGATGAAGGAGACCCGAGAAAGGCTGCTAGCGCGTGCGGCACGCTTCAGGGAACTGCTGTCAAGGCGATTTTGCATAGAAACAAGGGGAAACTCTCAGATTATCCCACTCATCTTGCATGACATAAAAACGGTTATCGAGCTTGAAAGGCATCTTCAGGGAAATGGAATACTTGCACGGGCTATACGGCCTCCAACAGTACCAAAGGACTCGCCAAGGATAAGATTTTCCTTTTCAAGCGCCATCGAGGACAGGGATATTTCAAAACTTGAAGCCGCATTGGCACGATTTTTCAAGGGGAACAGACCCCGTTGATTTCCTACAAGGATAAGGCATTCGGTAGAACCCTGCTCGTACTACCTGGCTGGGGCTTTGACCCCAGGGTATGTGGCCTCCAAAGGTTTGATTTTGACCTTCTTATTCCTGAAAGGCCCCTTCTGCACCCCTTGCCCTATGTAATAACGGCCATGAAAACCCTCGGGCTGGAAAAAATAAGCGTGCTTGGCTGGTCTCTTGGCGCGAGGATAGCCGCAGACATGGTAGAGTCTGTACCAGAGATTTTTCACAAGACTATACTTGTCTCCACGGGCGTGTCATTTTCTAAACGGGCCGTTTCGGAAAAGCTGCTTGAAATCAGCAGGGACGGAAAAAGAGCATTGAAGACCTTTTATCTGAGCGTTTTTGATGGAGACAGAAGGGCTTACAAGAGATTCAAGAGGAAACACGAAAAACGGTGCATGGCTTTTTGGAGCCAGGAAGAGCTTTGTAGGGGTCTTGAACTCATAGAAAATGGCCTTGAACATCTCCCCTGTTTAGGAAACATGCTCCTGATCCATGGAAAGTACGACAATGTCTCCCCGCTTAATTTGCTTCTTTCCACATTCGGGGAGACCATTCCCGAATTGTTGATTCTCCCGTGTGGACATTATCCATTTTTTGAAGACAATTTTTATGAGGCGGTCAACAATTTCTAAGACATCAATAAAAAATTCATTTTCAAAGGCCTCCTCAAGCTATGACCGCTTCAGCATAGTGCAGAAGGAGGTAAACCGGCGTCTTTTATCCCTTGTGCCGGATCGCGCCTTTGATAAGGCGCTTGAGATAGGATGCGGTACAGGAGGATTTACAGGGATGCTCCTTAAACAGAAAAAGGTGCGCAGGATCGTGGGCGTAGACATCTCGTACGAAATGCTTGCGGAGACAAGACGGAATCTTGGCGCTCATTACTGGGAATTTTGCCATCTTTTATGTGGTGATGGCGAACGTCTTCCCATAAGGCCACAAAACGCCTTCGATCTCATCGTGTCGGCAAGCTGCATGCATTGGTTTGAAGATTTCGGCCCTTCCTTTTCCTCCGTAGTTGAAGGACACCTGAAAAGGGACGGCTACTTAGCTTGCGCGGTCTTCGGTGAAGACACTCTCGTGGAGCTTCAGGATGTTATAGGGCGGATTTCGAAAGAAACACCTGTCCGTCTTCCTTCCTCGAACTTTCCCACGCCTTCCGGGGTAACTTCAGTTTTGAGCGATTGTCTTGGTGATTTTGAACTCCAAGAGGTGAGGATAGAAAGCAACTATGACAACCTCTTTGACCTTATCATATCCCTGAAACGTACTGGAACGGCACCAAGAACAGGTAGGGAATTGCTTCTTGGTTCAAGGAGGAAAATTCTTGCGGCAGAAAGTCTTTACAGGCAAATTTATGGGTCAGTACGGGCCAGTTTCCAGGTAATCCTTTTCAGCGGAAAGGCTTCCCGGGCATATTCTTCATAGGTATTATCCCTTCACGTGATCTGAAGACAGGTAGATTAACAGGTTTTTGAAGCTTTTCTGCAGCACTGGATCATCAAGTTTTTCAAGAAGTTTCATGGCAGTATCATCTATAGTAATGGACGCAAGTCTGGTTTTATCAAACCTTTTCCTGATGCCGCTTTCCTTTTTTTCAAAAGAAAGGGTCCTTTCTCTTACATTTTTAATGTCTGATAGCCGAAAACGGAGTCTTGACAAGTGCGATCGGAGAGGAAGCAAATGGTTAATCTTTTCTATAAGGGCCGGGGATTCAAAGGCAAGCTGCTGCATCCAAATGGAGTCAGAGACTGCTATCACGAGACAATCCGTGTCTTTAAAATACCATGGCCATGCTGCCGAAGCCACTGGGCCTCCAACTATCTCTTCCCACTTCTGCCAGATTATGCGCCTTGGCAGGAAGATACGCCAGCGTTTTCCCGGAACGATGGAGTCGAGAACATGGCGTGCCTCGCTGGCATTTTTTACCTTTCCTCTCCTATTCAAGTGATTTTCGTGCCTCCTCAAGCCTGCCCTCAATGAGGGTGCGCAATTCATCGAGTCTTTCAGGAGAATTTGCTTCAAAGCGAAGAACGAGCACAGGCTGTGTATTTGACGCCCTAATAAGCCCCCATCCATCTTCAAAGACGACACGCACCCCGTCAACGTCTATTATCTTGTATCCTTCAGATGAAAGGCTGTGTTTCACCTTGTCTACTATGTGGAATTTCAAATCCTCTCGGCAGGCCATGCGAATCTCCGGGGTTGAAACGGTTTCAGGCACATCCTGAAGCATGGCTGAAAACGGCCTTTCCTCTTCTGATAGAATTTCACAAAGACGAAGAGCCGCATAAGTGGCGTCATCAAAACCGAAAAACCGATCTGCGAAGAAAATATGCCCACTCATTTCTCCGGCAAGTAATGCCCCAGTCTCTTTCATTTTTTGCTTGATGAGGGAATGGCCCGTTTTCCACATAATGGCATTGCCGCCATGTTTTTCAATGTCATCGTAGAGTATGTGAGAGCACTTTACCTCTCCTATTACCGAGGCCCCTGCATGATCCCTTAGAAGCCTTCTTGCAAGAAGAAGCAGGACCTTGTCGCCAAACACCACCTCGGCGTTTTCATCCACAACCCCTATCCTGTCCCCGTCCCCGTCAAAGGCAATGCCTATATCCGCCCGGATCTTCATGACCTTTTTACGTATATCTTCAAGATTCTCCATGACCGTTGGGTCGGGATGATGATTTGGGAATGAGCCGTCCACTTGGCAGTAAAGGTTTTCTGTGCTGCATCCAGCCTGTGAAAATGCGGCAGGTGCAACAAGGGAGGATACACCGTTGCCACAATCGAGCACGACTTTCAGTGGCCTTGAAATATTAATGTTCTTTTTAAGATATGCAAGATAATCATCTATTATGTCGAAGATTTCTTTTGAGCCATCCCCTTCGTCGAATTCCCCTTTTTCGATTAAATTCCTTATTTCCTGAATTTGGTCTCCATAGATTGTTGAAGTTCCCATGCACATCTTCAGCCCGTTAAATTCCCGGGGATTGTGGCTGCCTGTTATCTGTATGCCCCCATCCGTATCTAAATGGAATATGGAGAAATAGAGGACAGGGGTAGGACATTCACCAATGTCGATTACATTAAGGCCCGCAGAGGTAAGCCCGTCCATCAGGGCGTACTGAAGCCTTTTGGAGTGAAGGCGGCCGTCCCTGCCAGATGTTACCACCTTCCCGCCCTTCCTCCTGATAAGGGTTCCGAAGCCCTTGCCGATGCTGTTAACCATGTCTTCGGTAAGGTCTTCATCCACAACACCCCTTATATCGTATTCTCTGAAAATATGGGATGGAATCATGGTTTCGCCTCCTGTGTCTAAATTTGGACGTGTGAGTCAATTACAACCGAGAACGAGTTCCCTGAGACAGCGAATAAAGGTGGAATTGACGTTTAAAGAGGGTGTGCGGACAAGCCTCACACCCTCTTTCTTCATCATCTCAGTGTAGAGCAGGTCTATCTCGTAAAGGGTCTCCACGTGGTCCGAGACAAAGCTTATGGGCATGCACAGTATTTCCTTAACTCCCTTTGCAGCAAGCTCATGGAGGAGTGCGTCAGTCGCAGGTTCAAGCCACCTGACAGGCCCGCTCCTGCTTTGAAAGCACAGTTGCCCCCTAATCCCGGTTTCCCTTTCAAGGACGAAAATGGTTTTTTTTACATGATCAACGTAAGGATCGCCCTGTTCAACCATCTTTACGGGTAGCGAGTGTGCGCTGTAGATGAGTCGGAAGCCCTGCCTATCATTAATGCTTTTGATGCCCGTTTTAAGGCACTCCGCAAGGGCCTTGATATACAGGGGATGCTCCGGGTAGCTGTCCACAACCACCGGGTTTTTAAAACCACACCTCCGAGCCGCCTTCATAAAATCTTCTATGGAGCTTCCACTTGTAGCAAGGCTGTAGTGCGGATACATGGAAAGTCCCACAAGCCTGTCCATTCCCTTTTCGGCAAGCCCTGACACTTGAACGGGGGTGCGGGGTGCATAGTACCGCATTCCTGGAACGCATTCATATTGCCCGGCAGAGCCTCGGGATTTATTTAGCTCCTTCTGGAGGGCAAGCGCCTGCCTTGTTGTGATTTCAAGTATCGGACTTTTGCCACCGATCTTCTCGTAACATGCTGCACTTTTGGACGTCCTATTCCTTGCAATGAGCCAAGCTATGGGTTTTTGAAAAATTACCGGTCCAAGCCTGATTATTTTCCTGTCTGAAAATAGGTTGTAAAGAAAGGGTCGAACCGACTTTATGGAATCCGGCCCGCCCATATTTAAAAGGACTACTCCAGTAGTCATGTCATCAACCTAACTCGAAAGCTCATGAACCATGTCTATTGCAAGCCTGACTCTTTCAGGTGGTACCTCGGGAAGCACGCCGTGGCCAAGGTTGAATATATGCGCCTTGGCCGAAAGTCCTTGCTCAATAATTCTTGCTATTCTCTCCCTCAGTCTTTCATCCTCAAGAAACATAAGGCATGGATCGAGGTTTCCTTGTACAACCACATCATTTCCAAGTGACTTCAGGGCAGCAAGAATGTCCGTACGCCAATCAAGTCCTATAACGTCTGCTCCGGAAAGACGTATCAGATCAAGCAGATGTCCCCCGTCGTAAACAAAGTAAATCATGGGCACGCCCATTTTTTTTAGCGCATCGAATATTCGCTTCGAATAAATAAGGGCAGCATCCCTGAAGTCGTGTCGGGTTAGCACTCCCGCCCAGGTGTCAAAAAGCTGCACTGCCTGTACCCCCGCCTTTATCTGGGCCGAAAGGTATGATATAGTCACCTTGGTAATAATATCCAAGACAGAGCGGAAAAGAGACGGGCTTGAAAAGAGCATCCTTTTAACGTTTACGAAACTCTTGGTAGTGCCACCTTCTATAAGATAGGTGGCCATTGTAAATGGCGCTCCTGCAAAACCGATCAAAGGTACCCTACCGGACAATTCCCTTCTGAGTATCTTGATGGTTTTTAGAACAAAAGGCACGTCTTCTTCAGGCTCAATGGGGCGTAGCCCTTTGAGATCAGCAAGGCTTCTTAAAGGGGGGTTGATTACCGGCCCCTTTCCTTCCACGAATGAAAGGCCGGCACCCATTGCCTCAAGAGGTATCAAGATGTCTGAAAACAGTATTGCCGCATCCACCCCGAGAATATCAACGGGCTGCAAGGTTACTTCGGCGGCCAATTCGGGAGTCTTGCACATGGTAAGAAAGTCGGCCTTTCCCCTTATTTTTTGGTATTGTGGAAGGTACCTGCCAGCCTGCCTCATGAACCAGACAGGTACTGGGGTTGTCTTTTCTCCCTTGCAGGCCCTGAGAAAGATGTCCCTCATGAGTTTTTTACCCCCTCCCCTTTTTCAGTTTTCTTGGCGTGTAACTGCAAAACGGCTCCTGAGCCAGATAATCTCCCGTTACGGCATATGCCCTAGCACGGCAGCCGCCACACACCCTTATGTATTCACAGGAGCCGCATGTGCCCTTATACGATGAAAAATCACGCAGTTCCTGAAAAAGCCTGGAATTTTCCCATATTTCCCTGATAGGTTGTCTTCTCAGATTTCCTGCCGATAGGGGAAAGTAGCTGCAAGGCAGGACGTTCCCATCAACGTCTACAAGACAGATAAGCTGACCTGCAAGGCAACCCTTGCCCCCCCCGGTAGAAAACTTTAGGCTCCTGTGTTCAGGTTTTTCTCCATCACGCTTGGCAAGCTGCATCCTCACCCTATAATAATGTGGAGCGCAGGTTGGCCGCACGAGAAGATCCTTTTCACTTTTCTCCATTTCGTAGTGCCACTCAAGGAGCTTTTCATAGTCCTTCGGGCTTATGAGTTCTTCCATGATGTCCTCACCCCTTCCCGTGGGAACTATCATGAACATATACCAGGCCGTAGCCCCAATTTTCTTGGCAAGCCTGTATACATTTTCTATGTCGTGCTGGTTCCTTTTGGTAAAGGACGAGTTTACTAGAAAACTTATGCCGCGTTCCCTAAACAGCCTTGCCGCGTTCATCGTGCCTTCAAATGCTCCGGGCTGGCTGCGGAAATCATCGTGAATGGCTGCGGTTGATCCGTCAAGGCTAAGGGAGACCATCTGTATGCCAGTAGCTTTTATCATTCTACAGGTTTCCGGCGTGACAAGGGTTCCGTTGGTTGCAAGGCACATCCTGAGGCCTCTTTCCGTGCCGTAGGAGGCAAGTTCATGCCAGTCTTTCCTTAGAAGAGGCTCTCCTCCGGATAGCACTACAACAGGCTTTGCGAAGGAAGATATATCGTCTATGATCCTCTTTCCCTCTTTCATTGAAAAATCTGGGTGTTCCTTTACTTCTATCCCGGATGAAGACCTGCAATGAACGCAATGGAGGTTGCATCTCCTCGTTATTTCCCACGCAAGCCATTTGAGCTTAAATTCCATAACAAGACCTCACGATTTCACCATTGCTACTATCCTCATATCATTAAACATCATCCTCGGTTTTCTGCTTCTGTAATTTCTTTCAACCCCCTTTTATAGAGTTCTATGTATTTTTCAGCTACCTTGTCCCAGGTATATTTCTCAAGGATTATTTCAACGGCCCTTTGCTGCATTTTCTTGATCGTTTGGGGTGACTCGTTGAATATTGCAACGGCCCTTGTCATTACAGAGGCAAGCTCAGACGGCTCTTCCGATCGATAGCTTAATCCGTTAATCCCGTCTTCCACCTTAACCAGGCCGCCGGTACTTCTGACAATAGGTATGTTTCCCATGATTTCGGCTATAAAATCCGTTAGCCCGCAAGGTTCATACCTCGATGGAATGATAAAGAAATCTCCCCCGGCATACAGCCTGTTTGCAAGTACACCGTCGTAACCGGTAAGCACGCACATCCTTCCACGGTTCTGTGGGAGGCTGGCGACCGATCTCAGGTGTTCTTCTATCTCGGGTTTTCCGTGCCCAAGTATGGCGATGTTAAAGGCGTTTTCGCTACCGAGGCCGGTTTCGAGAGCTCGTGCAAGTATATCCATGCCCTTCTGCTCTGTAAGCCTGCTGACAACCGTAAAGAGAGGCAGATCAGGCCTGTATTCGAGGCTCCCGGTAACATTGACTTGTTTGAAAGGCCCGCCCATGAATTCGGCAGCAGCATCCCCTGCAGCGAGGAGCCGGAGAAGTGCTTTCTTGCATTCCGTCTTGCCCTCAAAATCACCAGACAAGGAATTAAAGGCACATGGGATGCCAAGGGCTTCGCTATTCAAGGGGTTAAACTCGTCCGCGTCTATGCCGTTTGTTATACCTTCAAGTTTTATCCCCCTGTCCTTTAAGGTATGGCCAAGCCAGCCCGTCATGGCATCAAGCTCGGTGTCCTGAAGCTCCCTTGCATAGTTTTCACTGACGGTGTTGACAAGACCATATGTAGATCCTGCAACAAGGGGATCGAAGGTGCCATTCAAAAGGTTATGATAGACCACCCTCCAAGGCAGGCCTGTAACCGCCTTTGCAAAAGGCAGGTCGGCCACATCCTGGTGGTAACCGATACCTGCATTATGGATGGTAAGAAGTGTCGCCGACCTCAGGAAAAACTGGCGGAAACCGTCTGTCTCCCTTATCATCGCAGGAACGAGCCCTGTATGGCCATCATGGCAATGGACCATGTCCGGTTTTATATCAAGATATTCTATCAGTCCAAGGGCCGCCTTTTGATGGAGTACGTTTAAAGCAAAATAATCGAAATGACCTTGGCCCTTGCGTTTGGATGGATCAAGTTTCTCCTCTTCCGCAGTATAAGTGTAGATGCCTCTTTTTTCAGCAAAACGTTCGGCCTCCACTAGAAAACATTTGACCCCTTCCATGTCAGCCTTCCAGAATCCAACAACCTCTGTTCTCTCCTCGGCGGCGTAGTCCATTTCTACCTTGAAGGATACGTCCATTTCGCTAAAGCCGAGGGTGTAAGGATCAAGAAATCCATATCGAGGAAGGATAACGCACGTCTCCACTCCAAGTCGTGAAAGGGCCTGACATAATCCTTTTACCACGTCTTTTACTCCCCCGGCGCCTGCAATGCCGGCATATTCCCTCGAGAGCATGACTACCTTTCTTATATCCATGGCGGGACCACCTTTCGTTTAAGAATCAATCCCTGTCCAACTGTCTTTAACATGGACAGGCGTATCCCTCAATCGATAGCAGGGAAAGTAACTTACATAGGAATATGCGAGATTACTTAAAACGGCTGCTGCCTGCAAAGAAGACGTAGAAGAAACTAAAAAACAGGGTATGGCACCGATTTGTCGGCATGTTCTCACCATATGGACTATTTTATAGCCAAAAGAAGCGGTTTTGCAAAAATATCTTGTTACACTTGACATATTGCGCTGTATGAATAGCTTTCTATCTTCAAAAGGTCAGCTTTATCGCAAAAGGGTATTAAGGAGGAAAGGAGTGATTTTTTCGACCAGGCACAAACACTTGACGAATAAAGAGGCCCAGAGTCACGTGGGTAACAGGCGTACACACCTTGCAAACGAAAGGACCTTTCTTGCATGGATAAGGACGGCCATATCGATCATGGGCTTCGGTTTCGTGGTTGAAAAATTTTCTCTCTTCCTGCTACTTGATAAGAGGATTGGAAAGGGCCCGCGTTTGTCGGCTCTTGAGGTATCAAATTTACTTGGCGTGGTCTTCATAGTCCTTGGCGTGACTGTGGGTTTTCTGGCAATGGTCCGCTTTGTGAAAGTTGAAAAGGAAATTGAGACCAATACATTCAGACCACCCATAGTCCTGGATGTGATGTGTGGTCTCATATTTGTCCTGTTATCCATACTAATCTGCTATTACGTAATAAACTGGCACGGTATACTCTTACTCGTCCATTAAACCCGCATTGATCCTACCCAAGAATTGTGCAAAGCTAGATAACTCGTTATAAGACAGATCATGTATTTCCTGGCATATTTGCAACGAAGACCATTTTCCCTCATGATCCGGGCTATGCGATTCTTGCCAACATGTGAAAACCTGGCCTCTTTTTTAATATCTGCCGTAATCATGGGGGCTCCCGATTTACCTTTATGCTCAGCGTATAACTCCTTTATGCGCCTTGAGAGGGCCTTATCCTCCACGGAGCTTTCAAACTCCGGTTGCCGTAGCCACCTGTAATAATCGCTCTCAGATTATATTGTCACAGTGCTTGGCTGAAAATGGCCAATGCTTTTTTTTAAAATGTCACGTTCTTCCTCAGTCTCTTTAAGCCTTTTCTCAAGCTGCCTGATACGGTCCTGTTCAGCCGTAAGCAACTGTTTCCCATTTCCTGAAAATGGCTAATTCCCCCTTCTCCCTCAAACGCTGCGCCATTGATATATGAGGTCTTTATGTATCCCAAGCCCTTCAGCTACACTGACAACGGTTCTGCCCTCTTCCATACCAAGCTGAACAGCCTGCCTCTTGAACTCTGCATCGTATTTCCTACGCGCTTGCTTTTCCATCACGATCCCCCTTGTGC
>WGDC01000017.1 GCA_015493475.1 Deltaproteobacteria bacterium
GTAACGTGAATAAAGGGCCTTGAGGTCGGGATTGTTTTTAAGGGCAAGGGCCAGGGCCCCTTTAAGATCCAACCTGTTTAAGGCTACTCCATCAAGTTTCGTAAAATCTTTTGCCCCTGCCTTTTGCAAGGAGAGGGATAGAATTAAAAAGCAGGTGAGTGCCAGTAGATAACGCGCTTTCATTTTAGTAGGCGCTCTTCGATCTGTCTTGTAAGCTGGAGAATCTCATCCATGGAGGTGTACGAATCTTCAAGATTTTCAAGAAATTCGCACTGGTTCACCAGCCTTAAAACCTCTTCGGTTTTTTGTACCTCCTGTAGCATCCTCTTAAATATCCGTCCAGGACTTCCCTTGGTATCCATTTTCTGCAACTTTCTCACGTTTGCTCCGATTACTATGTTTGAATTTATTATGAAATGGGAAAGCACGGATAACAGTCCATGCATCGATTCCATGAACTGTTTCTTTTTCCCCATTTCAAGTTTCATATGATTCAGCCTGAGGTTTCGCTCGTAGAGTATTCCCAATAAAAACCCTATGATAGAGCAAAAAATGGCAAAGGAGGCGGCCATTGGGAACATCTCCACAGAGAAGACCTCCCCGACTGATTTCCAAAAGGAGTAGCCGTACTCAGGATGTCTCAATCCTTCCGGATAGGTAAACATGTAGACCAACATCACGTACGGATGGGTAACAATTACACCGAATGCAAAACCAATGAGAGTAAAAATGAATTTGATGTGCTTTTTTAGCATAAAAATTTTTTCTATGACAATTCAAGCTTAATGTGTAAAATGAATGGAGTCAATTGCAGAATTCATGGACGATTGAATCCCCTTGGCAGCATATTTTCCGAGTTATCTACCTGAAGGCCGCTTAAAAGCGCGAGAAACGGCTGTTAATATTCTTTTCGGGATGAGCTTAGAATATTGTAGAAAAACAGACATAGGGCTTAAAAGGAAAAGGAACGAGGATTTTTCCCTCATCCCCGACGACTACGAGGAAACCTTCGACACCCGTTCCCTGGGCATTGTCTTTGCTGTAGCCGACGGTATGGGTGGGCACCCGGCAGGAGACGTTGCAAGCCGTATCGCCTGCACTTACTTTGTTCGCACCTATTATGGCATGCCAGCCCATAGAAGGCTACTTTACAGGGGAATAACGCTTTTTGACCGCCGAGCCCTTGTAACAAGGATTGCCCTGTCCATCCGGGAAACAGACAGGGAAATATGCCGCTATGCCTGCAAGCACGATAGTTGCGAGGGCCTTGGTACTACCTTATCCATTCTCGTTCTAAAGGGCAGGCATGCCATCATCGGGCATGTCGGGGACAGCCGCATCTACCGTATTAGAAAGGGAGTACTTGAACTTCTGACCGAGGACCATACCTTCGTTCAGGACTTGATAGACATGGGTGAGATTACAAGAGAAGAGGCTAAGGAAAACCCAATGCGTCACGTGCTTATGCAAGCACTTGGTCTGGGCATCGACGAGGTATATACCAGATGCGAAGGGCTTGAGCCGGGAGACATTTTCCTGCTATGTTCAGACGGCCTTCACGACATGGTTTGTGAAGAAGACATAGCGGCGATATTGAAAAAGGGCCTGCCTACTGCAGAGACATGCGAAGTCCTTGTGCAAAAGGCACTCCATGAGGGCGGGAGAGATAACGTGACCACAGTTGTAGTTAAATGCCTTTAAAAGATCGACAACAAACATGAATGAAAAAAACCCGCGCAGCCTGCCCATTGGCACAATACTGAACGACAAGTGGGTAATACTGGAGTTTATCGCAAAAGGCGGCATGGGAGAGATTTACAGGGCCCACCAGCTAAACCTCAAGCGCGATGTTGCCATAAAGACGGTGTCGAGGCAGTGGATAGAAGATATCCAGGAGGACCCGGAAGAAAGGGAAAATGCCATTAAGCGGTTCAGGCAGGAAGTTCTCACCATGGCCCAAATCCGCCATCCAAACGTCATTCAGATCTACGACTTTGACAAGGCCACCGTGAAGACAGGCAAGGAAGGGCATGAAATAAACTACATTGCCCTTGAATACGTGCCCGGAATTACCCTCAGGGATACCATGAAGGAGGAGGGTTTTCACCCTGATGAGGCTGCCACCATGACCTGGATACGCAAGTACTTTATTCCCGTTTTAAACGGCGTTTCAGCAATCCACAAGGCAGGGATCTACCACAGGGATCTCAAGCCTCAAAATGTCCTGCTTGATAACGGAATTCCCAAGATCTCTGACTTCGGCCTTGCACGTTCCTGCCGCATGGAATCCATGACCTGTTCCCTGGAGATCAAGGGCACCCCTGGCTACATGGCCCCGGAACAGTTCATGGACTTTAAGAGGGCAGATGCGCGAACAGACATCTATGCCCTGGGAAAGATACTCTACGAGGCAATAGCAGGGAAAATCCCGGAAAATGCAGTTCTATTTACGCAGGTTGGGCTTAAAAATCCCGAGGGGGAGCTTTTCAAGAGTCTTGATAAAATAATTGGAAAGGCCACAGACAAAGACCCCGAAAGAAGATTTAAATCAGTGGCGGAAATGCGAAAGAAGCTGGAAGATGCTCTTGAGACTTGGCAGGCTGCGAGGTCTCCCCTGTTTTCGGCCGAAACCAGACCAAGCGGTCTCTACATATCCAAAACGACTGTGGCCATTGCATCCGTTGTAGCTGTGATCCTTCTAATGGGGCTTTCCCTCTGGACATTTCACTACGTTCAGGAGCACTTTCTGTCAGGCCCACCTGCCAACGTCAGGACGCTCGTCCTTCCAGGCAAGTACCCTGCAAAGCTTCAAACCATTGATGGCACCATTATGCGTCTCGTACCTGGAGGAACCTTTTGGATGCCCGGCGGCTTTGACAGATCTGCATCAGGAATCGTAAAGGTTGAACCCTTTTACATGGATGAAACACCGGTAACCAACCAGCAATTTGTGGACTTTCTTAACGAGATACGTGGTGATCTTACCGTGGAAGATGGCGCTGTTAAAAGGGATGACAAGATATACCTTTATCTTGGAGAGGCCTTGCAGGGTTACGAGCCTATAGTTTTCGTCAGCGGCGGGTTCAAGGTAAAGAACCCGGCCCACTCGGCCTGTCCGGTAATAAGGGTCACCGGATATGGAGCAGAGGCATATGCATCTTTTTACGATAAAAGGCTTCCCACCAAGCTTGAATGGCTCTACACGGCTTCTGAGGGAACTGTTAAAGGACAAAAGAATCGAGAGGATAAAAGACCGGCGGTGCCTCCGCCATCATTTTTTGAACCAATCAAGCTTCCCTACCCCGTCATGTTATTTAAGCCAAATTTTTTCGGCATTAGGGCAATGAACATTCACATAGGGGCATGGGTGCTTGACCTCCTTTATCCCCATAAGAACGAAGAGGATACACCCCTTACAATCATGGGAGGTTTTGAAACAGGTCTTTCAGAACAAGCAAGGATACCGCTTCCGGTAAAGAGAAATCCATGGGAGGCATTTGAGGAAGTTGGTTTCAGGTGCGCAAGGAATTTGGTCGCTGATCCTGCGGGGGACACCAGATTAAGATGAGCATACGCCTATGTATCTGTTAAGATATGGGGAATAGCCCCTTAAAATGTTTCCTCGGCAATTTTGCAATGTTTAACCCCTTAGAAACCAGGAGGGAAAGTAATGGAACAAGTCAGGAGCCTTGAACTGATAATTGTAATAACCACCTGTGGCAGCGAATCGGAGGCAAAAAGGCTAGCCCGTCTTATGGTCAACAAACGACTTGCGGCCTGTGCCCAGATTTCGGGCCCTGTCACGAGCTTTTACTGGTGGAAGGAAAACATGGAAGAAGATGCGGAATGGCAGGTAAAATTCAAGATGCCTGCCAAAAACCTTGAAAAAGCTATCACCCTTATCAGAGAACACCACTCATACGACCTGCCACAGATCCTGGCATTAAGAATTGACTGGACCCTTGCAGAGTATGCCGACTGGATTTTGGCAGAATCTACAGGCGGAGAATGCAAAAACTCCTGAATTTAAAAAGGAGGAGGCCGCAAAACTTGCCAACCGAACTTCATGGGATTAATTTTGCCCCTTAAACTCGAACATAGAGAGACATTAACAAGATGAAAAAGGCAAAGGAACTGGCCTTTGAAAAATGCGGGGGCCTTCTACCTGTTATCGCCCAGGACGCCGCCTCCGGCGACGTGCTAATGCTCGCTTACATGAACCAGGAAGCATGGCAAAAGACACTGGAAAGCGGAAAGGCCCATTACTGGTCCCGTTCGAGGCAGAAACTATGGCTGAAGGGTGAAACCTCGGGCCACGTCCAAATAGTCAGGGAGGCATTCCTTGACTGCGACCTCGATACCATCCTTCTTAAAGTGGATCAGATTGGCGGGGCCGCCTGCCACACTGGTCACAGGAGCTGTTTTTTCAACAGGGTGGAAGGAGACGAGTTAAAGGAGACTGGCAAGTTGGTATTCGACCCCAAGGAGGTCTATAAAAAGTGAAAAAGCTCAAATTCGGCATTCCCAAGGGCAGCCTCGAGAAGGCGACCATTGATCTCCTCGCCAAGTCTGGCTGGAGGATAAATGTCCACCACAGGAGCTATTTTCCCGACATAGACGACCCTGAGATTTCGTGCAGTATCTGCAGGGCACAGGAGATGTCGAGGTATGTAGAAAACGGTACCCTGGATGTTGGCATAACCGGTTACGACTGGATATTGGAAAATGAGTCTAATGTCCACGTGGTGACCGACCTGATTTACTCCAAAGTAAGCCGCAAGCCGGCAAAATGGGTCCTCGCGGTCCCGTCGGACTCTCCATACAGGCGTCTTGAAGACCTTGAAGGCAGGAAGATCGCCACGGAACTCGTTAACTTCACCAGGAACTACTTCGCCGACAGGGGAATAAACGTGGAGGTGGAATTTTCCTGGGGCGCCACAGAGGCAAAGGTTGTCTCCGGGCTTGCGGACGCCATAGTTGAGGTTACAGAAACGGGGACCACCATCCGGGCCCATGGCCTTGTAATAATAGAGGAACTCATGGAGTCCAATCCCAAGCTTATTGCCAACTGTCAGGCCTGGAAGGATGAATGGAAGAATAAGAAGATACAGCAGATCGCCCTGCTGATGAAGGGTGCTCTCAGGGCAGACCGGCTTGTTGGCCTCAAGATGAACTGTCCAAAAGACCGGGTCCAGAGGGTAGTTTCGATTCTTCCGAGCCTTAACGCGCCGACTGTATCTCCGCTTTACGACCTAGACTGGTGCTCTGTCGAAACCGTAATAGACGAGGACAGCGTAAGGGGACTAGTTCCGAGGCTCCAGGAGGCAGGGGCCCAAGGAATAATCGAGTACTCCCTTAACAAGGTGCTGTAATCATTTGTCAGAGCCTTCCTGCATCAAAAATGCCCGGTTTGTAAAAAGTGTCTATTCCTTGAAAGAGCTCCCAGGGGAGATGCCAGTAGAAATTGCCTTTGCCGGGCGCTCCAACGTGGGGAAATCCTCCCTCCTGAACGCCTTATTCGGAAGACGCAAGTATGTAAAAGTGAGCAGCAGGCCTGGCTTCACCCAGTGCCTGAACTTCTTCATAGTAAACGATAATGCCTACTTCGTTGACCTGCCGGGCTATGGATACGCAAAGGCCCCAAGGAGGGTCATTAAAAAGTGGCAAAGACTGGTGGAGGGATACCTGCTGAAGAGATCTTCCCTGAAGGCGGTGGTGTGCATATTTGACATAAGACGCGGAGTGGACCATCTCGATACAGGCCTTATAAGTTACCTGCAGTCCATAAAGGTCACGCCCTTAGTAGTCTTCAATAAGGCGGACAAGCTTTCAAACAACAAGATCAGAACAAACCTGGAAAGGGCGAGGCTCCTGCTCCCCATACGCGACCACGAACCCCTTGTCCTGTCGGCAAGAACGAAAAAAGGCCTATCAAGGTTTGTGGACAAGGTAATCTGCCCCCTTTTAAGTGCTCAGGAATAGTCTGTGTCCATGTAAAAAAGGTGGCATGATCCATCCACCCTTGTTTTTGTCATAGATAGTGGTAACACTCTACGTATGACATCTCAAAAGGAACCGATTTTTTAAGCACTTTCTCTATTGAACCATTGGAGGTCTTTTGTCAGCCCCGTTTAACTTTGATTTTAAGGACCTAAGAAGAAAGGAGACAAACATGCGCAGTAAAAAATTGCTACGGTCATTACTTGTTTTTACCTTCATATTTGCAGCCTTCCCATCTATTTCCGGGGCCGTTCCAACAAGACTCGTGGTTCGGGCGAAGGCGAATGATGCCAAGTTCATAGGCAGTGCGGTTGGCGGGGTCAAGGTGGTCATCCGTGACGCCATGGGGGGAAAGGTCTTGGCCCAAAAAGTCATAAAAGGCGATACTGGGAACACCGGAATCCTTATGAAAAAACCCATCACAAGGCAAACTGTGCTTTCAAGAGGCGGGGCAGCTAAGGCGGAATTTGTCTTTGACATCAAGGAACCCGTAAAACTCGAAATCGAACTTATAGGTCCCCTTGCGGCTGGCAGCAGTATCCATAAAGAGATGAAGACCACGTGGCTCATTCCTGGAAAGGATATCACTGGAGACGGTATCATGTTCAATCTCTACGGCCTGATCGTCCATCCATACAGCCCAAGTCCCCACGAGCTTTACCCGGCAGGCGCAAAGGTGACCATCGGGGCCCACATAACGCCCATGTGCGGTTGCCCGGAAAGGCCAAGATTTCTCTGGGATGCCAACAAGGTCAAGGCAACAGCCGAAGTCTTTTTCAAGGGGAAAAAGGTCACTGTACTCCCTCTGCACTGGGCCGGCAAGATCAGCCATTTCGAGGCCGCTTTCATCCCCAAGAAACCTGGAAGCTACAGGATTGTAATAATGGCCAATGATTCAAAAAATGACGAAGGTGTAGGAATCACCGGGATGCTCGTTATCCCGGCCGCTAAATATCACAGAGTCCTTGGCAGATAGGATACTGGGACATGAAAGGGTACCGGCGGCTTCTGAAACGGCGTACCCTGCCTGTCCCACAGTCAAGCCATGTTCGCAAGGAGCCTTTGTTCTATGTAAACGGCTGCGGAGAGAAGAAGCAGGCTTAAGAGCCACACAGCCACTGAAAAAAACAGGGCCCTTCTTGCCTTTTTTGCCTCATAGAGCTTTAACGGTCTTATACCGCTTGCAGCAAAGGTGATCACGCCGGACAGGTTTATGCAGACGGTGTTTATCAGGAAAAGGATAAAAGCGGCCGAGGCCTGGATTACCATCTGCTTCGCAAGCATTATCCCGGATGCCACAAGAGGCGGCAGCACCGAAACAGCCATCATCACTCCCACGAGGGTTTCAGGCATGTCCTGAGTGAGTGAGTAGGCCCCTGCAACGCCCGAGGTGATGGATAGCAGGATAATCAGAAAGTCCAGCTGTGAACGCGACAAGACCTCGTAAGAGAAGGCCATTGAAGCAGGGGCAAAATAGCCAGATACCATCCCGATCATTACGGCGGTCAGCGCGCCGGAAAGGATGGTTGGTAGGCATTTTTTCATAAGGCCAAAGTCACCCATGACGCTTGCAAGGGAAAGTCCTACGAAAGGCCCAAGAAGCGGGGCAATCACCATGGAACCGATTATTACGGCGACATCGTCCTTCAGTAGCCCGATGGCAGCGACAATGCTTGATATCACCGCAAGGCTCATGAAACGCCTTGTCAGGACCGCGGAGGGAGTGACCTTCTGATATAACTCCTCTATACTAATACCTTCCAGGCCACCTCTGTCTTGTTCCCCGGCCCCACCGCCCCCCTCGACCTTTTCATCTTCCTCTCTGGGCACCGAGGCCTCCACTGGCAACACCACTATCCGGTAGTGCTCCTTGTCCTGAAAAAAGGACTCGAACACGTCCACTACCCTGTCAACATCCCTAGCCCTCAGGAGGAGCCTGAGGTTCATAGTCCCGTCTGGCAGCATATCCGTCCAGAATTCATAAATTGGTATGTCCTCAAGTAGGAACTGCAGGTCTCCTGGCTCACATTTTTGATGAAAGATTTCTAAGAGCCTTAACGACATAGTGAGGGAGGGATTAGCCCGACTGTATTCCAAGGGCCTCGGCTATGGAAGACACCATGCCCCTTGATTCCTCGTATAGCTCCTCAAGGGTTTCCATGCCTATTCCCATGCTCTGCGCCTCCCTTGCTGCCTTTTCAATTGGCGCCTTTCCCTCAAAAGCGACGGAAAGCTTGTTGGAAAGCGCAACAGGGCAAACCACGCTGTTTTCCAAGTTGAGCTCCTTTATATCCTGCATGGAAGTGACGTGAAGGCCTATAGAGCAGGTAAAGATGTCGGGCAACTGCCACGATTTTGAAATCCAGGCCCCGGCCTGGGCATGGTTCCAGGAAAGTATCTCATCCTCGATCTCGTGCAACCTTTTTTCACTTTGGAGCCACGTTTCAAATACATCCTTGTAGAGATAAAACCATCTGTCCATTAGCACAGGGATGGCAATATCCTGCAGAAGTGCGGCAGAAAATGCCTCGTCAGATTCAACGCCGATGTGTTCGGCCACCATTTTAGAAAAAACGGCCCTGAAGATGGCATCTGACCAGTACTGCTCTATTTGAAAACCTTCCTTGCCCGGATCATTAACGGTCTTGGTCATGGCGTAGCCGATGGCAATATTCCTTATCTCTGTCAGGCCGAGCAGACCGACCGCCTTTGCAATACTCGTCACCTTCCCGGGAAGCCCGTAAAGGGCAGAGTTTGCGACTTTAAGTATCCGGGCGGCAAGTGATACGTCAGATTCAAGAAGGGGCACTATGTGATCGATATCAATATCAGGTTGATTGAGTTTGCGCATTAATGTTGCAACCACCTGTGGACACGGCGGCATTTCCACGCTGGCAAAAATCTTTTCAAAATCGCCGGTGGAAAACCGGGCATAGTCTAGGAATTTCTTGATGAGGTTCATGTTTTCAATGGCCTGAAAGCGTTAGTTTTTATATGAATTATACCAAAAAGAAAAAAACACAAGGTAGCATACCTCAAAAAAGGCACTATGAACATATCTTATGGAAATTAAGCAAGATTTTGAGGTTGCGGTTCTGGTTTCTCGCCACGAGGACAGACGCCCGGATATTGAGTTACGTCTATCTTCTCGCCACCTGTTTTCTGGCCATGATGTCGCTCGGAATCGCTGCAAGGTTTTGCTCGGTCAACCTCATCTTTCCCTCCCTTGGTCCAACTATCTTTATGCAATTTTATGCGCCGAGCTCCCCCATGTCATCACCTAGAAATACCATCCTGGGGCACCTGATAGGCTGCTTGGTGGGGCTCGTCTTTTACTCGGTCATCTTAAAGACGGGAGGAATTCCCGGCACCTTAAGTATAGTCGATGTAGCGATACTAGGTGCAGCGGTAGGCGTCTGCGGCACAATCATGGGGATCACTGGACTCCTGCACCCTCCTGCTGCCTCTACCACACTCCTCATCGTATTTGGATACCTTGGAAGCCCCATGAACATATTGGCATTTTCCCTCGCATCGGTTTTTATTTCCTTTGAGGCATGGATGGTTCACAAGGCAGCAGGGATCAAGTTTCCGCTTTGGGCACCTGAAGCAGGCGATGTTGGCCCACAATTTCGCACAAAGCTCGGCCACCTTGACCTTTCTAAAAAATCCGGCAGCCTGAACGTGGAAGACATCGCCTCTAGACTTGCCTCGCGCCAAAGCATCAAGTAATTTAGACTGGTAACTCTTTTCTTCCCTTTTCCCGGATATCTGTTGTTCTTCCCTTTTAGAGGCACAGGAAAACACTTCTTTCAAAAGCGGGAACAAGGAAACGAAAAAATCCCAGCACACTTGAGACATTGTGATATCTTTACTGTAAAGAGAACATGGGTACCTTGTAACAGGGACAGCTTATCAAGAGGTCTTTTAAAGAATCCGTTCAGGTAGGTGGCACCACACTGTAATGCCGGAATACAATCGCACACCAACGAGCAGCAAATCCATAGCGCCAGACGGCTCCGACAGGACGTTTTGCAGGGTGAAGTGGAAGGACAGGACCGCCGTCGAGATTCAGCCTTCGAGAGGAGCAGACGGCAAGAAGGAAGCGCTAGCATTTTTCCGTATTGGAACCCACCTTTTCAGAAAGGGTATCCCCGTACCTGAGATTTATTTCTTTGACCGACAGCGTGGACTCCTCATTGTGGAGGACCTTGGAAACTGCATGCTCTTCGACAAGGTCTCGAGGCTCAAGGGCATTAAAGATACCTCTCCGGCAAGCGGGATGTATCTCGATGTGTTGTACACACTTCTTTCCATGCAAGTGGAAGGGGGAAAAGATTTTGACATTTCCTGGTGTTTTCAGAGAGGAACCTACGACGCCAGGGTTGCCCTTGAAAAAGAGGCCGCCTACTTTATTGGGGCCTTTGTAAAGGATTACATGAGAACCGAGGCGCCGGAACGGGTTTGGAAAGAGCTTACATGGCTTGCCCTTGAAGTGGACGGCTTTAACCGGAACACTTTTTTTCTCCACAGGGATTTTCAATCCAGGAACATAATGATGCGGGAAAGCAAGGGCCCTGCCATAGTCGACTTTCAGGCGGGAAGACTCGGGCCCCTTGGTTACGATCTGGCATCTCTTTTGAATGATCCCTATGCCGGGCTTGACTATTCCATGCGCCTTTCCCTGCTGGACGAATACGTCAAGCTGCTGGAACAAGCCGACATGAACCATGAGGCGGTAGAAATCAGGAGACAGTGGCCTGTCCTGTCAGTTCTCAGGCTCTTGCAGGCCCTTGGTGCCTACGCCCACCTCACCAAGGTGAAGGGGAAATCCTTTTTCAGGGCCTACATTAGACCCGCCTTAGAGGCCCTCGTATGGATAGCCGTGGAAAATTTTCCAGAAAGGCTCGAGGGGACCATTGATCTCTGTAGGATGTTAAGTACGGATATTGAAATTTTCACCGATCCTCGAGGCCAGTGACAAACAATCTTTTCTCAAAAAAACCGGTCTGTGGAGCAAGGGAACGTAATATATATCCGGCATGTCGCAATTTCTTCTGGTCAAGAACAGCTCTTTGGGCACAAGCGGAGATCTTTAAGGGGTATCACTATGAAAAATGGGCGATACAAGAAATGGCAAGCTGCCACTGTGAAGATCGAGCCACGATCCTCTCGTCCGGCCATGACAAAGCACAGCATTTTATGACATGACTGTATGAAGCGCCCACTTGTTTTCGCCATCATTCTTGTAATTCTCGGACTTATCTTTGTTTCTCCCCATTACTATACCTCTACGCACAGGGTGAAACTTGAGGTAAAGGACCTCATGGAAACGGAGCTTCACGCCAAGGCGGATTTTTCCGACATGACTTGGTACTGGCTGCCGTTTCCCCACCTGGTTTTTCGTGATACCATAATCACGGGACCTGACTTTTCCATCAATGCCTCCTCTGTAGGGGTCTATCCTGATTGGCTTTCTATCCTTTCGGGTAGGCCGGCGATTTCAGGCATAGATCTCGAAGATTGTCATTTCATCTTGAAAAGGATAGAGGAAGGGGAAAACCAGCAAACCATATTGCCTAAAAAAATCAGGGTTACAAATGGTTTTTTCGAGATCGCCAGGGGGCTGAAGCTGCCATTTCTGCCATTCAAGGACCAGCGTCCATACGTAAAAAACCTATACGGTTACATAAGCAGGAGCGGCAATAAACTTCGCATGAAACTCAGGGGCAACACTAAGCAGGCCGCCTCCATTGAGCTTATAGGCACTGCAGACATCAAAAGGCTGACATACCGGCTGAAGGGCAAGATCAACGAGCTCGATCTTTCCGCATTGAATGTCAAAAGGATCACTACCGCCCGCCAGTTCCCTACCTATGGGTTCGTCAACGTTGAATTTGATTTAAGTGGAAAGGGGCTGGAAAAATCCGGGGGCCACATCAAGGTATATTCCAACTGCGTCATATCAACGGCCATGGCCCGCTCCGCAATCTTTTCATGTGGCAGTCTTTCCGTGAAATACGGCATGGAAAGGAATGATGCAAATATAACCATAGAAAATCTGGACTTTGAGCGTCCAAGACTCCATCTCAAGGGCACGGCGAGGATCTTCAAGCGCGGGGACACCTTCTGGACAAGGACGGACCTTTCCGGTCACGACATAGACATAGGGGAAGTAAGAAATGCACTCCATGCGCTTTCCATCAAGGACAGAGATGTTCAGGACTTTTGTACGGCCATCAGGGGTGGAATTGCCAAAAGCATAACCCTTCACATTGATGCCCCGTTATCAAAGTGGCATTCCCTGTCAGACATGTCCATCAGGGGCAAGGCAAGTAATGTAAGGATCTACGTCAAGGACGGAAACTTCTTTGTGGATTCGGTCAGTGGACCATTTGAAATAGTAAAAGGGGTGCTCTTCGTCCGTGGCGCCAGGGCACGGCTCAGAAAGACCACCGGCACTGCGGGACACCTGGTACTTGGTCTCTCAAAGGGTTGCGATCAGTTCAAACTCGACATCCTGATCAGCGCCCCGGCCACGGACGTTAAATGGGCGCTTTTAAAGTTTACCCACAGCCAAAGGCTCCACGACGAGCTTAAAAGGCTTGTGAGGCTGCGTGGCAGATTACAGGGCAGGCTCTCCATAGGAGACAAGAAACATGACAATAACATACGGATAAGGGTCAACGAGACACGCTTGTCCTGTTTTTATAAAACCCTTGGTATGGAGATAAGAGTAAGGGGAGGGGCTGCGAGATACGAAGCCGCCACCCTTTCATTACTCGATATTTCAGGGTCTTTCGGGCCAAACTCCATAGATCATCTTTCAGGAGGCGTGTCATGGAAAAACTC
Source organism: Deltaproteobacteria bacterium (assembly GCA_015493475.1). GTDB lineage: Bacteria > Desulfobacterota > Dissulfuribacteria > Dissulfuribacterales > QOAL01 > JAADCZ01. The sequence goes on from WGDC01000017.1 coordinate 12,853, forward strand.
CACGATAGACGTACATGTTAACAGGGCAGAGGGAAGAATGCGGGCGGAATCACTTCTCGGCATGTGTAGGAAGTTTGGACTCGCAGGGGACTTTATCGACAGAAAAGAGGTTGACGTGTCCGGACCCCTTGGGGTCAACAGACTGAAATTCCATGTGGCCCTGAATGATCCCGTATCCATGACATACCTTGTTTCCTTTTCGCCCCTTGGCATCACGTTAAAGACAAACATGCTGCCAGCCTCCGTTTTCCTTCAAAAAGGCGATATACAGGTGGATAACAGAAAGGTGACCGCCAGGCATCTCAGGATGAGGCTCGGCAGCGACTCGTTCCTATTTGGAGCGGAACTTTCACATAAAAGATTCACGAAATGGGAAGGCCTTGTCAAGACAAGCGGGCTCGTACGGGGCACGCTGTGGCACTGGCTTGAAAAAAACGGCCTTCACCTTGATGAATACACCCCGAGGACACCCTTTTACGCCAGGGATTTCAAGGTAATCTTCCTGAGCCACGGGGGAGCCAGCTTTGCTGGCGGACTAGAGTGGAACAAGGCGGGAGTAAAACTAAAAATCAAGGGGACCAAGGAACATAGAAACCTTTACCTTGAACAGATACAAATAGAGAAGGCGGGCAGGCTATGTATTATCGGCTTTCACCGGGCCAGCCTTGGGAGGGACCTCGTATCCTTCTCCTTCAGGGGGAAACTTGACAGGGCCGTTCTTGACGCCATTTTGAGAAAAAACCACATCTTGACCGGCAACGCCGAGGGAGTATTCTCGGCCGCCTTTTCTTCACTAAACGGCAGAAGAACATACCGGATAAAGGGGAACATCACTCTTTCCGGCCTTCATTCGATATGGGCAGGTATCCCAGGACTTACCTTCAAAGACCTGTACATTTCCCAAAAAAACGGGCGGGCACGGATAAAATCGCACCTTACGTTTTCAGGAGACATTATAGACCTAAATGGGACCATAAAAACCGGACAAGGAGAAGCCATCTGTCTTCTGAAACTGTCTGCGCCCAAGCTCTCCTCCGACACGTTTAGCCTCTTGCAGGAGTTTTCCGACCAGGGGCGAATACGGGCCACAAAAAGGGAAAAGCAGATTACAAAAAAGGAAACTCGGAAGGGAAAGGATGAAGACAATTCCCTATGGGATGACATGGCGAGAGGTATTCGAGTCAAAATAGATTTTAATCTCCAAGAGGTGCGCTATGCGGTAAGAGATTTCTCAAAAAAACGGACAGAGAGGCCTCATGAACTCGTTTTGAAACACCTGAGAGGGGAGGCAAGGATTGATAAAGCAGTACTGAGAGGGCTTGAGGCATACTCTGACGACACCTGCGGCCTTGACCTCTACCTGCGGAAAAGGAATGAAAACAGCACTGTCTTTAGCGAGTTTTCAGCAATTACACCCCCTGGCCATCATGCCAGATTTGAAAAGGTCCTTGACTGCCTCGGGATACAACAGGACCTCATAACGGGGCCTGTCACCATAAACCTTTACCTCAGTGGCAGGAACAGGGTGCTGCGCGGAAATGGAAGCCTAAAGATCAAGGCGCGCAACGGTTACATCCACAAGTTCGGGCTCCTTTCAAAGATATTCAGCGTTGTGAACATCGTCGATATCTTTTCCCTTAACAAGGGGCTGATCGAGGGAACCTCCCCCTATGAAAGGCTTCTCGTGGAGGCCAGGATTACCTCGGGCCGGGTACACATGGAAAAGGCATACATCAAAGGGCCGGGCATCAACTTTTATGGTACAGGAGACGTTTACTTGGACAGGAAGACATTGGACCTCATAATATTTATCCAGCCCTTGAAGACAGTAGACAAAATCATCACGAGCATTCCTATCATAGGAGGCATCATCGGAGGAAAGAACAAGTCCCTGTTTGCCATACCGGTTAAGGTTAGCGGCGACTGGTCCGATCCGCAGGTGGATATGCTCCCAGCGAAAACTGTTACGGATATATTCAAAAAGCTCATTTTCAACGTGCTGACTGCGCCACTTTCCCTGAAACGTTAATAATAGACAGGCGGAACATGAAAAAGAGAAAACTGCTCAATCCCATAGCCCTGCCGGTTTTCCTCTTTATGGGGGCCATCATTGGAGGAACAGTCCTACTCCATGACTCCTGCAGCACCATGCACCGCACCATTTCCTGGATAGACGCGCTGTTTACGGCCACCTCGGCGGTATGCGTAACTGGACTGAGCGTGGTGAACACCGGCACTGTATTTTCTCACACGGGCCAGGTTATAATCATGGTTCTAATCCAGCTTGGGGGACTCGGCATAATGACATTCTCCACCCTGGCAATTTACATGCTGAAAAAGAGGGTTTCCCTGACAGATAGAATAGCCGTGGGCCAAAGTCTCCTGCATGATCCAAAGTTTCATCTCGGAAAATTCCTTGTCCAGATTATTACGGTCGTGGCGATCATAGAACTGTCAGGAGCCTTCATGCTTTTTGCAATGGATTCCCGTGACTTTCCACCTTTTTCAGCATTGTTCCACTCTGTTTCGGCCTTTTGTAATGCCGGTTTCTCCTTGAACTCAGACAGCCTTATGCGGTTTAAAAATGACTGGATAGTGAACCTTACATTCATGGCCCTTATTATCCTTGGCGGTCTGGGTTTTTCGGTTATTATAGAAGGGACCTCTACCCTTTCCTCGTTCCTGAGACGCAGGAATCATGGTAGAATCAGGTGCAGTTGGAATTTTATGCTCGTTGTTAAGACCTCTCTGTTTCTTATAGTGAGCGGGTGGATATGCCTATTCCTGTCGGAATTCATAGGTTTCAAGGAATATATGCCGTTTCATGAAGCGCTGTTGACATCATTGTTTCAGTCCGTGACGTGCAGAACTGCGGGCTTCAACACGGTAGACATAGCCCGAATGACCAATGCATCCTTGGTTTTCATGATCTTCCTCATGTACATCGGCGGTGCTCCGGGTTCGTGCGCAGGCGGTATCAAGATAACCACATTCCGGGTTTTGTGGGCCTTCATAAAGGCGCAGATAAACGGGCGGGAACAAGTGGTGATCGGGAAATACGCCGTTGACAGGGAATCAGTCAACGATTCGCTAACGCTACTATTCTTTTCGGCAGCCATACTATTCGTGTGCGTTTTGCTCTTACAATTTACCGAAGGCGGCGACATACCCCACATGCAGGCAAGGGGCAAGTTTCTTGAATGCCTGTTCGAGGCGGTTTCAGCCTTTGGTACAGTTGGCTTGAGCGTCGGGCTTACCACAAAACTTTCAGCGGCTGGCAAGATTATTATAGTCTTTCTGATGTTCATTGGCCGTGTGGGACCCCTTGCCCTCGTTGCCTCGATCCAGTCAACAAGAACCAAGCTGCTGTATTCGTTACCGGAAGAAAAAGTGCCTATTGGATGATCTTTTCATGGTTAGGATATCAAAAAAAATCGTTATCCCGGACCAAGAAATCTGCTTTACCTTTTCACGTTCAAGCGGCCCTGGAGGGCAAAATGTCAACAAGGTAAATACCAAGGCCACCCTTAAGTTCAATATCGAGAAAACAACGAGCCTTAGACCCGAAGAAAAAACAAGGCTGAAGCAAAGGCTCCGCAACCGTATAAGCCGCAATGGAATACTAACCGTCTCCTCCACAAAACACAGGTCTCAAAAGGCCAACAGGCAGGAGGCCGTCCGGCGTTTTGCCGAGCTCTTGTCGGCGGCGTTGAGGAAAAAGCCAAAAAGAAAAAAGACATCCATTCCAAGGCCGGCAAAAGAACAGCGTCTCAGGGAAAAAAGGCAAAGGAGCAGACTAAAGGAGGCCCGAAGGAGGGACTTTTCCGACCAGTGGTTATAACCTTCCCGGGCCAGTAACCGGCCTGTTTTTCAGTCGGCCTTTTTCCTCATGAACGCTGGAATTTCCAGTTCTTCAGGGTCAAGGGATTCGAATCCTGTAAACTCCCCTGTCTTTGCAGTCTTGGCCCTCGAGGAAAAATCAAGGCCTTCCTTTTTCACCTTATGGATAGGGAGCTCTTCTTCCATAACGGGTTCCTCGGAAACGCGCTTCTGCCTGGCCGCCTCTATGCTCTTGACCACGGGATCTTCCATTGGCAGGGGCTTCTCCCTGCCTATTCCCGTGGCTATGACAGTCACTCTTATCTCGTCCCCCATATTATCGTCGAAGACCGTGCCCCAGATGATATTTGCATCATCATGGGCCTCCTCGTAGATGAGTGTGGAGGCCTGATCCACTTCTTCCATACTGAGGGTAGCGGCGCTCGCGGTAATATTCATAAGAATGCCCCGGGCACCGTTAATGGAAACGTCTTCAAGAAGCGGGTTGGCAATGGCCATCTGTACGGCCTCCAGGGCCCTGCGATCACCCTTAGCCACCCCCGTGCCCATAAGGGCCATGCCCATTTCGGCCATGACTGTGCGCACGTCTGCAAAGTCAACGTTTATGTAACCCTGGACTACTATAAGGTCAGAAATACCCCTGACGGCGTAGTATAGAACCTCGTCCGCCTTCTTGAACATCTCGAGAAAGGGGGTGTTGGGCTGGGCAAGACTCCTGAGCCTGTCATTCGGAATGGTTATGATGGTGTCCACTACGTCCTTGAGCCGCTTTATCCCCTCATCCGCCTGACGCGCCCGTCTTTTTCCCTCAAAACTGAATGGCCTAGTGACAACTGCAACGGTAAGTGCGCCAAGCTCCTTGCTGACCTCCGCGATCACTGGCGCCCCGCCCGTGCCGGTCCCTCCTCCCATGCCGGCAGTGACGAAGACCATATCAGCCCCGTCAAGGGCCTTCTTGATCTCCTCTGCACTTTCCTCGGCGGCCTCCCTGCCTATTTCCGGCTTCGCGCCTGCCCCGAGCCCCTTGGTAAGGCTGGTTCCAAGCTGAATCTTCTTGTCCGCCCGGGACATATCAAGGGCCTGGGCATCTGTATTTGCTGCAATAAACTCCACCCCCTGAAGTTCAGAGGCTATCATGTTGTTTATCGCGTTTCCGCCTCCGCCCCCTACACCGATCACCTTTATCTTTGCCTGAAGCTCCTGTTCCACAAATTCCAAGGGCATGTTACCCTCCTCCTCTTACGTACTTAAAGGCCAAACCAGGACTTCATCCTTCCGGTAACCTTGCTGAGGATGTTGTCCCCTCGTATTCTGAATCTCTTTGGGTTTTGCGGCCTGTCCTGAAATCCGTAAAGTACAAGGCCGACTGCCGTTGCGTACATTGGGCTGTTTACAACATCAACAAGCCCTGAAATCCTGCGTGGGTAGCCTAACCTTGCGGGAAGCTGAAATATCTGATCCGCCATTTCACAAAGGCCGGGAATAAGGGCGGAGCCACCTGTTATGACCACTCCCGAGGCAAGAAGCTCCTTGAGCCTCGTCCTCTGAATCTCCTGGTCTATTAGCGAGAATATCTCCTCAACCCTGGGCTCAAGTATCTCAGCAAGAATGTGCCGCGAGAGCTGCCTCGGGCGCCTGTCACCAACACTCGGGACCTCAATCATCTCGTCCCTCCGCACCATGGAAACAAGGCACGTCCCGTAACGCATCTTTATCTTCTCAGCATCGTTCATGGGCGTTCTCAACCCAACCGAAATGTCGTAGGTCAGGTTGTTACCGCCGAGACCAAGAACTGCTGTGTGTTTAATTGATCCCTCGCATAAAAGTGCGAGATCCGTGGTTCCGCCCCCGAAATCAACAAGGGCCACCCCTATCTCGCGCTCTTCATCAGTTATAACAGCATGGGCCGAAGCCAGCGGCTGGAGAACAATATCTTCCACATCGAGGCCCGCCCTGTTAGCGCATTTGACCAGGTTCTGTGCAGCCGTAACCGCTCCTGTCACGATGTGCACCTTTGCCTCTAGCCGCACGCCCATCATACCCACCGGGTCAAGGATACCGTCCTGATCGTCAACTATATATTCTTGGGGCAGGATGTGGATTATCTCCCGGTCCATGGGGATCGCCACGGCCCTGGCCGCATCAATCACCCTTTCTACGTCCTCCTCGCTAACCTCTTCGCCCTTGACCGCAATGACACCGTGGCTATTAAATCCCTTGATATGGTTGCCTGCAATTCCCACAAAGGCGGAAGTTATCTCACACCCAGCCATGAGCTCGGCCTCTTCAACGGCCTTCTTGATGGAATTCACGGTGCTGTCGATGTTGACTACTACTCCCTTTCTCAGTCCTACTGACGGATGGGTGCCAACGCCGATGATCTCGATCTTGTCATCCGACAACTCCCCAACCACGCAGCAGATCTTCGTAGTGCCAATATCGAGACCTACCACTATTTCACTATCGCCTTCCACCATTGTGACCTATCTTTTCTTGAGCTTGGCCAAGGCCATGTCCTCGCCGTAGCCTACATTTACACTTACCACCTTGGTATATTGGCCGGAATTATACAGTTGCACGAGGATCTTTTCAGCCCGGTAAAACTGTTTCCTGTACTTATCCCTGTCAAGCCGAAAGGGCACGGCCTTGTCTGCCGTGTAAATAACAACGTTCCGGTTGTTTGGAAAATCGATCTGGCTGATATTGTTAAAACCAAGTGCTCGGACACCCCTCTTTGACATCTTGATTATGGAAATGGCGACCTTCATCCTGTTCCGATCAACCAAGAATAAAGTCTTGCCCCCCGCAGGCGGACCCTTTTGTTCAATGCCGGTTATAACCGGGGCTGAGAAATTCTCTTTGGGTTCAAGGGGTTTAAAGGGCTCGCCGGAGCGGTCCACGATGTATATCCTGTCATTGATCCTGGCGAGGGCAAAGGGCATCCTTTCATCCACATGAATCACTATCTTGTCCGGAAGACGCCTCTCAATGGACACCTCCCTGATCCACGGATTTTCCAGTATTCTATCCCTTATGGCGCTGAAATCTAAGCTGAATATATTGTCCCCTGGTTTTATGCCGCTCTGGCTGATTAACTCCTTTTTGGGTATCCTGCTCGCGCCTTGCACTTCTACCTCGGACACGAGAAAGTATGAAGAGCATTTCATCCACCGCTTAATGCCGTAAACTGTCCCGGCTATACCGCCCATCAAGAGACATATCAGTCCCGCCACGATCATCACTCGTGGCAGCAGCCTCGCACCCCTGATGGCAGCCGGTCTCCGTCTGCCTGCTGTCTTGTTTCTTTTAAAGGCGCTGTTCCTCATTACCCCACACTATCACCTCTTCTTTCAGTACCACTCCGGTCTCTTCCCATACCTTCTTTTTTACAAGGCCGATAAGGGACAAAACGTCTGAGCTCCTGGCCCTACCGAGATTTACTATGAAATTTGCATGTTTTCTTGACACCTGGGCATCTTTCATGCGCACACCCTGTAGTCCGCAGGAGGCTATCAGGGACCATGCAGAACAGCTTGAAGAAGGATTCTTGAATACGCAACCCGCACTTGGCTGTCCAAGGGGCTGGCTTGAAAGTCTTTTCCTCATTATCCCCTTGATGTTAGTCATCACCTGACCTGCTGAAGCGGCGACCATGGCATTGGGCACAAGGCGATGACGGATGTTTCTCCCATTTCCACGCCGACCGTTATGAATCCTGAGCTTAGCGGCAGAAATAATGCCTCCTGGAGCAAGGCTGCTCTTTCTGTAACCAAAAAAACCCTTTGAGACACTGATCCATGCACTCCCCTCGCTCGTGGTCACGCAAAGCCCTTTAACAAAATCCCCTATGGAGGTGCCGTTTGCACTGGCATTCATACGAAGAGCGCCTCCGAGGGAACCTGGTATCCCGGCAAGAGGCTCTATCCCACTGTAACCGTTCGTAACGCACCAGTTCAGAAAACCCGCAATGCTGCAACCTGCTTCGACATACAGGGCATCCTGAGAACAGTTGTAAATTTTTTTAAGCCTTGACAGGGAAATAACAACCCCAACTCCCTGGTCCGCAACAATAAGATTGCTACCATTTCCAAGGACCTTGTATGATATATCCCGCCTCTCAAGATACTCTATAAGCCTCTCAAGGGCGGGTATGCACACAGGCTTGAGGAAACACCGCGCCATTCCGCCTACCTTCATGGTGGTAAGAGGAGCAAGAGGCCTGTCTGTCTCCACTATGAGGCCGTCTATATGAACCAGGTCCTTAAGAAGCTGCTGCAATCCTGCCACCCCCAAGCTCTTGAACTATCTTGTATCCTATCTTGCCGATGGCGCCTGCACCGAGGGTAAAAACAACATCGCCCTCCTTCAGTGAAGGGGCCACGACACCTGGCAAGGAAGACACCTCGTCGACAAAATGTACGTCCTTGCCAGTCTCCTGCTCTATTTGCCTTGCAAGACGCTGACCAGAAACACCAACAATCGGCCTTTCACTGGCCGGATAGATTTCAGTGAGCCAAAGCTCGTCCGCCGTGGAAAAACAGGAGGTAAAATCATCCATCAGGGCCTGGGTCCTTGTGTAACGGTGAGGCTCGAAAAGCACTACCATGCGTCTATCAGGCCACAGCTCTCGTGCCGCTTCGAGTGTAGCCCTTATTTCCGTGGGGTGGTGGGCATAGTCATCAACCACGGTTACACCCCGTTCAACACCGAGAATCTCGAATCTCCTGCCAACACCCGTATAGCCTTCAAGGCCCTCCTTGATGGTTTCAAAGGAAAATCCAAGTTCAAGGCCAAGTGCAACAGCGGCAAGGGCGTTTCTCACGTGATGTATACCCGGTACTACGAGATGGATTTCTCCGAGAAAGACCCCGGTATGTTCCACCCCAAATGATATGCCCATGTTCTCGGTCCTGATACAGCATGCCCTTAACTCTACGCCTTCTCCGGTGCCATAGGTTTTATATCTCTTGGCGTTAGATGACAGGACCTCCCTGACAAGCGGATCGTCTCCGCAGCCAATGACGACTCCGTAGAAGGGAATCCGTTCGAGAAAACGTGAAAACGTCTGTTTTATATCCTCTATGCTTGAATAGTAGTCGAGATGTTCTCTGTCAATGTTCGTTATAACAATTATACTCGGGGTTAAACGTAGGAAGCTTCCATCACTTTCATCTGCCTCGGCCACGAGAAAATCCCCTTTTCCCCAGTAAGCGTTGGTACCAAGTCCCTTGACCTTACCCCCTATGATCACGGTGGGATCGTACTTTGCCGACTGGAATACCGAGGCTATCATAGACGTGGTACTTGTTTTTCCATGGGCCCCGGCTACAGCCACGCCAAATTTTTTGAAACGCATCAGTTCACCAAGCATCTCCGCCCTGGGGATAATGGGAATGTTTGCCGATCTTGCCGCCACGATTTCCGGGTTATCCTGGTTCACTGCAGAGGAAACCACCACCACGTCTGCACCCTTTACATTTTCAGGACGGTGGCCCTGATACACGGTTGCCCCGTTGGCCGCCAACGCCTTGGTTATCATGGTGCTCCTTATATCCGATCCGGACACGGAATAATCAAGTGTCAAAAGGACCTGGGCAAGTCCGCTCATGCCTATCCCACCAATTCCGACAAAATGAATATGCTGTTTCTTATACATGCCCCTTGATCTGATCTCCTTCCATTTTTCTCATTTCAGACACAGTGCCGGTGCCGCTGCTGCACAGTTTCAGTATGGATGCCGCTATATCGCGCGCAGCGTATGGCCTTCCCAGGCCCCTCGATCTTCTGGCCATCCTTGAAAGCCTTTCAGGCTCTGACATGAGTTCCTCTACCTGGGATGCCAACGCCACCGCTCCGAGGTCCTTTTCTTTGAAACAAAGGGCTGCCCCCGCATGGCATAATGTCTCGGCATTGAGATCTTGATGACCATCAGCCGCGTGAGGAAACGGTATGCATATAGCCGGTTTCCCTATGGCGGTAATTTCAGCCAGAGTGGTTGCGCCTGCCCTGCAAATTATCAGATCAGCCCACGAGTACGCAATCCCTATTCTTTCAATAAAAGACTCTACTTTCACATTCATGCCCATGGCAGTATAACTTGCTGAAAATTCATCTTTTTCGGCAACGCCGGTCTGATGTATGGCCTGAAATCTGATGCCGGACTGGTGCAGGATATTCAATGCAGAACTGACGAGCCTGTTTAGCCCGCTTGCACCTTGGCTGCCCCCCAACACGAGTATGCGAAACTGCCTGAAAGGGTCCGTCTGTGGAGAAAGATCAACGGCGTCGTCAAGAATCTGACGCCTTATTGGATTGCCAAGACATTCCACCTTCTCCGCCTTGAAGTAGGCTGTGGAACCTTCAAAGCTAGTATAGACCCTGTCAGAAAAACGGGACGCCATCTTATTGGCAAGGCCTGGCAAAAAATTCTGCTCGTGAATTGCAGTGGATATCCCGAGCATCCTGCCCGCCAGGATCACCGGCCCAGATACGTAGCCACCAACCCCAAACACTATATTGGGTCTGAACCTTCTGAGCATTACCGTCGCCCTCGCCACCGAAAACGGAATCGAAAAACCGGCTGCAACAAGCCCGGAAATGGTGCGTCCTTTAAATGGCTTAACGTTCAGTATCTCGTATCGCCACGGCATACGACCGAGGACCTTCCTCTCCACCGACCTGCCGGTACCAATCCACAAAAGCTTCAGGCTACACTCGTTTTCAAGCTCCTCGGCTATAGCTATGCCGGGGAACAGATGCCCGCCTGTTCCCCCACCTGTAATAACGAGCCTGATATCTTTCATGCCGACCCTTTAATCATCCTGGAAATAGCCCTTTTGAAGGCCTCGCCACGTTCCCTGTACCCGGAGAAAAGATCAAAGCTTGCACAGGCCGGAGACAACACCACGGTGTCACCCTGTTTCGCCACGGAAAACGCCCGTGCCACTGCCTTATCCATCACCTCCTGCCCTGAAGCGCCCCTGACCACAAAACGATTGTGGAAAAAACGGCCAAGCGCACCATCGAGCTCCCCGGCAGCCTCGCCAATGAGAATAAGTCCCCTGACCCTCGGACCGTTTCCGTTCCTAAGAGCGCTTAACTGCTTTGCAAGACTCGAAAAATCCTCCCCCTTGGCCCTCCCTCCTGCAATCAGTACGATATTCCCAGTTATGGCATTGAGACCGTTGATCACCGCATGGACATTTGTCGCCTTGGAATCATCCACAAACCTTACGCCTTCCCAACTACCCACCGGCTCAAGCCGGTGAGATGGAAGGCTAAAGCCTGAAAGCCCTCTCGCCATGGACTCCGCACTAGCGCCAAGACCGCAGGCTATAGTAAAAGCAGCTGCAAGGTTCCCGAGATTATGCTTGCCGGCGGCTGCATAGGCTGATATATCTAGAATTTCCTTTCTATCTTCCACAGTAATGCTAAGTCTCTTGCGGGACGTGTCGACAACCATATCTCTGAGAAAGACCGGTTGAGCAACGGTCCTAAAAGACTCAGCGCCGTCTCCGAGAACCGCGCAACAATCCCGGCTCTGGAACAAAAAAAGGCGTTCCTTTGCCCTTATATAATTTTCCATGGATCCATGCCTGTCGAGGTGATCTGGGGCTACATTCAAGCAAACAGCAGTCCGAAACATGGGCCTTTTAATGTACAGAGGCGGCTGGTCTGGAAAATGCTCGAGCTGAAAACTGCTAACCTCCAGGACAGCGCAAATATCGGATCCGTTTCTGTCAATAAGATCGAAAAGCGGGGGAGAGATGTTGCCTGCGCTTACCGCCTCGATGCCAGCACTTTTAAGCAGGTGGCAGGATAGGAGGGTCGTGGTGGTCTTGCCATTTGTGCCGGTAATTCCAATAAGCGGTCCCTTCCAAAGGCTTGCAGCGAGATAGAGCTCACCTACAACCGCCACCCCGTGCCTCCGGGCCTCTTCAATAAGCGGGTGTTTTGGAGGTATTCCCGGACTTACAACCACAAGGTCCATTTCCCTAATCAATGCGGCGGCCCTATCTCCACTACAAACGCATTTATCTACATTGTTGCGCCCGCACCATGACAAAAAGGCCTTGTCCCACATCTCCTGTGGTTTATCATCAAGGCAGTGCAGCAGCGAGCCCTGACTTCTCAGCCATCTTGCCGCGGAAGCGCCTGCCACGCCCGTGCCCATTATTGCTATTTTCTTATTTCTGAAGTCCAATTCCTACCTCAACTTCAACGTGCTTATTGCCAACAGACCCAGGAGTACGGATATTATCCAGAATCTGACTATCACCTTTGGTTCAGGCCATCCAAGCATTTCAAAATGGTGGTGAAGAGGCGCCATCCTGAATATGCGTCTACCCTTGGTGGCCTTAAAATAGCCGACCTGCACTGCCACCGAAACGGCCTCGGCCACAAACACACCCCCCACTATGGCGAGCAGGATCTCCTGCTTGGACAGGACTGCAACAATTCCGAGTAACCCTCCTATTGATAGGGAGCCCACGTCACCCATGAATATTTCTGCTGGATAGCTGTTGTACCACAGGAAACCAAGACCCGCCCCAACCATTGCCCCGCAAAATACAGAAAGCTCTCCGACTCCCGGAACGTAGGGGATCTGCAGGTAGTGGGCCAGCCCCGAATGGCCCGCCAGGTAACAAAAGAGTGTGTACACGGCAGCCGAAATCACAAAAGGGCCGGTTGCAAGCCCATCAAGGCCGTCTGTCAGGTTCACGGCATTTGAGGAACCCGCCACAACGAGAAACGCAAAAAAGATATAAAAAAGCCGGAGATCTGGACGAAGATTCTTAAAAAAGGGGACGCTCAGTCTCGTGTCCCAGTGGCCACTTTTTATCAGTATAAAGGCGCAAAGGCATACCAAGATCCCCTGGATAACGAGCTTCCATCTCCCTGACAGACCCTTGCTGCTCTTATGGCGTATCTTCAGCCAGTCATCATAAAAACCGGTGGCTCCAAAACCAATGAGTATCATCATGCAGACCCAGACGTAAAGGTTGGCAACATCCGCCCACAGAAAGCTCGAAACCACTATGGCGAAATTGATGAGGATGCCGCCCATGCTTGGGGTCCCGGTTTTTTTAAGATGGCTTCTCGGCCCGTCGTCCCGCACGACCTGGCCAAACTGGAGATCCTTTATCTTTTGGATAAACCAGGGCCCGAGAAATAGGGTGATGGCGAGCGAGGTTACGGCTGCATATATGGCACGAAAAGTGATGTAGCGAAATACATTGAAAACCGGATAGTAGACATGCAGGGGAAAGAGCAGGTGGTAGAGCATCTATGTCCCCTCCACGAGCCTTTCCCGGATGGCCCCGGCCACCTCCTCGAGCCGGACGCCCCGTGAACCCTTCAGTAGAACCACCCTAGGTGTACCATTAAAAAAGATGCCTTCTTCTTCCCTGAGAAAACCCGCAGCCTCGTTAGAATCTTCAAAGGTATAGATACGCCCCATGGGGAACCCGGCCTCCATGGCACCGCGCGCCACGTATCGAGCCATCTTTCCAATCGCAACAATGACCGAGGGATGAACGGACGCAGCCTTTTTACCAAGCTCCGCATGAAACTTCTCTGAATCATGGCCGAGCTCGAGCATGTCACCTAGAACGAGATTCACCGCGAGATCCGGGGCGAGATCCGGGATGGACCCCAGCGCGGCCTCCATGGAAGAAGGATTGGCATTGTAGCTGTCATCCAGCAGAACCCACCCTCCAAAATCCTCCCTGTTCATCCGACCCTTTGGCGGAGAACATTCCTGTATGCCCTCGGCAATGGAAGACGTGGAAATACCGAGGCTCATGCCTACACAAAAGGCAGCCGCTATGTTCAATACGTTGGCCCTTCCGATCAGCCTCGAGTTTACCTCGACTTCTTTACCGTCTGCATCGAGAATCACGTCAAGCCCGTTCCCTGTCATCTTCCACCCCGTAACTATGACGGCATGGTCTATTCGCGTAAGAGAAAGGGCCTTCTCCTTGGTCCCAAATCCCCAGACGTTCCTGGCGCCTGTGCGTTCCAGTCCTCTTACTACAAGTTCATCGTCGAGATTTACTATCGCCTTTCCCCGGTCAGGAAGGGCTTCCAATACAAATCCCTTTTCACGGGCAATGTTCTCGAGGCTACCCAAGCCCTCAAGATGAACCGGACGGACGCAGGTCAAGATCCCGATTTCAGGTTGGGCGATCTGACACAGGCGCTTAATCTCGCCAGGCATGTTTGTCCCCATTTCAAGAACCGCCCACTCGGTGCCAGGCTCCATGGAGAAAATAGTAAGAGGAAGTCCAACAAGGTTATTAAAATTTCCCTTCGTGGCCCCTGCCCTGAACGCCCGCGAAACCACTGAGAAAACAAGGTCCTTGGTGGTGGTCTTTCCACAACTTCCAGTTACCGCAATGGTCTTGATCCCGAGAAATCTCCTGTACCAGGAAGCAAATTGGCCGAGCCCGAAAAGTGTGTCCCCAAGGACAATGACCGGGCGCGCCTCCACGCCCTCTGGCGCGTTTTCACACACTGCTGCCAGCGCGCCCGCCTCAAAAGCCGTCTCCACAAAAAGGCCGCCGTCGAACCTTTCGCCCCTTAGAGCCCAGAACAAATCTCCCTGCTTTATCGTGCGGCTATCCGTGGAGATGGAATCGAATGTCAGCAGGCGGAACCTGTCCGCAAGGTTGCCGCCAGTTACCTTACGAACATTTTCTAGGGTGGGACCGAACAGCGCCTGGCTGTTGTACGGTCCCTTGGCCAACGCTGCCAGTTTAAGACCCCTGGATAGCACCTTCTTGTCGTAAAAAGGGCACCTTTTGGTGCCGAAAATCTGGTAATTCTCGTGTCCCTTTCCCGCCACGAGAATCATATCACCGGCCCTGGCATGGGAACACCCCCAGTATATTGCCTCCTGCCTGTCCTCCATTACGCGCACCTTGTACGCCAACTCCCGCGGCACACCCGACAACATATCGTCTATTATACTCGAGGGGTTCTCAGTCCTGGGATTGTCAGAAGTAAGGATGGCAACGTCTGAAAGCATGGCGGCGATACGGGCCATCTCGGGCCGTTTCCCCCTATCCCTGTCACCCCCGCAGCCAATAACCGTTATGACCTTGCCGTTCTCCTTTATCTCGTTCAGGCTGCCAAGCACGCTTCTGACTGCATCCGGGGTATGGGCATAATCTACAAAACCGGTAATCCCTTCATGAAAGATGGGCTCGAGCCTTCCATGAACGAAGCGCACTGACTCTATGCCCTTCTTCACAGCACTTAGGGAAACATCCAAGGAAATAGCCACGGAAGCTGCCGCCAGGATATTTGAAAGGTTATGCCTGCCAATAAGCGGAGAATTTATATCGAGCCGTTCTGACTTCAGCCTAAGACTCGCCCTGATGCCTCCGGGGCCAAGGCTAAAATCCGTAGCCGTGATATCTGCGCCCTCAGCGGACAGTGAGTAGGAAAGCCTTTCCACGGTAGTCTCTTCATAGAGCCTTCTGCCGTATGGGTCATCAAGGTTGATGACTCTCCTGTCCGTACGGCCTTTATTGAACAATGTAGCCTTTGCCCTGAAGTATTCCTCGAAGCTACCGTGATAATCAAGATGATCACGCGTAAGGTTAGTGAAAAGGGCCACGGCGAACTTACATCCTTCAACCCTTCCCTGGTCAAGGGCGTGGGACGAAACCTCGGCAACCACGTACTCAGCACCCTGGTCCAGAGCGTCTTTCAGAAATGCGTGGAAGGATACGCAGTCTGGCGTGGTGAGACAAGAAACTGTCTCAGAATTGCCTATCCTTCGACAAATGGTGCCTGAGATCGCGGTCTTCTTTCCTGATGCATTAAGTATTGCCTCGATAATATACGAACAGGTAGTTTTGCCGTTTGTGCCCGTAATTCCTATGACCTTGAGCTTCGCGCTCGGCCTGCCAAAAAAATAGTGGGATATAAGCCCGGCTGCACGACGAACATTGGTTGAGGAAAGCAGGGGAAAGGAAGCTGGTAAAAGCACGGCAGCCTCTTCACTGTATTGTTCAGGCACGAGTGCTGCACCTGCGCCTCTTTCCACTGCATCCATTAGAAAATTGTACCCATGTATCCGGCTTCCAGGCAGTGCCATAAATAGGCATCCCGGCTTCACCTTCCGGGAATCTATTGCAACGGATGAAATATCCACAGAATCGTCACCCTGTACAAGGGTGCAAACCCTTTCTGTAGCCTCAAGAAGCCCAAGTAATCTCATTAAATTTAAAAAACTCTCTGTTGCCTGGTTTTTAAAAAAGCGGCCGAAAGGCCGGAAACCCCGCCCCTATACAGGTCCCTTTCTGCAGATGAG
Source organism: Deltaproteobacteria bacterium (assembly GCA_015493475.1). Classification (GTDB taxonomy): domain Bacteria; phylum Desulfobacterota; class Dissulfuribacteria; order Dissulfuribacterales; family QOAL01; genus JAADCZ01. The sequence continues at coordinate 29,015 of WGDC01000017.1, forward strand.
GACGCATTCCTTCTTAAGAGAAAGCCTGCGGCCAGGCTTCGGATATTGTTCTGTGACTTTTCCCTTGCCAGAGATACGAATCCTCATTCCAAGACGACCTGCCAACTCGAGGGCGCTTCTAATAGAAAGTCCCCTCAGGTCTGGCATAAATCCAGAGAAACCTTTATTTGTCCGGGTATTCACGTAAGACCGGCCGTAAAGGTCTTTTGCCCTGATAGCGAACCGGTAGCGTTCTGTCAAGGCCGCAGCTCCCATTCGTGCCAGGGATGCCATCCGGCCAAGGGTTCCCCTTCTTTCGGCGGGTGTGTATCTCGCGTCAAACAGAACGCTAATATAACTAATTTCCGGATTATCTGCAGGCCAAAAACCGAGCCCTACCACCTGATAGCACCTTGAGCCATTACAATGCCCAGGCGCATAGGCCGCCATTGATGGCCCCCTGTCATCCCCGGCTATTGTCAGGAAAAGCCTGTGTGCCTCCTCGTGCAATAGTTTAGCGGAACTAGCGCCACCTGATTGCGACTGATTCCGTGCGTTCACAGCAAGCCTTGGCGTGGGGGGGCTTCCATTTTTAATCAATGCAGTATATGCAGCAATCATTTGAACAGGTGTAGCGCTTGCCGTGGAGGCGATAACATCTGTAACATTTGCTGAAAGTACAGATGGGAGCCGTCCCTGCATCTCACCGGGAAGATCGATTCCGGTCTCCTGGCCAAAACCCGCTGCTATGAGGCTGTGGAAAAGCCCGCAGCCCAAAACAAGGCCCTCAAGTTCCTTATTATCAAGACGGGTCCAAAAGCCGGCGTCTCTTCCGAATCTGTGCCAGTGCCATCCCTTGAGTCTGACGACTGACTCATCGGTCCTTTTCTCCCTTAGAGAAGAAACGCCGTTGTTGTCAGTATGGCCTTCCCCGCTTTTTTCAGGACCTTCCTGTTCACTCAGTCTCGCATCGAGAGCCCGTGCCTCAGCAAGGGCCACCATTACAGACCATGGATTTACTGTGCCCTTTATGGCAAGGTTTTTCCGGTCGCAACAGCCAATCCTTTTCCTCGATCCGGCTGTAATGCTCGTCATGGCAAGGATCTGGCCTGTACGCACATCCATGAGAATCATCGCCCCGGATCGTGAACGCAGACGCCTCATCTGCCAAGCGAGATTCTTTTTGCATAGGGCCTGTAAATTCTTGTCCACAGAAAGGATAAGGGGCTCTCTGCGGGCCCCTTCCTTTCCATGGGAGAGGAGATAGCCATCGTAAACATACTCTAATCCCTCAAGGCCCCGGCCATAGCGATCGACGTATCCGAGGAGTCCGTCCAAAAGACCCTTGTAGGGGTGAACACGCACTGCCCCTCTTTCAGGGTCTCTCCTTGAAATACAAAGGATTGAGCCAGTCCTATCCACTATGGCCCGTCTATCCATCAGCCTCGTAGATAGGCCCGATGAGTTGGAAAAAGAAACGCCAGGGGCAAGAGCTGGGTTGTCCGGATGCTGCTTATCAGACACCCTCTCCCCGAAACAGCCTGTTACACACAGGCCCATGAAAAAAAGGGCCACCGCCCAAAAAAAGACAGAAAGACCCCTTTTTACAGACTCCCTATCCTTTTTCATGCAGATCCCGCCCCTGACAAACTGTATTCTCGATAAACTGTCTTCTCATGATTATTCTGGCAAAGTTACCACCTGGTCCTCTTCTGGGGGCCTGAGTCCAAGCCTCTTACCGATCTTCGCCAGCGTAGCCCTGGACGTCATCTTCTCAAGCCTATTATTGAGTATCCTGTTTTCCTTTTGGATGGCAGCATACTTTTGTTCCAGCCGATTGATGTCATTTGCCACGCCCTTGACCTTGTATGATGCAATAATGGAAAGGCATAGGAAAAGCAGCAGCAAAAGGAAGGTCAAGACCCCGCGCAGAGACGAATTAAATAGGTTCAGGGAGGAGCCGGTATGCGTCCTCCTCGGACCCCTTGCCCCATAGCTGCGCCTTTGTGGCATGCGGATCGTTGCTGATTTTATAGTCATTTTGTCACCTCCGTGATCTTTGCAACCCTCTCAGCTACCCTCAATTTCGCACTTCTAGACCGGGAATTTGCCCTCACTTCACTCTGCGAGGGCGTTACCGGTTTCTTGGTTATCACCTCAAGGAACTCGCAAGTCCTGAAAAAATGCTTCACTATCCTGTCTTCAAGTGAGTGAAAACTGATTACACAAATGCGTCCCCCCTGGTTCAAGGAATTGGTGGCAGTTTCAAGAGCTACGGTAAGGTTTTCGAGTTCCCTATTTATGGCAATTCTTAAGGCTTGAAAGGTCTTGGTAGCTGGATGAATCTTTCTTGGATGAAACCTGCGCGGAATGGCCTTCTTGATTATAAGGGCGAGCTCAAGGGTGGACAGGATGGGCCTCTCCGCCCGTTTTTTTACTATGGCTGCAGCAATCTTCCTGGCCCAGGGCTCTTCTCCATAAACCTGGATGAGCTCGGAGAGCCTTTCCACAGGAAGCTTATTAACCATATCAGATGCCAATATGGTATTACTCCTGTCCATCCTCATATCGAGCGGCTCATCTCTCATAAAGCTGAAGCCCCTGCCGCTTTCATCAAGCTGATAAGAGGAAAGTCCGAGATCCATGATAATCCCGTTAACCCCCTGTAATCCTTCTTCCGACAGAATGAGCTTGATGTTCTTGAAATTTGAGTGGTAAAAGGAGACCTTGTCCTCAAAAGCTGACAGCCGCGCTTTCGCCAATTCCAGAGCCTCTTCATCCCAGTCGATGCCAATGAGGCGCTGGATCTCGGGAAAGGCTGTAAGCAGGGCCTTGCTGTGGCCTCCAAGGCCTAGGGTAGCATCAACGTACACTCCTCCCCTTTTGGGCATGAGCCCCTGAAGCACCTCTTTTACAAGGACCGGCCTGTGAAGATCATATAGTTTAGAGTCCGATGCCGTATTCATTGACGATATCATTGCTAATCTCATCAAAATTCTCCCTCGTCTCCACAAGCTCATTGTCCAGGAGGTCCTTACTCCAGATCTCGAAATAGTTGAGCATTCCTATCAGGACCACTTCCTTCTTTATTTCTGCACCCTGTCTTAAATGTGAAGGGATGAGGATACGTCCCTGTCCGTCCAGACTGCTCTCCACGGCAGCACCGAGGAGATAACGCTTGAAGGCGAGGACCTTAGGAGGACCGAAACGAAAACGGGTGAACTGCTCCTCGACCTTTTTCCATTCCTCGATGGGATAGGCAGCAAGGCAGCTTGGCAGATTGGTAACTATCAACCTCTTATCGTACTTGGTTTTCAGAACATCTCTGAACCTAGCCGGGATGCTCAGCCGACCCTTGGAATCCATGTTATGGGTCGATCTGCCACGAAACATTCACCTTACCCCTTTTCCCCCACTTTTTACCACTTCTTACCACTATATTTGCAATCCTTTATCCCTGTCAAGGGACAATCCGTAATTTCTAGAAAAGGCATCGGGTTTTTTCTTGTAAAAGCTCCGTTTCCTATACTAGATGGCGGTATTAGCCCCATTTGGCCCATTTTTCATGGCGGGCCAGACACCGAGGTATTATGCTCATGCCTGCTCCAACTTGTACAAAACCGCGGAAAACAACTGCTTTTCTCAAGGCCAGACAATGTAAAGGGGGAAAGGGGGGAAACAATGATAATAGCAGGCTGTGGAGCCCTGAATCTTGACCTCATTTTCGAAATTACAGATATAGATATTGTGGCCCGGCTCGGTATTGGCCTTGAACCGGGTAGGGAGTGCGTTATGGATCACCAAGATGCCACGGATCTCCTGACGGTGCTTAAAAAGGAGGCGAAGCTTCTTGCCAAAAGCGGCGGAGGCTCTGCCGCAAACACCCTTTGTGCCCTCTCCCGCATGGGCCACAGGTGTTTTTTCATTGGGACAGTGGGGGAAGATAATGAGGGTGAGTTTCTCCTTGACTCCATGAAGGGTGTGGACTGCTCCCTGGTGAACCGCAGCGGAAAGAGCAGCCTCTGCATAGTGGTTATTGACAGGCTAAGCCAAGACCGGGCCCTAGCGGTTGTGCCTGGGAGCCTTGCCATTGATCCTGATGAGCCGAAAACAAGTACCATTTTGGAAAACTGTCGTCTCTTTCACCTTAGTTCCCTTGCCCAGGAGGACGGGCCGGACCTTCAGGGGCACCTTACCGCCCTTTGTCCCTCTTCCTGCATTGTAAGCTTTGACCCTGGAGAGGTCTATGCTGCAAAGGGATATAAAAAAATAAAGAAGATCCTTTTACGAACATGGCTCCTTTCTGCCTCAGACGTGGAGTTTGAGCAGATCTTTGGCAAAAAATCCGTAATGGAGGTTATTTCAAAAGGGCTTTTTGGAAGCAAGATTCAGGAGACTATGGAAATCCCCTTTGACTTTTTCAAAAAGATGCCCCCGCCCATACTTGCAAAGAAATCAGGGGCCAGGGGCGCGCTTCTTGCCTCGACCACTTCCATATATTCATGCCCTGCAAGAGATGTGGAAAAAATCGTGGACAACACGGGGGCGGGAGACGCCTTTGACGCAGGGCTCATTCATGCAATTTTTTCAAACAAAGGTCCAAAAAAGGCCCTTGAAGATGCGGTCTCTGTTGCCGCCTTCTCCATCATGTCCCCAGGTAGAACATGGATAGACCACCTGGATGAGGTCATCATTCATCACCAAAGACATTGACGTGACCCGGTTGATCAGCGACAGTTATAATGCTCCTCTGACGACAATTACTGTCCCGGATGATTGAAACAGATTAGTTCTACCTTGGGACCCACAAAACTATTTAAAAACTCAACTTTCGGACTTGTATTTCCCCCTCATCTAACGTCCTGAAAAGTTGAGTTAAACATAAAAAAAGGGAACCAGAAATATCTTCTGGCTCCCTGTGAGTTTTGATGTCGGTCCCAAGGCGAATCGAACCCCTGTTTTCGGCGTGAGAGGCGGACGTCCTAGACCGCTAGACGATGGGACCCTTTGTTTAAGACCCAAGAAACATAAAAAGTGTACTCACCCGTGTCAAGCCCAAACCCCCTCCAGGACATCCCCCATTTTTGACCAAATTGTGGAGAAATTTGCATGTAAGATTATTACGTAAGGTTCACGAGAACTTGAAAATGAATTAACTTCGTAGAATCAAGCCACCTTGCTAAAAGGTTCGCGTCAGGATAGGTTGTAATTTTTACACCACTGTCAAGGAGCACTTGTTGCAAGAGAAAATGTTTCCGGCCATAGCATCGGGCCATCCGCTTGTCACAGAGGCAGCGGCCTCCATTCTGAAACTGGGCGGCAATGCCTTTGATGCAGTTATTGCGGCCGGTTTTTCTTCTGCGGTCGTAGAGCCTGCGCTGACCTCCCTTGGAGGAGGCGGATTCCTGCTATCCAAGCCTGCGAATCAGAAAGCTCGTCTCTATGATTTTTTTGTGGATACTCCCGGTAAAGGCATTGACAATAAGGATGCCAAGCCGCATTTTTTCCCGGTAACAGTGGAATTTCCAGGATGCGAGCAGATTTTCAATATCGGCCCGGGATCAGCCGCTGTACCCGGCAATCTCAAGGGATTCGTGGAGCTTCAAAATCGTCTTGGAAGGCTTCCCCTTCCTACGGTCATAGAACCTGCAATCAGATACGCAGACGAAGGTGTAAGGCTCAACCACCACCAGGCCTATTTTATATCTCTTCTCGAGCCAATAATGCTATTTGATGAATACGGCAAGGATATTTTCCTGAAAAACGGCGGATTCATAAAAGAGGGTGAGACCCTCAAAAACCCAGAGCTTGCAGATTTCCTTAAAAACCTTGCAAGAGCGCCGGGAATGGTTCTTGATTCTTTTTATAAGGGGAAGATTGCGGCCCTCATGGCATCTGACATGACAAAACGGGGCGGGCTGTTAACCATTGAAGATCTTTCCAATTACGAAATTAAAGTAAGGAAGCCTCTAAGCAGCAGCTTTAATGGCCACGAGCTTCTGACCAATCCCCCCCCGTCATTTGGCGGGTTCTACATAGCTATTGCCCTTGAGCTTGTCTCCAGCGTTCTTGAAAAAGGGGTGCAATTTGGTTCATTCAGACACCTTTCCACCCTGGCCGGCGCCATGAAGAAAATAGAATCATACAGGAAGGACATGGGAAGCCGCATGGAGTGGCCTGAAGAGAAGTGGTTCTCCAGATCATCATCGCGTGTGGCAAGGCTCTTTTCAAGAGGCACAACTCACGTGAGCGTTTGCGATGATGAAGGGAACTTCGCCAGCATGACCACATCCAACGGAGAAGGCTCAGGGTATTTTGTACCCGGAACGGGTGTCATGTTAAACAACATGATGGGAGAAGATGACCTTCATCCAGACGGGTTTCATTCCTCGCCTCCTGGAATGCGGGTTGCCTCCATGATGTCGCCATCCATTCTCATGCAAGACGGCCGCGTCCGCCTCGTGCTCGGGAGCGGCGGGAGCAAAAGGATACGATCCGCCATCACACAGGTGGTGATAAATACTTGCTTTATGGGCATGGGGCTGAATGAGGCCATCTGCAGCCCGAGAATACACCTTGAGGACAACATCCTGCAGGTGGAACCCGGTTTTTCAGATTCGGTTATCCGGGAACTTAAAGGGATATTAGCAGTAAATCCATGGAACAATATCGACGTGTACTTTGGCGGTGTACACGGTGTCAACCCTTACGGACACGAGGCTCAGGGGGACCCGAGACGGGGTGGAGCAGCCGCCGTGCTTGAGTGCAAAGGCGAGTAATGACCATGAAGATTGCAGTTTGCGGAAAAGGGGGTGTGGGGAAAAGCACTGTCTGCGCCTACCTGATACAGGCGCTTTTGAATAGGGACAGGCGTGTACTGGCAATAGATGCAGATCCGAGTCCGCACCTTGCGCGCCTTCTCGGCCTCGACGACTCCCATATCACACCCATTGCCGAGATGAAGGACCTTCTAAATGAACGCTCTGGACGTGACGGTCCCTTTTACAACCTGAATCCCAAGGTTGATGACCTGCCGGAAAGGTTCATGAAAAAAAGAAACGGGCTGAGCCTCATGGTCCTTGGAGCCATCGAACAAGGGGGGGCAGGATGTGCATGTGCTGAAAACGCAGTCCTTAGAAACTTGCTAAACAGGCTCCTCCTGTCCGGTGGTGAAGATATAGTCCTTGACATGGAGGCTGGGGTAGAACACCTCGGCAGGGGCACTATTGCCGGCGTTGACCACATACTTGTAGTGGTCCAGCCGTACCGAGGAAGCATAGAGACCGCAGAAAAGATAGACAGGCTCGCAAGGGACCTCAAGATAAGGTCGCTACACATTGTGGCAAACAACTGCCAGGATGAAGAAGACGCAAGGTTCATAAAGGAGATGTGCGGGCAAAAACCAGTGGGCATATTCAGGGCCTCCATAGAGACAAAAAAGGCCGAACGCCAAGGCCTGCCTGTCACCGTGGCCTCTCCGGAAATGCTGGAGAATGCTGAAAAGATCATCTCTGTACTAGAGAGGTCTTAATGAAACATCAATACAGGGGCCTTACAGATGTTCAAAACATGCGGGATGACAGGAACATACCCCTTGACCGCGTGGGAATAAAAAACATCCGCTATCCCATAACGGTTCTCGACAAGGCGAACGGGGAGCAGCACACAGTTGCCAGCATTAACATGTACGTTAACCTGCCCCACCAATTCAAGGGAACCCACATGAGCAGGTTTGTGGAAATACTTAACAAGTACCGGCGGGAGATAAGCATTGAGAATTTTGCAAAGATACTATCCGCCATGAAGGAGAAACTAAATGCGGAAGAGGCCCACCTCGAGATCGATTTCCCATATTTCATAGAAAAATATGCCCCCATCACAGGCACTCAAGGGCTTATGGAATACCAATGTGGCCTGCATGGCACCATGAAGGACGAGCTCGACATGATGCTTGTGGTAAAAGTGCCCATAACCACCGTTTGCCCCTGCTCAAGGGAGATATCCGACTATGGTGCCCATAACCAACGTGGGGAGGTAAGAATCTGGATACGGTTCAACAGGTTCCTATGGCTCGAAGATGTTATAGAGGTAGTGGAAAGTTCTGGATCTTCCGAGGTCTATTCCGTGCTTAAAAGACCGGATGAAAAATTCGTTACGGAATATGCCTACGATCATCCCATGTTCGTTGAAGACATAGTCAGGAGCGTATATCAAGGCCTGATGGCCCTACCGGAAATTACCTGGTTTGCCATTGAGGCTGAAAACTTCGAGTCCATACACAACCACTCCGCCTATGCCTATGCGCAGAAGCAAAGGGATAAAAGCGGGACTATGGATAATAAGTTAGTAGACGATAGCTCTGGTAAGGGTTAAAATGATAGCAATATACACAGTAACCTTATGAATGTTTTAAGCGGTCTCCGCCACCGCTTCTTCGAGGAATCGGAATATACTCGACCGAGGGTTCGCGCCTAACAGGCTGCGGGAAAAGGGCCATAAGTTCATAGAACTCGCGAGGCATATCGGTACGTATTGGGAGCCCCATTTCCTTGGCCTCGTCCCAACTTATCGGATGATCATGGGTCCATGTCCCCTGGGAGAGAAGCTCTGCAAGCTCCACCGCCTTTTCATGACCCATCCTGTCTTCCAGGAGCTCAGTAACGTTCTTCTTCATTTGCCTTAGGGCCTTTTCGGCAATATCCGCCATGACAATAGACTTGTCTTCCACCTTTTCAATGGGTTTCGACTTTATCACTTTTATGAGTGATGCGGCAGGACTTGTACCCATCTGAGGGTCAACCGGGCCAAGAACGGCATGCCTGTCCATTACAATTTCGTCGGCAGCAAGGGCTATGAGCGTGCCACCACTCATGGCGTAGTGGGGCACAAAGGCAGTAACCTTGCCCTTGTGATGTTTTACGGCCCTTGCTATCTGTAGAGCCGCCAGAACCAGCCCGCCGGGGGTGTGAAGAACAATATCAACCGGCACGTCAGGATCCGTCATCTGGATGGCCCGGATAACCTGCTCAGAGTCGTTTATATCTATGAAACGCATAACGGGAAAGCCAAGAAGGCTCATTGTCTCCTGCCTGTGAATGAGCAGTATGACCCTGGACCCTCTCTCCTTTTCTATCCTTGCAATTGTACGCTGTCTTGCCGCCTCGAGTATCTTCTGCCTGAGTACCGGCTGAAGGGCCGTCAGCATGAAGAATATCCAGAATATATCCATTGGTGTCATTTTGCTGGTCTCCTTCTTGACTTCAACAAAAGATTTTCCCTACAAAATATCATTAATGACTCTTCCGTGAAGCCGACTCGACAAACCGATTTCATTTTTTGCCTGGCTCATCTCAAAATCTTTCCCGTGAATCCAGCACTCCCCAAGGCCTCATCTGGTCCGGGTAGCGCCTCCTGCATATGCCCTTGTGAAGGAAAAACCTGTAAGAGAGCATACCGCACAGGAAACCACCTGCATGTGCCCACCAGGCAATACCTCCTGCCTGCTCGGGTGAAAGCAGGGAAAAGGCGCCGCTGAATACCTGTTCCAGGAACCAGAAGGCAAGAAAGAACAGGGCTGGCACATCGAAGAAAAACGGGAAAAACAAAATGGGGATCATTATAATTATTCTCGCCCTTGGAAATAGCAGGAAATAAGCGCCCATGACGCCTGCTATGGCCCCTGATGCTCCAATGGTAGGAATGGTAGAGTTGGGGTTGGTGTATATCTGAACAAGGGAGGCAACTATGCCACAAAAGAGATAAAAAAGCAGGTATCTCAAGGGGCCCATCTCGTCTTCCACGTTGTCACCAAATATCCAGAGGGTCCACATGTTTCCGATGATGTGCACCCAGCTTCCGTGCAGGAACATGCAGGTAAAAAGGGGAAGTATGGCCTTTGGCACAAGGCCCACGCTTGCCGCCCAGTCAGGATGGGTGTATCTGGCAGGCACTACTCCAAACAGATAGAAAAGCCTTTCAAGGACGTGCGGGGGAAGGGATATCTCAAAAAGAAACACCACTATGCACGTAGCCATTATGGCCCAGTTCATAAGCGGCGGGCAGCGCCTTGGAATGCTATCCTGGATGGGGAACATATATCAAAGTATATTGAGTTTCAGGCTCAAGTCAATGGACTTGTAGGAATGGGTAAGGGCCCCGCTTGATATTACATCCACCCCTGTCGCAGAAATCTCGGCCACGTTATCGAGGGTGACACCTCCTGATGCCTCGATAATGACGTGAGGGGCAAGCTTTTTGGTAATCTTTACGCATTCAACCATGTTGGAAATGGACATGTTATCCAGCATGATTACGTCCGCCCCGGCAGAGATGGCCTCGCGAAGCTCTTTTTCGTCAGTCACCTCCACCTCTATCCTCAGGGTGTGGGAGGCGTTTGCCCTTGCCCTTTCAATAGCCTCCCTGACAGAACCGCAGGCAGAAATGTGGTTATCCTTTATGAGAACGCCGTCTGACAGGCAAAACCTGTGATTGAAGCCTCCTCCAACCCGTACTGCGTACTTTTCAAGGCACCTGAGCCCCGGGGTGGTCTTTCTCGTGCCTACAATGCGGCAATATTTCTCCTTTATCCTGTTAACGTATTTCCTTGTAAGGGTTGCTATGCCGCACATCCTTTGGAGAAAATTAAGGGCCACCCTCTCCCCCTGAAGTATTGACCAGGCCCGTCCCTCAATGGTCAAGAGAACGTCGCCAGGGCTGAAAAACCCTCCCTCTCTGCTTTTTTTTGTAAGAACAAGGCCAGGGTCAAGCTGACGAAATACCTCTTCTGCCACAAAGAGCCCTGCAAGAAGCCCCTCTTCCTTGGCGACAATCCTTGCCCGAGCAGAAACATCTGGCGGAACACACGAGCGGGTGGTTACGTCTCCCTCTCCAAGGTCCTCCAGGAGTGCCTTCCTTACGGTCTCTTCAAAGAGAATCCTTGGAACCGGCGGATTATCCAATTTCCCTGAGCATCCTTTCATGGCTGTCAAGCTTTGAAAGCCTTGCAAGCAGGTTCTCCCTCTTTTCCCTCTCCTTATTGACTATATCCTTTGGGGCCTTCTTCAAAAAATTCTCGTTTGAAAGCTTGGCCTCTATCTTCTTCAGTTCCTTCTCTACCTTTGCCCTTTCCTTTTCAAGCTTTTTTAGTTCCTGGGCAATATCCACAACCCCTTCCAGGGGAACAAATATCTCCACCTGCTCGTGGATAAAGGAGGCAGCCCCCTTTGGCTTATCCTCGGCTTGATTTATTGTCTCAATGTTGAAGACCCTGGCCAGGGCCATTATCTCGTTTTTGTGTTCGAAGATGACCCTTGAGGCAAGGTCTGAGTGTGGGAAAAAGACCACTTTTAGCTCCTTTCCAGGATGAATTCCAAGCTCTGCCCTGATGTTTCTTATGCCGCTTATCATGGTCTTTAGAAGCTCTATTTCCGTAAGGGCATCTTTAAACCTCCAATCTTCGTTCACCTTGGGAAACTCAGAGACCATGATGTAACCCCTGTCCCTGGGCAGATGGTGCCAGAGCTCTTCTGTCACAAAGGGCATGAAGGGATGAAGGAGCCTTAGCATGTTGTCAAGCACTGTAAGGGTAACCTTTTTGGAAACCTGCCCACGCTTTCCAGTGCCGATAGAAAGGTCTGACTTTGAAAACTCAAGGTACCAGTCGCAGTATTCGCGCCAGAAGAACCTGTAAAGCTCCTTTGCCGCAACGTCAAAGTCAAAGGAATCAAGAGCGCCCCTGACGGTTTTAATGGTCTCGTTGAGCCTGGTCAGTATCCACCTTTCCACCGTGTTCAGATCCTCTGGGTTTACAGGCTCAATGTAGTCATCCACTTTGGATGCGTGCATGAGCACCAGGCGGGCCGCATTCCATATCTTGTTTACGAAGTGACGGTAGCCCTCTATCCTGTCCTCGGAAAGCTTTATGTCCCTTCCCTGTGCGGCAAAGGCGGCCAGGGTAAAGCGCACTGCATCGGTTCCATACTTCTCCATGATGGTCAGTGGATCGATTACGTTGCCCTTTGACTTGCTCATCTTCTGGCCTTGGGCATCCCGGACAAGGGCATGGAGATATACATAGTAGAATGGAACGTCCTTCATGAAGTGAAGCCCCATCATCATCATTCTTGCCACCCAGAAAAAGAGGATGTCAAAGCTCGTTATGAGAACCGATGTGGGGTAGAAAAACTCGAGCTCCCTTGTCTTTTCAGGCCATCCAAGGGTGGAAAAGGGCCAAAGTGCCGAGCTGAACCAGGTGTCAAGCACGTCTGTCTCCTGCTCAAGCTCACTTGAACCGCACTTGGGGCACTTATCTGGATCCTTTCGGGAGACCACCAGATGCCCGCAGGCCTTGCATGTCCATGCGGGAATCCTGTGTCCCCACCATATCTGCCTGGAGATGCACCAGTCACGGATGTTTGTCATCCACTCCTCGTAGGTGCGTATCCAGTTTGGAGGAACGATCCTTGTCTCCTCCTTTCTGACCGCCTCAAGGGCAGGCCCTGCAAGGGGCTCTATACGCACGAACCACTGCTTTGAAAGGCGTGGCTCAACCACGGTCTTGCACCTGTAACATGTGCCTGCCGCAAGACTGTGCGGCTCTTCCTTTTCAAGAAGCCCCTCCCTCTCTAAGTCCTCAAGGACCTTATTTCTCGCCTCGAATCTCTCCATGCCCTGGTAGGGGCCTGTTTCTTCCGTAAGGCGGGCATCCTTGTCGAATATGTTTACACGCTCAAGATCATGACGCCTTGCTATCTCAAAGTCGTTGAAATCGTGGGCAGGGGTGACCTTTACCGCGCCTGTTCCAAATTCTGGGTCCACGTGTTCGTCTGCTATTATGGGAATCTTCCTGTTTAAAAGGGGAAGCAGCACGTATCTGCCCACGAGATTCCTGTAACGTTCATCCTCTGGGTTTACGGCCACGGCCGTATCCCCAAGCATTGTCTCAGGGCGAGTGGTTGCAACCACTATGTATTCGTCGGAAGCAGGCTTTCCAGTGGCATTATCTATCAGGGGGTATCTGATGTACCAGATCCTGCCTTCGGTCAGGTCGTGCTCCACTTCAATGTCTGCAAGGGCCGTGTGGCACCTTGGACACCAGTTAATGATGTAGTCGCCCCTGTAGATGAGCCCTTCCTCGTAAAGCTGCACAAAGACCTCGCGCACTGCCCTTGAAAGGCCCTCGTCCATGGTGAAGCGCTCCCTTGACCAGTCACAGGAGCAGCCAAGGCGCTTAAGCTGCTCTATTATCCTTCCGCCGCTCTTTGCCTTCCACTGCCAGACCCTTTCTATGAACCTTTCCCTTCCAAGGTCGTAGCGTGTAAGGCCCTCCTCGGCCAACTGGCGTTCCACCACGTTCTGGGTGGCAATGCCCGCGTGATCAGTGCCTGGCACCCATAGGGTATTAAAGCCGTCCATGCGTTTGTAACGCACCAGGATGTCCTGAAGGGTGTTGTTGAGGGCATGGCCTATGTGGAGGACGCCTGTAACGTTTGGAGGCGGGATGACCATGGAGAAACTCGGCCTGTTCTCGTCCATGGTGGCAGTAAAGAGCCCCTCGTCCATCCACCTGTCATACCACTTTGTCTCAACGTCCTTAAAATCGTAGGCCTTTGGAAGTAGCTTTTCTTCAGCCTTTTCCGACATAATTGCAGCTCCTTGAAATAATGAAAAAATGTGACCTGGTTTCCGTTCCCATTCAGGCCAGTTAAGGTCAGGCTAACATAGTGCAAAAATTGGACAATGGCAAAGACCAGAGTGACCTGAATTTAATTTGATATTCTTTTGAACCTTTTATACAAAAGGACAACATAATAACAAGCTCCATCCAAATCCAAACATGAAAGGAGAAGAACAATGAAAGAACCAGACCTGTTCCACCTGTTGCCACCCGTTTTCGTGTGCCTGTGCACTATTTTATTACTCGCCTTTGTACCAGGCCCCACGGTATCAACCTGTCTTGCAGCCAAATATCTTGGCAGTATTCCTGGAGACCAGGGAGATGGCGTCATCGAGTTCTGGGAGGACGATGACGGGACCCTGTGGCTTTGGTGGAAACACAATGACGGAAGACTCGTTGGTTACGAGATGAGCAGGGGTTCTGGAGAGGGCCGGGAGGTGAAAAAGCCTACCCCTGACGAGATGCGGGACATGATAAGACGTGCGAAACATGGTGCTTTTGGCCGGGGCGTCCAGGCGCACAACCCCATTACTGGCATGAGAAACGCCCATGGCAAGGGACTGGCCCCGAGGTGGAATCCGCCAGAAATGAGAAATGCCCCTGGCTCCAAATCTTGTGAAAGACCAAGTGCCCAGTCCATCAAAAGTCGAGCGAGAAAAGATAACGGTCACAAGTCAAACACAGGGAAAAATCAGGTTCCCAAGGTGCCGACCATGCCCAGTACGGGAGGGATGGGGACCAAAAGTGACCTTCATCCGGAAAAGGTAAATCCTGTACCGTTCAAGTAAAAAACCTGAATCAATTTCCTGCAGGAGGGATGCTATCCTGGTTACAACCGCTTTCAAGGGCAATAACGGTTGCCAGCCTGCCTGTGGTCTTCTCCCTCCTGTAGGAAAAGTGATCCTTGCTGCACACCGTGCAGATTTCTGGACAAAATATCTGGCCAGAAGGCACACCTGCCTCTTCAAGCTGATTCTTAGACACCTTCCAGAAATCAAAATGGTCCCCGCCCTTACGAAACCCGTGTAACCAGGCGGGGAATGTCTCTTTCCACTGTCTGAACTCTGCGCAACAAGGGCCAAGGCTCGGGCCTATTCCCGCCCAGATATCATGTGCCCTTGAGCCATAGACTTCCACGAATTCATCTACTGCCTTTTTAAGTATGTTCCCGACGCTTCCCCTCCAGCCGCAGTGGATATTTGCGATCACGCACCTTTCTGGGTCAAACATCACCACCGCCTGGCAGTCAGCGTGTTTTATCATGAGCCCCACGTCCCTCTCCGTTGTGAAAATCCCGTCTGCCCTAACAGACTGGTCCGCCGTAAGATTGCAGGTTCCTTTTTTTACATGGAGAAAATCCGTTCCATGTACCTGCCTGACGGAAACAACATGACTTGCCCCAAGGACCTTCCGAACCATTTCCAGGTTGGCCTTTACATTGGCAGCCTCATCCCCGGTAAGCTCGCCCACGTTTAGTTCGTGAAATGGGGGATTACTTACCCCGCCCCATCGGGCAAAACTCATGCATTTGAGACCCTGCCTGAGACTTAAAGGGACGTGGGCAAGTAAGTCAATGGCTCTAAGGTCTTTTAGGTCTTTTCCATGTAGATAAGCGTCTTTTGTCATTCCAATTTACTGGTTTAAAAAACAAAATCCTCTTTATTGACCCTGTCCATGAAAATAGCAGGACCCAAAATAATCACCAGTCTTCATAAACTTATTTCCCTCTCATCATTAAATATCCAATGCATCAAAATTCATGCCAGGCCCTCCAATTGCCGATTTATCTGCAGAGGAGAGGGTTGTTAATTTCCAAGAAACCTATGAGTGAAGCAAACGGTGTTCTAATAATAAGGGACGTTCCTGACGCGGCCTGTAAAGAAAAGGTCAGGGAACTCCTTTTGAGGTCTGTCAGAAACTGCGACAA
>WGDC01000018.1 GCA_015493475.1 Deltaproteobacteria bacterium
AAGGGGTTTGCAGGGCATGCGCCAACAAGATGGGAACTCTTAAGGCCGCAGAACGGATAGGCCTTCCCATAATCGGGGAGATGTCAGGCCATCCATCCCTTGCGGCCTTTATGGATGATGGTTTCACTATCATAACATTTTAAGTGCAAGCGGCCCTGACGGTTTGAGTAGTCATGCTGCTTCGAGTCCTGTAGCGGCTTTATATGCTGCTTTGATGTTACAAATTTCTGTTTTTGAACCGGCTAATCTTTGTGCTGGTGATCCACTCCACGAACTATCTGGTGGAAGCGTTTCCCCTTTCATGACAAGTGAAAGTGCATCAAGTCTCACCCTGTCTTCTATAACGGAATCGTAGAGGATAACGGCACGGGGCCCAACGGAGCATCCGTTTCCTACCGTGAGTCTGGACATCTTCATGACCCTGTCTTCGAAAAGATGGGTCTGAAGTGAGCATGCAAGGCCGATGCTGCAGTCGTCACCAATGGAGACGAGATCAAATTCAGTCATGTACGTGGTCTCAATGTAACAACGTTTTCCAACGCTCGCTCCTAGGAGCCGGAAAACCAGGGCAGCAAACGGAGTTCCCGCAAGAAAGAGCAGCAGGGACGGCACTACTACGTTTTCGTAAAGTCCCGTGACAAGCTCCGTTCGCCTTACGAATGTGCTCCATAGAGGCCGTACCAGGGGCCTATATGTGCCTATTAGAAGCCACTTAATGGCTGCCACAATGACCGTGTTTAAGATACCGGCCATTAGAACCAGAATGGATGAGGCAAGGGCTACCATTGGCAGATCGGTATTTACAAGTAACCATAAAACAAGAGGCAAAACCCACGAGACAGCAAAGAAATAGAGGCTCGCTGGCCCGGTTACCCTGAAATACTCGTAAAAAAGCCTCTCAATAATCCGCTTGTTGGTTGGCCTAAACGTCTCTGCCTCTGGAAAATACTGGCTTTCCTGTCGTCGCGGCAAGAAGATTGGCGGTGAGCCAAGCCAAGTGGTACCTGGCTTAATGGTGCCTTTAGGTGTAACTGAAAGGACACCAATGAGGCATTCATCAGGAAGCTTGGTCCCTTCTGGTACAAAGGCGCTATTTCCAACAAAGGATCTCCAGCCAATTTTCGTTGGCCTGATTCTCATTCTGCCCCTGAATACGCATGCAGGCCCAACATTTGCCGCATCGGCTATAAAGCTTTCATGGTCGATTTTCAGAAGATCAGGGGTGATGTTTGCGATTGTAGAAATTTCAGCCAACCTTCCTATTTTCGCCCCGAGAGCACGAAGAAATGGCAAGAGGTAAAGGGTTGCATAAAGGGAATCGCAGAGTCCTAGGCTCATGCCTATCAGACCGTCAACAAACCACTTTCTGATGTAAAAGAGGCTATTGACTGGATAGATTCCAGGCCTCACCCTCGGAAGCACCGTCCACTTTCCTGCAATGATAAGAAGGCAAAGGCAGACAACAGATGACAGGCCTGCCAGTGGTATTCCAAGAAGGAGCCAAGGTATTCCGAGATAGAAGTAAGTGGCCGCTAGGATGGCCAAACCCGCGGTTGCAGACAAGGAAAGAACCACCGCGGAGGCAATCATTGCCATAATAAAGCCTGGTATCAGGAGGACATTGTTTGAGCAATGTGTCTTTTCAGAGGGGGTGTCCTTGAACTCCTCCATCTCCTTTTTAAACTCCTCATCAGGTGCAGAAGGTGAGCCTGTCCACGCCTGCCCACGAGGTATTTTTGATCCATCTGACAAAAGTGATTGATTGCCAAGAAGGGCTTCATCTTCCATGCCTGAGCCTGGCATAATCACAGAGTTGGCCCCCACATAACAGTCTTTTCCAATGGTGACCTTATCAAGTATCAGCAGACCGTCCCGGACTTCGTATGCATAAATGTGGGTGCCAATGTCAACGGAGGTGCCGTCTCCTATCTCAATAAGATCCATACAATGAAGAAGGCCCGTTCTGATGAGGCAGTTCCTGCCTATCTTGGCGCCAAGTGCCCTTGCATAGGGAGCAAAGAGCGGGGTACCGGTAAAAAGAGATAATGGAGACATGTGGACTACTCGCTCGGTTATCCACCAGCGAAGAAAGAAAAGCCCCCAAAGCGGATACTCTCCAGGTCTTACCTTGCCCATGACGATCCGCTTAAACAAGATGGGGAGTATAAAGGCCAGCAACAATTCAACGCCGAAACCTTCAGCCAAATATGATGCTGCAGGTCCAATGGCGTAAATGTCGTTTTCCAGGACCAAAAGGGCCTTTTTCAGGAAGAAGAGCCCAGGAATAGAAAAGATGAAACCGTAAAGAAAAAGGGCGGAGAGCTGTCCGACACCACAAGTCCAGACTCGCCTGTCGCTATAGGTCCTGATAAGTCCCTCACGTCGTCTCTTTCTGCTATCTTTTAGTGGATAAACCCGTGTTTTCTCGGTTTTCGCAGAATCTTGGGCCTCAAATTTTTTCGCTAGAGAACGTACAGATGGGTTTGCGTAGATATCTGCGAGGCTGAGGTGTGAAAATTCATGATCCCGTCTCAGCATGGAAACCAGCTTTGCAGCGACCAGGGAATGACCTCCAAGGTCCTGAAAGAAATCATCTGTAACAGAGACCTGTTCAAGCCCAAGGGCCTTTGCGAACATGTCTGCAAGTTTCTTTTCCAGCTCATTTGACGGCGGGGTGAAATCCTTGTCATTGAGGGTGAGCCTTTTGCCAAAGGGCGCAGGCAGACGTGATCTGTCCACTTTGCCGCTTGGAAGCACCGGCATTTCATCGATGCGTTGAATGTAAGCAGGTACCATGTAGCTTGGTAATTTCTGCCTTAGGATACCCACCAAGGCCTCTATTACTTCCTTTTCATCCTTTTTGCAGCCAGGCTTCAGGGTAAACCACGCGGCCAATTCGGACACTCCATCGGAAGGGCTGTATGTGGACACAACGGCGCGTTCCACTTCTGGAAGGATCAGCATGACGGATTCTATTTCGCTGGTTTCTATTCTGTAGCCGCGAATCTTTACCTGTGTATCCATACGGCCCAAATACTCAATCTCACCCTCTTCGTTTACGCGTCCCAGATCTCCTGTGCGGTAAATGTAGTGAGGAGGTTCAGCCTTGGAGGCCGCAGGGTCAGGCACGAATTTTTCTGCAGTAAGCCTTGGCCTGTTTAGGTATCCCCTGGCCACTCCTATACCTCCGATACATATCTCGCCTATTTCGCCTTTAGGGACCGGCCTTAGTTTCTCATCCATTATTTCTATTTTGTACGAGGGAAGGGGTCTTCCTATAGTGACCTTTTTACCCGGTTCAAGTTCAGCACATGCGGCAGTGACAGTTGCTTCCGTTGGGCCGTACGTATTCAGAATTCGCCGCCCCGGCCTGCTCCACCGGCGTACCAATTCTGGAGAGCAAGCCTCGCCTCCAACCATTAGAAGCCGCAGTGAAGGAATGTCATCTTCTATGGTAGCAAGGAGGGTGGGAACGCAGCAAAAAACGCTAACCTTATTCTTAGTCAGAAACTCTCCGAGTTCAGGCCCTATGCGCCGACAGTCTGTGGGCCCTGGCACGATTGCAGCACCTATCGTGAGGGCAATCCATATCTCCTCGATAGAAAAGTCAAACGCAATTGTCATGCCCTGATAGACCCTGTCCTCCTTTTTATACTGGTAAACCTGTTGTGCTACCTTCACGAAGTTGCAAATGCTTGGATGTTCAATGGCAACACCCTTGGGTTTTCCAGTGGTCCCAGAGGTGTATATTATATAGCAGAGGTTGTCCCTTGAAGGGGGAAGAGTGTTTTCGTCAACAGGCTCTGGGCTAAGCCGTGAAATTTCATCCGCTTCTTTGTCAAGCTCAATGGCCTTTACGCCTTTTGCCATGACCGATTCTGCAATTTCTGAGGTGGTAATTACTGCTGAGACATTGGCATCTTCCATTATGAAGTGCTTTCTGTCCCTGGGGAATCCAGGGTCAAGGGGCACAAACGAGGCATGCACCTTCAGCACTGCAAGCAGGCTTACATAGGTATTTACAGAGCGTATCAGGTGGATGGCCACCCGGTCGTCTGGCTTAATGCCCGAATTCAACAGGTGTCGGGCAAGGCGGTTGGCCCTCTGGTCAAGCTCTTCATAGGTTATCTTCCTTTTGCCCGTTATTATTGCAGTTCGATGCTTGTTGGCCCTACAGCACTGCTCGAACAGATGATGTAATCGTTCCATGTTCCTTCCTCCTTTGACAATTTTGCCATTTCGTTTCGGTTTAAATGAGGGATCCGACTTTTTAGACAAAGGTCCGGATCAAAGAGATGAAAGCTTACTAGTGGCCTCTTAAGTGTATTGAGCCAGGTGGTGAGTGACAGGCTGAAGGCCCGGCCTTCGACGTCGATGATTGGGTTTACAGCAAACACGGACTTATCAACCCTTCTGCCTCTGTCGTAAACGATCCCAGGAGGTGCAAGCCTGGCCAAGATATTACAGGGATCAAGTTTCAAACCCAGGCCAAGGAGTTTCAGATAAGACTCCTTAAGGGTCCAGAGGCGTATCAGTTCATAGTTTCTAAAAGAAGGGGAGATTTTTGTTATTTCCTCACGTTCTTCTTTCGTGATCACCGCCTCTATATCTTCAATGGCAAGTTTTTGGTCCAATGGCTCGATGTCTATACCAAGGCAGTGGCGCTTTGATACGGCAACGGCTGCCAGATCATCTGCATGGGAAAGGTTGAAATGGACGGCCTTATCTGTAACAGGCTTGCCGTCGGGACGAGCCGTAATATGCCACTCATGGGGCTGTCTACCTATTTCTGAAGCTGCTGAAAGGGCCATTTTGGTTAGCGCCCTTGAAACTATGAAACGGGATGCTGTAAAAGGGTGAGAAAAGGTCATGGCCCTTGCAAACTCCTTGTCATTCAAGAATCGCCTGTACTTTGAAAGATCAGGGAAAGGAGGTATGTAAGCAAGCCATACCTGAATTTTATCTCTTTTAGACATGGTTTTACTGATGCCCTTTGAAGTCTTAATCGCTGGATAGGTTTGGCTTTGTTTTAAATAAGCCGACCTTATACCCATATGCCCAAAACTATTTTTTTATTTTATTATTAATTTGGCAATGATCGTGCCATCCCGAATCGGCTGTGGAGATATGTAGAAGAATCTAGTAAATACTTCTTTAAAGTTAGAAGAAAGGATTCAGAGGATATGCAGAAATTTTATTGAATGTTCAAAGAAATTATATTTTCTTTGTGGTTTTAATGATACATGGTGTAGTTTTATTGCTACAGGTAATTTTGAGTAGATGTTTCTTGTCTAACAAAGCCGTGCTGCAACGATGCAATGATCCAGGATAATGCAATTGATGAGTTTAACAAAGATGCGAAGCGCTAGGGGCGAAGCATCATATTGGGTATTCCAATTTGATACTGTTCTAAGCGCATAACCTGAGATTATGATTGGGCTGACTAGTCTTCTTTCCTGATTTTTATATCAAGCTTTTTAAGCTTTTTATAGAGGTTTGTCCTGATAATGCCGGTCTGTCTTGCCGTAAGGCTTACATTTCCCTTGCAACGTTCCAATGCCGTGAGAATATACTCCCTTTCGAAGCGTTTTTTTGCATCTGCATATGGAAACATCCTGTCGTCTTCTACGAACTTCATGCTTCGTGGCAGAGCAGAAAGTCTTCCATCGTAGTTGAGGTAACGGGTCGTTATCTTATCAGAGGTTTCAAGGGATACGGCTGCCTCTATCACGTTTTCAAGCTCTCTCACGTTTCCAGGCCAAGGGTAGCTGCACAACAACTCCATAGCCATGGGCGTGAAACCCTCTATATTTTTGCCTGCCTCCATGGAGTATTTCTTGAGGAAGTGCATTGCAAGAAGGGGTATGTCCTCAACCCTGTCCCTGAGGGGCGGAATGGTTATGGTCAGAACGTTTAGACGGTAATAAAGGTCCTCACGGAACCGTTTTTCCTCCATGGCCTCTTTGAGGTCCTGGTTTGTGGCTACAAGCAGCCTCACATCCACTTTCACGGGCGTTGTACTTCCAAGGGGAACTATCTCCCGTTCCTGCAGGACCCTCAGCAGCTTGGCCTGGATACCTGGGCTGATCTCCGCGATTTCATCAAGAAAGAGGGTGCCGCCGTTTGCCATCTCGAAAAACCCCTTCTGGGTCTTGTAGGCGCCGGTAAAGGCACCCTTTACGTGTCCGAAAAGCTGGGATTCAAGCAGGGTGTCCTGGAGGGTGGCAGCATTGACGCACACTATCTTCTTGTTCTTGCGGGGGCTGTTGTAATGGATGGCCTTGGCCACAAGTTCCTTGCCTGTGCCGCTCTCACCCTGGATGATCACTGTACAGCGGCTGTCAGCGGCCCTGCGGATGAGTTCAAAGAGGTCCTGCATGGGCTTGCTCTTGCCTATTATGTTGTTGAAGCCGTAGCGTTCCTGTATTTCCTCCCTGAGCATGGACATCTCTATCATGGTCTTACGCTTGTCCCATGCCTTTGCTGTCAGGCGTATCAGATCGTTTTTCTGAAATGGCTTACCTATAAAATCGTAGGCTCCATATTTCATGGCCTCAACCGCCGTTTCTATTGTGCCGTAGGCGGTTATCATTATGGCTACGATGTTTTCATCGTGCTTTTTTATATGTTTTAGAAGGGTTATCCCGTCGTAGCCTGGCATCTTGTAGTCGAGAAACACAAGATCGATGTCCTCCTGCTCAACTATCTTCAGGCCCTCGGCCGGGTCTGTGGTGCTTATCACCTGGAAGCCCTCCTTTTTAATGAGACTTTCAAGAAGCTCGCAAAACCCCTGCTCATCATCCACCACCAAAACCTTGCCCTTTGGTTCCATGGTCTTATTTGTTTCCCTCCCTGTGATTTTTTATGGGGAAAATGATGCAGAAGGTGCTCCCCTGTCCTTGGACGCTAGTTACCTTCAAGATGCCCCTGTTTCTTCTGATGAGTTTCCAGCAGATGGAAAGGCCGAGCCCTGTGCCGTCTTTCTTGGTCGTATGAAATGGCCTGAATATCTTTTCTATTTCTTCCCGGGTGATTCCGCAGCCGGTATCGGTCACTTCGATCTCAACTGCCTGATTCCCAGGTTTCATGTCGGTCTCAACACGTGGAATCCTCAGAGAAAGGGCATTTCCCGGGTCTTCCATGAGCAGAGTTCCAGATTGAACCACAGGTGCGGTAAGCATGATGACATCCTCCCTAGTAAGGCTGACTATGCCAGTGGTAATGGTGATTTGGCCCTCTTTTTCAATGGATTCCTTCGCGTTTTTTATAAGATTGATCAAGACCTGCTCCATCTGGTCAGGGTCCGCCTGGATTTCTGGCAGGTCCTCCGCAAGGTTGCACACCACTTCTATACCCTTTACCGGGGGGTAGAATACGAACTGCACTGTCTCCTTTACCAGACTGTTCACGTCAATCTTGCGAAAGACCGGCTCCTGAGGCCGGGCAAAGGCCAGGAGGTCCTGAAGTATTTTCTGGCAGCGTATAAGCTCCTGTTCCATTCTCTTGAGCTTTGGATAGTGTGCATGTTCCACGGGCACTTCATCTAGCAGATGCTGGGTAAATCCCAAAACTATGCCCATTGGATTGTTTAGTTCGTGGGATATGCCTGCGGCGAATTCTCCCAGGGCCGTGAGTGTGCCGGCCCTCAAGAGATATTCCTGGGTGGCCTCAAGATCCTGGGTCACCTTCCTGAGGGAACGCCTTAGGCCGTCGGCTTCCTCTTTAAGCCTGCTGCACCTGTCTTTGGATGCGGCAAGTTCACTTTCCATTTCATCGAACCGATCCGCGGCCTGTGACAACAGCTCCTTAAGGCCCACTGTATTGCCGGTGCTTGGCACCCCTGCAATCCTGGATAAGAGGGGTCGGCAGCCCTCCATTTGGCTGCGGGGCCTGAGCAGGAAAAAGGCGAATGAAAAGGTAATGGTAAGAAGGGAAAGCAGGGCCAGGGCCCATACGAGCCAATTGCCCGTGGTGGCCTGCCAAAGGAGGTCCCTGTTTGTACTGATCACAACCACTGCCTTTAAGAACGGGATGACCTCGTAACCTTTCTCTATGTTTTCTATTCTCGTGTTCGATTTTAATGCAAACTCCATGTCTTGCAGCAGGTCCCTTCCAAGGGCCGGGCTGCCTTTATGGAGCCTTGAAACATCCTTGCTGAAACAGGAGATGTTAAGCAGTGCATTGGAGTCGAGTCTGCAAAGCCTTTGCATATACTCTGGTGATGACGCACAGGCGGAAATGGCGTCTGAAAGCTGTGATATTTCAAGTTCTGCCATTTCCCCGGTATGCCACCTGATCACCATGAACATGATTCCTGCAAACAGGCAGAGCAGGAGGCATGAGACAAGGATCAATCGCGCAAGTTTTTGTCTATTTCTTGGCTTGGTCATAACTCCCATTGCCTTTCATCCCCCGGTTTCATCTATGATGGTTTGCCCTTGAAGATGTTTCCCTGCCACTCTCGTGTCGTGAAGGTGACGACGCGTGTCCATGTTGGGACAGGCTCGGGCTTGTCCCAGTGCCATGGGAGGTATTGTGCGACGTGGATGCTCCATGTCCCGTGCCCCTGTCTGTTACATGATGCTGATCCACACCCGAATGGTTGGTTTCCGTGTGGTGGTCGCTCAAGTGGTGATGATCCGAACCTTCGTGGTGGCTTTCATGCCCATGGGAGTCGTGTTCCCCGGCTTTGGTCTTTGATGAATGGCTTCCATGGTCTTCGTGATGTGTTACATTTTCATTTGCCGCCTGTTTTTTCTCGTTAACATTGCTGTGTCTGTAAGTGCGCGGTGGCCCAATGTCTGTCATGACGTCCGGGGAATAGCCCCTCGAAAATACACCCCTGTAACGGCTGCTCGTATCTGTAAGGGATTGGTGTAAGCCGAGGCCCAAGTGAAGTTTCAGGCACTCTTCATACTTTTTGCGTTCTTTTCTGCCCATGTGCCTTGGCGGCAGCAGGGGGCGTTTGGGTTCAATTCGCACTATGAAGTCTGGGCCTACCGTGACCGATTTTCCAGGATGGTCCTTCTGCCACGCTATTACGTGGCCTTTAAGGACCGCAATGTACAGTACTCCAGGAACCGACAGGTCCACGCTAAACCGCGTGCCAGTAACCCCGGCTGTGCCTATTGGGGTGTCCACCAGAAGGGGCAGTCCGGAAAAAGAAGGGGAGACGTAAAAGAGCGCCTTGCCCCTTTTGAGTTGTATCAGCGTGGCGGTTCTGCAAGAGTCTTCCCGGCAGGCGCCGGGCCTTGCCTTTGAAAGGGCCTTTTTTAGCCTTTCGAGCATACTCCTGACCAGCATTTCGCTGTTCTCCTTCATGCGTACTATAGCACCGCTATCAAGGAGCAGGTCCACTGAGGCCCCTGAAAGCGTCCTGATCCTGGCCCCTTCTGGTAGCTCCATCCATTTGCGGCCGGTCTCCCAAGGGCTATTGCCACCTTTGGAAACGAGGACTGTGCCGGAGACACGGACCACTAGTATCTTTCCCCAGCCTCCATGGGCATCTGCACCAAAAAGGCATGAAAATACCAGTAATGCCGTAACTAACCCTATGGTGTTAATAATATATCTTCTCATTTTCTCACCCGCTTAAGATAGAATTTTTCATCTCCACGATGGTCTTCACCACCGTGGCATCGAACTGAGAGCCTGCCCTTTGCTGGATCTCTGAAATGGCCTGTTCCTTTAAATCCTCGATTTCTGCGTCAGGGTTTGCCTGAATCTTTTTCTCCATGATAGAGACAAAGGCCTCGGCCACAGCGAGAATCCTGCCCCCAAGACTTATTTCTTCCTGAGCAAGGCCGTCTGGATAACCCTTTCCGTCGTAACGTTCATGATGCTGGCGTATCAGCGGGGCACAAGCAGCAAGCTGCGGTGCCTTTGACACCATCTCCGCCCCTGTGACCGGATGGCTTTCGATCCATATCCGCTCCTCCGGGCTCAGGGCATCTTGTTTCATAAGTACAGTGTCCGGAACGCCTGCAAGGCCGATATCGTGCAGCAGGCCAGCCTTGTAAATAAGTTTCACCTTGTCTTCTTCAAGTCCCATGCGAAGAGCGATTTTCCTTGCGATTTCAGCAATCTGGCGGGAATGTTCAAGAAGCCCGGGGGCCTTTCTGCTAAGGGTATCCAGTAAGATATCGAGTGTTCCCATGCACTCTCTCTGAATCTTCTCAAGAAGCATCCTGTGCTCCAGTATGAGTGCAGAGCCACGGGCCACGTCCCTGGCCTGTTCGAGCCTGTCTCTTGGAATGTCCTTGTCAACAGGTGAAAGGAGTAGGTACAGGCCTATCCGGTCAGGGCCCAAGTCAACGGGAATAATGTGCCATCTGCCTTCCCTTGTCCTGACCCACTCTTTTGCCGCGCTTTCCAGGTCGTTTTCTTCTGCCAGCATCTCAATATCTTCAATGGGAATGAGGCCTGGTTTTCCGGCATAATGGACCCGGCGTTCTCCCTCAAGTCCCTTAAAGATTCCAATTACACATTGGGCCCCGGCGGTTTCGGCAACAATTGAGCACAGATCCTCCATTGAAGATGTATCTTTCATCTGAGTTATCTTCTTGATACGATCCCTCTGTAGTTTGAGCTCGGCCCTGTAGCCATAGGCCCTGGCGGCCATACCCATTATTATGGAAGTATTCCAGGTGATTGCCATGGGGGTCATCGGGATAACGGCCAATAAGAATTTCATGCACGCCGCACCTATCAGCCAGAGAAAGGGGGTGCTGGCAAATACAAGGGCCAACGCCCATTTTAGTGGGATTATCTGGCTCAAGATACCCCCCAACAGGCCAAGCACAATGGTCAAAAGCAAGGTAGCACTGGCTGGAAGTTCACGGGGGATTTCCCTCCCTATCAACGTGCTCGTAACATTCGCCATGACCTCTACACCAGCCATTCCGCCTTTTCTTGCAAAGGGGGTGGTCCACCTGTCGGAGATGCCGGTTGCAGTGACACCCACCAGGGCCATCTTGCCGGAAAATATCTCAGGGGGCACCCTGCCTTGTAAAACGTCCCAGGCGGAAACCCGCGGAAAGGACCCGGGAGGGCCAAGGTATCTGATAAGGAAAAAGCCGTGGCTGTCCAGGGGGATGTTAAGAGTGCCGAGCCGAATGCACCCCTGACTAAGCACAAGGTCATTGGGTTTGAGTCTATTCCAGAGTGCGGCAAGTTCGATACCCAGTGAGGCAAAGGAGGCATGTGAATCGTAGATGAAGGCCGGGATCCTTCTTATGATCCCGTCGCTATCGTAAACGAGGGTTGCATGTCCCAAGGCGGCTGCAGCCTTTGAAAGAAGATATGATGGCAGGCGGATGGATTCTACCTTGAGCCCGTATCTTTCACGGCTTCTGCCCCCTGTTTCAGGCGTATATACAGGCAGGGCCGTTGGCACCCATTTCATTGCCTTGGCAAGGATAGGGTCTGAAGGGCGCTGCCTGTCAAGCAGAAGGTCTATGCCCACAAGCCTTGCCCCAGAGTTGGCAAGGACATCAATAAGCCTGCCGTATGTGCTCCTTTTCCAGGGCCAGGGGCCCACGTGATCTATTGAGTTGTCATCAATTGCCACGATGATGATGGGGGCTTGGTCCCATGATGGTGCAAGCCTTGTCCAGGAATCAGAAAATACGTAATCTAGTCCTTTTATGTAGGAGTCAGTGACTGGGCAGACCGAGAGGAAGAGTGCGAGCAGGGCTCCTGCACTCCCTAACATAAGGACAATCCATAATTTGTTTGTCAAAAGAAACTTAGCCACTGCCGATTCCCGAACATTTTTGCAATTTTTCCCCTGAACAGGCAACAGCAAGCCCTATTCCAAAGACCTTATCCCATTTCAGGCATAGGCATTTCATCTCCGCGTAGCGCCTTCTATGTATATTTTTATCGCATTAAAGCCTCATTCCTCTTTATTGCATGGGCTTCCCCTTACGCAGGTTTTATCAAGGAAGGCCAGCCAAGTGTAGTTTTTTTTATACACAAAGTATCCCTTTTACTACCATCTTAGTCATCGGGTGCAGGACAGTGGCCTGCTATTGTTAAGAGGCATGCCTGCATCCAGCGGCTTCTGGCTTAATCCCATTTGGTTTTCAACAAGGCATCTCATGTGCAAAAAACGAGAACTATAATAATGTATCTTTATGATGCTATAAGGTGTGAAAAAGGGAATTTTTTTCTCTTTTGTCACTATTAATCGGAAAGGGGGAGGCATGTGATATGAGGATGAGAAAAATCGGTCTAGTTATTTTTGGGGTTTGCCTTATGACATTTCTTTCAACAGGACGGCTACTTGCTGAGATATCCGTTACGGCGGCCCCACGTATTACTACGGATGGGTACTACGACGACAACATCTATTTTGCAAGCAGGGACGCCATATCAGATTTTGTAACACGTTTGGCACCTGGGTTAGATACCTCCATTTCAGCAGAAACGTGGGGCCTCGACGTTGATTATGAGCTTCAACAGGTGTTTTATTATCATGAGTCAGCACGCAACTCCCTGAACCACTTTCTGGATCTCGACGGATCAGTCGACCTGCCGGGCAAGTGGGAGCTGTCCGTGGAGGACAGTTTCATACATTCAAAGGACCCAGTGCAGATTAGCAGGTCCATAGGCGCCATCAGCTATGAGAACCTGAAATACGATTACAACGAGGGCGTTGTGCGGCTTCACAGGTCCTTTCGAGACAAGGGCAGCATGGAAGCGGGGTACAGGAGTATGTTTTTCAAGAATAGATCTTCTCTTGTTGCAGATACGGTAAATCATTTCCCGTATGTTGATTTTCGTTACTGGGTGAGACCCCAGTATGGCGTTGGTATAGAGGGAGGCGCAAATATCGGGCTTTTTGATTACTCAGACGACTTCAGTGAACCAAGAGGGGCTCTCACCCTGTTTTACCGTCCTGGTCTCGATACCACTGTAAACGTAAGAAGCGCTGTATCTTCCATGAATTTTTCAGGCACAACCCCTGACTATGACATTTATGATTTCACTGCCGGGGTTACCCATGCCTTCAGCGAAACAGCAGGATTAACGGTTGGATTGGGATATTACTTTCAGACGCGCCTTCATGGCAGTGGCCTGGATAACTATGACGGCATAAGCTACCAGGTTCGGTTTCATCAGGATACGAACAGGTATTCCCTGAAAATAGAGGCCAGCAAGGGATACGACGAGGTCTATTTTGATGGTGAGGACCTGGGCTTTTCAAGCTGTTATGTCGTTGGTTTTGATCTGGATTATGCCTTAACCAACAGGATCGAGCTGAGCTTAGAGTCATCATACCGGGACGACACCTTTCCCTATGCAGGAGGCTGGGATGAAAAGATAAAGGAAAGGACCTGGGATGTGTCCATGGAGGTTTACTGGCATCTGACCAGATGGCTTGACGCAGGTATCTCCCTGTCGCACTGGGACAGGGACGCCAGTGAAACCGATTATGAGTACCTTGACAACAGGGCCATGTTCACCATGCGCCTTTCAAAGGAGTTTACCTGGTAAGCCAGGCGCTAACTATTTGAAAGTGCGAGAAAAGAGGAAAGAGAGGAAGTAGGCATCTCTGCAAGGGGGGCGGAGATGCCTGTCAAGGGGTTGTTATAATGGAGTGGTGTGAAACCTGGTTGGGTTGGCGTTATCAGTTGCTTGTCCCATTGGACAGGGGGTCCATCTCGTAGTTGTCACAGATGCCGTCTCCATCAACATCCACGAAGTTTTTCATGCCCATTCTCATATAGGCCTCCCTTGTCTCAAAACAGTCGCAGATGCTGTCCTCGTTTTCATCAATACAGGGGCCTACTCCGAGATTGCGGAACATGTCAGTATCCTGGACTATGTCGCAAACACCATCGCCGTTTTCGTCCACAAAGGGCATACCATGAGTAAACTCTTCATATTTCCTGGGATTTACGAATAGATCATTGGAAATATCCACATCGAAGGGCGGGTAATGCTGAGGGCCCATTCCGAATCTGAAGTTAGCCCTTTTGATATGGTGCATCATAGTCGCATTGGTTGACATGATCTCGCCATGATGCATGTTGTGGCGGGTGGTGGTCGCATGTGCAGCATTGGTTCCCCTCCAGGCCTGCACCTGTGATGAGAACATGATCAGTGAAAGTGCGAAAAAGATTGCCGGTATCATCTTCTTGGTCATTTGAAAACCTCCTTCTGTGGTAGTTTTGACCGGCCGGTCGAAATAGATTATGCATAGATTATGCCAGTTAAAAATTCTTTTAATCTAAGCGTAATAAGGTGTCTATATAAGCTCAAAACAGAACCAGGACGTTATGGGATGAGAGATAGGTTACAACTTTAAAAAATTCACCTGTAGTAAAAAGGAATCTCAATATAATAAAAAGGCTACAAAGGTTTGGACTAACGCTTCTATTAGTCATTAATAATTCGATTATACAACCAATAGTCGTTGTTACACACAAAACCAAATTGCCAGCAGAGCCTATGGATTTCAGTGAAATTTTCCTCTAGGGCTTACGTTACCTTGGGTGTTTCATGAAAAGAAGCCGGCACCACTATTAGATGGTACAATATCTGTTCAACATCAGGTTTACTTTGTCTGAACAGTTTTTTTATCATGCGCGCTTAAAGACGATAAAAAGTAAAAGGGAAACTTATCCGAGCAAAGCTAGAGCGAAAATTGGTAAGGAGCAGGTTATGAAATGTCATGAAGTGGACTTTGAGATAATGGGGAATGATCTCCAAGTGGTAGAGGTTGAGCTTGACCCGGGTGAGACGGTGGTTGCAGAGGCGGGGGCCATGAACTGGATGGAGGATGGCATCTCCTTTGAGACAAGGATGGGTGACGGCTCAGAGGCAGCGGAGGGGTTTCTCGGAAAGGTCTTTAGTGCGGCCAAAAGGGGCCTTGCAGGGGAATCCATTTTTATGACCCACTTCACCAACGTCTCCAAGGGTAAGAGACACGTTGCCTTTGCCGGGCCATATCCCGGCCATATAGTCCCTGTGGATCTTTCCACAGTAGACAATGTGATTTTTTGCCAGAAGGACGCCTTTTTGTGTGCGGCCCTTGGTACAAGAATTGACATCGCCTTTACAAAGAGGTTTGGAACAGGGCTTTTCGGAGGTGAAGGGTTTATCTTGGAGCGCCTTGAAGGAGACGGCATGGCCTTTATTCATGCTGGGGGTGCAGTGGTGCAAAAGGAGCTCAGTGGCGAGACACTCAGGGTTGATACAGGATGCCTGGTGGCCTTTACGGGTGGGATCGACTATTCAATTGAGAGAGCAGGGAACCTGAAATCCATGTTCTTTGGTGGTGAAGGCCTCTTCCTTGCAACCTTGAGCGGTTATGGCATGGTTTTTCTCCAAAGCCTGCCGTTTTCAAGGCTTGCAGATCGTATTCTCAGGAATGCCCCAAGCGCAGGGGGCAAGAGCACAGGTGAAGGCTCCGTGCTTGGCGCTCTTGGTAACCTGCTTGACGGGGATAACAGATGAGTATGGGCCAATAGGAAGATGTAATTGTCCTGTTACTGTAATTGAATTCAATATTAAAGAAAGTCCGTCTTACTTGAGAATATGCCTCAACTTAAAGACCTGATTCTGAAACTGGCCACCCAGTTTATCAACATTCCTGCCGACAGTATTGATGAGCATATCCAGAAGACACTTGGCATGGCGGGAACATACCTGGGGATGGACAGGGCATATCTTTTCGAATACGACCTCGAAAAGGGCACCATGACTAATACCTACGAATGGTGTGGCGAGGGCATCAAGCCATTTAAGGACAGGCTTCATAACATCCCGTTGAGTTCCTATCCAACATGGATTGGTCACCACTTTGCCGGAGAGATCATCCGGATTCCGTCCGTGAAGGATCTCTCCCAACGAAATCTCAAGAAGGTCCTTGAAATGCAAGGGGTAAAATCCCTCATCACTGTTCCACTAATGGACCATGCAAGATGTCTGGGCTTTGTAGGCTTTGATGCAGTAAGAAGGGAGATCAACTGGAATGAAGACCACATCTGTCTTGCCAGGATGATTGCCGAAATCTATCGCAATGTCATAAAAAGACGGAATATGGAAAAGAGGCTCGCAGCCACTCAAAGGCAATATGAGGAGCTGGTGGAGGGCATCTCTGTTGGTCTTTACAGGAGGACGCCCGGTCCAGGCGGCCAATTCATAATGGTCAACAAAGCCCTTGCCCGCATATTGGGTTTTGAGAGCAAGGAGAAACTTATTGGTGTAAAGATTTCCAGGTTCTGTGTGGACATGGAGCGCATGAAACAGTGCGGAGCCGAGCTTGCATTGACAGGTGAGATAAAAGAAAAGGAGGTGCGTTTTTCAAGAAGGGACGGGAAAATTTTCTGGGCGTCCATTTCTGCCAAGGAGTACGTGGATGAGGCTGGGAATCCCGTCTACGTTGAGGGACTTGTTCAGGACATAAGCGACAGGAAGAAGGAGGAGGAAGAGAAAGAGAGGCTTAGAAGCCAGCTTCAGCAGGCCCAGAGGCTAGAATCCATTGGGCGTCTTGCAGGCGGTGTTGCCCACGATTTCAATAACCTCCTTGTTCCAATACTTGGCTACAGTGAGCTTCTTCTTGAAATGGTTGGTGACGACGAAAGGCTAAGCCGATATGTCTTTCCTATAAAGGAGGCTGGAGAGAAGGCCAGGGACATTGTCCGTCAGCTTCTTGTCTTTGGAAGGAAGCAGGAGCTTGAAAAGGCCCATGTGGAGCTAAATGAGTACGTTTTAAAGTTCAGGAAATTTCTTGTTCATACACTCAGGGATGACATAGAGGTTGTGGTAAATAGTTCCAGCAAGCCTGTTGTCGTGGAATGTGACGTGCGCCAGCTTGACCAGGTGCTTCTTAACCTTGCGATAAATGCCCAGGACGCCATGCCAGAGGGTGGAAGGCTGGAGATAATAGTTGGTGTAAAAGAACTGAAAAAAACAGTGGATGGGTTTGGCTCCTTTCTTCACCATGGAAGCTACGCGGTTTTGACAGTAAGGGATACGGGCGTGGGAATGGACAGCAAAACCCTTCAGCAGATATTTGAGCCTTTTTTTACTACAAAATCCATGGAGAAAGGCACTGGCCTTGGGCTGGCACTGGCCTATGGCATTGTCCAGCAGCACGGCGGAAACATGCGGGTTGAGAGCAGGCCAGGTGAGGGAGCATCTTTCCAGATTTTCCTGCCGGTTTTTTCAGGAGACGTCAAGCCTGGAGGTTCACGTTCCTCCTTTGGTAGGTCCACTAAAGGTGGTGAGACCATACTGCTTGTTGAGGACGAGTCTTCCGTAAGGGATTTTGTAGACCACACCCTCAATAGGGACGGATACACAGTTATTAAGGCAATCGGCTACAATGAGGTGGTGGAGACTCTTGAGTCTCTGGGTGAGCCACCAGATTTGCTCCTTACAGATGTCATAATGCCGGGCCTCAACGGCATTGAGATGTACAAACGCCTTAAGAAGGATTATCCATCACTTAAGGTGCTCTACATGTCTGGAAATGCCCCTGAAACTGTTCATCTTGAAGGAGAAAATAATTTTCTCCAAAAGCCCTTTTCAATAAAGGCCCTTAGAGAAAAGGTCCGTGCGGTTCTTGATGAAAGGGATGTGGCGAGAGGCTTGACTGGGGCCAGGGAACGTCAGGAGTAAGTTTTAACCTCCTCAAGAGTTTTTAGTTCTTTTCTTTTGCTCGCCCAAAAGAAAGAACCAAAGAAAAGGGCGCCCCGTTGCCGCTTTTTCCCTGCGC
>WGDC01000019.1 GCA_015493475.1 Deltaproteobacteria bacterium
GGTGCAGTCTATAACATGATTACAAGCCCGCCAAGGAACAACGAGACGTGTGACAGGTGCGGCGTTCACCTTGTGAGAAGAGGCGATGACGAGCCGGAGACCATCCGAAAAAGGCTTGAGGTTTACACAAAGGAGACGGCCCCTCTAATTGACTACTACGAGAAGAAAGGGCTTCTTGTAAGGATTGACGGCGCAAGATCTTTGGATGAGGTGAGCTCTTTAATTGAAAAGGCCCTGGATGGGATAGTCCGGCAGCAGCAGGAAAGGGGCCAATAAAGCCCCTGGGCCAGGAACGGCCGCTGATCAGCCGATAGTTGGGGCGAGGTCTTTGATGTCGTGGCCGGAAGGGCGCTGAAATATCCTTAAATGGAATTCGGGCACACATGCAAGCACGTGGTCAAAGATGTCTGCCTGGATGGATTCGTAGTTCACCCAGTTTATATCGCTTGAAAAGGCGTAGATTTCAAGGGGGATGCCCTCGGGCGTTGGGGCAAGCTGCCTTACCATGAGGGTCATGTCCTTTCTGAGTTTCGGGTTGTTCTTTAAGTATCTGGTAAGGTATGCCCTGAAGGTTCCAAGGTTAGTCATGCGCCTTCCGTTAACCAGCACGTTTTCGTCTATGTTGTGCTCCTGGTTGTACCTTCTAAGCTCTTCTTCCTTCTGCTCCACGTACTTACGAAGGATTTGAATCTTCTTGAACCTTTCTATCATCTCGCTGTCGCAAAACCTTACGCTTGTCTGGTCGATGAGAATGGCCCGCTTTATCCTCCTTGCCCTGGCAAGCCTCATGCCCCGCCAGTTCTTGAAGCTTCCGGATATGAGCTTGTAAGTGGGGATTACCGTGATGGTCTTGTCCCAGTTTTGGACCTTTACGGTATATAGGGCGATCTCTATTACGTCTCCGTCTGCATTGAACTGCGGGACCTCTATCCAGTCCCCAACCCTGATGAGGTCGTTGGCGACTATCTGTATTCCCGCAACAAATGAGAGGATGGTGTCCTTAAAGATAAGGAGCAGAAGGGCAGTCATGGCCCCAAGGCCGCTTAGAAGGGCCCAAGGTGACTGGCCAAGTAGGTAGCAGACAATGATTATTGTGACTGCAAGGTAGAGAAAGAGCTTTACGATCTGGACGTATCCCTTGATGGGCCACCTGTGGGACATGGGGTACATGTCGTATATCTCAAGGGCGGCAGAAAGACTCCGGTCAAAGATAAAGGCCATATCAATGAGGACAAAGGGGTAGACGAGCCTTAGAAGAAGGTCTGGAAAGCCGGGAATGGACCTTCCAAGGTAGTTAAAGACTATGGCGGGAACAAGGAGGGCAAGGGGCACAAAGACCTTCCTTTTTATGAGGACATCGTCCCACTTGTTCCTGGTACGCTTTAGTGCCGCATGAATTAGGCGAATGATCAGATAGCGTACCACAAGGTAGCTTACAAGGCAGGAGACAAGGATTATGGCGGAAATGGCAAGCCAGTAAAGCACAGGGCTGTCTTTAAGTTGGGAATTGAAAATAAGGCCCAATATCTCCTGGACCTTTTCTTCAAAAATGTTTCCAGGTTTCATGCTTTGGTTTCGCTTTTTTGAAGTTTCTCAAGCACCTGTTGCACCTGTTTTTTCGTATCCTTAAGTCCCCTGGAATTATCAATTACAAAATCGGACATTTCAAGCTTTGTCTCTATGGGCATCTGGCTTTTAAGCCTTGCTTCAATGTCCTCTCGGGTCATGCCGCGCTTGTTTAGGCGCCTTATTGCTACCTCCATGGGGGCGTAGACCGTTATTACCTTTGAGAAGCGGTCTTGGGTGTTTGTCTCAAAAAGAAGGGGGATTTCTGCAACCATGAGCCTTCCTGACTCTTTTTCGTATTCTTTCTTTATCCTTTTAAAAACAAGAGGGTGCAAGAGCATTTCGAGTTTTTCCCTCTCTCTCTCGTTGGAAAATATTCTTTGAGCAAGCCTTTTTCTGTCAACCTTGCCTTCTTTTAAAAAGACATCAGGCCCGAAGAGCCTTCGTATCTCTTCCTTTACCCCTCTTGATTCAAGAAGTTCGTGCACTATCTCGTCCGCACTTATTGTGCGTACCCCAAGTTCCCTGAAAATCTTTAACACCGTGGACTTTCCGCAACCAAGACATCCTGTCAGTGCAACGAGCAATTAACTGATTCCTCCTTGTAATAATGGAGATTGTGTCCAAGGGCCTTTAATGGTTTCAAATGAAACTTATCTTTTAATAAAGCACTTACCAAGGAATAAAACAGGGAGAGATCAAAATGAAAAGGGCCAGGATATTTGAGATACCAGCACTGAGGAACAAGACCTTTGTCTTCAAGGATCGGGATGAGGCGGGGCTTTTGCTTGCAAGGATGCTTGAGCCCTACTACAAGGAAAGTCCCGAGACGCTGGTAATGGGCATTCCCTCAGGAGGTGTGCCCATAGCCGTTGCCATTTCAAAGCGTCTTAACCTTCCCATGGATCTTTTCATAGTTAGAAAGGTTCAGATCCCGGGAAACCCAGAGGCAGGCATGGGCGCCTTAAGCTTTGCAGGCGGGCTCTTTCTAAACCAGGATCTTATAGACAGGCTCGGCATAAACCCCATGCAGGTGGAGGGCCAGATAGAAAGGGTGAGAAGAGAGCTTGCCCGCAGAAATGAGCTTTTCAGGCAGGGCAGGCCCATACCTGACCTTGCTGGAAAGACGGTGATAGTTGCAGATGACGGCCTTGCCTCTGGCTTTACCACCCTTGCGGCCGTAAGGGGCATAAGGGGAGCAGGGGCAAAAAAGGTGGTGGTTGCCCGCCCACCGGCTCTGACACGGCCATGGAAAGGCTTTTAAGCGAGGCAGACGAGATATTCTGCCCCAATATCAGGGGAGGCCCCTACTTTGCTGTTGCAGAGGCGTATCAAAACTGGTACGACCTTGAACCCCAGGAGGTGATTGAAAGGCTCAAGGAGGCTGGATATCTCGACGAGGCAGTAAGACAGGACAGGTCAGCAGCCTGATGAGTATTTTAAAGGCCATAAAATGGAAAGGGAACTTTTGATAATAGGGGCAGGGCTTGCCGGGTGTGAGGCAGCTTGGCAGGCGGCAAAAGAAGGGGTGAGGGTGCGTCTCTTTGAGATGAAGCCCAAGAAGTTTTCCCCTGCCCATAAGAGCCCTGGGCTTGCCGAGCTTGTTTGCAGTAACAGCTTGAGATCGGCTCAGGTGACATCTGCCATAGGGCTTTTAAAGCAGGAGCTAAGACGCTGCGGCTCACTCATCATGGAGGCGGCTGATGCAACCAAGGTCCCTGCAGGAAAGGCCCACGCCGTTGACAGGGAGCTTTTTTCCTCATTTATCACCAAGCGAATAGAAGAACACCCCCTTATCACGGTCATTCGAGAAGAGGCAAGTGAAATACCCTCTGATCAGGTGGTGATTGTTGCAACAGGCCCCTTGAGTTCAGAGGCCATAATATCATCTTTAAGAAAACTGGTTGGTGGGGACTTTCTCTCCTTCTACGATGCAATTGCGCCCATAGTTGACGCTGATTCCATTGACACAAAGGTTGTTTTCAGGCAGTCGCGCTATGGCCCTGTTGGCCAGGGAGACTACCTCAACTGCCCAATGAACAGGGAGCAGTACGAGCACTTTGTCTCAGAGCTCCTTTCAGCCGAGAAGGTGCCTCTGAAGGACTTTGAGTCTCCAAGGTACTTTGAAGGCTGTCTTCCAGTTGAGATAATGGCCGAAAGGGGCCTAGACACCTTGCGTTTTGGGCCAATGAAGCCCGTTGGCCTTGTGTATCCAAGAACCGGTGAGCAGCCGTGGGCAGTGGTGCAGCTTCGGGCGGAAAATCGCCAGGAGACCATGTTCAACATGGTAGGCTTTCAGACAAAGCTTAAGTGGAATGAGCAAAAACGCGTCTTCAGGATGATCCCTGGCCTTGGAAAGGCAGAATTCGTGCGCCTTGGAAGTATCCACAGGAACACCTTTGTCTGTGCCCCAAGGGTCCTTGACCCTGATCTTTCCCTCAAGGCGCAAAAAGGCTGCTTCCTGGCAGGGCAGATAAGCGGAGTGGAGGGCTACGTTGAATCAACTGCCATGGGACTTCTTGCAGGGATGAATGCAGCAAGGAGACTTTCAGGAAGACAAACACTTAGGCCACCAGCCGAGACGGCACTTGGTGCCCTGATTACCCATCTTACCGAGGCAAAGCCTGAGACCTTCCAGCCCATGAACGTAAACTTTGGGCTCTTTCCAAGACTTAAAAAGAAGATGCCCAAAAGGGAGCGCGGCAGGGCCTATGCAGAAAGGGCCCTAAAGGCCCTGGATATATTTTTGAAGGAAAAAGGGGCTTGAGCCTCATCAGGAAGAATTTACCAGTCGCTATGAAGCGCAACAGAATATCGGCAAGTGCATGAATTGTTAGCCCATATTTACTTCCTTTAATAATTGAATGCCTTTCAATATATATCTTTTATCTATTAGTTGATCTGTAATAAATTTATGCACTAAACTTGATAG
The DNA here is from genome assembly GCA_015493475.1 of Deltaproteobacteria bacterium. Taxonomy (GTDB): domain Bacteria; phylum Desulfobacterota; class Dissulfuribacteria; order Dissulfuribacterales; family QOAL01; genus JAADCZ01. The sequence goes on from WGDC01000019.1 coordinate 4,499, forward strand.
TAAAGTTTGATACGGTATCCCCTCTTTCTGAGCACGTTCTTTCAGTTTTTCCAAATCATATTTTCTCAAACGAAGACTAATACTCTTTTTTTCATTTTCTTTATCTATTACATTTTCTATTTTTGACCTTTCTCCTGCTGATAAGGAGACAAAATTAAGAATTTCATTCTCGATCTTCTCTTCATATTCATCTAATTTTATCTCATGATTCATGGCTTTCTCCATATATCTTTTGTAATTTCCGGCTTGGAAAAGCAGTCTTTAAAATAATGTTATCGTGTTCATCTAAAAGAAAAGGAACCACCCAAATA
>WGDC01000020.1 GCA_015493475.1 Deltaproteobacteria bacterium
TCTGGCAGAAAGTTGTTTTCCTCAAGAAGGGGCATGTAAAAGGTGTCTCCGCAGCAGAATAGTGTGCCAATATGATAGACAGGGTAGCCAGGGGTGGGCACAAGGACCACGGTTTCTTCTTCCACGAATGCAAGGGGAAAGTGGGCTATGGCCTCCTTGGACCCGATGACGCAGCAGACCTGGGCCTTTGGGTCAAGCTCCAGCCCGAACCTCTTCTTGCACCAGTTGGCAGCTGAAGTCCTGAATGCAAGGCTTCCCTCAGAGGAGGGGTATCTGTGGTTTGACGGCTTTCTAACCGCCTCTACCATACGTTCAACCACAAAGTCCGGGGAGGGAAGATCTGGGTCCCCTATTCCAAGATCTATCACGTCAACGCCCTTTGAAAGGGCCTCCTGTTTCTTCCTGTCAAGTTCTACAAAGAGATATGGAGGCAGATTTTTTATCCTTGCTGCAAAATCAAGATTCATGGCAATTCCTTTCAGGTTGATTCATGCTACTGGATTAACAAGTCGGCCAATACCCTCTACCTCTACCGCTACCTCATCCCCGGGGACAATCCTTCCGACCCCGTAAGGGGTTCCGGTTGCTATGACATCCCCAGGCTCAAGGGTCATTATGGAAGAGATGAACTCAATAAGCCTGTCAACTGGATGGACAAGCTGGCTGGTGTTGGAGTCCTGCCTTTTCTCCCCGTTAACAAAGGACATGACACTGACGCCAAAAGGGTCAAGGTCCGTCTCAATCCAGGGGCCAAGGGGGCAGAAGGTATCAAAGGACTTTGACCTGGTAAACTGCACGTCCTTTTTCTGAAGGTCTCTTGCAGTTACGTCATTAAGACAGGTGTAGCCAAGAACAAAATCAAGGGCCTTCTCCCTGATGACATCCTTTGCGCGCCTTCCAATGACAACTCCAAGCTCTGCCTCGTACTCCACCTGGCTGCTTGAGGCCGGGCAAAGAATTTCCTGCATGGGGCTTATTACGGAAGAAGGGGGTTTAAGGAATATGAGGGGCTCGTCTGGCAGCTTCATTCCAAGCTCCCTTGCATGATCCTTGTAGTTTAGGCCCACTGCCACCACCTTTGTAGGGGTGCAGGGGGAAAGGAGGGTGCACGCCTCGGAGTCGTATTCCTCGCTGGTCTCAACTATCATGCCTTCAAAGGGGGTTGAGACAATTGTGGTTATCCTGTCTTTTTTTACAACCCCGTAAAGGGCCCCATCCTTTCCTGGCGGAATAAAGCGTACAATCTTCATGAAAGGCCTAGGACATCTTGCATGGAGTATCTGCCAGCAGGCTTACCAACCACCCAAAGGGCAGCCCTGACGGCACCCTTTGCAAAGGTATCCCTGCTTGAGGCCTTGTGGGTTATCTCTATCCTTTCGCCTATGCCGCCAAAAAGGACGGTGTGCTCACCCACTATGTCGCCGGCCCTTATGGTCTGAATACCTATCTCTTTCCTTGAGCGCTCGCCTATGAGTCCGTGCCTTTCAAATACTGCTACCTCGTCAAAATCGCGTCCAAGGGCCTTTGCGACCACCCTTCCAAGCTGAAGGGCTGTGCCGCTTGGGGCGTCCTTTTTCATCCTGTGGTGGGCCTCGACTATCTCCACGTCGTAATCGTCCCCAAGGACCGTGGCAGCGGTTTCAAGGAGCTTGTAAAGAAGGTTGACCCCGACACTCATGTTCGGGGCAAGGACAAGGGGAAAGGCCTTTGAGTATTCATCTAGGGCCTCGTACTCCTGGTTGGTAAAGCCAGTGGTTCCAATCACCATGGCCCTGCCCTTTTCTGCTGCCTTTTTTGCATGCTGAACGCTTGCCTCGTGAAAGGTGAAGTCTATTATCACGTCCCCCTTGTCAATGACCTTGTCAAGGCTGTCTTCTATCCGTACGCCAAGCTCTCCGACTCCTGCCACGACTCCCGCATCTTTGCCAACTGCCGGGCTGTCTGGCCTTTCAAATGCGGCGCTTAACTCAATGCCCTCTGTCTGGGTGATCATTGTGATGATGCGGCCTCCCATCCTGCCGCGTGCTCCTGCCACTATTGCACGAACCATGTTCTTACCCCTGTTTTCGTCTTGGAATTTGCATTTGTTTGCTTCTCTGAATAGGCCTACTTCACAAGCTTCATGGACTTTAGCACCTCCATGAGGCGCTCCCTGTTGGCGTCGCTCATGGGTGCAAGTGGAAGCCTTACCTCGTCCGAGTCTATCCTTCCCATCTCAAAAAGCGCGGTCTTTGCCGGCACCGGATTTGTTTCAAAGAAAAGGGCCTCAAAAAGAGGAAACAGCTTGTAGTGAAGCCTCCTTGCCTTGTCTATGTCGCCCTTAAAGAAGTAGTTCATCATGTTGGCCATTTCCTTTGGCATGACATTTGAGCAGACCGATATGACACCTTTTCCACCGATGGCCAGTGTAGGAAAGGCAGTAAAATCGTCACCCGAAAGCACTATGAAGTTCCTGGGGCAGAACCTTATGACGTCTGAAACCTGCTTCAGGCTCCCTGTTGCCTCCTTTATACCGATGACGTACCTGTTTTTGGCACACCTTGCAACGGTCTGGGGCAGCATGTTCACGCTGGTCCTTCCAGGCACATTGTAGAGTATCATGGGGAACTTGCACTCCTTGGCAACTGCCATGAAATGCTGATAAAGTCCCTCCTGGCTGGGCTTGTTGTAGTAGGGCGTGATCACCAGGGCTGCATCTGCTCCGGCCTTTTTGGCATGCTTCGTGAGCATAATTGTCTCATCCGTGGAATTTGATCCGGTTCCGGCAATTACAGGCACCCTCCCCCTTACCTGGTCAATGGTGATCTCAACCACCCTCATGTGTTCCTCATGGGAAAGGGTTGCAGACTCACCCGTGGTGCCGCAGGGCACTATGCAGTGGGTACCTGATTTTACCTGCCATTCAACTAAGTTCCTGAGGCCCTGCTCATCCACCTCGCCATCCTTAA
>WGDC01000021.1 GCA_015493475.1 Deltaproteobacteria bacterium
AAAGGTCTGGCGTTTTATGGGGGCCACGATTTTAGGAGGTGAAAGATGTATCTTCGGCTGGATTCGGATAGGATTCTTTTTTTCGTTGGTGGCCTTAAGACTCGTTCCAACAACAGTAAAATTACGCCAGGCACACCAGCGTGCCCTGTCCCCGTATTTAAACCGGATCTGGTACCGTCCTGGTTCTTTGAATTTTAGGTGCAAGACAGTTGTGTCTCCAACTGTGGTAAAGTGGTGTGGAATCCGGGGCAGCAGTGCAAAGCTTTTGCCCTTGGGGGATCGATAGCGCACTTCGAATTTGACCCTGTTTCGGGGCGCGTTCCGCAGCCGCACCCTGATATCCTTCCCTGGTCGATAAAAAAAATTCATGGAAATGAACTGCGGCATGATATTCATGTGATAGGAGAGGTCCTTTTTCTTCTCCTCATCCTTTTTCACGGGCGTGCTCAGCATCCCAGCATAAAATGTCACGTAACGGGACCTGAGCGGCAAGTCGGAGAATTTCAGGTCTGCCCGTAAACTGAAGGATCCCCCGCCGGCCGAACTCCCCATGACCTTTTTGATCCTATCGTACAGACTTTTCACCTTCATAGATCCATGGTAAGTCAGAAGTGCCATCTTGCCGGAGGTGACGGACACGGTTTTCTTCATGAGTTTATGGGGAAATCCATGGATATCCAGGCCGTTAGATGCCTTTCTCGTGGCGGGGGTCCATGTCCAGGTCAGGGTCAGGCGTGGATTCTCTCCCACGAAGCCCGGCAGGGAGATGTTCACCGGGATCTCGTTGCTGTAGGTTTGGCCTTCGGCGGGGGAGATAATTTTGAAGGGCCGTTCGATAATCGCTACAACCTCTTTCCCCACGTGAAAGTGCCGCCACTCACTCCAGCCCCCCATGGGCTTGTCTTGGTAATATATGCGTGCCCGGATGCGGAAATCCCCCTCGAGGGGAACGCCAAGCTTATTGCCGATCGGGCACGAGCATTTCCAGACGCCCCCCGGCCAAAAGGGGTGCTTCCCTGACTTTATCACCCGGAGTTTCTTATACGGATACTGCTTTGCGAATTTGCTGTATTGAACCTCGAGTCCTGCATCCTCGATATCAGAGAGAGAAGATTCACCAGCAACCCTGACGGTAATCTCACTCTTTTTCCCGAGCTTAGCGCCCTTTTTGGGGGTAAGGATGACCGGAGTGTATAGATCATTGACTACCTTGAATATGATTTGGTTTTTGGATGCTATTCGATTCCCGGTCAGGGTCGTATTCATTATACTCCAGAAGGTATATTGACCGGCCTGCAGGTTTCGAAGGAGATAAAATGTGCTCCCCCTAAGCAGGGTGGCATGGTGATGGTTATCCACCTCTTTCCCATAGAGATCATTAAACCTCACGCCGCCGTATTCTTTCTCAATCCAAAACGTTACGGGCCATCCCTTGGGAGGCAGCACAGTGGGGTCGGTGTGAACCGTCAGCAGGACATTGCCCGGAGGGCTTTTGACCTTGCTGCTGGACACCTCTACCTTCATGGATTTGGCAAGGGCTTCTATTGTCATGGCGAAACGGCGCCCAGAGGAAATGCTGTCACGAAGTTGCTCGATCTCCGTCCTGTTGTCACCTCCCCATGCCACGCTCCAATCCCCTTTCCAGTTGGTTTTATGGGAAGTCTGTGTGCATTGTGGCGCGTCCACGGATAGAAGAGGGTCCATATCGCATTGATATACGGTATCAAAATAAAATCCTTTTTCTTCCGCATGTACGGACAACCGGTGTGACTTTCCGTTCCAGGTCACTTTTTCCTTGGCGTTAACGGGAAAAGTCTTGCCCAGTTTTCCGTCCCAGAATTCCTTGTAGGTGCCGTGAAACTCGAAAAGATAGGTCCGGGTGGATGAGCCTCGCGTAAAGGTATGTCCGACGCATTCCACGCTGGTGTCTGTAATGAGAGATTCCACCTTGACGCCTGACCGGTCAAGCATCACCGCCCGGGCCATGGCCGGGAGAAACAAAATAAGAACGAGAAAAAGACAGAAACTTTTAAGTTTTCTCTCCTTCGCCTCTACAGCCACAGCTTTCACCATTTCATCCATGTCAGATTCCTTTCCGTTTCTCAAAGAGCATACTCTGCGTGTTATTTACCCATATGTGTACTGACAGACAAGAAAAGTTCAAAAAAGTAAAAAACACCTATTTTGTCCATGGTGGTTTACTCCTGCAAATCACTTGGTCTTGCACATCTTGCCGTATGCAGGGCAGGGATATATCAAATCCACAGAAAACGTTGAGGTCCAATTTTTTCCAGGAATATACGTGGGCACCCTGTTGCGCTAATGTGTAATACGAAAGTGCGAAGGAGATAGTAATTTATGGCACCATCGATGCCATAGAAAAATGTGTAAAAAGGCCAACAACGAGATTTTCAGGCCTTTACGAGCTCCTGTGGGATCATTGAAAATTCTGGCGGGCGATGCGGGATTCGAACCCACGACCTTTGGCTCCGGAGGCCAACGCTCTATCCAACTGAGCTAATCGCCCGTGCGCTTTCATGGAGAGGAATTTTTATCCTAAACATCCCGTGACACCTTGTCAATTACGCTGGGTTTGCTTTAAATGAAGTCCCGAAAGCTTCAATTTCACAAGAAAGGAGCCAGAAAGGCCAAAGTGGTAACTCCCATCGACATCCAGATTGTCAACAGACACCTTGGGGCCATCTCAGAGGAAATGGGCATAGTGCTTCAGCGCTCGGCCTTTTCATCAAACATTAAGGAAAGGCGCGATTTTTCATGCTCCATATTTGATGCCGAGGCGCGCCTTCTTGTCCAGGCCGCCCACATCCCGGTACACCTTGGGGCCATGCCAGATGTTATAAGGATGGCTATGGACGAGTTTGATCTTGCCCCAGGGGACATAATCATAACCAATGATCCCTTTAAGGGTGGCACGCACCTTCCAGATATTACCCTGGTTTCCGGGGTCTTTGATGAAAAGGGAAAGGAACTCCTCTTTTTTATTGCAGCAAGGGCTCACCACGCCGATGTTGGCGCAAAGATCCCAGGCTCCATGGGACTTTCCAGATCCCTTGATGAGGAAGGGGTGCTCATAGCCCCTTCTTACCTGAGTGTCCGTGGCGAGATACTGGAAGATTATCTCCACGAGCTCATTGACCAGATGAGGAACCCGCGGGAAAGGGCAGGGGACATTAGGGCACAGATAGCCTGCCTCTACAGGGGCGAGCAGAGGATCAGGGAGACCCTGGGCCGTTTTGGCCAGAATCGGTTCATGGAGATCCTTCCGCACCTTCTGGACTATGGCAGAAGGTTCATGCATTCGGCCATAAGCGAGATACCAGACGGCATTTACGAATTTGAGGACTTCATGGATGATGACGGCGTGCATGACACCCCTGTGCCCATAAGGGTAAGCCTCAAGGTGGAAGGCCAAAAAGCAGTGGTGGATTTTTCAGGCACGGCACCACAGGCGAAAAGCTGCATAAACGCAACCATGAGTGTTACCCGTTCTGCGGTTTACTACTGCTTTTTCTGCCTAGTGGGGGAGGGTTACCCAGTAAATGCAGGCTCCCTTGAACCCGTGCGCATAAAGGCCCCCGAGGGCTGCCTCTTGAACCCCCTTCCTCCTGCTCCCGTTGCTGCAGGAAACGTGGAGACGTCCCAACGCATAGTGGATGCAGTATTCGGGGCCCTTTCAAAGGCGATACCTGAAAGGATACCCGCGGCAGGCTGCGGAACCATGAACAATATTGCCATTGGCTCGGCCCCTATGTCGTCCACATCCTTCACCTACTACGAAACCATTGGGGGAGGCATGGGGGCAAGCGTTCGCGGAGACGGCATGTCAGGGGTGCAGGTCCACATGACAAACACGCTCAATACGCCAGTTGAGGCCCTTGAACAGACCTACCCCATGATGATCGAGACATACGGGCTGAGGGACGGTTCTGGTGGAAAGGGCCTTCACAGGGGCGGAGACGGCATAGTCAGGAGGTGCAGGTTTCTTGAGCCGTGCACTGTCTCACTTCTGACTGAAAGACACCGTTTTGCTCCCTACGGCCTTCAGGGTGGTGAAGACGGGAAAAGGGGAAGGAACCTTCTTTTTAAAAAGGGCTCTTCCAAACCCCTTGAGCTTCCAGGAAAGTGTGTTCTTGAGATGGATGGTGGTGAAGGCCTTGAGATAAGGACACCAGGAGGGGGCGGCTTCGGAAGCCTTGACTCTATTGAGTCTTGACAAGTTGCCTGTTAAGGTGAAAATCTATTCATTTTTAATTAAAAGAAATGCATTTTTTGAGGCTGATCGTAATTTCATAAATCAGCCTTTAAAGAACAGGAGGATACATGAAAAAGAGATATCTCATGGCACCAGGTCCGGTGGCGGTTGACCCCCATGTAATGTCTGTAATGTCGGAGCCGCTTATCCATCACAGGTCACCACAGTTTTCCAGGATTCTTACAGAGGTCAGGAAAGACCTTAAGTATCTTTACCAGACCAACAACGATTGCCTTCTTTTTGCCTCTTCAGGCACTGGAGGTATGGAGGCAAGTGTCGCCAACCTGCTTTCCCCTGGGGACAAGGCAATATGTATAGTCGCAGGGAAGTTTGGAGAACGGTGGAGCGAGCTATGCCAGGCCTACGGTGTTGAAACCGTTGACGTCAACGTGGAGTGGGGGCAAGCGGTGGACCCTGCGGAAGTAGGGAAAGCCCTTGATGCGCATCCGGATGCAAAGGCCGTATTCGTACAGGCCCACGAGACATCCACAGGCGTGAAGCATCCTGTTGAAGAACTTGGCCGGATGATTGCCGAAAAGCCAGACACGGTGTTTGTTGTGGACGCCATCAGTGGCCTCGGTGTCTATGATATGAATGTGGATGAGTGGAACCTTGACGTTGTGGTAACCGGCTCCCAGAAGTCTCTTTCCCTGCCTCCGGGCCTTGCAGTGGTGAGTGTGAGCGAGAAGGCCTGGAAGATGGCGGAAAAGGCCAAGGCCCCCAGATACTACTTCAACTTCCTCAAGGAGAGGAAGGCCCTTGCAAGGGAAACCACGGCATATACACCGGCGGTCTCGTTGATAATAGGGCTATCCGAGGTGCTAAAACAGTTTCGGAAAATGGGTCTCGAAAACCTTTTTGCCCATCACAGGCGTCTTTCTGGTGCGGTAAAGGCCGCAGTAGAGGCCATGGGGCTAGTCCAGTTTCCAAAGGTCCCTTCCGAGGCGATCACAGTCATTTGCGCGCCCGAAGGCGTAAACGGTCAGGACGTGGTAAAGATATTGCGGGAGGATTACGGTATCACCATTGCCGGAGGCCAGGCTCAGCTCAAGGGCAAGATATTCAGAATATCTCACTACGGATACCTGTGTGAATGGGACATGATCATTGCCGTTGCGGCAGTTGAAAGGGCACTCAACGAGCTTGGCCACAAGATCTCCCTTGGCTCAGGAGTGGCTGCCTGCCAGGAATATTTTGCAAACAACTAAAATCTCAGAAAGGGAATCGATATCATGAAGGTACTTATTTCTAATCCAATAGCCCAGGAAGGAATCGACATACTTCGTGAGGCGGGACTGGAGGTGGAGGAGAAATTGGGGCTGTCCCCAGAGGAGTTGAACGAGGCCATAAAGGGTGTAGACGCGCTTGTAATCAGGAGCGCCACCAAGGTCACCCCGGAACTACTTGAACATGCAGAAAGGCTCAAGGTGGTAGGAAGGGCAGGCACGGGCCTTGACAATGTGGATATAGAGGCATGCAACAAGAAGGGTGTGGTTGTAATGAACACTCCTGGCGGTAATACCAATTCTGCCGCAGAGCATACAATAGCCATGATGCTTGCAATGTCTCGGAACATTCCCCAGGCCACTATGTCCATGAAGCAGGGTAAGTGGGAGAAGAAAAAGTTCATGGGCCAGGAGGTGGCGGGAAAGACCCTAGGCATAATCGGAAGTGGACGCATTGGAGCCATAGTTGCCCAGCTTGCCAAGGGGCTCAAGATGACGGTTCTGGCGTATGACCCGTACATGAATCCGGAGATGGCAGAGAAGCTTGGAATCGAGCTTGTGGACCTTGACGCCCTTCTTCCAAGGGCGGATTACGTATCTGTCCACACCCCCCTTACTGAGGAGACCACGGGCATGCTTAACAAGGAGCTTTTCGACAAGATGAAAAAGGGTGCGAGGGTGTTGAACTGTGCAAGGGGTGGTATTGTAAATGAGGCCGATCTCTACGAGGCTCTCACATCCGGTCAGCTCGGTTCAGCGGCCCTGGATGTATTTGAGAGCGAGCCTACAACCCTTGAAAATCCGCTCCTGCACCTCGACAATTTTATTTGCACTCCTCATCTCGGCGCTTCTACGAGAGAGGCCCAGGAAAACGTGGCAGTGGCAGTGGCCCGCCAGATAGCAGACTACCTGATAAAAGGAGAGGTGAGAAACGCCGTAAATGTTCCCTCTGTTAGCGGAGAGGCGCTGAGGGTCCTAGGGCCTGTGCTTGACCTTGCAGAAAAGTGCGGGACCTTCGTCGCACAGGTGCTTGATGGGGCACTTAAGGGGGTTGAGATTTCCTACCAGGGAGATCTATCAGACATAGACACGGCCCCCGTGACCGTAACCATACTGAAGAACCTCCTTGCCCCAGTCCTCAGGGAGGATGTAAACTTCGTAAATGCCCCAGTAATAGCAAAGGAAAGGGGCATAAAGGTAGTAGAGTCAAAGAGCGAGACCTGTGAAAACTTCAATAACCTTCTTGAGCTCAAGGTAATAACGAGTAACGGTGAAGAGGTTCTATCAGGAACCATATTTGGTAAGACAGAGCCGAGGCTTGTACGTATAAACAATTTTACCCTTGAGGCCGTACCAGAGGGCCACATGCTCCTCATCTATAATGAGGACAGGCCGGGTGTTATTGGAAGAATAGGGCTTACCCTGGGAGAGGCAGGCATAAACATTGCTAGGATGCAGGTGGGCCAGGACCCGGGCCATCACAGGAACGTGATCCTCCTGACCACGGACGAGAAGGCCTCGGGTGAGGTGCTTGAAAAGCTGTCCCAGCAGGATGGCGTATCACGGGTGATACCCGTGGAGCTGTAAACGGAAATTTCCGACCGGGATAAAACGAGGGAAAGGGGTTAATGGTACATTTCATGGCCCCTTTTTTAATCCCTTGGTACCTCCATCATCCTTTCAACCGCCTTGTAGGCCTTGACCCTTATCTCTTCTGTCACCTTTACAACAGGCTCCTCCCTTTCAAGGGCGGAGAGTATCTCTTTAAGGCCCGTCTTTTTCATGTCCTTGCACACCATGTCTTGAGAGGCGGGGTAGAATTTTTTCCCAGGGTTCTGCTTTTTAAGTGGATGAAGGAGCCCGGTTTCAGTGGCCACTATGTACTCCCTGTGGTCTGATTCCCTAGCGTATTTAAGCATTCCACTTGTGCTTCTTACAACGTGGGCAAGCTCAAGCACGCTTTCAGGGCATTCCGGGTGCGCCATAAGGACGGCATCTGGGTGCTCAGCCATGGCCCTTTTTACTGCCTCCACCGTGAGCTCGTCGTGGATGGGGCAGTAGCCGTCCCATGAATAAACCGTCTGATCCGTGTGGCGGCGAACCCAAGCGGCAAGGTTCCTGTCCGGAGTCATGATGACCTCAGGACTCTTTGTCCACTTGACCACCTGTATGGCATTTGCCGAGGTGCAGCAGATGCCGCTTTCCGCCTTTACCTCTGCAGTTGAGTTTACGTAAGTCACAACGGGCACACCGGGGTGGCGGCCCTTGAACTGCCTGAGCTGCTCTGCAGTGAGCATGTCAGCCATAACGCACCCGGCATCCTTTACTGGGATTATCACCTTCTTGTCAGGGCAGACTATGCTTGCGGCCTCTGCCATGAAGTGCACTCCACAGAATACGATGATCTCTGCGTCTGTCTTGGAGGCCTGTATGCTAAGTGCCAGGGAATCTCCCGTGAGGTCTGCAAGGTCCTGGACCTCTGGAATCTGGTAGTTGTGGGCTAGTATTATGGCGTTTTTCTCCCTGGCAAGCCCCCTTATCTTCTTGGTTAGTTCCTGTGCGCCTTTCATTTTTTCACCCCTATCTCGCATTGAAGATCTCGACGCCCTCCGGGGGCACGAACTGGAATAGTTTTGGGTCAACACCCGTATTTACCTTAATTTTTTTGAAAAGGATGACCGTCTTGCTTCCCATTTGGTCCTCTATCTCCGTCTTTTTTATCAGGAAGTTCTCCCTGTCTAAGGTGAGCCTGAGTCTCCTGATTTGGGGAACAGGTTCCCTCGGTTCAAGCTTTAGCACCCATCCTTCACGGGTAATCAGGCAGCCAATCACTCTGAAGTCTCGTTCGATGTCACCCTTTCCAAAGAAAAAGGCCCTGCTTAACCTCGAGGACAGAAACTGTTTTCTCGAAAGGACGCTAACCTGGTTGGCTTCTGGCTCATAGACATAGACCTTGGTTCCGCTTGTGACAATTAGTTCCTTTTCAGGCGTCACATAGTCCCAGCGCATCAGGTGAGGCCTTTTGAAATAAACAGCGCCGGAGGCGGTTATGGGTTGCTGGTCCCCTGGAACACGGGTTTCCTGTACAAAATCCGCCTTTATGTCCTTGGTCGAATTATATCTTTTTTGCAGTTTCCTGATGACTAAGTCACACGGTTTTTGGGGCCCGGCCCAGGCCGTACCGCCTTCCAACAGGGCTACTGACAAAAACAGGGTAAAGAGTACCACCGCAATTCCGGAAGGTTCTCCGTTTTTTATGATCTTCAAATCATTAATCTCCTATAAGTTCAAGAAGTTTGAATCCAAGCCTTTTATCCGTTTTTCTGACTGCTTCCATGCCGCAAATTTCAAAAACCACGATTTCAAGAATGTGCCAGGTCTGTACTCCTTCCCTGATGCATCCTGTAACTGTTTCCGTACCTCGCCCGCAAGCAAAGTGCATGTGGACCATGGGGTTTCCGTCCTGGTCCGGGAAGATAGTGCCTGTACCCGCAACCTCGTGTACCCCCGAAAGGGTTGCCTTGTTAGGCAGCACTGGCCGTTCTCCCCGTCCTCTTTGAGGACCTACTACTATCCTGCTGCCACTATCGGCCCCGCCAACCGCGATAACTGCAGCCGCCTTGATGTTTTCTTTCATGGCAAGATCTTCAAGGCACCGGTGCACCACATCACCGTCTTCAAGCCTCACGACGAAGACCCTTTCGATCTGTCCCTTCGAGTATTTCATTGTCTCTTCCTTCTGTGTGATTTGGGCACACTCCCGCTTCAGAAGCCATGTGCCAGTGAAGCAGCGCAGTGAAGGCCAACAGCAAAACTGGTATGTTGACGGAGGATGCCTTGCCAAAGGCGCCACCTCCGGCAACCGTGTGGCTATTCCTACCTGTTCCTGTTATGACGCGTCACCGTCTTTCTGTTTCTTAACTAATATTAACTTCTGACCGAGTCAAAGGGAACGGTCATTTTTCATGGATGTCATGTTGGCCTTCCCCCTTAAGGTGAGCCGCTCCATCACTGAAGGGCAAGAAGGGCTTGACTACGGTTCCACCACCCGCTTTTCTGCCATTGCGACCTTTCTTCTCGGTCTTCTTGTAAGCCTTCATTTGGAAAAATACGCGGTTTTCATCGGTGTTCTCATAATTGTTCTGCTTGAGATCAAGCCAAAGCTCAGAAAGGTTGAGGCCAGGATAACCTCAGAAGACATCAATGCGGCGGTTCTTCTTGCAATTACCTTTCTTGTCCTTCCCATACTTCCAGACAGGATGATGGAGCCGTACCATCTCTTTAACCCTTATAAGACGTGGCTCATGGCTGTGATGATCTCTGCCATTTCCTTTGTGGGCTATGCTGCCATAAAGGTCTTTGGCCACAAAAGGGGCCTTTTCCTGACCGGTGCCCTTGCAGAGCTTTCAAGGCAGGGCCAGCTTGCCCAGGTGGTCTCCGCCTTTGGCATTATAACCGCCTCTGTGGTCAACTCCCTGGTAAAGCTTCTCATTCCCGCCTGGCAAGGGGGGAGAAGGCTTGGGTACTTGGGGCGGCACTCTGGGTTGGAGGAATTTCATAGACTGTCTTTTTTTCTTTATGTCTATTTAAGTCCGGAAAGGCCGACGAAGCTTCCGCCATTGTCCTCGGCAAGGCGTCTCATGAGTGTTGCAAACCTTGGGATGTTGGGTGAGGTTGGCGCCTCCTTAATAAGAACGGGAAAGCCTATGGCATGGATCCTCATCCTGCGCCTTCTCCCCCTTGTGGGCCTGTTCAGCCTGTTTACCGTATCAAGCACTTTCTGGATGGAGCCACGGGAAAAGTCATCTCCAAGCACATAAATGGAGATGTTCTTGTCCGGGGCGTAAAAGTCCCTTATGGCCCTGGTAATGCCCTCCACAGGGCTTGAGTTTGAAAATGGTGTCCAGGAGGAAAGCCTCTCCAAGATTACCCTCCTCCTTCCAAGGGTGTCCGGGATCCAGCGGCCCTGGTACTGGGAAAACATGTACTGGCCCATGTCGTTCATTACCTGTATGCCCTTTACCCTTGGATAGACACTCAGTATCTCCTTCATCTTGCGCCTAACTATCGGCCAGGCAAAGCGCAGCATGGAGCCTGAGGTGTCTATGACAAAGATGATGTATTGGCTGTCAACAGGGATGCCACCAATTGCAGCCCTGGGATTAAAGCGGACTGGACGGGAAATCTGAAGCCTTTTCATCTCCTCGGTAAGCCTCTGTCTTGCCTCCATCAGGCTTTTTGCAACAATTTTTTTTGCAACATCATCTGTCTTTGCCGCCTTGAATCTTGCCCTTACCCTATGAAGTTCGGCCTCAAGGGCTGCGACCCTGGTTCTTAGTCTGGAAAGCTGCTCCTGCTTGGATTTAAGCTCAGGGTCTATGTGAGAAAGCTCTTCACCTATCTTCACCTTTTCTTTTAAAAGGGCCTCGATCCTTGCCTTAAGATTGACGCTCATTTCGTACCGTACCCTTGGCTCTGAAAACTGGGAGATCACAAGGAGAAGAACGATTGCTCCGAAGCCGCAAGAGATGACGTCCAGGAATGAGAGGCTGAAGACCTCTATGGCCCTTTTTCTTTTTCTTCTCATGGCCAGTCAATACATGGGGTAAGAAAGGAGCCCTGGGTCTTTACTGCAAGTTTCCAGAAGAGGGCAGGGGCCGTTGGATCGCCCTCAAGGGGAAAAAGGATGGTGTTTACAGGCACCCCACTTGGAAGGTGCGCCACTGCCTCATGAAAGAGTCTTTCCCTTTCCTGGGCAGAAACCTTGCCCTTTGAGCGCGCGTGTGTACCAAGGGTAGGAAGGCCGTCTGTCAAAAGGATGATGTTGTCAGGCCTGGGACTTATACTTGACGAAAGCCTAAAGGCCCTTAAGAGGCTTGTTCCCCCATCTGGAACCCATGAGGCCACCTCATGCGCCATTTCTTCAAGGGCCCTGGTATCCTTGACTGGTACCCATCTTTTTTGTGCATCTGCCACCAGGTGCGCATCTTTATTAAACAGGGCCACGCGGACCCTTGACTCAATGGGAAGGTTTGCAAGGAGCCACCTCAGGGTGCGAACCACCTGTCTCCATTTTCCCGCACCAATTCTCTCTCCCTTTGGCATGTTTTTGAGCCTTATGATCTGGACAATTTTTCTATTGAGCATGGATGCGGAGCAGTCAACAAGGATCAGTACGCGTTTTCCGCCAAGCCTGAGTCCAGTAAGATACTGCCTGTGGCCCTGGCCTGTAATTCTAAGGGCCTGTATTCCCCTTTCCTGGTCAAGTTTTTCCTGGGCAAGGAGCCTTTTGTGTTCCCTGTCAAGCCTTTTTAGCTCGCTCTCAAGCCTTCTTATGTCCTGGACCTTTGAAAGGGATACATTTAGAAACCTTGCCGTCTCCTGCTCGGTCTTCTTGATTTCATTTATCACAATACGGGATCTGCCCTGAAGTCTCTTTATCTCCCTTTTGGCTTTTTTCAGGGAGTTGAGCCTTTTTGCAAGAAGTTCTCTTTCTGATTCCACCTCCTTTTTGAGCGAGCTTAGCCTTTCCGAAAGGTCCTTGTATTCCTCTCCGCGCCCTATGACCATCTGGCTGTTAACAATGAGAACCAGGAGAACCACGGCCCCGAATCCGCAGAACATGATGTCTAGAAAAGAAAGGTTAAAGGCAGAAGGGCCTTCTTTTTTCTTCCTCGTTGGGCCCATGAGAAAACTTTTTAAATCCTGTTTTGCGGGGATCTCATCCTTGAGATGAGGTGCATGTCGCAGTACTCCTCCGTATCAAGGACAAGGCGCTCCTGCATGAGCTGAAGCTGGTGGATGAAGAACATGAGGACTATTGAAAGAACCAGGGCTATGAAGGTGGAATTAAAGGCCACTCCAAGGTTTTGGGTCACACCTGTAATGTCCCCAAGTACTGCCTTGTTAGCCTCTGAAAGGGCTGCCCCTATGCCCCTTACCGTCCCGATGAAGCCAACAGACGGGATGGCCCAGGCAATGTAGCGGATTATGGAAAGCTCTGCCTCCTGGCGTTCCGCCTCCGAGTCGCATACCTGCCGGACAGCCGTTGCGGCATCCTGAACGTTTCTTGTTGCATGAAAGCGCTGTATTGCTGCCCTCATTGCCCGGGGAAGCAGAAGATGCGCATGTTTTCCAGCCGTCTCCATGAGCCGTTTATGAAGTTGTCCCGTATCTTCTGCGCCTATGGGTAGGTCTGGTGGGAGCTTGAGCAGGTCCCTGGACAGAAGCTGCTGCTGTCTCATGACGTAAAAGGCCTTCCACGACATGATGGCAAGGGCCCAGAGCATGAGGATGATGCACGCCTCCTGTTCGTAGTCCTTTAGCACCACGTAGAAGTTTTGTGGCGCGGCCTTTCCCTCCTTTGCCCCTTTAAGGGCCTGCTGGCGCTCAATAAAGGCATAGGCCCTGGGCCTTATGACAGTAACAAAGGTTGCATGAACTATTATGAAAATCAAAAGAAGGGAGAAGACCTGAAACAAGAGCTCTCCCGTGGGGTTGTTCGCCTTCATTTAAAATCTCCTAACGTACTTGTCAGATATCTACGGGAAAGGCCACGGCCTGGTCTGCCCTTATGCGTTCAGTGGGAGTGTAGGCCTTGTGCTTGTGGCTTTTTCTCTCATGGCCTTTTTTTGTTTCCTCGGTTTTCGTTGCTTGCCGGCTCCTTTGCTTTACAGGGCCCGAATAGACTGCTTGAGACAGGGAAAGCACCAGCAAAACGATGCCGAAAAGAAAGAGGATAATTCTTGTTTTCATGGTCTGTTACCTATTTTGCTCCGGTTTTCCTTCACCAGTACCTGCACACCCTGAATCCAATGTAATCTTTTCCCTTTTTCTCGTATCCCCTGAAACTTAGCCTTAGCCTTGTAATTGAGGCATCCCTCCAGCTTGAGCCTCGAACCACGTGGTGGGTGCCTACGCCTGGGCCAAGGGGGTCCTTTCCCGTTGGGGGGCCAAGGGGAGAGTAGAAGTCGTTGCACCATTCGGCAACGTTACCTCCCATATCAAAGACACCGGCTGGGTTTGAAGCAAAGCTTGCCACTGGGGACGTGACAGGAAAGGAGTCATCGTAACCCCTTATTACAACGGGAAGGATTCCACTGGCAGATTCGTCTGCATAGTTGCCGCTTTTTAGCCTTGGCGGAAAGGAGCCAGGCCAGGGATAGCGTGCCCTTTTTTCCTGGTTCATGACCCTTGCCACAAAGGCCCATTCCGCCTCTGTTGGAAGCCTGTAGCCGTGGTTTGCAGGTTTTCTCGGCACCATCTTTCCAGCTTTCTCCATGTAAAAGGGAGGAAGCCCCTCCTTTTTTGACAGCCAGTTGCAATACCTTGCCGCCTGATCCCACGTTACATTCACAACGGGCTGTTCATCCCCGTTCAGGCTTTCTCCCCCAAAGCTTCCAGATGAGTGGTTCGGGCTGAACATGCGAAACTGCCTGTTAGTGACAGGTCTTTTTGCCATGAAAAAGGGACGCTCAAGCACCACCCTTTTCTGCACCTCGTTTGTGCGTCTTCCCTGTTCACGCCTTGGAGAGCCCATGACAAAGGGATGGGGGCGAACAAGGATGAAACCGGCTGGGTGCGCCCTTGCTTCAGAGGAAGTGACAGCCTTTTCCTGTTCCTTTCTCTTTAGCCTTATATCAAGGGCCTTTTGGGTTTTCGGAATGAGTTTAATGTTGAAGGTCTTTGACCTGTAGCCCTTTGCCCTTGCCATTATTTTGTGAGAAGTGGCAGGGAGTGTGAACTTGCCTGCGTTTTTTGCCTGTTTCTTTCCGTCAATGAAAAGCTCCAGGTCTTCCGGATCACTTGTTATGAAAAGTGAGGCAAACCTTGGGGTGAGCCTGAAGGAAAGCCTCTTTTCCTCTCCAGGCTTAAGCCTTATTTTTCTTATTGAGTCACGGTAGCCCTCTGAGCTCACCAAAATAACGTGCTCTTTCCTTGGAGAAAGTTTCAAATTAAGGGGACTGTGGCCCTTAAACTTTCCATCAACAGAGACGAGGGCCCTTGTTGGTGTGGAGTTTACGACCAGCACCCCGGGGCCTTTTTGAAGCTTAACTGTCTTGAGGGTCTTTTCCTTTCCTGCAGTAACGTTAACCTCGAGCCTCTTTTCACTGTAGCCGGAAAGATTCAGGCTCAGGATGTGTCTTCCCTCTAAGATGGTGACGGTTGCAGGCGTTTTCATGCCTGTCTCCCTGTCATCCACCTTGATTTTTGCCCCCTGGGGCTCACTATTTATAGTTACAAGGCCTGTTACCGGCACAAGATCAAACTCAAACCTTTGGTGCCCACCGGGCCCTTTTATATCTAGATGCCTTGAGATATCCCTGTAGCCCTTGAGAGTTACCAAGAGGGTATGGTTTCCAGGGGCCACCTCCACATTCTCTATGGGCGTAAGGCCAAGGTCCTTTTCATCCAACCTGATTGAAGCCCCACCTGGCCTTGAAAGGAAGTCCACCACTGCGGGAAGGGGCGTCATTTCAAATGAAAAGATACGTTTTCTGCCTGAAAGATCTATCTCGCCTTGAAGATCATGGTAGCCTTTCTTTTTTGCAAAAAGGCGGTAGTGTCCAGCCATTCCAAGAAACCCAGGGCCAAAACCAACCACAGGGAAGGTCCCGTTTATTTCCATGCTATCAGGTGTTGGCGTAATCCTCACCTCAAAGCCCTTTGAAAAAAAAACGAAGAAAGACGCAAGGACAAGAAGCAAGAGTCCCAGGATTAAGCCAGCCTTGACCCACGGCTGTGTGGACTTTTCCGTGGTAGCAGTCTCAACCCGCGGAAGGACCCTTTGCCCTTCTTTGGAGGAGATGGCCGTCTCTGTATGCTCCTGTGCGTAACTTCCCGCATACTTGCTGTTTGTGGGCAGGGCCCTTTTTATGGTAACGGTTACAAGGTCCTGGGATATGGAAAAGAGAACAAGATATCCTCCAATCCTTAACAGGTCTCCTGATTTCACCCAGGTTGAAGCCTTTATCCGTTCATTGTTAAGAAAAACAGGCTCATCTTCCAAAAGGGGTTGGATGAAAAGGTGGCCTTTTTCCTCGCCAAGGAGGCAAATTGCCTTTTCCGCACCTGGAATGGTTATGGCACAGCCTTCCCCGCCTCCTATTAAAAGGGGAAGGGGCATGGGCCTTGGCGTATCAGGCTCGTTCTCTGAGACTATCTCGATATATCTTCCCAT
The DNA here is from genome assembly GCA_015493475.1 of Deltaproteobacteria bacterium. GTDB lineage: Bacteria > Desulfobacterota > Dissulfuribacteria > Dissulfuribacterales > QOAL01 > JAADCZ01. The sequence goes on from WGDC01000021.1 coordinate 15,680, forward strand.
TTTATTGTCTATTCTTAAATCCTTTGCCTGCAACTAAGTGTAAGGGTGGTGTTTGCTTCAAAGGGAGATACTTTAAGCACTGCCCTTTCGTCCCTGAAACCGGGCCTTCTCCCCAGAAGCGTATAGACTCCTGGCCTTAGTTTTATGAGCATTGAGTGAAACCTGCCAAGGCGGCCAACCCTGTATATGATGACATCGGTTTTCCCATCTGAATAAAGATGCACCT